>JBILML010000029.1:0-33006 GCA_044375555.1 Terrimicrobiaceae bacterium
AAAGCGGAGATGCCTACAGCGGAGGCCGCCCGCGCACGGTGCGGAATGTCATTTTCTCCCGCTTCCCGGTTCTCGCCACAAAGTCCCACCACTCGGCGACCGCCCGCGACCTCCTCGAGGCACGCCTTGATGTCGATGGTCGCCCGCTCACCATTTTTGCCAACCACTGGAAATCTGGCGCCAGCGATCCCAAAAGCGAGTCCGCTCGGATCTCGAATGCCAAAGACCTCCGTAAACGAATCGATGAAATCCTCCGAGAGAATCCCCTCGCCGACATCATCGTGGCCGGCGACCTCAACTCCCACTACAACCAAAACCAACGCTACCCCGAGTTGAAAAAAACCGGAGTCATCGATGTGCTCGGCACCCAAGGCAGCGAACCCGCCCTCGTCTCCGGCCAGCGCGACCTCTACGACCTGTGGTTCGAGTTGCCGTCAAAAGAACGCCGCAGCGACATCTACCGCGACGAGTGGGGCACCCTCATGCACCTCATCGTCTCCCGGGGGCTCTACGACAATTCCAACCTGCAGTATGTGGACAACAGCTTTCGCGTCCTCAGCTTCCCGGGCTTGAACACCGATGTCTTCGGACGCCCGCTCCGTTGGTTCCGCGGCGCGCGCCCCGGCGGCTTCTCCGATCATTTCCCCATCATGGCCAAATTCCGCACTGTGAATTCCGAATCCAAGGATTCCTGGATGGCCCTCAAAAACCCCAGCACCACCGAGCAAGGCGATGCCGAACCGCTCCTCCTCACCACCTCCGCCGAGCTTTTCAAAAACGCCATCGATCCCTCGAAAAAACCCGAGATCGATTATCGCGATGGCTCCTACCATGGCCGGATTTTTTCGATCCACGCCCCCGCCAAAGTCGACAATCGCGGCCAGATCACCGTAAGCGTCAACGGCCAGGACTTCGGCGTCTACGCCCACAACAAAAAAGTCTTCAAACGCCTCCGCGAACTCGCCGAGTCAACCAACCAACTTCACTTCTACGGAGCCCTCGGCACCTACAAGGGCCAATGGCAATTCGTCCTCTACGGGAACGACTGGATCGCCAGCCAACCCTCGTCCCTAAATAGAAAATCCTCCCCGTTCGTGCGCTTCGCCGGACTTTGAGTCGGCGCGGTTTCTTTTTTTAAGCGATTGCAAGGTTGACGCCCGGCGACATGCGCCGATAGGTTACGCGGCTCACGCAAAAAAGCGTCATTACAACCATTTCAAATCACTCCATGGAAACCGCGTCCCGACTCCAACAACTCACTCCCTCCCTCACCCTCGCCATCGACAGCAAGGCCAAAGCCATGCTCGCCGAGGGCATCGAAGTTTTCGGTTTCGGAGCCGGCGAGCCGGACATGGACACCCCCGAGCACATCAAGGCCGCAGCGATCAAGGCGCTCCAAGAGGGCCGCACCAAATACACCCCCAGCGCCGGCATTCCCGAACTCCGCCAGGCGATTTCCCAAAAGTTTCTTAAAGACAACGGCCTCGATTACAAATCCAGCCAAGTCATCGTGAGCAATGGCGCCAAGCAATCCTGCTTCAATGCCATCGCCGCCGTGGTCAACGAAGGCGATGAAGTCATCATCCCCGCCCCGTATTGGCTCAGCTATCCCGAGATGGTTCGCATCGTCGGCGGCGAGCCGGTTTTCATCCAAACCCGCGAGGAGAACAACTGGAAGATCACTCCCGAGGATTTCGAAAACGCCATGACGCCCCGCACGAAGATGATCATCATCAATTCGCCGGGCAACCCGACCGGATCGATCTACACCCGCGAGGAACTTAAGGCCCTCTCCGAAGTCGCCGCCGAGGAGGACATCTACATCCTCTCAGATGAAATCTACGAGAAACTCACCTACGACGGCGCCGAGCATGTAAGCGTCGCCTCGATCTCCCCCGAAGCCTACGACCTCACCATCACCATCAACGGATTCAGCAAAGCCTACGCCATGACCGGTTGGCGCCTCGGTTACCTCGCCGCTCCCGAGCCGATCGCCCGCGCGATCGATTCCATGCAGAGCCACATGACTTCGAACCCCTGCTCGTTCGCTCAATACGGCGCGCTTGCAGCCCTCACCGGCGACCAGCAATGCGTGGCCGACATGCGCGAGGAATTCGACATCCGCCGCCAATACATGTTCGAGCGCCTCACCCAGATTCAAGGCGTCAGCGCCGTTCGTCCGCAGGGTGCTTTCTATATCCTCGCGAACATCAGCGCGCTCGGCCTCAAATCCCAAAATTTCGCCGACCGCCTGCTCAGCAAATCCAGCGTGGCCGTCGTCCCTGGCATCGCCTTCGGTGACGACCGCACGATCCGTCTGAGCTACGCGACCAGCCTCGATGTCATCAAATCGGGCCTCGATCGCATCGAAGAATTCTGCCGCTCGCTGTAACTCGATCCCACGGGGTCGAATCTCCCGCGATGTCTACGGGGGTCATGAGCCGGTCGGACGAGCGCCGCGAAAATCTCGCGGCGCTGGTTGCTTCGGTGCTCATCCACCTCCTCCTGATCCTCGGTGCCGCTTGGTTCCTCCTCCGCGCCAGCACCAGCGTCGTTCCGCCAAAACCTCTGGACGAGGAACCCATCCGCCTGACCATCCTCCCCCCCGCACCGAAGCCGACTCCCAAGCCCCAATTCCTCGCCACCCCCAAGCGGGAAAACCTCGAACGCCGCCCAAGCAAAGACGCGGCTTTTGAGTCCGACAACGACTCCCTCGCCGCCAGCGAAGCCGCGCCCACTGGAGCCGAACCCATCCCCTCGCAAGACGGCCGTGAGGAACCCGGCCTCCAGTTTCAGGAACAACAATACACCGCCGGCAAACTCGACACGCCCGCCCCCGCCGTTCCCCAAACCCAACCCGCCGCCGCCGCTGCCGAAAACCTCCCCGAGCCCGAGGTGAAACCCACCCCGCGCCTCACTCAAGACCTCGCGCTCCTCGAGCCTCCGAAGCCCACTCCCCAACCCACCGCCCAGCCAAAACCCACCCCCGAAAAAACCGCCAAGGAAACTCCCGCCCGCCCCGCCTCCCAAGGCGGCTTCCAGCCCGAGACCCGCATCACCCGCCTGCGCGGCAACATCTCGAACCGCGGCCGCTCCTCCGTCGAAGCGAATGCCACCCCGCTCGGCCGCTACAAAAAACAAGTCTCCGACGCCATCGGCTCGCGCTGGTATTACCATGTGAATTCCGAGATGGGCCTGCTGAACATCGGCACCGTCGAGATCCGCTTCCAAGTCCTCCCCAACGGCAAAGTCAAAGCCCCGCGCGTCCTCTCCAACTCCTCGAACGAAAGCTTCGCCTCCGTCAGCCTCGCCGCCGTCCTCCAGGCCGAAATCCCACCCATCCCACCCGAACTCGTCGGCCTCCTCGAAAACGGTCGCCTCGAAATCGACTACTCGTTTACGATCCTCGGCAATCGATGAATTCCACGCTCCACGCCGTCCTCGGCTTCTTTGAAAAAGGCGGACCCTTCATGGTCCTGCTCGTCCTGCTCTCGATCATCTCGCTCACCGCGATTCTGCTCCGGATCTGGCGCCTCCGCGAATCCACCATCATCCCCACGCAAATCACCGACGCCGTCGAGTCCCTCAAGCCCGGCGACACCCTCGAAGCGCTTTTCAAGGAAATGGACGCCCACCCCTCCGCCATCTCGCGCATCCTCCGCACCCTCCTCAACCACCTCAACTGGTCGAAATCCGAAAACCTCGAAGCCGTCCAGACGACCGCACGCCACGAAGTCGCCCGCATGGAAAAAGGCCTCGTCGTCCTCGAGATCGCCACCGGCGCCGGCCCACTTCTCGGCCTGCTCGGAACCCTCTCCGGCCTCGTCGCGATCTTCGCCGAAATCGGAGGTTCAGGCGATCCCATCATCGTCGCCCGAGGCATTTCCGAAGCCCTCAACACCACCATCGTCGGCCTCGCCGTCGCCGTCCCGAGCCTCACCGCCCACAGCTACTTCACCCGCCGCATCGAAATGATGGCCGTGCAAATGGAATCCACCGCCGCCGACCTCCTCGCCAAACTCTACCAACCCCAATCCGACCGATGAGCCCCTTCTTCTTCTCTGTGCTCTCTGTGTCCTCGGTGGTCAATCCCCCTGCGGCGTAACTCGGAAAATGCAGTTCTACACCCGCAAACGCCGCAACCTCTTCGTCAATGTCGTTTCCCTGATCGACATCCTCGCGATCCTGCTGATTTTTTTCATCGTCACCACCACCTTCCGGAAAAAACAACCGCAAGTTCAGATCAACCTCCCCGAGTCCAAGGAAGCCGAAACCTCCCCCGCCCCGTCCACCGAACCCGTCGTCCTCCGCGTCAAAAACTCGGACCAAATCTCTCTCGACGACAAACCCGTCGCCCTCGACCAACTCGCCGCCGCCATCCAATCCGCCCGCGAGGCTCAACCCCAGCGCGGCATCGCCCTGCAAGCCGACCGCGAAGCCCCCTTCGGTGTCGTCGTGAAAGTCCTCGACGCCCTCAAACAGGCCGGCATCCAGGATGTCCCCGCCTTCACCCAACCCGAACCTGGCAAACCATGATTCTCGACATCACCACCTTCGACCACCCCGCCCTCCGCACCCCCGGCACCCGAATCGAAAAAATCGACGCCCGCATCCGCGACCTCGCCAATGACATGATCGAGACCATGCGCGACGCCGACGGCCTCGGCCTCGCCGCCCAGCAAGTCGGCCTCCCGCTCCAGATGTTCGTCCTCGATGTCCCCCAAATGCCGAAACGCCCGAGCGCCATGCGCCTCGACGGCCAGCCCGCAGATTTTGAATCCCTCATGCCCATGGTCCTCCTCAACGCCGAAGTCGAAACCTTCGGAAAAACCGTCACCGAGGGCGAAGGCTGCCTGAGCTTCCCCGAAGTCGCCGCCGATGTCGCCCGCCCTCTCTCCGTCCGCGTCAAAGCCCAAATCCTCGACGGCTCCACGATCCAATTCGAAGCCGACGGCCTCCTCTCCCGCGCCATCCAGCACGAACTCGACCACACGAAAGGAATCCTCTTCATCGACCGCGCCACCCCCGAAACCCGCGCGGAATTCGACCCCTCCATCCGCCACCTCGCTCGCACGTAGCGGAAAATCGAAGATTTTTCGGCCGCTCCCGACTCCCCAGCCTAACCGCACTCGAAAGTCGTCCCGACTTCCGCTACAAATCAGCCGCTACCCCGCCGCTGACGCCGCGAACGCCAACCAAAAGCTCTCCCAAAACTTCTCCCTTCTCGGTTCCAGCGAAGGATACCCAGCCACAATCGATCCGCTGAACTGATACTCCTCCCACCGATCGACCAACCCGGCCCGCTCGGGATTCTGAAGCACATATCCCGCCATATTCTCAAAAGCCCCCCGCTCCCTTTCCTCTTCCCGGAGCACATGATCATGCGCCTGCCTCTGCAAAGAAAACCCCTCCGGCAGCAACCTCCCGAACTCCCGCCGCAGCATCCTCACCCCGCCGCGCTGATCCGACTCACCACGCAAACCCGCCAACAAAAAATGGGCATGATCCGGCATCATGCAATACACCGGACAAGCCAGCCCATACCGGGCACAGACATGCACCAACGCCTCCCGCAAACCCGCATGAAACTTCGCATCCACCCACCCCGTCGCCCGATTCTCCATCGCCATCGTCCAATGCACAATCGCCTGACCCCGATAAAATTCCGCATCCAACCGAGGCAGTCTCTCCCGACGAATCATGACTTTCCCGTAGCGGAAATCCGAAGGATTTTCGACCCAAAAATCAACCCACCATCAAAATCGCACCAAATCTCGTAGCGGAAAATCGAAGATTTTTCGACCGCTCCCGGCTCCGCAACCCAGCCGCCCTCGAAAGCCGTTCCGGCTTCCGCTACTCGCTACGCCCCAGCAAGCTTTCCGTTAGCTAATTGAAACACCCTCTCGATCGGGTGACCTTCCGCCCAATTCAGAAAAGTTGTCGTAATGATCGTTTGAGCGCCGGCAGGCAGATTGTCGAGGAGGCGATTCCGGCGGGCGGCGTCGAGTTCGCCGAAGATGTCGTCCAGCAACAGCACCGGTGGTTTTTCATGCAAGGCCTCGAGGTAGCGGGCCTGGGCGATTTTGAGGGCCAAGACGATGCTGCGCTGTTGACCCTCCGAGGCGAAGGCGGAGGCTTTGAGACCGTTCAGGGAAATTTCCAAATCGTCGCGGTGAGGTCCGCGCACCGTCTGGCGCAAACGCTCCTCTTCCCCGCGCGAGGTGGCGAGGCTTTCGGCGAAAGGCTCCGCGCAGCCGGGCACATAAACGAGCGACAACGCATCCACCGCCCCGCTGATCCCAGTGCATGCTGATTGCGCCAACGGGGTGATCGCCTCGACCAGCATGACTCTGGCTTTGACCAAAACCTCCCCCGCCTCAATCAGCGGCGGATCAAAAGCCGCGATCTCCCGGCGCGGGCGGCCTTCTTTCAGCAAGGCGTTTCGGGAACGCAGAGTCCGCTCGTAGTCTCGCAGCGCCTTGCGGTAGCCGGGCACCGATTGCATTCCTAAAAAATCCAAGAACCTCCGCCGGACCGAACCGCTACCCTTCACGAGTTCGAGGTCCGAGTTGGCGAACCAAGTGATGCGCGCCACGGAGAGGTAGTCGTCCGACCTCGACTGCGGCTTCGAATCGAGCGTCAACTCGCGCGATCCCGGCGCGAAGCGGCAGGCCAGATGCGAGTCGCCCACCCGGCCCTCGAGCGCACAGGCCGACTCGCCGGCTTGGATCATTTCCACGGGTGTCGAAGTGCGAGGCGATTGGAGACGGAGCAGGACGCAAACCGCCTCGAGGATCGAGGTTTTGCCCTGCGCGTTTTGGCCGACGATGCAGGTCCGCCCCGGCCCGGGCTGGAAATCCAGCGCGTCGAAACAGCGGAAATGTCGCAGGCGAACCTCGGTGATCACGCGGGGGATTCTGCCCGTCTCATGCGGGGCGTCAAATGCGTTGCCGGGATTTCGGTTTGCCATCGAAAAACATCCCGCGCAT
Source organism: Terrimicrobiaceae bacterium (assembly GCA_044375555.1). Lineage (GTDB taxonomy): Bacteria > Verrucomicrobiota > Verrucomicrobiia > Chthoniobacterales > Terrimicrobiaceae > UBA967. The sequence goes on from JBILML010000029.1 coordinate 6,990, forward strand.
TCTTCGCGCCACTGTGGCCCGACCCGAAGGCATTTCCGTCCGCTCCTACGAAGCCCGCGACCGCGAGGCGATTCGCCGCCTGTGCTGCGAAACCGGGTTTTTGGGCAATCCGATCGACCCCGTCTTCGAGGACCGCGAGATTTTCGCCGACTACCTCACGGCCTACTACACGGATGTGGAGCCCGAGGCGTCGTTCGTCCTCGAGCAAAACGGCGTCGTCAAAGGTTACCTCCTCGGCTCCCGGCGTCCGCTGCGCCAGCAATGGTTCGGTTTTTTCCAAAACCTCCGCCTCTTCGCGATCGGCATGTGGCGCTACCAAGGCTACAACCGTGCCACCCGCGAATTCATCCATTGGATTCTCAAAAACTCCTGGCGCGAAGTCCCCGCCGCACCGCTCCGCACCGCGCATTTCCACATCAACATCCTCCCCGAAGCCAAGGGTCTCGCGGGATCGCATGAAATGATGACGCGCTATTGCGATTTCCTCCGCTCAAAGGGCGAGACGCAAGTCTTCGGCCAGATGGTGACCTTCGAATCCCGTCGCGGCGCGAAGGTTTTCGAGCGCTTCGGATTCCGCGTGGTCGAGAAACGCGAGATCACCAAATACCGGGGCAAACACCCCGAACCGGTCTACCTCACCACCGTCATCAAACAACTCACCAACCCCATCGCCGCCCGCTAATTTCCCATGAGTAATAAACGATTCGAAAACCAAGTCGCCGTCGTGACCGGAGCCGGTCGCGGCATTGGCGAAGCCATCGCCAAACGCCTCGCCGCCGAGGGTGCCAAAATCGCCGTCGTCAGCCGCACGGAGTCGAATTCCGCCCGCACCGCCGACGCCATCAACGCCCTCGCTCCCGACACCGCCAAACCCTACGCGGTCGATGTCGCCGACTTCGACGCCGTCCAAAAAGCCGGCGACCAAATCCTCGCCGACTTCGGCCGTTGCGACATCCTCGTCAACAACGCAGGCATCACCCGCGACACCCTCGCCATGCGGATGTCGAGCGAGGACTGGGATCTCGTCCTCCAAACCAATCTCAAAGGCGCCTTCAATTTCACCCGCGCCGTCCTCCGCGCGATGGTCAAACAACGCTCGGGCCGCATCATCAACATCAGCTCCGTGAGTGGCCTCATGGGACTCGCCGGCCAGGCCAACTACGCCGCCAGCAAGGCCGGCCTCATCGGCATGACGAAAAGCATCGCCCGCGAGATCGCCAGCCGTGGCATCACCGTGAATGTCGTCGCGCCGGGCTTCATCGAAACCGACATGACCTCCGTGCTGAACGAGGAAATCCGCAAGGGCGCGCTCGCACAGATTCCCCTCTCGCGATTCGGTGCGGTGGATGACATTGCCTCCGCCGTGGCCTTCCTCTCAAGCGCCGAGGCCGGCTACATCAGCGGCCAAGTCCTCGCCGTCGATGGCGGAATGAGCATGTAAAAATCCCGCCCCCGGATGATCATCTACTTTCTTCGCCACGCGGACGCCGAGGATTTCGTCGACAGCGATTTTACCCGCAAACTCACTCCCAAAGGCCTCGACCAAGCCGAGCGCGTTGGAAAATTCTGCAAACAAAACGGAATCAAACTTGAGGTTTTCCTGACCAGCCCACTCGTCCGCGCTCGCGAAACCGCCGAGATCGTCGGCAAAAAAACCGGCCTCAAACCAGTCATCGCCGACTGGCTGGCCTGCGGAATGACTCCCGAGACTTTGATCGCGCAACTCGAGCCGCTCACCACCAAATCCTCGGTCCTGCTCGTCGGCCACGAGCCAGACCTCAGCACGGCCGTGAGCTATCTCCTTGGTTTGAATGAGCCGATAAATTTCCCGATCCGCAAAGCCTCGCTCACTGCCATCGATGCCCCGTGGCTCGATCAAGGCTCCGGCTCGCTGGAATTCAGCATTCCGCCAAAACTTGTCTAATACCAATGTCTCCAAATAGGCCCTTATGTAGGTCAGGCGTCTCGCCTGACATCGAACAACTTAAGCCCGCAGGCGAGACGCCTGCGCTACAACTCAAACACTCCAAATCCAAGCTGCTTTTGGTATAACCCGCGATGAAAGCCCTGTTCCTCACTAACGAATACCCACCCCACATCTACGGCGGCGCCGGCGTGCATGTGGAATACCTCTGCCGCGAACTCGCCAAACTCATGCCCGTCGAAGTGCGTTGCTTCGGCGATCAGGACAGCCCCACCTCGAATCCCGCCGCGCGTGGATTCGGACTCGACGCCTCCGATTGGACCGCTCCGAAAAAACTCCAGTCCGCCTTCGGCGCGCTCCAGCGGTGCCTCGACTTCAACACCACCGCCGTCGACGCCCAAGTCGTTCACTGCCACACTTGGTATTCCCACTTCGGCGGCATCCTCGCGAAGCTCAACTACGGCATCCCGCTCGTCATCACCGTCCACTCGCTCGAACCCCTCCGCCCGTGGAAACGCGAACAACTCGGCGGAGGCTACGATTTCACCTGCTGGCTGGAAAAAACCGCGCTCGAGATGGCCGATGCCGTCATTTGCGTTTCGGAGGGAACCCGCCGCGATGTGGAGTCTCTTTTTCAAATCGAACCCTCGCGCCTCCACATCATCCACAACGGCATCGACCCCGACGAATACCAACCGGCAAAAACCCACGCCGTCCTCGACCGCTTCGGCATCGACCGCTCGAAGCCCTATGTGCTCTTCGTCGGCCGGATCACGCGCCAAAAGGGCATCATCCATCTCGTCAACGCCATCCAGCATTTCGACCCCGGTTTCCAAGTCGTCCTCTGCGCCGGGGCGCCCGACACCCCCGAGATCGCCGAGGAAATGAAAACCGCCGTTGCCGCCGCGCAAGCCAAACGCGAAGGCATCATCTGGATCGGTGAAATGATCGATAATCCCTCGAAGATCGAGCTCTACAGCCACGCCGCCGTCTTCGTCTGCCCCTCGATCTACGAACCCTTCGGCATCATCAACCTCGAAGCCATGGCCTGCGGCCGACCCGTCGTCGCCGCCGCCGTCGGGGGAATCCCCGAGGTCGTGGTGGATGGCGAAACCGGCTACCTCGTTCCCGTTCAGCAAATGAACGAAAGCCCGTTCGAGCCCATCGAACCGGCCAAGTTCTCCCGTGACCTCGCCACGCGAATCAACGAACTCATGGCCGACCCCGCCAAGTGCGAAGCCTTTGGCCAAGCCGGCCGCCGCCGCGCCGCCGAGGTGTTCTCGTGGTCTGCCATCGCCCAGAAGACTAAGGCGCTCTACGAATCGCTGCCAAGATAGCCACACGGCCACTCGCCTTTTTTGAAACTGCGGGTAACTTTCGCGCGCATCCCGTGTTCCATTCCGCATGAATCTAAAATTCCTAGCCGCCCTTTTTCTTGCTCTCACCGCTGCGGCTTGGTGGATGGATTGGATTCCCTTCCTGCCCCGAAATGCCCGGGCGGAGACCCCGCCGCCCAGCGCGAAAGTGGTCCGCGCCAGCGTCAAACCCGTCCTCCCGCTCGCTGGTCAAATCACTCCCGCCTTCCAAGTGGAGGTGAAACCCGAGATCGGCGGTAAGGTGGCCACCATCCATGTGCAAGCTGGCAAAGAGGTCAAAAAAGGCGAACCGCTCGTGACGATCGATGACACGGATCTCCTCAACGAACGCGCCGGGGTCGATGCCGAGATCGAGGGCGCGCGCCTCGCCGTGGACCGGATTCGCGGGAACTACCAACGCGCCGAAAAACTCTTCGCCGGAAAATTGCTCAGCAAGGAGGAATTCGTGAATCTCGAAGCCGACTGGCGCATCGCCGAGAATGAACTCGAGCGGTCCCGCCGCCGCCGCCAACTCGTGGACGACCGCATTTCGAAAACCCGGATTCTCGCGCCTTTCGATGGCACTGTTTTGCAAATCCCCATCATCCAAGGCCAAGTCGTGGTCGGAGCTGCGAGCATCAATTCCGGAACCACCCTCATGACACTCGCCGACCTTTCCCGCCTGCTCATCAATGCCCATGTGAACCAACTCGACGCCGGCAAACTCTCCACCGGCCAGCGAATGAGCGTCACCCCGCCCGATGGGGAGCCGAACCCCACCGATGATGGCCAAGGCGCCGAAGCCGTCGTGAGCTTCATTGCTCCGCTGGCCACCGTGAAAAACAACATCAAGGGCTTCGAGGTCACCGGCACGCTCGAAGGCACGCGGGACGGCCTGAAACCCGGCGTCTCCGTGAGCATGAGCATCCCTCTCGGCACCGCCGAAAATGTCCTCACCGTGCCGATCACTGCCGTTTTCGAGGAGAAGGGAACCAAGGTCGTTTATGTGCAGAAGGAATCCGGACCCGAGCGCCGCGAGATCTCGATTGGCCTCTCCGATCTCTCCCTCGTGGAAATCCAATCCGGTCTCTCGGAGGGCGAGGAGATTCTACTCGCCAAGCCCGACATGCCGGAGAAAACCCGAGCCCGGTGAGCATTCTCGAGTTCGAGGGAGTTCGGAAAACCTACCGCGTCGGCGAGCAGGAAATCCACGCCCTCGCGGGGATCGACCTCCGCATCGAGGAGGGAGAATTTCTCGCGATCATCGGCCCGAGCGGCAGCGGCAAGTCCACGCTCATGCACCTGCTCAGTTGTCTCGACACACCGACAGAGGGCCGCATGGTAGTTTGCGGCACCGACCTGAGCCGCGCCACACCAGACACCCTCGCGAGAATGCGAAACCGCGAGATCGGCTTCGTCTTTCAATCCTTCAACCTCCTCCCCCAACTCGATGTGGTCGCCAACATCGCACTTCCTCTCGTCTACTCGGGAGTTCCGCGCCGCGAGCAACGCGCCCGCGCCGAGGAGGCCGCCCGTCGCGTTGGACTCGGCGACCGCTTGGCTAACCGCCCCCCCCAACTCAGCGGCGGCCAATGCCAGCGTGTCGCCATCGCCCGCGCCTTGGTGAACAACCCGCGCATCGTCTTCGGCGACGAACCCACCGGAAACCTCGACTCCACCACAGGGCGAAACATCCTCACGATCTTCAAGGAACTCCACGCCGCCGGGAAAACCATCATCCTCGTCACCCATGATCCCGCCATCGCCGCCGAGGCGCCGCGCGTGATCGAGCTTTGCGACGGCCGCATCGTCAAGGAGGTGCGCGCATGAGTTTTCTCGCCGCTGTTGCCATCGGGTTCCGCGAGATTTTTTCCCACAAATTCCGCAGCTTCCTCTCGATGCTCGGCGTGGTGCTGGGCGTGAGCAGCCTCATCGCCACCATGGCCCTCACGCGCGGCATCGAGGAGGGAATGCGTGTGTTCATGCAGCAACTCGGCGGGCTCGAACTCGTCAGCGTCGTGCCGAATGAACCCTCCAGCCTGATGTTTGAATTCGCCAACCTCTCGCCGGGCCTGACCCTCCGCGACGCCCACTCGCTCCGAAATTCCGCGACGCTCATTTCCCACATCTCGCCTGAAATTTCGCTCACCGTTTCCGTCGCCTGCAGCGATTCCGGGAACTCCGAGCGCCGCAAAACCAGAGGCATCCTGCCCGATTTTTTTGTGACCGGCATGCATGGTCTCGCAGCCGGTCGTTGGCTTGCGGATCTCGATGTCGAGCGCGGCGCGCGCTGTGCAGTCATCGGCCACACCGTCGCCGACCAACTCTGGCCGGGAACTCCCGCCGCCGACATCGTGGGCCGCACAATCCTCCTCGACCAAACCCCGTTCGAGGTGGTCGGCGTGTTACCGCTCTACGAACAGGAGGAAGATACCCGAGCCCGCCAACTTGGGAAAAAACCTCGCACCCGCCGCTGGGATCCCTTCCTCCCAAAAAACGAAGCCGTCTTGATTCCCTTCAGCACGATGTTCCACGAATTCCGCTCCGGGGCGTTTCCCGAAGATTCGATGGACTCGATCAAACTCAATGCGCTGAATGTGCGGATCGGAAATCTCGACCACTTCCGCGCCGCCCTCGGCCAGGTCCGCTCGGTGCTCGACCTCTCCCACCGTGGAGTGGACGACTACGATCTCGAAACGCGCGAGGATTGGTTTGACCGCATCGAATCCAGCGTCCGCGCCACCCGGCTCAGCGGCGGGTTGATTTCCGCCATCAGCCTGATCGTCGGCGGCATCGGAATCATGAACATCATGCTCGCCAGCATCTCCGAACGCATCCGGGAATTCGGCATCCGCCTCGCCGTCGGCGCCCGGCCCCGCGATATTTTCCGCCAAATCCTCGTCGAAAGCATGCTCATCTCCCTCCTCGGCGGTCTCCTCGGCGTCGGGGCCTCGCTGGGCCTCATCGAGATTCTGAAAATGATCTCCCCCACCGAGAATATCCCGGTGCTCACCACCGGAAGCATCGTTTTCAGCGTCGCCTTCGCCCTCGCCTCTGGCCTGCTCTCCGGCCTCTACCCCGCCTCCAAAGCCGCCCACCTGGACCCCATCACCGCCCTGAGATACGAGTAAGCCAAGGACTCACACGAAGGCACGAAGCCACAAAGAAAATCCGTTGTAGAAATGGCAGCCCTCTGCCGTTTTGGGGAAGCCCCGCGAATCACGCAAATCCACGCGAATCGAAAAAATGGGGTAGGGGCGGCTCGCCGAGCGGACCCAAGATTCAGGCGCGAACGCGCCGTCCTCCCCCCAACCCAAATCCTCCCGCAGAGACGCCGAGACGCGGAGGAGGGAATTTTGGAAACACCCAGGATTCTGCCACGCCGCGCTGAGATACGAGTAAGCCGAGGACTCACACGAAGGCACGAAGCCACGAAGAAAATCCGTTGTAGAAATGGCAGTCCTCTGCCGTTTCAGACAGGCCCGCGAATGACGCGAATCCACGCGAATCGAAAAAAATGGTAGGGGCGCCTCGCCGAGGGGACCCTAGATTCAGGCGCGAACGCGCCGTCTCCCCCAACCCAAATCCTCCCGCAGAGCCGCCGGGACGCGGAGGAGGGAATTTTGGAATCACCCAGGATTCTGCCACGCCATCACTGTCGTTCCTTATGAGCTCCTTCCTCCAATATTTTAATGTGTAGGGCTGACATCTTTTCGTCTTTTTCTCCTCAAAATTCTGCTGGGCAGAGTTGTCGCCTTTTTGCTTCCCCCTGTTGTCTCTTCGGGTAATTTTCCCACCTATTTATAGCCATGAAAAAATCCGCCCTCTGCACCTTTTTATTTTTAATCTTGGTGATTTTCGATATCGCCTCGGCATCCGATCGAGATGCGAAACTGGAGGAATTGAAGGCACTTCAAAGCGCCCTTAACAAAGCTCAGCAGGGCCAAGATCTCACCGAGGCGAACAAAATCGCCCAGCAAATCCACCAAGTCATTGCTGAGTTGAATGACATGAAGCGTGAGGATTCCAGCAAGTCGGCGTCCGCCTCAACCAATCCCGCTACGGCGACGGTTACACACCCAGTGCCCCAAGAACCCACCAAGCCCGCTCCCATCGTCAAACGGCCAGATTCCTACGAGGATGAAATCCTACGGCTGGCTGAGAAGCGGGATGCGGAAATAGCCAAGGAATTGGATCCCATCGAAAAACGCTATGATTTTGCGAGTCAGCAACTCCTCCGCAAGACGATGCAGAACGGCAACCTCGAGACGGCAAACAGACTCAAGGGCATGCTCGAAAACTCCGAAAAAACAGCGGATCAATACGCCCAAACGGCCAACTCGCCCCAAGAGAGGGACATAGTGCGATTGATGGAGCAACGCGAAAAACAAATCGCCCAAGCCACAGCCCCGATCCAAAGACGGTTCGAACTCGCGACCCAGCAACTTTTGCGCAAGGCGCTCCAAACCGGTGACCTCGCGGCCGCTAATAAAGTCAAGACGATGATCGATCAAGCAGGGGGAGCTGCAGGGGAAAATACGCTCCGTGTCGACAAGAATATGGTGCTCGTGGAAGGAGAGACGCTGCCTCAAGGATCAGAACTCCAAGGGCAAGTGGTAGCGACCTTCCAGATTGGGAAATACGAAGTGACGTGGGGAGAGTGGCAGAAAGTGAGAGATTGGGCGGTGGCCAATGGATATGATTTGAAAGATGTGGGACAGGGACGAAGCGAGAGCCATCCCGTGACAAATGTGAATTGGTATGAAGTGGTTAAATGGTGCAATGCGAAGAGCGAGAAGGAGGGAAAGACGCCAGTTTATCAAGTCAGTGGCACAACGTATAAAACGGGAGAAACAGTGCCTACGGTGAGTGAGAGTGCAAACGGGTATCGTTTGCCGAGTGAAAAAGAATGGGAGTGGGCAGCGAGGGGAGGCAAAAATTCTAAAGGCTACACCTACGCTGGGAGTAATGATGTGAATGCCGTGGGGTGGTTTAAAAAAAATAGTAAAGGGAAAACCCATGAGGTAGGGGGAAAGCTGGCGAACGAATTGGAGATTTATGACATGAGCGGGAATGTGTGGGAGTGGTGCGTCGATCTGGACGGTACCTCCGGCCGGCGCTCCCTCAGAGGGGCCAGCTGGATGGACGACCCGGCTCGCTGCCTCGTCGACTGCCCCCACTCCGACCGCCCGCACAACCGGTACCCCAACGTCGGGTTCCGTCTGGTCCGCAGTTCGGGAAACTAGAGAGCGGAGCGAATAAAAGGCGTCTCACCTATCCACACATCAAATACGGTGTAGGTGTTGGGCAAGCCCCAGCCCCCAACAGAGTGGGGCGGCTACAATTTCTTGTTTCTCTCGGCGTCCTGGCGTCTCTGCGCGAGGATTTGGGTTGAGGGAGACATCGCATTCGCGCCTGAATCTTGGGTCCCCTCGGCAAGGCGACCCTACCCCATTTTTTCGATTCGTGTGGATTCGCGTGATTCGCGGGCCTGCTCCAAAACGGCAGAGGACTGCCGTTGCTACAATGCTCCCCCTCTGTGTCCCCGTGCCTCCGTGAGAAACCCCTGTTTTTCTACACGACTGCGGCCTCTTCCTTTTCGTGGCTTCGTGCCTTCGTGTGAGTCCATGCGGGCATCGTAAAAGGCGAAAAGACGTCAGCCGACATTCACACATCAAATACGATGTAGGCGTTGTCCGAACCCTGCGCCCCAACAAAGTGGGGCGGCTACAATTTTTTGTTTCTATCTCTGCGCCTTGGCTTCTCTGCGGGAGGATTTCGTAAACGGCGCGTTAGCGCCTGAGGCTTGGGTCCGCTCGGCGAGCCGCCCCTACCCCATTTTTTCGATTCGCGTGGATTTGCGTGATTCGCGGGCCTGCTCCAAAACGGCAGAGGACTGCCGTTGCTACAACGCTCCCCTCCGTGTCTCCGTGCCTCTGTGAGAAACCCCTGCTTTTTCTACACGACTGCGGCCTCTTCCTTTTCGTGGCTTCGTGCCTTCGTTTGAGCCCATGCGGGCATCGGGGCCTCGAAGCGGATGAGGGTGTTTTCGAGCGGGTGGCGGAAGGCGAGGCGGTGGGCGTGGAGGCACATCGGGGGGGCGGATGGGGGGAGGGTCTGGCTCGTGCCGAGGCGGGAATTTTCCAAATAAACGGGGTCGCCGACGATGGGGTGGCCGAGGTGCCAGAGGTGCGCGCGGATTTGGTTGGTGCGGCCGGTGAGCGGGCGGGCCTCGACCAAGGCAGTGCTGTCGGGGTCACGGCGCAGGACGCGGAATTCGGTTTTCGCGGGGAGACCGGAGGGGTCGATGTCGCGGGCACCGGCTTTGGTGGGCTCGGAGGCGATCGGGGCGTCACACGAAAATTCCTCCGCCGTAGGATGGCCATGGATTCGGGCGAGGTAGATTTTTTCGACCTCGCCGCGCTCGAACTGCGGCTGCACGAGTTTGGCGAAATGCCGCGTGCGGGTGAAAACGATGAGTCCGCTGGTGTTGGCGTCGAGCCGGTGGGCGGGGCGGGGTTTCAGCGGATGGCAGGCCGTGTGAAGGATGGAGAGGAGGGTGTTGCGGTTGAAGCGCCCGCTCGGGTGGACCGGCAACGGCGCGGGCTTATAGATCACGATCAAGGCCTCGTCCTCGTGAAGGATGCGGATGGCGGCGTTGACCTCCGGCTCGATGTCGGCGGGAGTTTTTCGGAGGTAGCGTTCCCCGGCGCGGACGCGGTGGCTTGGAGAAACAGGTTCGCGCGCGGCAGAGAGGATTTGGTTTTTCTCAAAAAGCCCACGCCATTCGGCGGGGTCGGTGTGGGGAAAAATCACGCCGAGGGTTTCCAAAATCTCCCTCCCGTCGCACTCGGCGGGAATCGCGATCGGGCGGAAGTTGTCGGCAGGGAGGCTGCCGGGCAAAGGGGTGGTGGCGGCGCGAATCGCGGCCTCCAGCGCGGCGATGCGGTCCGCCATTTTTTCGGCACCGGTCTTGAAACAAAATGGACAACTCCCGCCGGCGACGAATCGCTCATCCGCCTGATCCTCGGCGGTGAGTGGGGCAAGGCAGCGGTGGCATTGCGATGAGCCGGTTTCACGCAGCGCGGGGTCGACGCCCACGCGCTGGTCGAAGACGAAACACTCGCCGTCGTAATGCGCACCGCCGACTTCCTCGAAGTATTTCAGGATGCCACCATCGAGTTGATAGATCTCGCGGAATCCCTGCGACTCCATATAGGGGCCGGCTTTTTCACAACGAATGCCACCGGTGCAAAACATCACGACCGGCTGGCTTTTCATCGACTCGGGGAGTTTTTCCACGGCTCCGGGAAAATCCCGGAAGTGGTCGATCCCCGCCGGAATCGCGCCCCGGAAGGTGCCGAGCTTCACCTCGTAGTCGTTTCGCGTGTCGAGCAGCGCGATGTTGCGGCCTTCGTCGAGCCATTGCTTGAGCGTGGTGGCGTCGAGCTTGGGCGAGGTGCGCACGCCCGGCCGAATGCCTTCGACTCCAAAGGCGATGATCTCTTTTTTGATCCGCACCAGCATGCGGGTGAAGGGTTGGTCGATGCTCTCGCTGTATTTTGGAGCCAAGCCGCCGAGGCCCGGAACGGCGCGGAGTTCGGCGACCAAGTCCTCGACCTCCGCTGCGCCCCCAGCGACGAACAAATTCACGCCCTCGGTGCTCAGCAGGATCGTGCCTTTCAGTCTCCTCGCCTTGCAAAAATCAATCAGGCGCGTGCGCAGCGGCTTGAGGTCCGAGAGCTCAGCGAAGCGGTAGGCGGCGATGTTGGTGACGGAAGCGGTGGATGTTTTCAAATGTGGTGCGTCGTGGTTTCGGGAAATACCCGGCTTGACCGTCCGAGACGGCACATGACAGGATTCACCTCGTTCAAAAAACCCTTACCTACCGTGGACATCAAAGAAATTCGCACACTCATCGACCTCATGAAGAAGAACGGCGTCGCCGTCTTCAAAATGGAACGGGAGGGATTTAAAATCACCCTCAAAACCTCGGAGGCCACGGTCTCCCACTCGGTCGTCACCTCCCAGCCGATGGTTACCTACAGCGGACCAGCAGCCCAGCCCGCCTCCGCGCCGGCACCCACCGCAGCGGCTCCAGCACCTGCGGCAGCCCCAGCGGCCTCGGGCGGCATCGAAATCAAATCCCCCATGGTGGGCACATTTTACTCCTCCCCCTCACCGGACTCCCCGGCCTTCGTCTCAGTCGGCCAAGAAATCACTCCGGACACGGTCATTTGCATCATCGAAGCCATGAAGGTTATGAACGAAGTCAAGGCCGAGGTCGCCGGAACGGTCACCGAAATTTGCGCCGATAACGGGAAGCCCGTCCAATTCGGCCAAGTGATGTTCCGTTTGAAATAATCCGCTTCGGCCTCCCGCCATGTTCAAAAAAATCCTGATCGCCAACCGGGGCGAGATCGCACTGCGCATCATCCGGGCCTGCAAGGAACTCGGTGTTCAATCGGTCGCCATCTACTCCGAGCCCGATATCCACAGCCTGCATGTGCAACTCGCCGACGAGGCGATTTGCATCGGGCCCGCCCCCAGCAACGAGAGCTATCTCAAAATCGACCGCATCATCAGCGCGGCCGAGATCGCCGATGTGGATGCGATCCATCCCGGCTACGGGTTCCTCGCCGAGAACGCCCACTTCGCCGAGGTTTGCGCGAGCTGCAATATCAAGTTCATCGGCCCCACCTCGAACGCGATTCGTTTGATGGGCGATAAAAATTCCGCCCGCGACAGCGCTCGCAAGGCCGGCGTTCCCATTTCCCCCGGCAGCGATGGCACCGTGGATACCGAAGAAGAGGCGCTCAAGATCGCCCGCAAGATCGGCTTCCCTGTCATGATCAAAGCGGTCGCCGGTGGCGGCGGTCGCGGCATGCGCATCGCGCACAACGACTCGAGCCTCGTGCAAGGCTACCACGCCGCGCGCATGGAGGCCGACAAGGCTTTCGGCAACGGCGCTGTCTACATCGAGAAGTTCATCGTCAATCCCCACCACATCGAATTTCAGGTCTTCGGCGACGAGCACGGCCGGGTCGTCCATCTCGGCGAGCGCGACTGCTCGCTCCAACGCCGCAACCAGAAAATCGTTGAGGAATGCCCCTCGCCGCTCATGTCCGAGGAACTCCGCAAGCGCATGGGCGACGCCTCGATCAAGCTCTGCGAAAGCGTCGGCTACACGAACGCCGGCACGATCGAATACCTCGTGGATGACGACGGGAATTTCTACTTCATGGAAATGAACACCCGCATCCAGGTGGAACACCCGATCACCGAGGAGGTCTATGGATGCGATCTCGTGAAGCAGCAAATCCAAGTCGCCGCCGGCGAGCATCTCGGCAAGCATGTGCTGGAGGCCCGCCCGCGCGGACACGCCATGGAGTGCCGCATCAACGCCGAGGATCCCGAGAAAAATTTCATGCCCTGCCCCGGCAATATCGAACTCTACTACGCACCGGGCGGCCGCGGCGTTCGCATCGATTCCCACGCCTACGCCGGCTACCCGATCCCGCCGAATTACGACTCGATGATCGCCAAGGTCATCGCCACCGCTTCAAGTCGCTCCGCCTGCATCAGCCGCATGTCTCGCGCTCTGAGCGAATACATGATCACCGGCATCAAGACGACGATCCCATTCCAGCAGGCGATCATGCAAAACTCGTCCTTCCGCGAGGGCAAATACCACACCGGCTTCGTCGAGCAGCTCCTGCGCGACGGCGTCCCAGTAATCCGCTAAGAGAGCCAAGCAGGGAAAACCTCCCATCGGCTTTGCGTTAAGGCGCCGGCCTGTCAGGCTTGGCCCATGCGAGATGGCGTTCAGACGAGTTTTTTAATCCCGGCCTACAACGAGCAGGCGCTGGTGGGCCGCGCCATTTCCTCGATTCACAAATCCGCCGCGCTCTGTGAACTCAAGCATTACGAGATTGTCGTCTGCGACAATGATTCGACCGATCGCACGGCAGAGATCGCCGAGACTTTGGGAGCGCGAGTCATCCACGAGCCCCACCGCCAGATCGCCCGGGCACGCAATGCCGCGGCGGAAGCCTCGACGGGATCGCGCCTGATTTGGCTTGATGCCGATGCGACCCTGCCGCCGGAAATCCTCCGTGGAACCATCGAGGCGTTCGATGCGGGGAAATTTTGCGGCGGAGGTGCCCAAGTCGAATTGGAGGGCGAGGATTTGGATTGGGGGCCGCGCTGCGCGATCGCGACATGGAACTGGGTGGCGCGGACTTTCCGCCTTGCCGCCGGGTCCTATTTTTTCTCCATGCGGGAGGCGTGGTCGGAAACCGGCGGCTTCGACGAACGCGTTTACGCCGCCGAGGAAATCGGATTCGCCCGCGCCCTGAAACGCTGGGGCAAAAAACACAGTCTCGGATTCTGCGTTATCAAATCCCCCGTCCCCTCCTCCGCCCGGAAAATCCAGCAGTTCACTGTGCGCCAAACACTCTGGCAAATGGCCGTCTGCGCCTGGCCCGGCAATCTCGGTCGCCGGGACCGCTGCGCCTATTGGTATGAAAGGCCGGAAACCAGCCGAGACTGATTAAGGCGCGGGGTTCAATTCCCCAAGAGGGAGGATTTCAGGTCGCTGGCTACGGGATCCGAGCCGAACCACAGGCTGAGAAAGGCCTTTTGAAAATCCCGCCCGGCGATCGTTCCTTTCAGTGTGCCTTGATCGTAGATGAGCGTGTCCGTGCCGACGAATTGCACCATTTGCACACCGCCTTGCTGGAGTGAACCAAACATTCCCACGAAGGCATCGCGATCCTTGGTGTAGCTGGGATAGGTGTAGGTGACATTGTTCGCGAACTGGTTGGACCATGCCTTGGCCACATCGGAGGCCCCGACCGCACGCAGGAAGGTGAAGGAAAATTGCATCGGCCCGGGCGAGGCCAGCACGGCCGCCTCCGAGCGGAGGGGCGCCGGGGTATAGAAAGCCGCGACATAGATTTTGATCGGGACCAGGAGCAGGGAAAAAGTCCGGAGGCCTGCGCCATTGAGCGCGAGGTTTTGGCCGGAGACCTGCGCGGTGGGCGGGACGACCACCCCTTGAATCTCAAGAGCCCGAGCGAATGGCAGCGCCATAAAAAGCGCGAGGAGTGCGGCGGTTTTTTTCATTGGAAAAACTCAGCGGCGGGAACCGATGAAAAGCCGAAGGATATACCAGAACATCAACGCGACACCGGCGAAGAGTTGGATCGCCGCCGCGAGGTCGGCGTTCTCCGGGTAGTCACGCATCACGGCCGAGGTCGTGTGAAGAATCGATCCGCCGGCCAGCAAGACCATCGCGACCGAAAACCATGTGCCGAGATCGAATTTGAAAAGCACCGCACAAATGATCGCCCCGATGGCGAAAAGCCCGCCCCAAACGAGAAAGGTGCGGAGGAATGAGAAGTCCTTGCGGGTTACTACCACCACGCCGGTGAGGAGAAAGAACCCTCCGAGCGTCGCCTGAGCCGCGCTGGCGATCGTGCCGGGCGCGGTTTGGTTCGCCACATCCAGAAGCGGCACAGTGATCACGGCCTGAAGCCCGACATACAAAACCAAGCCGAGATATTGAAGAGGGCGAGAAACGCTCGGCTGGGCCAGAAAAGTGGCCAACCACGAAAGGAGCATGAAGCCGCCCAGGACAAGTAGCCAGTTTACGCTCGAGAAGGCGCCAACCAGCGAATTCGCGATGCCGCTTTGGAAAAGTGCCACCTCGATCCCCACGAAAAGCACAATCGCCAA
This sequence comes from Terrimicrobiaceae bacterium, assembly GCA_044375555.1. Taxonomy (GTDB): domain Bacteria; phylum Verrucomicrobiota; class Verrucomicrobiia; order Chthoniobacterales; family Terrimicrobiaceae; genus UBA967. Next base: position 22,008 of record JBILML010000029.1, read on the forward strand.
AGCGAGGTGCGAATAGGTGCGAACAATAAACGAGCCACGGGCTTCGGCTGGCAACTCGGCGACCGGCATGGAGTAGGGAGAATTCATATCGCCGGAATCTGCTCGGATCGGCCATGGCTCTCAACACAAATCTCTGTCGTTTTGCAGGCAGAAACTCGGGGAGATATTTTCCTTTGGCTTGCCAGCGACCGGGGCTGTAATGAAGCCGCAATGACCGATGCCGAAGCCTACATCGCCCTGAACATGGTTCCGAAAATCGGCCCGATCCGCGTGCGGCGTTTGCTGGAGGCGATAGGCTCTCCGGTTGGCGTTCTGAGTGCCACCAAGGATCGCCTTTTGTCCGTCCAAGGCATCGGCCCCGATACCGCCGAATCGATCCGCTCGTGGGAGTCTCATGTGGACCTCTCTGGTGAACTGACTCTCATCCGGGATTTCGGCGCCAAGGCGCTCACGCCCGCGTCGCCTGATTATCCCGCCCTGCTCCGCGAAATCCACGACCCGCCGACCGTGCTCTACATCCTCGGAGACATTCTGGAGCGCGACCGCCATGCGATCGGAGTGATCGGCACGCGCAAGCCGAGCCACTACGCGAGCGATTGCGCCAAGAAACTTTCCTACCAACTCGCCTACGCCGGAGTCACTGTCGTGAGTGGCCTTGCGCGGGGCATCGACACCGCCGCGCACCAAGCCGCCCTCGCGGCGAAGGGCCGGACGATCGCTGTGCTCGGAAGTGGATTGCTCGAGCTTTACCCTCCGGAAAACAAAACCCTCGCCGAAAAAATCGCCACCAGCGGCGCCGTCATCACCGAGTTCTCGATGCGAGTGAAAGCGGATCGCCAAACCTTCCCCATGCGGAATCGCATTATCTCAGGATGTTCCTTCGGCGTTCTCGTGATCGAGGCTGGCGCGACCAGCGGCGCCCTCATTAGTGCGAATCAGGCTGGCGAGCAGGGCCGATCGATCTACGCCGTGCCGGGACGAATCGACAACCCGAATGCCATCGGCTCGAACCGCCTGATCCAACAAGGCGCGAAACTTGTAACCGGCGCCGCCGACATCCTCGATGACATGGGGATTCTTTTTGCCGAGAAACCCCAACTCGTTCCGGTTCGCGCGCCGGAGCTTTCAGGAAACGAGCAACAGGTTCACGCCGCTCTGGGAGACGATGAAGCGCACATCGATACAATCATCGAGCGCTCAGGATTACCCAGCCAGACGGTTTCCTCAACGCTGTTTGCGTTGGAGTTGAAAAAACTCGTTCGGCAACGACCCGGCAGCCACTTTGTGAAAATTTCCTGACCTGCGCGATAGCAGCGAGGATTTGGAAAAACTTAGGGCGTGCCCTGCATGGCAGCACCCATGGCTCCAGCGCCTTCCCAGGATTGGGGGCGATTCCATGGCAGAGTGCCTTCCGCGTGAGCGGCGCTTTTTTCATCGAGTGCACACCCTCCAAGCAAGAGGGCGGCGGCTAAAATCAGGAGGCTAGTTCGCAACATATTCGGTCACCACATAGTCGCCGGGTTGGATGCTAAGGCCGTTGACAAGGCTTCCAGGGATAATGTCCGCGATGGACGAAGCGGGCTCCACCGAGGTGATGCGAACCCGGCCGATCCGCGTGTTGCCACGCTTGACGAGAAGTTCTGTATTGCTCGCAATTCCGCTTTTGTCGCCAACATTGAGCACCACGAAATTCCAGGCTTCGTTCACTGCAAGGATTCGGCCGGAGAGGTCGTTGGCTTTTTGCACGCGCTTTTTCTCAGCGAGTTGAGACTCGAGATCATTCGCACGACTTTTGGTCGACTCGAGATTTGCGGTGAGTTGCTCGTTGAGAGTCTCAAGCTCAGTCACCTTGATTTTGCTTTGCTCCAAATCCTCTCGGACCGGCTCTTCTTTCAGAGTCGTGATCTCCTGATTAAGCTTCTCGCCCTCCGTCTTCAAATCGGCGACTTGGCCCTTCAGCATTTCATTCTCAGTGTTGATCGTGTTTTGCTGGGTTTTCGCTAATTCAATATCGGACTGCTTGGACTCGACTTCGGCCTTGAGCTTGGCGACTTCGGCTTGGGAGGCTTCATTTTTTGAAGTCCATTCGGCAACTGACTTTTGCGAATCCGCTAATTTGGTATTCGTTTCCTCCAGTGACTTTTTAGTGGCAGCGACCTCGCCTTGAGAAGTGGCCAGGTCGGTCTTTGTTTGAACGAGCGTATTCCTGTTAAGAAGCCCGAGTAACGCTGTGATTGTTGCCAGTGCAATCGTCGCGATGGTGAGGATTTTTGCCATTAAAGTGGAGGAGCAGGTGGGGCAGGTTTCTAAAGATCAGATGCCACCGGGACAAGAAGGATTTTGAATTTTATTCGGATAGCTCCGGCAAGTAGTGCCAAGATTATTCCTCCAAATCCTCGTCATTGGTTGAAGCGCCTTTTTTGTAGGTGAGGCCGCGGAGTTTGCCCTCGATGAAGGCATCGATCTCTCCATCCATCACGGCTTGGATGTCGCTGCTCTGCACACCGGTGCGAAGATCCTTCACCATCTGATAGGGCTGGAAGACATAGCTGCGAATCTGGTTTCCCCAGGCCACATCGCCCTTCTCGCCGTATTGACGGTCAATTTCGGCGCGCTTTTTGTCATTTTCGATTTGGAAAAGTTTCGCCTTGAGCATCTGGAGGGCCAGCTCGCGGTTGCGGCCCTGGCTGCGCTCGGCCTGGCAGGCCACGACAATTCCGGAAGGCGTGTGCGTGAGACGCACGGCGGTCTCGACCTTGTTCACATTCTGCCCGCCCTTGCCGCCAGCTCGGAAGGTATCGAGCTTGATATCGGCTTCATTCACCTCGATCGGCACATCCTCGATTTCAGGAACGGCATCGACTCCGGCAAACGAAGTGTGGCGGCGTTTATTCGAGTCGAATGGCGAGATCCGGACGAGACGGTGAACCCCGCGCTCGGTCTGAAGGTAGCCATAGGCATTCTCGCCGGTGACATGCAGCGTGGCGGATTTGATGCCGGCCTCGTCGCCGAGTTGGATGTCGGTAATGGCGAATTTCAGCCCGTGCCGCTCCATCCATCGCTGATACATGCGCAGGAGCATATCAGCCCAATCACAAGATTCCGTGCCGCCCGCGCCGGCGTTGATCGAGAGAAACGCCGAGCAGCCATCATACTCCCCGGAAAGCAGGGCCTTGATCTCAAATTTGTCGAGGTCCTTGGAAATGGAATCGAACTCTGCCACGACCTCCTTCTCGGCCGTCGCGCGGTTTTCCGGAGCCTCCTCGGCAGCCAGTTCGCGCAAAACCTCGAGATCCGCCGCGCGGGACTCGAGAGCCTGCATGGGCTGGATTTTCCCGCGAAGCGAGGAAACCTCAGCCACATCGCGCTGCGCACGCTCGCGGTTATCCCAAAAATCCGGAGCGGACATTCTTGCCTCGATTTCGGAGAGGCGTTGGGTCAGGGCCGGTAAGTCAAAGAAACCTCCGCAACGAGGCCAGACGGCCTTGAAGAGCGGAGGTATCCAAAGTTTGAAGATCGAAACTCATGAGAAGGGCGGCACGCTATCAGCCCGCACCGAACGGGCAAAGGAAATCAAGGGGCGGCTGGAACGGCGCGCACCGAAGACTCGGAAGCAACTGGCGCGTCCAAGCGGAAAACATGCTCGTCGGGTTTCATCACTCCGATTTTGTCTCTCGCGATGATCTCGACATATTCCGGATCGGTCTGGAGCAAATGGACCTCGCGCTCCCGCTGGTCGCGATCGAGTTCCTGAGCTTGGAGGATGGCACGCTTTTCATCGAGTTCCGAAGCAAGCGAATTGTAGCGCACCCACTCGGGATAAAAGGAAGCAAGGATGACCAACAACACGCCCAAAAGAATGAACCCAGAAATCATGCGATTGGCCTTATGCCAAGTGTCAGGATTGCGGCGGCGTCTGGTGCGGAGTTCTTGCACGAACCAACCCCTTAGCCGAGGAGCGCGCGGATTCCAATAAGGAGTTTTTGGATACCGTCCAAACATCGCCACATTTTCTAGTGTGCGCGGACGACTCATCTGCTAAATGCCCACACCACTGCTGTGAAAGTCTCCGACCTGCGCGAAATCCTCCAATATGTCCCGCTCTTCCGCGAGCGCATCTTCGTGGTCGCGATCGACGGCGAGGTCGCGGCCTCCGAGAATTTTCCAAACCTCCTACTCGACCTTGCGGTGCTGCGCTCTCTCAGCATCAAAGTCGTCCTCGTCCACGGCGCGAGTCACCAAATCCAAAACCTCGCCAAACAACGCGGCCTCGCGATCACGAACTCCGATGGCATTGGCATCACCGACGAGCCGACACTCCAAGTCAGTATCGACGCCGCGATTCGTCTCACCAACGAGATCATGGAAGGCCTCAGCTCGGTCGACCTCCGCGCCGCCTACATCAACGCCATCATTGCCCATCCCACCGGCATCCTTGCCGGGGTGGACCAACAATTCACCGGCAGGGTCGAGCGCGTGGATGTGAAAGCCCTCAAGCTCCTGCTCGACGAAGGCATCATCCCCGTCGTGCCGCCGCTCGGCTTCGACGGCGAAGGCCGCACCTATCGCGTGAATTCCGACAGCACCGCGCTCGAAGTCGCCGTGGAACTCAACGCCGCGAAAATCCTCTACCTCGCCCCTGGCCATGCCTTCGAGACCCCCGCTACCTTGCCTAGGCAGTTGGCGATCTCCGAGGCCGAGGAACTCGTGAAAAAACGGAAATCCGATTTCACCCCAGGCATCATTTCGAAGCTGGAAAACAGCGCCGGCGCCTGCCGCCAAGGCGTCGCCCGAGCGCATGTGCTCGACGGTGGAATCAACGAAGCCCTGCTCAGTGAGATTTTCAGCCACGAAGGCATCGGCACGATGGTTTACTCGAACGAATATCAGCAAATCCGCCGCATCTTCAAAAAGGATGTCCGCGCCGTGATTTCTCTCATCCGCCAGTCGGTGCAGAACGAGGAACTCGTCCGGCGCTCCCGCACCGAAATCCTCGAATCGCTCAGCGACTACTGGCTTCTCGAAATCGACCGCACTCCGGTCGCCTGCGTCGCCCTGCATATCTACCCCGAGCACGGATCGGCCGAACTCGCCTGCCTGCATGTCGGCAAGTCCCATGAGAACCAAGGCTACGGACGCAAGCTCATGGCCTTTGTCGAAAATCTCGCCCGCGAGAAAGGCGTGAAGACCCTCTTCGCACTCTCCACCCAGGCCTTCAACTACCTTCAGCAAAAAGGCGGCTTCTCCGCTGCCGAACCCACCACCCTTCCCCCCGCGCGCCTGAAAAAATACGAGGCTAGCGGGCGCAACTCCGTTGTTTTGATCAAGACCCTCCGCGCCTGATTCGATGGAAGGCATCCACACTCACTTCCTCTGGATCGACTGGACGGTCCTGTTCGCCTACCTCGCGCTCACTACTTGGATTGGCCACCGCCTGCGCGGATCACAGGCCACGATGAAGGATTTCTTCCTCGCCGGCCGCTCACTTCCCTGGCCCGCCGTGACCGGCTCCATCGTTGCCACCGAGATCAGCGCCATCACTTTCGTCGGCGTGCCCGGGATGGTCTTCGCCGCCAACGGCGATTTCACCTATCTGCAATGGGGCATTGGCTCCATCATGGCCCGCTTCATCGTTGGCATATGGTTCGTAAAAGTTTTCTACGAGCGGGGGATTTTCAGCCCCTACGATTACATGCAATCCCGCCTCGGAGCCGGCGCCCGCACACTCACCACCTGGCTCTTCTTTCTGGGATCGATCCTTGGCCAAAGCGTCCGCCTGCTCGTTACCGCGCTGATTCTTTGGACCGTCACCGGCCTGCCTTTCGAATGGTGCATCGCCGTCATTGGAGTCTTTGCCATCATCTGGACCCTCATGGGCGGCATGACCACCGTCATTTGGACGGATGTCATCCAATTTTTCGTTTTCATCGGCGGCGGCCTCACGGCGCTTGGCGTGATGATTTACCAGATCGATGGCGGCTTCGCCGAAATCCTCCGATCGGCCGGAGACGCAGGAAAATTGAGGCTCCTCGACCTCAGCACCAACCCCGATGTGCAATTCACGCTGTGGGTCGGCCTGCTCGCCATGCCCTTCCAAAATCTCGCCGCCTTCGGCACCGATCAACTCAATGCCCAGCGCATGTTTTGCTGCCGCTCCGCCGCCGACGCCTCGAAGGCCATCATCGCCAGCAGCATTTCGCTTTTGGTCACCGTCCTCATGCTTCTCGTTGGCGCCGCTCTGTTCGTCTACTACATCCAGCACCCGCCCAGCGCCATCGAGGCCGCGCAATTTGCGAAGGACCCCGACTCTGTTTTTCCCGTCTGGATTACCACCGTCCTCCCGCCCGGCCTTACCGGCCTGATCCTCGCCGGGGCCTTTGCCGCCGCCATTTCCAGCCTCGACTCCGCCCTCGCCGCCCTCTCGCAAACCACCCTCTCGCTTGTCCACGCCAAGAACGGCATTGAAAATACGGACCAGCAAAAACTCGTCCGCCAATCGCGAGTTTGCGTCGTCCTGTGGGGACTCGCTCTCATCGCCGTGGCGATCGGCCTCCAAGCCGTGCGCGGCGAAATCAACCTCCTCAGCCTCGCCTTCGGAATGGTTACCTACACCTACGGCCCCATGCTCGGCGCCTTTCTGCTGGCCCTGAGCCCCATCCGACGCGACATCCGCGGCGTGTTGATCGGCTCCGCCTTGTCGATTCTCCTCGTCCTCTGGGTCCGACCAGACCTCTACAATATCCTCGCCGCCTTCCAAGTCCTCACCCCCGAACATGCCGCCGCGCTTCGTCCGAAATTCAATTTCGCCTGGCTCTACCCGATCACCTGCCTGATCACACTCGCCTGCGGAATCCTCCTCGGCCGCAAACGCACCGCCGAATAAAAAAACTGGCGCACCCGGCTGGGATCGAACCAGCGACCATCGGTTTAGAAGACCGGTGCTCTATCCACTGAGCTACGGGTGCTTAGGAAAAAGGCGCTCCGAGTTTTAAAAAACCGAGCCCCTTGCAACAACGGGTAACACGCCCCGACCGAAGCCTCAAGTTCGGCGTGCTGGGATGTCCCCATTCCCCTCCTTGGCTTCCCGCTCCACGCTCTCGGCCAGCAAGATGATCAACCACCACACGATCTGGCCCGGCAAGCCCGCCCCCCTCGGCGCGACCTGGGATGGCAAGGGCGTGAATTTTGCGCTGTTCTCTGAAAATGCCACACAGGTCGAGCTCTGCTTGTTCGACTCCCCCGACTCATCCACCGAGGCGCGCTGCATTTCCCTGCCGGAAAAAACCAATCAAGTCTGGCATGGCTACCTCCACGGCGCACGACCCGGCCTCATCTACGGCTACCGCGTTCACGGCCCGAATGCCCCAGCCGACGGCCAGTATTTCAACCCGAACAAAATCCTCCTCGATCCCTATGCAAAATCCATCGCGCGAGATTTTCAATGGGACCCTCGACTTCTCGATCCTGCGGCGAACACCGCCCCGTGCGCTCCCCTGGCTCGCGTGCACGATCCCACTTTCCACTGGAATGGCACCCCGCCGCCAAACACACCCTGGCACGAAACCATCCTCTACGAACTTCATGTGAAGGGCTTCACCAAGTGTCACCCCGAGGTTCCCGAAAAACTCCGGGGCACCTATGCCGGCCTCGCTTGCGAAGCTTCCATCTCGCACCTGCAAAGCCTCGGCATCACCGCTGTCGAACTCCTGCCGATCCATTTCCACGCCGACGAAAAGCATTTGGCGGATCGCGGCCTCTCGAATTATTGGGGCTACAACACCCTCGGCTACTTCGCGCCCGACCCGCGCTTTTGCTCCAGTGGACCCGAAAATGCCGTTACCGAATTCAAGGAAATGGTGCGCTCCCTCCACGGTGCAGGCATCGAGGTTGTGCTCGATGTCGTCTACAACCACACCGCCGAGGGCGACCACACCGGTCCCCTTCTCTCCCTGCGCGGAATCGATAACGCCAGCTACTACCGTCTCGATGCCGCCGACCGCTCGCGCTACATCGACTTCACCGGCTGCGGAAATTCGCTCAATGTCGCCCACCCCCGCGTGCTCCAACTCATCATGGACTCGCTTCGCTACTGGGTCCTCGAGATGCATGTGGACGGCTTCCGCTTCGATCTTGCCAGCGCCCTCGCCCGCGAACTGTGGGAGGTCGATCGCCTGGGTTCCTTTTTCGATATCATCCACCAAGACCCCGTCCTTTCGAATGTGAAACTCATCGCGGAACCCTGGGACCTCGGCCCAAATGGTTACCAAGTTGGCAATTTCCCCGTGCTCTGGACTGAATGGAACGGCCGTTATCGCGATTGCATTCGCCGTTTCTGGAAAGGCACCGGCACCAGTGTCAGCGAACTCGCCACCCGCCTCGCCGGCAGCAGCGACCTCTACCTCCACAATGGGCGCCGCCCCCACGCGAGCCTGAATTTCATCACCTGCCATGACGGTTTCACCCTCACCGACCTCGTCACCTACGACCAAAAGCACAATGAAGCCAACGGCGAGCAAAACAAAGACGGCAGCGACTTGAACGATAGTTGGAATTGCGGCACCGAAGGCCCCACCACCGATCCCGGGATTCTTGCTCTCCGCGCCCTCCAACGCAGGAATTTCCTCACGATTCTTTTCCTCTCCCAAGGCGTTCCCATGCTCCTCGCCGGCGACGAATTCGGCCGCACCCAGTCTGGAAACAACAACGCCTACTGTCAGGACAACGCCCTCTCATGGGTCGATTGGACACTTGATGCCGAACGCCTCGACCTCCTCGAATTTGTTCGCTCGCTCATCAAGCTCCGCCGCGCCCAACCCGTCTTCCGCCGCCGCCACTTCTTCCAAGGCCGCGCCATCCACGGCACCGACATCAAGGATATCTACTGGCTCCGGCCCGATGGCGCCGAGATGTCGGATGTCGATTGGGCCTGCACCCACGCCTGCAGCCTCGGCATGGGCCTAGTTGGTGACCAGATCACCGAAAGCGACGAACACGGCCAAGCGATACGCGGCGATTCCTTCCTTATTCTTATGAACGCCCGCAATGCCGTCATACCCTTCCGCCTCGGCGCACGCCGCCGCGAAGTGAATTGGTCTCTCCTCATCGACACCACATATTCCCACGGCAAAACCCCACCGCTTGTCTTCGAGCACATGAGCATCTACCCGCTCCAACCCCGCTCCATCGTCATCCTAGAAGGCCACTACGCCCCGCTGCCGTGAGTGCGAGTTACATATTTGCCGAAAACTAAATGAGATTTTAAAACCAAAAACTCTTATTTTCTAGAGTTCATCGAAGTTATGAATTCGCTGTTTAGCGAAGGATATTATTTCGACATCCCCATGTGTTCGCAATGACCGACACAGCCAAGCAATAAGTTCATCACTTCGGCCCATATCAAAAATAAATCCCAAAAAACGCTTTCTAATCTCTTTAGGAATATTTTTATTTATAACAAGAGCATAGAATTCTGATTTCTGATCGCTTCGAAGTCCATAGGCAAGGTGCCTCATGCACTCATCTTGGACCTGCGGAACGCCTACAGCAGTTTTAGTAGCTAAATCTATCAGTCGAGAATTTCGCTCATCCATACTTTGACCATCCTTGGTCATTATGTCCAAGAATGGTTCTTCCCACTCTATGGGTAGGGATTGGTCTTCCTCAAATCCGATATGATTAAGGTTTTTAAGCGAATTAAAACGAGGTTTTTCATCAGAATATGTTATTCCAGATGAAATGTTAGGATGACTAACTGATAGAAAAGGAGGCTCAGTCTTATTACTGGTTACGGACTTCTCATGAGAAGAGTTTAAAACAATTGCCAGAGAAAAAAACACAAAAGCAGCGCATCCTGCTATTATAAATACCTTTTTAAGGCGCACTTAATATTTGTAATTTAGCTACGGAAGATAAACATTTGAAAATGTTGTAATCCCTCCAGAGGAGTAGCCATCATAAGCAACGCCTACAACACCGCTAGCAAAATGTTTTTTCCCCGAGCTAAAAATTTGGGCGCTTCCAACATTTGGAGAGGCAAGTTTGAGAACCCCTTTTTTACTTATCGACGCATTGATTGAACCACTACTATCATCACCAAAAAATTGAGTAATAACAACCTTTCCAGATTTTGTAACTGTTGCCGGACCACTTGAACCGAGACCAGCTAAATCCCCTGTCCCCCAAGAGCAAACGACCCAATATTTACCTGCGTAGGCCGCTTGCGCGCTAGCGTCCATGGCAAATGCACACATTACAATTCCAAGTAGAGTGAGTAGCTTCATAGAAGTTGACTTTTTATCAGCGTTGTTGGCTTGGTCAACCCAAAAAAACAACACCCAAAAACGGTAACTCAATCCCGGAAATCCACCTTCGGGTAGGTCTCGAGATAGGCGGCGATTTCGCGGGTGAAGATATTGCCGGGGAAAAGGGGTCTATCCGTCACATTCACATATCAAAAAGGTGTCGGCGTTGCCCGGACGCCACACCTCAGCTGAACAGGGAAGCTACAATTTCTTGTTCTCTTTGCGCCTCGGCGGCTCTGCGGGAGGATTTGGGTTTTGGGGGAGACGGCGCGTTCGCGCCTGAAGCTTGGGTCCCCTCGGCGAGGCGACCCTACCTTGTTTTTTCGATTCGCGCGGATTCGCATCATTCGCGGGCTGTTCCCAAACGGCAAAGGACCGCAGTTGCTACAACGGATTTTTTTCGTGGCTTCGTGCCTTCGTGTGAGTCCTTGGCTTACTCGAATCTCAGCGCGGCGTGGCAGAATCCCGAGTATTCCAAAAATCCCCTCCTCCGCGTCCCTGCGCCTCTGCGGGAGGATTTGGGTTGGGGGGAGACGGCGCGTTTGCGCCTGAAGCTTGGGTCCGCTCGGCGAGGCGACCCTTGTTTCTTTAAATTGTGCTATTTTCTGTTCGCTGGCCGCAGATGCGGTTGGCAACCAGAAGAGACCCGCTGCTGCTGCGCAGCAGCAGCGGGTCGGCGCCGAAAGACCGTTGCGACC
>JBILML010000051.1:0-9368 GCA_044375555.1 Terrimicrobiaceae bacterium
CCTTGAAGGCGCTATCGTGTCTTCTGCGTTTGGCTTTCATTTCAATGGTTGGTTTTAGGTTTTTTGACCTCCTCCAACCACCGCTTTTATCTCTTAACCGCTGGTCCGATTTTCGGGGGCCACCTCAATCCGCCCGGGTGAAGAGCAAAATGTAACCGTTGATTTTTAACCGCATAGAAATTTCAGAACCACATGAATAAATTTCTACAAAATTCCACTCCACACAAGCCCAAACCGGTTCTTGCGGTTACCCCTTTATGAAAACAATTCTGAAAATACAAATATATGTGTTTATGTGGGACCTTTTTCCTAGGGCGGCACCCTCAAGATTGGATGGGGCTGAGGGGAGTTTCACCCCGCAGCCCTTCCACACCACCGGACATGCGGTTTTCCGCATCCGGCGGTTGAACCCGGCGGAGGTCAGCATTTCTCTGCTCCCTCCGCGAAGGTCCATGGCAAGATGAACCCGTATTGTTGAAGTCGCTTGTTGGATAGGGCCTGATTCATTTGCCGTAGCCGGGCTATCCGCCATGCTCCCAACCCGCTGTAGGCCAGACCGCACGCCCTTGGTCCTACGCCGAGGCGGCGTAGGGCGTTGAGCCGCCCTTTGGGTGTGCTCCAGCGTAGCCAGAAGCACTTTCGCATGTGGCGGCGGATCCATCCGCTCAGGTCTTCCACTCCCCACCGCCTTTCGGCCAGCTTGAAGTAGTTCCACCATCCTTGGATGTAGTCCCGCCATTGGTCGCGCAGTTGCTCGCTGCTCAGGCTTTGGCGGGCTTCCCAGAGTTCGCGCACTTTGGCTTTCATTCGCTGGATGCTTTTCGGCGCGATCGAGATCGTTCCGTCTTCTTCCAGTCGAAGGCCGAGTAGTGCGCTTTCTCCGGTCGGTCCATTGCCGCTCTTCTCGCGGTTCACAGGCACTTTCAAGTGCTTTTCTATCCACTCCGTAATGCTGGCCAACACTCGCTCGGCCGCTCGGGGACTGGTGACGAAGATGGCGATGTCGTCGGCGTAGCGCACGAACGACAGCCCTCGGCTCTCCAGCTCCTTGTCCAGCGGGTCGAGATAGATGTTCGCCAGCAGCGGGGACAACGGGCCACCTTGCGGCGTTCCTTTGCCCCTTTTGTATCGGCTGCCGTCGGGTCGTTGCACGGGCGCTCTCAAGATCGCTCCGATCAACTTCTTCAGGCTTTTGTCTTCAACATGCTCGTCGAGCAGGTGCATCAGCTTGTCGTGGTTGACCTCGTCGAAAAACGACTTCAGGTCGATGTCCACCACATACCTTTTCCCCTGCTTGACCAACTCCTGCGCCGCTCGGACCGCTTCATGCGCGCTCCGGTTCGGGCGGAAGCCGTAGCTGTTTTCGCTGAAAAACGGTTCGCACCGCTCGCTCAGCTTCCCGTGGATGGCTTGTTGGATCAGGCGGTCTTGGATGTTGGGCACGCCCAGTGTGCGTTCCCCTCCGTTGGCTTTCGGGATCGTCACCGCCCGCACCGGTCCGGGGCGGTATTCCCCGATTCTCAGTTTGGCTTCGATGTTTTCCCAGTTCTCCCGCATGTGGGCTTGCGAACTGGCGATGTCCCGTCCGTCAGGTCCAGGTGCGCCCTTGTTGGCTCGCACCGCCTCCCACGCTCTGTTGAGGTTTTCCTTTTCAAGCACCGCTGCCAATGTGGGCTTCGGTGCTTCCATGGTTGCTTCATTGGGCCTCATCTGACGCCTCCTTTCGCGGCGGCTTCGACTCGACAGTCGTGGGCTAAGTGCCTTTGAAGGATTCCACCTTCGACTCTCTTTCCACCAGCCCGAGTGGTTGCCGATGTTGCAACGCCCGGATTGTTTCGACTGCCTTCTTGCCGACTTCCTGCCGGATGGTTGGCCGATGGCCCTCTCTTGGTTCTTTGGCCCTTCGCTCCTTCCGTGTTTCCACGGCTCTCTTCACTACTACGGCCTCTGCTGACTTCTCCACCGCTTTCGCAGCGGAGATCTCCCCGGGTAAGGTGCGTGAACATTCTCTTTGGTCCCGTGCCGTCAGGCTCTACTTGATGCGTCTTTCGGTGACTCTTGGATTTCGCGTTTCCTAGCACGCTTATCTCCCGCATCCAGCCTCTCTGCCTGTTCGTGTTCCTACGGTCGTTCCCTTTGCTACGGCCTTCTTTCGTGCTGAGTCCCTCGCGGAACCCGCCTTGGCTTTCGCTACGGTTGCTGTCACTGCTTCCGGTCATTTCTTTCTATTTCATTTTTTTTTCTGACTTGTTCATGCCCATGCCGGGCACACTAGCGCAGGCGTCCCGCCTGCGATCGTAAGTCATTCGTTGTCAGGCGAGAAGCCTGACCTCCATGAGAGCCTTCGAAAATCCACAATCTTGAAGACATTGGCATGAATGGCTTGTTATACCAACGGCTCTTTGCTTTTGGATTCATTATCGGGATCAGTGATTTATTCCTAAACTCTGAATTCCAACGAACAAGCAGGAGGGACCTGCTTGTCAGGTCCTGAATCGCTTCAGAAAACGGACTGATCCGGCGCTGACAAGCAGCGCCCTCCTCGGAAAGTCCAAAAGCTTTTTGCCTTTGGTATTACCACAGAAGCGGGGCGCGCCTGACGGCATCGTAAAAAACCTTGGTTGAATACTCGGGAAAAATGTGGGATTATCCCACGCATGAAGCTGATTGTTGATCAAAAGCGTCGAGTCGTATTGCCAAAATCCGTGAAGCCCGGAGATGCCTTGGAAGTCATGTCCACTGGGGATGTGATTGTCTTACATGTATTAAAGCCTGTTCTGAAATGTGTTCCTCCGGTTTCTCCTACGCCGTTTTCCTGGGACTTGTTGACTGGTGTGGATTTGGATGAGCCGGCGTTTGATTCCCTCTCGAATGAAAGCGTTGCTTGATACCGGCGTTTGGTTTCGCCGCTACCACGGTCTTCCGATGAGCCAATCCTTGCGGGATTTTCTGAATAACGAAGTGGAGGAGTTCCACATTTGTCCTTTGAGTGTTTCGGAAATTTGTTTCAAGTGGCAAAGGGGGCGATTACAGGGAGTTCCTGACCCTCAAAAGTGGGTGGCACATTCCTTGCAAAACTTTGTGATGGAGATGCCTGATTCCGCCGTTGCAATGACTGCCGGGCTGTGGGATTGGGCGCATGGCGATTTGGTGGATCGCACGCTGGCAGCGATTGCCAAAGAAAAAGGACTCACGCTCATTCATACGGACAAGGTTTTAAAAAGCATGACCGGCTTTCCCCAAAAATGGTTTCGAAATGTTGCGGAATAGGGTTGCTCCCCTCGATCAACCACGCCGGGTGGGGATACAAAAAAGCCGGTTGATTTTGGCTTCTGTAATGTAGCGCGGGCGTCTCGCCTGCAGGCGTTTGATTTCCGATGTCAGGCGGGACGCCTGACCTACATAAGCGACTTCGAACATCCACTCGAAAACATGAGAGTTCATTTTGTCCGGCACGGGCCTTTTTAAATTTTCCCGAAAACTTCGCACCCCGACTTGCGTATTGATCGCCTCCGATTGGAGGGACTAGCGTTCGGGGGTGGATTGGTTCACTGCGAGAAATGTCTTTTTATTAGCTGTCGTTTGCTACGGCGGCGGGATGATTCACTCGTTGTTTCTTTGGCGTCGGGGTTTTTTGCGTGATGCGCGTGTCGGGTATTTTCTGCTGGTGGCTGCGTTCTTGCTGCAGAGTTGGGCGATGTTTTTGCGGGGCATTTCCATCAACGCGTGCCCGGTGAACAACCTTTTCGAGGCGATGCTTTTTGTCTGCTGGGGGCTGGTTGTGGCCTGCCTGGGACTGGGCATTTCCAGCCGACTGCGGTTCATTGCGGCGTTTGCCTCGCCGTTGCTTTTTGCGATGGGGGTTTTCGCACTCATGCCTGCGCTGGATACGGCGCCGACCGGGGCTCCGCAATTCTCCGGCTGGCTCGTGAGCATCCATGCGGCGATGATTCTTCTGGCTTACGGAGCATTTGGGATGGCGGCGGTATCGGCCATCATGTTTCTGACGCAGGATCACAATCTAAAGCTCAAGAAACTCTCGGCGGTTCTCTCAGTGATGCCGCCGATCCAGCGCCTTGAACGGGTGGCCTCGGGCCTCGTGGTGGCGGGGTTTGTGATGCTCTCGCTGGGACTTCTCGCCGGAGCATGGATTCCAAGGCAAGAGGGAATCTCGTATTTTGGGGATGTGAAGGTGAAATGGTCGGGGCTTCTGTGGTTTGCCTATCTCGCCTTGATTGCTGGGCGCTGGCGCTTTGATCTGGCCGGGCGGCACTTCGCCTATGCCGTGGCCGGGGTGTTCGCTTTTCTTCTGCTCACCTTCTGGGGAACCAACCTGCTGTCGTCCCTTCACAACCCATGATCGTCACGCTGGGGCTGAGCCATCATTCCTCACCGGTCGAGATGCGCGAGCGTTTCGCATTTGCCGAATCGCGGATTCCCGAGGCGCTTCAAATTCTCCGGCGGAGCGGAAACATCGAGGAAGCCGTGATCCTCTCGACCTGCAACCGGGTCGAAATCTACGCCGTCGCCGCCAATAGCGATGCAACGAGGGGCTTCTCGACGGTGCGGGAATTTCTCACTGAGTTCCATGGACACAAAGGTCCGCTTGGCACGGAATTCTACACGCTCACCGAGCCGGACAGCCTTCGCCACCTTTTCCGCGTGGCGGCGGGGCTCGACTCGATGGTGATGGGCGAGACGGAAATCCTCGGGCAGTTGAAGCAAGCCTACCAAGTTGCTTTAGAGAACGGTCACACAGGCGGGCGACTCAACCGCGCCTTCCAACGAGCGTTTCAAGCGGCGAAGCAGATCCGCACCGAAACCAAAATCCAGCGTGGTTGTGTGAGCGTCGCCTCAGCGGCGGTGGGGTTGGCCGAGCACATTTTCAATTCCCTCGCCGAGCAGGAAGTTCTCGTCATCGGTGCCGGGGATACGAGCGAGAAAACCGCCCGCGCTCTTCTCTCGCGTGGCGCGCGGGGCGTTGTTGTTGCCAACCGCACCGGTCAGCGATCCCAAGCTTTGGCCGACACGCTCGGTGGTCGATCGATTCCTTTTGAAAACTGGGAACGCGAGTTGGAGCGACTCGATATCGTGATCAGCAGCACCTCTTCGCCCGGATATGTCCTCGACCGTGCGCGCTTGGAGCCAATCCTGAAGCGCCGCCACGGCCGCGCGCTCCTGCTGATCGACATCGCCGTGCCCCGTGACATTGATCCCTCAATCAACCTCCTTGATAGCGTTTATCTCTACAATGTAGATGACCTCCAAGGCATCGCCGACGACTCCCTTCGCCAGCGACACGAGGAGTTGGAGCGATGCGAGGCGATCATCGCCGAGCGGCTTCAAGGAATCGTCACGCTGACCTCCGCGCCGAACGCGGGTTCGTTCTTCCAAAACGCGCCGACGCGCGCGTGAGGCGTCAATTTTTCGTGAGGAATTCGTGCGACATCGCCTCGAGCGTATCGATCCAGAGCGGGTGATCATTGAGGCAGGGGATCTGCTCCAATTCCTTCCCGCCGGCTTCCACGAAAGTCTCCATTCCGCGAATGCGGATTTCCTCGAGGGTCTCGAGGCAATCGGAAACAAACGCCGGGCACATCACGAGGATGCGTTGAACGCCCTCCTTCGCGAGACGCTCGAATTCAAAGTCCGTGTAGGGCTTCAGCCACGGGTCGCGACCGAGGCGTGACTGGAAAGAAACAGACCACTTTCCCTCGGGAACGCCGGCGGCTTTTGCGCACTTTTCCGCGGTGACGATACACTGGTGCTTGTAGCAAACCTCGTGAGCTGCCGCGCAGGGCGTGTGACAACAATCGGGGACCTTGAGGCAGTGCGAATGGGTGGGGTCGGACTTTTTGATGTGACGCTCGGGGATGCCGTGAAAACTAAAAAGCAGGTGATCGAATCCCCCCGCGAGGTGCTCGCCCATGCTCGCCGCGAGGGCGGTGATGTAATCGGCCCGCTCGTAGTAGGGAGGTTGGACCACGATTTTCATGGCCGGATCGATTTTTTCGGCGAGTTCCTTCACGCGCACGACGGCGGTTTCGTAGCTCGACATCGCGTAATGCGGGAAAAGCGGGATCAGCAAAACCTCGGTCGCGCCTTTGGCTTTCAGGTTTTTGATTGCCGATTCGATCGAGGGGTTTTGATAGCGCATGGCGAGTTCGACCGGCACATCGACGCGCTTTTGGAGAAGTTCCTGGGAATGGCGACTGGCGACAATGAGCGGCGAGCCTTCGGGAGTCCAAATCGTCGAGTAGGCATGACCCGATTCTTTCGGGCGACTGATCAAAACAATTCCCACAATCAGGCGGCGGAGGATCCACGGCACATCGATCACCCGGCCATCCATTAGAAATTCGTTGAGGTAGCGGCGCACATCCGGAACGGATGGCGAATCCGGGGAGCCCAAATTAACCAACAGGATTGCCTTGCTCATAGGGCGTGGAGGTTGCTCGCAGCGCTCCCGATTTTCAAACCTTTCCGCGCGGGTAGCGACTCAATGAAGAGCCGCGCGCTGGCGGTTCAGCCAAACCTTTGTGATCCCCTTCATGCGAGTGAGAATGTAGTAAACGGTCTGGCTGCGCTGGCGCACGAGGTCGGCACCCACGATTTTCGGGACGAAGTCAGCCGGAATCTCCAAGACCTGCTCCGGGGTGCAACCGGCAAGGCCCTTGCAAAGGATCGAGGTCATCGCCTTTGTGAGCGTCTGCACCTGCGGACCAAGCGTGACGCGGAATTCGCAGGCGCGGGTGCTCGAGATTTTCAGAAAAACCCCAACGGTGTCCGTGCATTCCTCGTCCTTGCGCACATCTTCCAGATCGAAGGACTCGCCATCGCGCGGGGCGTTTTTCGCAGCTGCCGAGGCGTAAGAAATCAGGGATTCGCGCTTTTCGGGAGCCGGCAGGGATTCGAAGAGTGAGACGATTTGGGCGAGCTTTTCGGGGTATTCCATGGCTTAGCCTCGCTCGATCGGCGCACCCACGCGGTTGCCCCATTCGGTCCAGGAACCGTCGTAGTTGCGGACATTTTTGTATCCAAGGAGGTAGGTGAGGACGAACCACGTGTGGCTCGAGCGCTCCCCGATGCGGCAATACGCGATGACATCCTGGCCGCGCATGAGCCCCGCCTCTTCCTCATAAATCGCACGGAGCTCCGCAGCGGACTTGAAAGTGCCGTCCTCTTTGACCGCCATTTTCCAGGGAACGCTTGCCGCGCCGGGGACATGGCCGCCGCGAAGAACTCCCTCCTGAGGATACTCCGGCATGTGGGTGATTTCGCCTCGGAATTCGCCGGGGGAACGCACATCGATGAGCGCATGTCCGGCCCGGCTGTGGGCGAGGGCTTGGTCGTAGAAAGCACGGATCTCGACATCGCGGCGTTCGGCTGCGGGAGTGTATCGACCCTTCACAAAATGCGGCACAGCGCGAGTGAGGTGGCGATTTTCCCCGACCCATTTGTCGCGACCACCATCCATGATCTTCACTTTTTCGTGCCCGAAAAGCCGGAAGGTCCAGAGCGCATAGCAAGCCCACCAGTTCGATTTATCGCCATAGAAAACCACCGTCGTCTCATTCGAAATTCCGTGCCTTTCGCAAAGTTCGGCGAATTGTTTTGGGGAAACATAATCGCGGATCGTCTGGTCCTGCAGGTCTGCGCGCCAATCGATATGCACAGCCCCCTGGATGTGGCCGGTGTCGTAGAGAAGGTAGTCCTCGTTGCTCTCCACAAGGCGGACGCCGGAGTCCGACAAATGCTCGGAGACCCACTGCGTCGTGACCAAGGCATCCGGCTGGGCGTAATTTTTATCAATCATGGTGCGCCATTAACATCCAAGCGCCTGCTGCGCGCAAGTGGCAATGGACCCCAGTCAGGAGTTCGCTTCCTCAAGCGCCGCGATGCGGGCTTCCAGATTCGCGATGGTTTCCGACGCGATGCGCAGTTCGTTTTCGAGTTCCGCCACCCGGCTGATCAAGCGGCTCGTATCGGCTTCCAGATAAAATGGAGACTCCGCGACGCTCATGGTCTCCCCGGTGCAGCAATTCACGATCGGCGTGGAGGCATCGATCTCGCCGATGTTTAGAAACTCCAAAATCGCCCCGGCACTTGTGGGGCCATAAAGCGGATTCCCTTTCACCTCGATCAACCAGTCCATGCGGAGGTCTTCGATCATCGGCGCCTTGGTCCAAGTCTTGCCGTCGTTCGAGATCGAGTCCTGCGCATTGATCTGAGCAGCGTCGGCCCACTCGAGGAGTTTCTCAAAAGGAACAGGACCATGGACATTTCCAGAGCCATGTTTTTTCAACAGCCATACGGGGGACTGGTCGGAAGGCATATCGGGAAGCAAAGGATTTCCTCAGGCTTGTGCGGAATGCAAGGGCGTTATTATTGCGAACTCCGAAAAAAACCAGGCGCGTTATGCCCTGTCCTTTGCGAGTTTGAAATCCACCTGCTGTTTCAGCATGTCCACGCGATCGACAGCCACCTCGATGATGTCGCCGACCTGATAAACCTTCTTCGTGCGACGCCCCACGATGCGGCACCGCGGTGCGTCGTGGACGAAAAAATCCCCCTCCAGCGTGGAAATATGAATGAGACCGGTGAGCAAAAACTCCGGGAGTTCCACAAAGAGCCCGAAATTCCGGGCATCCATGATCACCGCGCGGAATGCCTGGCGTTTCTCCGAGGCGGCTTGAATTTGGAAAAATTCCAGTTTCTTGAGTCGCACGGATTCCTTTTCCGCATCGGCCGCCGTGCGCTCGGTGGTCGAAATGTGCTCCGCGAGCGCGCCGAGCGAGCTGGAATCCGGGCCGATTTTGGAGAGACCCAAGCGCCGCTCGAGGGCTCGGTGGACTATGAGATCGCTGTAGCGGCGGATCGGGCTCGTGAAGTGGGTGTAGTCGCTTTTCGAGAGGCCATAGTGGCCCAGTGGCTCGGTGAAATACCGCGCGCGCTTGAGGCTCTTGAGCAGGGCGATTTTGACGGCAGGGCCGAAGGGCTTGCCCTTCACGGCGAGCAGGAGTTTTTGGATTTCCGAACGCTGGGTGAGGTCTCCGGCATGGATGCCTTGAGAAGCCGCGAATTCGCGGAACTCGAGTAGCTTTTCGGGATCGGGATTTTCGTGGATTCGGTAAACAGTCGGCTGCTTTTGGTGTTTGAGTTCGCGGGCGACGAGTTCGTTGGCGAGCAACATGAACTCCTCGATGAGTTGGTGCGAAATGTCGTTCTCCACCTTCTCCAACCGGATCGGCTTGCCGAGTTCGTCGAGCCGCACCTTCACCTCGGGAAACTCGAGATCGAGCGAGCCGGCGTCAAAGCGCTTGCGGCGCAGGAGCGAGGCGAGATCCCAGGCCGTGTGGAGTTTTTGA
>JBILML010000052.1:0-9336 GCA_044375555.1 Terrimicrobiaceae bacterium
GCTCGATCTCGCGGGCCACTTCCCGTTTGCCCTCTGTTCGAACTATCCGGAATTTCCGGATAGTTGCCTCGCGACGCAGTTCTCCCTCGTCGAAAATATTTACCAAGTGCTCGTTGATCGTCCGCACATCTTTCTCGAAAAGCTCGCCGATGAGTGCCTGCGTGAGCCATAGCGTTTCATTTTCAAACCGGCATTGGATGCGCGTGCGGCCATCCTCCGTTTGGTAAAGAATGATTTCAGAGTTGGGAAATGGGTCGGACATCAGAGAGTTTCAAGCGGGCAGCGGGATGCAAACAGCAGAGTCGGACAGTTTGGAGATTTTGGATTAGCGCCGTAGGCGCTGTGGCGGGTGAAGGAAGCGGAGATTTTGGATTTTGGATGGTGGATTGAAGACGATGTTGAATGTTGGATTGGGGATGAGGGTTATTAAATATCCTTGTGAGCGTATGTCCCGCCGTATCGACCGGCACTGGCAATCAGCCCTTTGGCCCCTGTCAGGTGGATCCACTTTTTGGCCGAAAGGAAGAAACTGTTTCGTCCGGCCTCATTTCTAATTCCCTCGAATTCGGGGGAATTAAAATGCGGGTTGTTGATCCGCTCCCAGACACCAAGGAACAGAACAGTGTCTTTGTTCTTTAGCCACTGTTCGATGAGCGCGCCAGCGCCGTCGAAGTTGCGCACCATGTCAGTGAGCGAGATGTAGTCGCCCTCGGGACGGGGCAGTATGCCGATCTTTGTTCCCTGGACGGTGATGGTGATTTGTTTGGATTTACTCATTTTTTCTGCGCTTCGAAATTTCCGAGAACTTCTCCTATGACGACGGTGTAGTTGAGGTTTCCATGATCGAGGTCCACATCGGGCAGAAAATCCTCGTCCAGCGAACCGAGAAGCGCTGGCACATCAGACTCATTCCATCCCCCGTCCTTGAGCAAAATCACTGTTCCGGCAACGGTGCCATTCGCGAGATAGTGGAGATCAACTGCGGCAACATCCCTGCCCTCGCGCTGCGCGAGAAAGCGCTCGGATGAGGCCGTTCGGAGTGTTCGTTTCCAAGTGATCATTTTTTTGACAGAATCGGAGCGTAGCGGAGAAAGACTGCTGAAAGCAGCCCGTAGGGTGAGCGGAAGCGAATCAATTTTCAGAATTATTGGGACTCGGGAAGGAAGAGATTCAGGCAGTGCATTCCTGCAGGAGAACATGGGCTGGGATTCCCAGACCGTTGTGAAGCGATCGGATCATGCCGAGGCTGAGTGGGCGTTTGTGATTGAGAACTTCTGAGACGCGGTTTTTCCCGGGGAAGTATTTTGCGAGGTCTTTTTGTCGCAGTCCCTCTTGCTCCATGCGGAAGCGGATGGCCTCGATGGGGTCTGGAAAGTCGATGTGGTGGTGCTCCTGCTCGTAGCGCTCGACCAGCAACGACCAGAGCTCAAGCTCCTCTTCTTGTTTGGAACCGGGATTGGCATCCATAAGCGACTCCACCTTGGCCAAGGCGGTGCTGTATTCGGCTTCGGTTTTAAGAATTTTTGGTTTCATAACTTCAGATGGTTGTGGCATCGATTTTGTCATACTGCGCGTGGGTTCCGACAAAACGGATGAAGACGATGCTCCTGTTGTAGTGGATTTTCACAATGAGACGGAAGGTGTTGCCTTTAATGTCGAAGACAACGCGATTTCCGGAGAGTATGTCGGCGCGTTGGTAGTGTTTTTTGATGTCTTGCGGCCCGCGCCAATTTGCTGCTTCGGCTTCATGGAACCAAGCTTCAAGCGGGCCTTTGGCAGCGGCGTGCTTTTCATAAAAATCTCGAAGGGTTTTGCGGGCGACGACTCTCATTTCAAGATCGAGGCGATCGGTTTGTATGGCAAGAAAAAAGTTCCCAATACGGGAACTTTCTCAGCAAGAAGTGGCGCTATCTCGGAATAGGAGAGGATGCCACGCGTTGTTTCAATAAATCGGGTGGCTCGATCCGGTCGAGTATCCCTTGAAGGAGGCTCAGCTCCACCGGCTCCCGCTCGAAGGCCATGCTCTGGGCCACATCGCGAGGAATCGCCTGCCAGCGGCGAAGGAGTTTCTCCTCGGCTGGTAGCTTTCTCCATCTCTCGATGTTTTCGATCCAAGTCATCGCTCATAGGTTAGGACGCGGGGGCAAAAGGTTCAAGTCGCGATAAGCCAGCGGCAGAGAGCGAAAAATGCGAGGTGGCGTGGATTGGATGTTCATTCGAGGGATTTTCCCACGCCTCCTAACTGGTCGTCTGCTGGCTCGGGAAGGCCGATCTCAGCGAGTTTTAAAGCGGCCCAGGTGCCCCGGCGGGCCAGGCAAATGAATGGGTCGATCACCACGAGTTCGTCTGTCCCGCATAGGCGGACCACATTTTCGTCGTGCAGATCAAAAACAAGGACGCCGGAGACTGGGTGCACATAGGCGAAGTAGCCATCGTCCTGGATTCCATCGTGGCGGAGCTGGACGGGGGCAAAGCCAAGGCCGGCCATGAGGGCATCGGTTTCGTCTTTTGAAACCGGTGCAAGGGATGTGTCCACTTCGACATGGGGCTGGGAAACCACGGGAGCCAGTTCTTTGTTTTTGGGGTTGATGGTGAATCCTTCGAGCCGATAGGCGGTCTCGGGAAAGATGGCCTCGTGCAAACGGAGGCGATCGAAGTAGTCGCCCAATGTCGTGTAGTGAAGATTCCGGTGAAGCCGCTTGAACCACCTTCCCAAGTCTTGGTCATGGTGAACATGGTGCTCGGCCCCTCCTCTCCGCCCTTGAGCTTCCCAGGCCGAAAAAAAAAGGGATTCCCCGTAAACGGGTCCGTGAATTTCTATGTGCTGGCGCAAGCCGGAGCGGGCCGCGCGATCCAACGCGCCCAGACGGCTTAATTCCGCGAGGCTTTGCGGGAGCTGTGGGATTTCAGAAAGTCGTAGCCCTTGAGCGCTTGCTCGGTAGAGGACTTCGGCCGATTCAAAATCGAAGCCACCGTGGCTTTCCGGGCCGGATTTTTCGGCTTGGGAACGGTGATATCGTAGAGCGGCTTCGACAGGATGGGCGGCATACTTACCTTCCTTCCTAAACCGGAAGGCATGGGTCGTCAATTCGTCCGCTGATGGAATCTCAGTTTGCATCTAGGTTGGTTCAAGTCGCGATAAGCCAGCGGCCAAAGAGGATCGCAGTAGGAACGCCAGCGGTGAGGACAAGGCAACCAGCGCCGGATTTGCGATAGCCGATGCCTGTGCCGGGGATGCTGAAGCTGGTGTATTTTTTCCCACGCGCCGTTGTGCCAACGCGAAAGCCCCGTCCACCGATGGAATAGCCCACGCCGGACTTGCTCAGATTCACTCGGAACGGACCAAGATTAACAGATTTTCTGTAGTAGAAGCCCATCAGAACTGGAGAAAAGCGGGGTAAATGGAAGCGGCGAGCATCGTTTGGATTTCAGCTTTTTTGCGCAGTGCGAGCAATGCCTTTCGGGAAAATCGCACCCGTCCCATGCGCATAAAACTGAAGCTTGGCGGGGTCATTTTCTTGTGGAGCAAACCTTCGTTTCTCTTTTCGTGATTTTGGCCAACTCGACTTGGAGTTCCTGCTGGCTTGGCACGATGTCGACGAGCAGGCCTTTAACTTTTCTCAGGTCGTCGATTCGCAGGCGAAAGGTGATCGGCACGACGATACCGGTATCGAATTCAAACCGGGCGGGAGCGTCTTTGTATCGCTGACCGCGCTGGACGCGCATGAGTTTTTCGAGGGCATCCATGTAGGCTCCGTCGGCTCTTTGAACCATTCCATCCGCCACCAAAAACGAATCGAATCCCGGCACATTCGAGGTCGCAAGCACAACGCCCTCCCACTTTGGCCAAGCCGACTTGGGCGACCATCCGCCATTCATCCAGCCCACAGGAAAGAGAGGACCAAAATACCGGGCGTCGGGCGCACCGGTCCATGGGATGGCCATCGGAGCGAGGATCGGAGAACGCTGGCCGATGAGACTCACACCCTCCACTCCGCTATCGAACTGAAGCTTGGCGCGGAGAAAAAGCGGCTCGTTGTCGAGACGGGAGGTTTCCGCAAGCAGGGCGCGAAACGCCTCGGAGCCGAGGTGGTAAATGGATAGTGCCGTGCCGGTGGTGTCCTTGGAGTTTCTCTGGAGGGCGATGCGGTGCGGCGCGGAATGCACATCGGGAACCGGTGCCGCATTCTCCCATGGCAGCGAGCCGTAGCGTGGGATTTTTTGCCAGCGCCGCAGCGGGGCGACTGTGAACTGGCCATCGAACCCGGCAGGAGAGCCTTCGTAAAAGGCGGGCTCGGGTCTTTCACTTTCCATTCGGATGTAAAGATCGCCACTGCGCTCGCTGAGTGCTTGCAGGCATTTTGCAATCATGGGCGCGGCTTCGTTGTCCCAAAAATCAAGGTCGGGCGTGATGAGTGCCGCCCAGGTGGCGTAGACGGTGGAGTCCTTGGCCTGCTCCAGCAAGGGAAGTGGCTTGGCATCGACACCGACCTCGGCGCCGCTTTGGAGGTCGATCAGAGTCACTTTGTAGAGCTTCGGGCTGATCCCCAAAACGAGGCTTCGGAGCATCTGAACGGCTTGATCTCGCCCTCGAGCGGCGGTGCTGAGTCGGGCCCACTCGTCATTGAGATCGACCTGGCGCTTGACTCTCTGCACTCCCAAAAAGTCGGCGACGATTCCGCGTCTCACCCGGGCGCGGATGGCCACGCGGGTCACGCCGTTTTGCGACTGGTTCAAAAGCTCTTGGTAGGACTCGATGCAGCCATTGGTGAGGACGCGCAAGAGGTCCTCGGTGAGTTCGTAGTTTTTAACGGTGGTCTGGCTGTGAACCACCACGCCGATCGTGCTCTGGAGCGCCTTCACAAAGGCCGCCTGGAGGGCGCTCTCCACATCAGTCCCCTCCCCCACGACTTCGACTTCGTGGATTTCTCCTGTCTCCTGGGCAAGGCATGCGAGGTTGGCGCCCAGCAGAGCGATGATCCCTGCCATGGTGATTTGAAAGAAGGTCTTCATCGGTAAGAAAGCCTCATATCGAAGAAGAGGTGCTCGGGGATATCGCTGCCTGCATCGAACCGCTTGATCTGTGTCGAGCCGCCCGACGGCAGGGGAAGGGCTTTGAAATCATGACCGAGGATTTTGCCGGAGCTGAATTTTCTGCCTACCCCTCCCGGCACACGAATCCGGCAGGGTGTCGTGCCGACAAATGCATCGTTGAACTCGATCCTCGCGCCGGGCGGGGAAGATTCCACAAGGATCGTGTAGTGAGGCTGCGGATCATCGGCCGGACTGTATATGGGCGGCGGTGGCGAGTAGGAGGCGGGCGCAGGCGAAGGCGGAGGCTCCGGGGACGCGCAACCAAAAGCGAGGGCTGCGAATCCCGTCGCCACCCCCATCCCAAGGCGCCGCGTATCAGAAGAGTTGGTGAGTTGGTTTTTCATGGTTCCATCAGGAGCAGGTTTGAATCTCGATTTTGACATCCTCGCCAAGTTCGATGAGGCGATGCTGGAGGCATGCCAGAGTGGCGAAGTCGGGGGCATCCACACAGGTGAGGTTCGAGCCAGGCCGGTCACCCTCGATGAATGAAAGTTCGCCCAGCGGCTCACCGGAGAATTGCTTGTCCGGGTCGCAGAGCGGCAATTCCTCAAGGTAATTGTAGGCGAGCGCCGTCGGACTTTCTTTCAACTCGTAGTCCCAATCGAGGTAGTGTTGTTTTGCACTTCCAGTGATATCGCTCCCAAAGGAGATCGATGGCTCTGGTTCGCCAGACCTCCTGTCCCAGCCAAGGAAACTCTCTAAAAAATCGGCACGATGTTTGGGATGGTCGAAGTCTATGCAATGCCGCTCGATGAACTCTCCCCAGGAAGGGAATGGCGGTTCCTCATCCGGATCGCCGTAATGAATTGTGAACGCATCCCCATTCCAAACCGCGGTAAGGAGGGTAGCAGGGTTCTTGGAGCGTGTCGGGATAATCAACGATTGCTGGTTCAGGACACAGGTATCGCGGATTAACCTCGCCACCGGTGCGGGGATCAGAACCGAGCCAAAGGATAGGCCAAGGAGCGAAAGGAATTCTCGTCTTTTCATAGGCTGCGAGAATTCGAGTTCTTGGCGGCTCGCTCAATCGCCACACCTGTCATAGAGCGACTAATCGCGTCATAGCGAAGCGGTGCTTTTGCTGGCAGGAAGAGGAATTCACTCTGCCACTCGAATCGTTTCTGGAAGCCGTTCGGCGGGCGAATTAAAGCAGACCCAGCAATGAGGAGATGGAATAATTTTGTGATCATTTCGGGGGAAAGCCTATAAGCGCCGGTAGGACATTTACGGGGGGAGTAGATTTTTTCTGAAAATATTTTTGTGCTTATACCAGCGACTCAAAAACCTTCTTTTCTGTCATGCGCGCGGTCTCTCCGAATGGGAATTTGTGCGAGGGGAGTCCTCCGGGCAAGATGACCCAGAGAGAAGAAACTTTGGGCGGTTCGGCAGGAAAGCTTCCAAATCCATCGGTAAGATAGACCGCGATATCGGGTGCTGGGTTTATTTTCTCCAGGGCTTGGAAGAAGGGGATAAATGAGGTGCCGCCACCGCCTTTGAGCTGAGGCAGGCTTTCTTTCTGGGTATCTATCGCCCAAGGACCGTGAAGCTCTGCATCGGCGCAATAAAGCTCAGCCTCAATGTGTGGGTAGGTTCTGGTGATGCTGAGGACTTCCGCGAGGAAGCGGGAGAGCTCTTCATTCCCTATCGAACCGCTGGTATCGATGCAGATGGCGACCCGGAGCTTCTCGCCATCGAGGGAATCCAAGTAAAGGCCTTCGCCGATAAAGCGTCGATCGAAGGAGGTGAAATCCACCGGTGTGCTGACAAGGTGGCGCCAAAGAATGGCGCGCCAATCGAGTGTGCTTGATGAGGCGGCATCAATAAGTCGCGTCAATGCTGCGGGGATGGTTCCGATACCTTTCCCTGCGATTTCTGCGATGCTTGCAGCTTGAGCCAGTGCGCTCTGCCAATGTTCAGGTGTCGCAGGAGCGTCAGTTGGAGTAGGGAGAAGATCTGGACCAACAAGAAATCTCCTGAGGCTCTCCCCGGCGGGCGAATCAGATTCCTTTCGGCGAAGCAGGATGTCGTAAACTTCTTCAACTGGGAGCTCGCAAATCCAACGGTCGCGCAATGCCCCCGTAGGCAGGCTGAGCTGGGCATGCTCGTCGATGATACCGTTGATGACGATATCCGCCGCGACATTCCAAAGCTCTGGATCGCGTCCGCCACTGCGCGAGGGATGCAGCAGCGCGGCGTGCAGGAGCTCGTGGACAAGCACGCCTAAGCGCTCAGGGCGCGTAAGTGATGCCATGAAACGGGGATTGAAATAGATTCTTTTTCCGTCTGTGGCTGCAGTCGGCACAGCCTCGGTAATGACTTGTTCGGAGAAGAGCGCCAGCGCCGCAAAAAATGGAGAGATGCTTCTCAGCTCAAAGAGCAAGAGGGAGCAGGCGTCATTCCATTCCTGCGGTGGAGAATCGACCGTTATGGAACGATCACTGGGCATTTAGAAGTTTGTGGTAGGCAGCCAGGATTTCTTTGATGCGGGGTTCCTTCGCGATGACCGATGAGATGCGGCCGAGGGTGCCGTCCCGTTTGGCGGTATCGAGCTTTGAGTGGAGGAAGAGTTGAATCCACTCGGGATCAGCCTTGGCGATGAGCCAATAGAGGGCCTGCTCGATATGCTCGACGCCTGTGGCACGCACAGCGAGACCAATGGTGGACGCATAACGGACAGAAGGTTCCTTGGGGAATGCGATGGATTTTCCTTTTCCAGAGAGGACGGAATCGAGGTCGGGCAGTTTTTCGTAGATTTGCGTCCAAGCGTTGAACTCCGTCGCGGCGGCTGGGCCTACTGCGGATTCCACTGAGAGTCCTGCCAGATGAAGGTCGTTGGCTGCAGTCCAACTGCGAGGCGATGGCCAAGCGGGATTCTTGGGATCGCCCTTGTGCAAAAGACCTGGTCGGAAGGCAAGGAAGGCGAGGATTTTTTCATCGATGCCATTGTTCAACGCCCATTGGCGGTAGCTCTCGAAGGTGGCGGATACGCTCACATGAACGAATCGATTCTGAATGGCTGTTGGCATAGAGAAGACGGCCGCGCCGTCCTCAGCGCGGTTCCCGGCAGCCCATACATGCCAACCTTCGGGGAGTGTGTAATTCCCGACGCAGCGATCGAGGATGAGTTGCTGGGCAATGCCCTGAATGGCTGGAGGAGCCATGTTGAACTCATCCAGAAACAGGATGCCTGCGCCTTGGCGGGGGAGGAACTCGGGCGGATACCACCGGGATGTCTTTGATTCGTGATCGGCAACGGGGAGACCGCGCAGATCGGTGGGAGCAAGTTGGCTGAGACGCAGGTCGATGAGGCCGATCCCAAATTGCTTGGCCACCGCTGCAATAGTCTCGGATTTACCTATGCCGGGAGGGCCCCAAACCATGACAGAGCGGAGGATTTTTCTTTCTACGAGAGTGGTCAGATAGTGGCTTAGCTGTGCGGGATTCATTTTTGCTTGGTGGTGGGGTTTCTTTTTCGGAGGCGTGCCTGTGCGGTTTCGCGGACGAGAAGGTGGGAATCCGTGGCGAGCTTCCGTAGGATGTTGAGGCCGGATTTGTAGTGGAGGGCGACTTGGTAGCGCAGGAAGGGGTTTCGCGACTTGGAGAGAACCTTCAATGCATCGCGTGAGGGAATCGTGAGGCCCGCCGTGACTCGGATAAACTTGCCCTTAAGACGCGGTCTGGCTTTTTCGAGATCAAGAATCGTCCCATAAGGAAGCCGTTTATGGCGCCGCGCCGCCTCGCGGACTTCCTTGTCCGGATCATCGAATAGGATGCCAAGAGCTGTAGGCGGGGCCTCTCTGCTAGTGGCTAACTCCAAACGCACATCCTTGCAGGGATCACTCGCCAACTCAACGATGGCCTGCTGATAAAAGTCGTATAAATCCGAGTAAGTCCAAACGTAATCGCGATTGCGATAGGCCAAGAGCCACCCCAAAACGAGGCGGAGGATTTTTTCTCGGACAAACGGGGATTTATCACGAAATAGCACAAGGCGCTGATTTTTATCCAGCCGGCGGTCGTCATACATCCTCTCGCGAACCTCGTCGTCTGAGTCCTGAACCAAGAGATCAACGAGATAGTTGTTTGTCGTGGTGACGTGGAAGAAGCCGCCTGAGCCTAGCAGCCTGTCGGGGTTGGAGCATTTGAAAAGTCGGAACTCCGGATTTCGATTTTTTCAAAATCGAGGAGTGGTTTTTTTGTGATCTTCATTTCGTATCGCCTGTGTTCCTTTTGGTCAAAAGG
>JBILML010000030.1:0-32366 GCA_044375555.1 Terrimicrobiaceae bacterium
TCGGAATCCGCTCAATGAGGAAAGAGGAGAAGATGCGAATTGTCATCGCCTGCATTGCGGGCGCTCTGCTCTTCACCATCGTCTCCGCGCGACTCGTCGACCTGCATGTCTCCAAGCATGCCGAATACTCCCGCATTGCGGCCGAGAAAAATACCGTCCGTCAGATCATTCCCGCCAAGCGTGGCCTGATCCTCGACCGCAACGGGGACAAACTTGCGGTCAATTTACCCGTTCACACCGTTTTCGCCGACGCATCCCACATCAAAGACGCCGAGGCCGTATCCGAACTCATCGCGCGTTATCTTGGTCTCAAACAATCCGAGGTTTCTCAAAAAATCGGAACCGGAGGAAAATACCTCGTCCTCAAGCGCAAAGTTCCCGACGAAATCGTTCTGAAAATGCAGGCGGAAATGAGCGAGCGCAACCTGCGCGGAATTTACACCGAGATTGATTCCATTCGCGCCTATCCAAACAACTCCATGCTGGGCCATGTGCTTGGATATCTCAACCACGAGCGCAAGGGCGTGCAGGGAATCGAGCGCACCATGGAAAAACACCTCTCCGGCGAGGATGGATTTCGTTACACCGAGCGCGACCGCACAGGCCGCGAGATCGTTCTCTACCGTGGCCAAGAGCAAGAGGCACAGCACGGGAAAAATATCCGCCTCACGATCGACATGGGCCTTCAGGCGATTCTTGAGGAGGAGATCGATGCCACCTACCGCGACCTGAAACCCCACACCGTCAACGCCATCATGGTCGATCCGAAAACCGGCGAAATTCTCGCGATGGCAAGCCGCCCATGCTTCGACCCGAACAAGCCCGGGAGCGCCGAGCCTGAGACGATGAAAAACCGGTCGATCATCGACATGGTCGAGCCGGGATCGACATTTAAAATCGTTGTGGCAGCGGGCGCCCTCAACGAAGGCAAGGTGGATGAAAAATCCTCCATCTTTTGCGAAAACGGCCGCTTTTTTTATGGAGGGCGAACCCTCAAAGACCACCACGGCTACGGCCACATGAGCGTTCACGATATTTTGGTAAAATCCTCCAACATCGGATGCGCCAAAATGGCCATGATGATGGGCGGCGATAAATTTCACGAGTATGTCTGCCGCTTCGGTTTCGGTGAGCGGCTCGGCATCGAGCTTCCCGGGGAGATTCCAGGACTTGTCCACCCGCCGGCGCGTTGGGACAAACTCACCATCACCCGCATGCCGATGGGGCATTCCGTAGCGGTCACCCCGCTCCAAATCACCATGGGAATGTCCGTTATTGCTAACGGCGGCAGCCTCATGGCTCCACAGATTGTGAAGTCGATCGAAAGCCAAGACGGAGAGGTCGAGCGCCAACAATCCAAAGTGGTCCGCGAGGTGATCCCTGAAAAAACCGCTCACTTCATAAGCGATGCGCTCGCATGTGTGACTCAACCAGGAGGCACCGCGACTTTCGCGCGAGTGAATGGTTTCAATGTCGCGGGAAAAACCGGAACTGCCCAAAAAGTTAGTGAAAAGGGCGGCTACGCACCGGGCGAATATGTTGTCTCTTTTGTGGGCTACATGCCGGCCGAGGATCCTCGATTTGTCTGCTTGGTGATGGTCGATGACGCCCAAGTTTCCTCGGGTTTGAATTATGGCGGACTTGTCGCCGCACCGATCTTCTCGCGAATCGCCGAACGCTCGGCCCGCCATCTCGACCTCGTGCCGACTCAACCGGCCATCGCCCTGCAACCCGATCCGATCACGACATTGTTTGATGCCGAGGAGGAGACTCGCTGATCCCATGAATCTCCGCACCCTTCTCCAAGCCTCAGGAATTGCCCCCGGCTTGGCCGACCCTGATATTTCCTCGCTCTGCCACGATTCGCGCCTCGCGAAGCCAGGGTGTCTTTTCTTTGCGCTCCCGGGCGCCAAATCCGATGGCACCCAATTCATCGCTCAGGCGGTAGAGCGCGGAGCCGCCGCTGTGGTGGCTCAATATTCCGTGTCTGGAAATGACTATTCCCTCGTCCTTGTCGACAATGCCCGTGCCGCGATGGCTGATATTTCAGCAGAATTTTACGGTCACCCCGACCGCGATCTCAAATGCGTGGGAATCACCGGAACAAATGGCAAAACCACGACTGCGTATCTCGTCAAACACATCTTTGATTCGGTCGGATTCCATTCCGGCTTGATTGGAACAGTCAAATACATCGTGGCTGGCGAAGAACGCCCCGCGACCCACACCACGCCGGAGTCGATCGATCTTCAGCAAATGCTCGCCGAAATCCGAGATACGGGCGGGCGCTCGGTGGCGATGGAGGTTTCGAGCCATGCGCTGGTTCAGAACCGCGTGCGAGGGATGGAATTTGACGCAGCCATTTTCACCAACCTCACGCAGGACCATCTCGACTACCACGAGACGATGGATTCCTACTTCGAGGCAAAGGCTCTTCTGTTCGAGGCCCTCGCAGTTCAGAAAAGCAAAAAAGGCCGTGCTGTGGTGAATTCCGATGACCGCTTTGGTCAACGCCTGATCGATCGCATTTCCAAAAAAATCAAGACCGTCACCTTTGGTCAGAATGTCCACGCGGAATTTCGCGCCAGCAACATTCGTCAGGATTTGTATGGCACACGTTTTGCCCTCGAAGCGCGTGGAAAGAGTTACCTCGTCCGGACGCCGCTCATTGGACTTTTCAATGTCTACAATGTCCTTGCCGCCCTCGCGGCTTCGATGACTTGCGGTGTGGAACTTCGTCGCGCGATCGACGCCATCGCGGATGCTCCGCAGGTCCCGGGGCGCCTTGAGCGGGTTCCGTCCCGTCGAAATTTCCAGGTCTTTGTGGATTACGCTCACACAGACGACGCCCTGCGAAATGTGCTGCAAACTCTCCGCGAGGCGAGTCCGGCGCGTCTCATTACGGTGTTTGGTTGCGGCGGAGATCGCGATCGCGCGAAGCGCCCGCTCATGGCATTTGCAGCAGAATCCTTAGCCGATCTCGCGATCCTCACCTCGGACAACCCGCGGAGTGAAAATCCCGAAGACATTTTGAAGGAAATGGAAAAAGGCCTCTCGCACCGAAATCACGAGAAAATCGTAGATCGCGAACAAGCGATTCGCCGCGCCATCGATTTGGCGGGTCCGGGCGATATTGTTTTGATCGCCGGCAAGGGGCACGAAAAGACCCAAGAATTTGCCGACAGCAAAGTGCCGTTTGATGATGTCGCCATCGCCGCCCGCGCGATCTCCGACAAGACGGGAGGAGATTTCTAATGGATCCACTTCCACTCAACGAAATCGCCGCCATGTCGGGAGCCAAACTGCTCGGCCGAGATACGGGAGCAACTTTTACCCGCTTCAATAAAGACACCCGCACCATCAAGCCGGGTGACCTCTACATCGGACTTCGCGGGGAGAAATTCGACGGAAATGAATTCGCCGCCCGAGCCTTTGAACTCGGCGCCGGCGCGGCATTGCTCGATTCGCCAGTGGTGGCGGAAAAGCTCGCCGAGTCCCACCCTGTGCTTCTTGTGGAGGACAGCCTCAAAGCCCTCACCCTTCTCGCTGCCGCCTGGCGCTCTCGATTGAAATTGATCGTTCTCGGAATCACCGGAAGCAGCGGCAAGACCAGCACCAAGGAATTCGCCGCCGCTGTTCTTGGCTCGAAATACCGCGTCGTCAAAACCGAGGGGAATCTGAACAACCACATTGGCGTTCCACTTTCCATTCTCACCGCCGGCACCGAAGCCGAAGCGGCCGTTTGGGAAGTCGGCATGAATCATCCCGGAGAAATCGCTCCGCTGGCCGCTTTGATCCAACCCGCCTGCGCGATCATCACGAATATCGGCACCGCCCACATCGAATACATGAAAACCCGGGAGGCGATCGCTCTCGAAAAAGGCATGCTCGCCGAGGCCGTTCCTGCCACTGGTTCAGTCATCCTGCCAGCGGAGGACGATCAGTCGGATTCCATCGCCGCACGGTGTCACGCCAAGGTTGTCCGAACCGGCATTTCCCATGGAGACCTCATCGCCTCCGACCTCGAATCCACAACCGAAGGAACTCGATTCACCATCCTTCACAACGGCATCAAGGTCCCCGCATCGATCGGAGTTCATGGCACCCACATGGTCCAAAATGCTCTCCTCGCGCTAGCCGCGGGTCTGGAGATGGGTGTCCCCCTTGAGAAAGGCGTGAAGGGTCTAGCCAAGGCCCGGCTAGTCGGCGGCCGGCTGGAGCAAAAAACCATCGCAGGCGTCATCTATCTCGATGACACCTACAACGCGAATCCCGAGTCCATGGTGGCGGCATTGAATACTCTCCGCCTTGTGCCTGGAAGTGGACGCCGAATTGCTGTGCTTGGAAAAATGGGCGAACTCGGAGAGCACGCCGCAGATGGCTATCGCCGCACCGGTGAGGCTGCCGCGAAGTTGGCAGATATTCTTTTAACCGTGGGATCCGAAGCCACCTCAATCGCCACCGCCGCCCGTGCCGCAGGACTTGGGCGTGTCCACGATGTCGAGGACACGGCTGCCGCTGCCAGAATGCTTTCGCAACTCGCCCGTCCCGGGGACTTGGTCCTCGTGAAGGGGAGTCGCTCCGCCCGCATGGAAACCTTATTCGAACACCTCCGGAACTAATGCTCTACTACCTTTCTGAACTTGGCGACTGGGCCGTGCAGCGCGGTTGGACGAATGACCTGTTCAAGGCGCTGAATGTTTTTTCCTACATCACCTTTCGAGCCATCTGTGCGGGCGTGACGGCATTTCTCATTTCTCTACTTTTCGGAAATCTCGTCATCCGAAAGTTGATCTCCTTGAAGTTTGGCCAACCGATCCGCACGGCTGCTGAGGTTCACAAATTGTTCGAACTCCACGGCGCGAAAAAAGGCACCCCGACCATGGGCGGAATCCTTTTGATCGGATCGATTGTGATTTCCACATTGCTCTGGGCGAAACCCGAGAACCCGTTCGTCTGGCTGGTTCTATTCAGCACGCTCTTCCTCGGAGCCATCGGCCTCTACGATGATTGGCTGAAGGTCTCCAAGAAAAACTCGGACGGCATTAGCAGCCGCCTCAAGTTCGTTCTCCAGTGTGCGCTCGCTGGAATCTTCACCCTGTTTTTCCTGCTCAATCCGCAACTCTCTGCCACGGCCCAACAGCTCTACATTCCGTTTCTTAAAGACCCGCTCGTTCTCGGAATGGGAGCCTTCACTTTTATTTTTTACCTGCTGGTGATTGTCGGAACTTCCAACGCGGTGAACCTCACCGACGGCTTGGATGGTCTAGCCACGGGTTGCACCGCCACGGTGGCTGCGACCTATGCGGTGCTTGTTTATGTGGCAGGAAACTTCAAGGCCGCGACTTATCTGCAAGTTCCGTTCGTGCAATTCTCCGGAGAACTCACCGTGCTCTGCCTTGCTCTTCTTGGTGCCTGCCTTGGTTTCCTTTGGTGGAATGCCTATCCAGCCCGAGTCTTCATGGGCGACACGGGTTCACTCGCGATCGGCGGGATGCTGGGATCCGTGGCGATTTGTTGCAAACAGGAACTCCTCCTCGTGATTGTCGGCGGGGTTTTCGTCATCGAAGCGATGTCGGTCATTCTCCAAGTCGCAAGCTTCAAGACGACCGGTCGCCGGATTTTCAAGATGTCCCCCATCCACCACCACTTCGAGCTCAGCGGCTGGAAGGAAAACACGGTGATCGTGCGCTTCTGGATCCTCTCCGTGTTCTTCGCCCTCCTCGGTCTGGCCACATTGAAATTGCGTTGAAATGAATCACAGCGGCAAAAAAGCAGTCGTTCTCGGTCTCGGCCACAGTGGCGAGGCCGCCGCGAACCTTTTGCTGGAGCAGGGTGCCGCCGTCACGGTTTGCGAGACCTCCGACTCGCCGGCGATCCGTAAAAAAGCGGAATCCCTGAGTGCTCGCGGCGCATCTGTTTTGATCGGCCTCGAAGCCGAATCCGATCCCGCAAACTACGACTTCGCCGTCCTCAGTCCTGGTATCGATCCGGTGGTTCCTCTCGTGCGCAATGTCATCGCCAAAAACATTCCGGTCATTGGTGAACTCGAGTTGGCATTTCAGGAATGCGTCTGCCCGGTTGTCGCTATCACAGGCACGAATGGAAAAACCACCACGACGGAACTGACGACCCGCATCCTTCAAGGCTGTGGACTTCGCACGATGGCGAGTGGAAATATCGGTCTGCCCTTTGCAAATGCCGTCCGGCAAAGCGCGTCGATGGATGTGATGGTTCTCGAGGTGAGTTCCTTCCAACTGGAAACGATCCAGACTTTCCGCCCGAAGGTCTCCGCTTGGCTGAATCTGAGCGCGAACCACCTCGATCGATATCCGGGCATGCAGGAATACCGCGCCGCCAAGCTTCGCCTCTTCGAGAACCAAACGGCCGAGGATTTCGCGGTGATCAATGCCGTCAACGACCTTCCGCCGATCAAGGCCCAGCCCATCACATTCAGCGCTTCCACGGACAAG
Organism: Terrimicrobiaceae bacterium; assembly: GCA_044375555.1. Lineage (GTDB taxonomy): Bacteria > Verrucomicrobiota > Verrucomicrobiia > Chthoniobacterales > Terrimicrobiaceae > UBA967. The sequence goes on from JBILML010000030.1 coordinate 6,474, forward strand.
GCCGACTTCACTCTTCGCGACAATGCGATCTATTTCCGATCGAGGAGAATTCTCGAGCAATCCCAGACTCGATTGCCCGGTCCCCACAACGCCGAAAACATGATGGCGGCTCTCGGGATCGGTCATGCGATGGGACTTGAGATCGAGGCTCTCGCGGCTTCCATCAGCGACTACGCCCCGCCAGCCCACCGATGCGAATGGGTGCGGGATCTTGATGGCGTCCGGTGGATCAACGACTCAAAGGCGACAAATCTGGACGCCATGGCTCAAGCTCTCCGCTCGGCGGCTGGGCCTGTTGTTCTGATTGCCGGGGGAAAAGACAAGGGCTTCGAGTTCGATGACATTGCGGAACTCGTCCAAAGCCGTGCCAGAGCCGCCGTGCTGATCGGAGAGATGCGTCACCGCATCGCCAGCTCCTGGAAAAATACCGATTGCCACTGTGTGGACTCCCTCAAGGAAGCCGTGGCCGTCGCCCAAAGCCTCGCGCGTGCCGGGGACACAGTGCTCTTTTCCCCGGGAACCTCCTCGTTCGATATGTTCCAAAATTACGGCGAGCGCGGGAACCTCTTCAAAAATTTCGTCAACCAACTGCCAAACACCACACCCTAAAAAAACCATGCTGTTCAAAAAAACAACCAACACACCTCAGCGGCCAACCCGCCGCCTGGTATCCCGCAAGAGACTCCATGCCCGTGCGGCGTCGAGTCGGGAAGAAGTCGAAGACTACGAATCCGAATCCGAGCCGAGCATGAAACTCTCACAAGCTTTCATCGTTGTTCTCGTTCTTCATGTCGTCGCCGTTGGCGGTATTTACGGGTTCAACAAACTGAATGAGACGAAACCAAAGCCGGTGGCTGAAAAGAAAGAAGCCGCACCAGAAGTCGTCGCCAAGGCGCCCGAGCCTGTTGCCGAAGCGAAGCCGCAGGCCCCTGCTGCCAATGCGGGTCAGACCTACACTGTCGTGGCTGGTGACACGCTCAAAAGGATCGCCTCGAAATTCAACACAAGCATCGAGGCGCTGGAAAAAGCCAACAACCTCACGAGCACTTCGATCATCCGCACCGGGCAGATTCTCGTGGTCGGCAAGGCGGCTTCCGCCAACGCCGCGTCAGCCCCTGTAAAAGCTGAGCCGGTTCCTCATTCGCAAGCCACCCCGTCTGTTGTTGCCAAGCCCGCGCCAGTCCAGCCAGTCGTGGCCAAAACCGCGCCGGCCGAACCTGTGGCATCCGCCAAGGAGCCAGCCGCAGACTCCGCCGGGCAGTCCTATGTGGTAGCCAAAGGTGACAATCCCTACTCGATCGCCAAGAAATTCAAGGTCACCCAAGATGCCTTGATGAAAGCCAACAACATCGACGATCCGCGCAAGCTCAAGATCGGCCAAAAACTTGCCATTCCCTGAGATTTGATCCCATAGCTCCGCCAAGAGTCCGATCATGCAAAAAAATGTCATAGCCTTTCTGATGCTGGCAGTCGCTGGGTTGATCGCGCTCGGCCTGGTGATGCTTTTCAGCACGGGGGCATTTGCGCGGGACAGCCACGGCGACATGTATCTTTTCGTGAAGCGACAGGGGTTCTGGCTCGTGGTTGGAATCATTGCGGCCTTGATTGCCGCGAGCGTGGATTACCATTTTTGGAGGAAGTGGTGGTGGGTCTTCTTTGCCGGCAGCGCATTTCTTCTGCTTCTTTGTTTCATCCCGCCGATCGGACAGCGCATCAACGGATCCTCGCGCTGGATCAATCTCGGCTTCGGAACTCTCCAGCCCAGCGAATTTGCAAAGATCAGCTCGATCTTTTTTGTGGCTTGGTGGTTTTCCCGCGAAGACATCACTTTTGAAAAATTAAAAAACGGCCTTCTTCTTCCCGTTTCGATTCTCGGCGTTCCGATGGTCCTGATTCTTCTCGAGGTGGACATCGGAAATACCGCCCTCATCGGCGCAGCGGCTCTCGCCATGATCTTCGTGGCCGGCGGGGCTTTGCGTTGGCTCGCGGTTTTGGCTCCGATGGCTTTCGCTTCCATTTTTCTTGTCGCATTGGCCGTGCCCGAGAGGGTTCAGAGGCTCGTGGCTTTTACGGACCCTGAAAAATACAGGCTCTGCGAGGGGCTCCAGCAATGGCAGGGACTCATTGCCTTTGGTTCCGGGGGCTTCGATGGAGTCGGCCTCGGGGAGGGACGCCAGAAAATGCATTACCTCCCGTATGCCCACACGGATTTCATTTTTCCGATGATCGGTGAGGAACTCGGCCTGAAAGCCACGGCACTCACGGTCTTGGCATTTTTGGTGATTCTTCTCTGCGGGGCGTTGATTTCCGCGAATGCCCGCGACCGCTTCGGAATGCTCCTCGGCTTCGGTTGCACCATGCTCATCACCATTCAGAGCATGGTGAATTTGGGGGTTACCACTTCGCTTCTTCCCAATAAAGGCATGCCCCTTCCTTTCATCAGCTACGGGGGATCGAACCTCGTGGTGTGCCTCTTTTTGATCGGCCTTCTCGTCAATATCCACCGCCAGGGGCAACCGCTTGTCTCACGCTTCGCACCGGTGCTTCTACGCCCGCACTTCGAACCCCGGGTATGAAACCATTCAAGGCCATCATCGCTTGCGGGGGAACGGGAGGACATCTCTTCCCCGGCCTTGCTGTTGCCGAGACGCTCCACGAGCGGGGACACGAGGTTTTGCTTTTTGTTTCGGAAAAAGAAATCGACGCCACGGCACTCCAAGCCCACCCCGAATTCCGCTCCGAAAAACTCCCTTCGATCGGAATGCCCTCGATGGTTGTCTCTCCGGCGTTTCTTAGTTTCCTGAAGCGATTTTGGGAGAGCTATCGCCACTGTCGTTCGGTTTACCGAAAATACCGCCCCTCCGTCGTGCTTGGCATGGGGGGCTTCACATCCACCGCGCCGATCCTCGCGGCTCGCTTTGCAGGGCTCCCGAGTTTCATTCACGAATCGAATGCCATCGCAGGGCGCGCCAACCGTCTCGCCGCGAAATTCGCCACACGGGTCCTTCTCGGCTTCGAGGACTGCCGCCCGTATTTCAGCGGCTCCTCCTGTGTCGTCACAGGCACACCGGTCCGAAAAAATCTCGGCCATCCGATCCCTCGCGAGGAAGCGCTGAAAGTTTTCAATCTCGATCCCTCCCGCACCACGCTGCTCGTCACAGGCGGAAGCCAAGGGGCGAGCGGGATCAACCAACTTCTCTTCAAAACCGCGCCGCTCCTCCCCACAGAGAATCTCCAAATCATCCACCTGACGGGAAAAAATGACGACCGCCTTGCGGCTGCGAACTACCAGCGCGACCACATTCCCCATTATGTCGCGCCGTTTCACCACCGGATGGAGGAGGCCTACTCGGCCGCTGATCTCGTGGTTTCTCGAGCCGGGGCTTCGAGCCTGAGCGAGCTCGCCATGTTTGGTCTGCCCTCGATTTTAATTCCATATCCCTACGCAACCGACGACCACCAGAAGGCCAACGCCGAGATTTTCGTGCGCGCCGGAGCCGCCGAGTTGATCAACGAGAGGGAAATTCAACCCGAGGTTTTCTCATCCGCCCTTTCGAAGTGGCTTGGAAATCCCGAGCGCCGATCCGCCATGGCTGCCGCGGCGCGCGAGCTCTCGCCTGAGGCGGCGGCTGCGAATGTGGCTGATGTTATGGAGCGGGCTGTCACGGAGGGAATGAAATGAGGGCTGAAAAACTCCGCGAGCTTCTGGCGGGTCCGGCTCCTGCAAAAATCCACCTGATCGGAGTGGCGGGTTCGGGAATGAGTGGGATCGCCGCGCTTCTGCTCGGCCTCGGACATGATGTCGGTGGATCTGACAAAGTGGACACCATCGAGGTCGAGAGGCTTTCTAAAAAAGGTCTTCGCTTCTCCTGCCCGCACTCGGCCGAATGCGTGAGGGGGGCTGATCTGGTGGTTTTTTCCTCCGCGATCAAACCCGGCAATCCTGCCTACGATGAAGCCGCCCGTCTCGGAATTCCGATGGTCCGGCGTGCCGACGCCCTCGCGGCGGTGATGGCCTCCAAGCAAGGAATCATCGTTTGTGGAATGCATGGCAAGACGACCACCTCCTCCATGGCCGCGCACTTGCTTCGCGCCGCTGGACTCAAACCCTCGCACTATGTCGGGGCGGAAATCCCGATCCTCGGCACCAATGCCCGTTGGGATTCGGAGGGGGCATTTTTTGTCGCGGAGGGGGACGAAAGTGATGGGACACTGGTGAACTACCATCCTCGCCATGCGATCGTTTTAAATATCGAGCCCGAGCATCTCGATTACTACGAGGATCTCGCCGCGATCGATGCCGTTTATCAGCGCCTCGTCTCTCAGACATCCGGGAGCATTATTTACTGTGCTGATGATCGGGGGGCTTCCCGCGTTTGCTCCGAAAATCCCCGCGCCATTTCTTACGGGCATTCCCCGAATGCGCGTTACCGAATCGTCGATTTGACGACGAAAAATTTCTGCTCCTATTTTCGCGTCCAGCGCGGCGACGAAATCCTCGGAGAGATAATTCTTAACATCCCTGGCGCGCACAATGCCCTCAATTCCCTAGCCGCCATCGCCCTCGCCACAGAGATCGGAGTTCCTTTCGACAAAATTTCCTCCGCAATGGAAACCTTCCGAGGGGCTCGGCGTCGGTTCGAAATTCTTTACGGCAGCCCCCGCCAGATCGTCGTGGATGACTACGGTCACCATCCCACGGAAATCGCCGCCACGATCGCCACCGCCCGCACGGGGCCAAACAAGCGAGTCGTCGTGATGTTTCAGCCGCACCGGTTCACTCGGACGCAGGCATTGAAGGATCAATTCGGAATGGCGTTTCAAAAAGCCGACCATGTTTTTATTTCAGACATCTATCCGGCCAGCGAGTCGCCTATTCCTGGGATTACCGGGCAGACCCTCGTTGATTCCGCCATCGCCAGCGGGCATTCCTCGGCGCATTCGGTTCCCAGTGTTTCAAAAATGCACGAAGCCGCTGGAGCTGTTCTCGAAGAGGGCGATCTCGTTTTGAGCCTCGGCGCGGGTAATATCCACGAAGCGGGGGCCCGCTTGGTTGATGATTTAAAAAAACGCGACCAATTGCAGGGCATCATGGGGGTGGGTCGTATCAAACTTTACGAACCACTTTCCAAACACACGACGATGCGTGTCGGAGGCCCCGCGCAATTCTGGGCGGAGCCTGAAACCGAGGAGGGGTTTGCTGACCTCGTGAGGTTTTGTTTCGACGAAAACATCCCATTAATGGTCATGGGCCGTGGGTCGAATCTGCTCGTGCGCGACGGGGGAATCCCCGGCGTGGTGGTCCATCTTGCCCGCGGCGAGTTCGCACATCACGAAATCCAAGGAATGGAAATTTCCGCCGGAGTGGGAGTGAAATTCAAACAACTCACCGGACTGGCCCGCACGGCTGGGATCGCTGGCTTTGAGTGGATGGAGGGCATCCCGGGAAACCTCGGCGGCGGACTCCGAATGAATGCCGGCGCGATGGGCATTCAGACCTTCGATCAAGTGGTTCGCATCCGCTTCTGCGATCAGGACGGAAATATTTTTACCAAGACCCCTGCCGAGATCGAAGTCCACTACCGGAATGTTCCCATGCTTCGGCAGAACTTCGCCCTCTCCGCCGTATTGCGAGGTCAGCCTGGGACGGCCGGGGAGATTGATTCCGCGATCGCCGCGTCGGTCGCCAAACGGCGTTCCAGCCAGCCCGTGGCCGCGAGCGCGGGATGCATTTTCAAAAATCCCGCAGAAATTCCGGCTGGCCGCCTCATCGAGGAACTGGGTTTAAAAAACCATACCGTCGGTGCGGCCCGTGTGTCTGAAGTCCACGGAAATTTCATTGTCAACGACGGGGGAGCGAGCGCCTCGGACATCCTCGCTTTGATTGGTGAAATCCAAAAAACCGCCAAAGAAAAACGGGGTATCACCCTCGAAACCGAGGTCCAAATCACAGGGGTCGATTTATGAATTCAAAATATTCCGGAATCTTGCGCGGTAAGAAGGTCGCTCTTCTCATGGGCGGCCCGGGCAAGGAACGCCCCGTCTCGCTGAACTCCGGCGCGGCAGTGGCCAGAGCGCTCCGTCAACTCGGTGCGGAGGTCTCGGAAATCGATGTTGCGGGACGGAATTTCTCGATCCCTGAAAAGACCGATCTCGCGTTCAATATGATCCACGGAACATTTGGCGAGGATGGCGAGCTGCAGGCGATCCTCGACAATCTTGGGGTTCCCTACACCGGCGAGGGGGAAGTTGGCAGCCGATTGGCTTTCGACAAAATCGCCAGCAAACGGAAATTTGACGAAGCCAGCGTGCCGAATGCTCGTTGGGAAATCCTTGGGCTTGGCGAAAAGCCCACCATTCCTCTCCCGCTCGTGGCAAAACCTCCCCGTGAGGGATCCAGCGTAGGCGTCCATATCGTTCTGAAACCCGAAGAACTCGATGCCGCTCTAGAGGACTGCTTCGCACGCGACAACGAAGTGCTCATCGAGGAGTTTGTGAATGGCAGGGAATTAACGGTCGGCATCGTGGGCGGAGTCGCCCTTCCAGTCGTCGAAATCGTGCCCAAGGTCGATTTTTACAGCTACGAGAACAAATACACGAAGGGCAACTCGGACTACTTCTGCCCGGCACGCCTCGATGAAGCAACCACTCGCTCCGTCCAAGTCGCGGCCTTGGCGGCGCATCGATCGCTTGGACTCGAAGTCTATTCCCGCGTCGATGTGTTGCTCGATGCCGCAAACAATCCATTCGTCCTGGAGGTCAACACGATTCCTGGCATGACGGAGACCAGTCTTTTACCCAAAGCCGCCGCAGTGTTGGGGCTCGATTTCGCATCGCTATGCGAAGAGATTGCCGAGCTTTCACTTTCAGTAAAACGACGCCCATGAGGACCCGCCTTCTCAAAACATCTTCAGGCCGCCGCACTGCACGCGGGCAGCGGATGTTGAATGTCAAAATGCGGGCTGCGACGGCGAAGCGGAAACGCCAACAGTTGCTCACATCATTTTCCATGGTTGTGATCGGCCTCACGCTGTTCTGCGGTCTGGCTTGGTTTGGAATCAGTCGCACGCTCGACAAATTTTTCTTCTCCAACCCAGCCTACAATGTCGTGGAGTTGGACCTGGAATTGGATGGGATCATGACGCCCGAAGACCTCCGTGAGGAAACAGGAATCCTCGAGGGAAAGAACATCTTCAAACTCAATATCAACAAAGCCGACCGCCATCTTCGGGCGATTCCAATGGTGGCCGATGTGACGATCGAGCGGGTCCTGCCGGACCGGATGCGCGTCGTTTTGAAATCTCGCGAGCCGGTGTCCTGGGTTTCGTCATCGAACGATCCCTCCGCGGCCTACGATGTCTCGACGATGCTTCTTGTGGACGCCTCGGGTTTCCTGATGAAGCCCCGTTTGATTCCCCAGGAATTTCATAGCTTGCCTGTTATTTATGGAGTGAATCCTGAAGATATTTACGAGGGGAAGCCGCTCCAGAGTGACGACTTGAAAAAAGCGATCGCGCTCCTGGATGAAGCCTCCGCCCGCCCCGATTCTTTGGTCCGGATTCGTTCGCTGAATATTTCCAAGGGCTACTGCATCGATGCGCTCACGGATCAGAATGCGCGTGTGAAATTCGGGCGCTCGGATTTTCACCAGCAAATCGACAAGCTCCACCGCCTTCTGGAACATTGCCGTGATACGGGTCGCGAGCTGGATTCGGTGAATCTCATGGTGACGAAAAACACCCCTGTCAAATTTGTCATGGCTGCTTTGCCGCCCAGTGTGAGCAAAAAAAGTGAGGCGATTTCAAAAACCAAACGGAAAAACTGATGGCCAAGGAAAAAATCCATGTCGGTCTGGAAATCGGAACCACCAAGGTTTGCGCCGTGGTGGCCGAGTGCGGGCGTGATGGCGAGATTCGCCTGCTCGGTGTTGGCGAAAGCCCCTCGCGAGGCGTTCGCAAAGGAGAAATCGTCGATTTTCAAAATGCTTCGAAATGCGTGCACGACGCCCTCGCGGATGCGGAAGAGCGCAGCGACCAGGAAATCAAAAGCGTCTGGCTCGCGGTCACGGGAAGCCATCTTGAAAGTTTCAATAATCGGAGCTCAAGCTCTCTGGCGGAGGAAAGTGAAATCACCGAAAAAGAAATCGGCGATGTCGAATACAAGGCCAAGGAGATCTCGATCCCGAAGGAAAATGTGATCCTGCATTCGATCATCCAGCGATATTATGTCGATGGTCAGGAGGGTGTGATCGATCCCCTCGGAATGCTCGGCACCAAGCTGGAGGCCGATTACCACATTATTCACGGGGTGATGACCCGGATTCAAAACACGATCCGCTGCGTTAAGGAATTTGATATCGATGTGGACGATGTGGTGGTGAATTCCGTCGCTTCGGCCCAGGTCGTGCTTAGCGATTCGCAGAAACAAGCCGGCGCCGTGGTAATCGATATCGGAGGAGGAGTCACAGATTACATCGTTTATCACGATGGAGTCGTTCGCCACAGCGGAGCGATCGCGATCGGCGGCGACCACATCACAAATGATCTTTGCATCGGCCTGCGCATCCCAATCACTCGCGCCGAGAAACTGAAGATCGAGGAGGGCTCTGCCATGGTCGGAGGCCATCCCCCCGGAGAAAAAATCACGCTCCGAAACGACACCGGATTTTCCGGCAAGGAAGTCGACCGCGAATTGTTGAACATGATCATCAATGCGCGGGTGAATGAGCTTTTTAAGATTCTAAAAAAGCGGATCCACGAGGTTGTTCCAGAGCACCTGCTCGGATCGGGAGTTCTTCTCACCGGGGGATGCAGCATGCTCCGCGGAGTCCGTGAGGTGGCTGAGATGATTTTCGATTCGCCCGTCACCCTTGTCCACGCCCACTCGGTTTCGGGGCCGACTTCGGCATTTGAGAACCCACAACTTTCGACCTGCATCGGCCTCGTCAAATACGCTCAAGCCGTGAATGCCGACATGCCGGAGGAAACCATCATGTCGAAATTCAAAAAACTCCTGAATTTCAACCTCGGATTATGAGCCCCTATCCACACCACGAGGAACCCGCCAAAGAAGCCGTGATCACTTTGATCGGCATCGGAAACGCCGGGGTGAACATCACCGATCGACTCGCGATGCGTGCCGCTCTCCCGATCCGCACGATCGCATTGAACTCCGACCAGCAGTCGCTCACCGCATCCGTGGCTTCTAAAAAACTGGTTCTCGGGCCGATGACAACCCACGGCCTGGGCGCTGGAGGTGACCCGGAGCGTGCGATCGATGCCGCGAAGGAATCCCTCGGCGAATTGCAAGAGGCGGTTTCGGGGTCGGATGTCGTGATCCTTTGCGCTGGACTTGGTGGTGGCACCGGCAGCGCGGTGACTCCGTTGCTGGCCAAAATGGCCAAGGAGAAGGGTGCTCTCGTGGTGGGCGTTGTCACTTCGCCATTCCAATTCGAAGGCCGGCGCCGATCGCAGCAGGCTGCTGAATCGCTGGCGGAATTGGCCCGGCATGTGGATGCCTTGATTCACTTTGAGAACGACCGCATGGCCGAACTTGTCGAGCCGCGCGCGGATGTTTCTGAAACTTTCGCGGCTTGTGACGGACTTCTTTTCCAAGCCATCGGTGGGATCGTTCGAATGCTTGGCAACCCCGGACCGCTGCCGATTGCCGTGAACGACCTTCTTTCTGTTTTGCGTGCTGGTGCGGGCGGATGCCTTTTCGGTTGCGGCGAATCGGAGGGCGGAAACCGAGCCCACGAATCTTTGGAGCAGGCTCTTCGCAGCCCCTTGCTCGATCGCGGCCGTCTGCTTCAAGAGGCCGGGAAAATCTTGGTCCATCTCTCAGGACCTGCCTCTTTGACATTCGCCGAAGTGGCCGCCGTCATGAAGGAAATCTCAAAAAACACCTCCGCTTCGGCCAACCTCTGCCTAGGGGTTAGCTCGGCTGGGGATGACTCTGCGCCGCTCATTGTGACGATCATTGGTCGCACCGGAGTGGAGGAAAGGAAATCCGCGCCCGCGCCCTCGGTGGCCATGCCGTCGATTTCCACGCCGCCCCCTGCGGCTCCCGCTCCCCCAGTCGAGGACAAGGTGATCGCGGATCCGGAAGTCGCGAGCCCGACGACTAAAACTCAAAAGGTGAAACAGGATTTCCTCCCGCTCGAGCCGATTGCCCGGGGGCGATTCGAACGAAGTGAGCCGACGATTGTCGAAGGCGAGGATTTGGATGTCCCGACCTTCCTGCGGCTCAAAATCAAAAAGTAACCCCTGGCGCTGATCGCGTTTGGATTTAGGAAATGAGACGCCGCATTCTTGCCAGCGTCCCCTAGAATTATTCCAGAATTCTCGGAACGAGGCGCAGAATGACGGTGCGGTTCCGAGCGGCTGATCCAGCTTGGTCTTCCGGGAACGGAGGGGGAAGTCCACCGGAGGAACTCGCGAGGAGGCGGTCATTCGGGAACTGGGCTTCGGACCGCATGACTTCGGTTGCCGCAACGGCGCGGCGCAGGCCGAGGGTGTAGTTATCGCGGAATGGGGAGTTCGAGCGGACGGGTTTGCTATCCGTTTGGCCCTCGATGATCACCCAGAAATCGGGTGCGTTGACTTTCAGGAATTCCGCAACACGAGAGAGTTGGGCTTTTCCAGAATCGCTGACCGTGATGCCCGATGAGAAGACGCCTTCTTGGAAAGTGATTCGAATTTCGTTGTTGTTGCTGTTGACGGTGGAGCCCGAAAGGTTGAAGAGCGCGGGAAGGAGTCGGTTGATCGCCTCGAGGCTGCGGCTGACGGGAGGTGTGGTGGCGATGGGGACGGCTGGTTGTTGCGTGCCTTCCTGAGTGGCGGCAGGAGCTTGCGGGGCTTGCGGAGGAGCCGGAGGGGCTTGCAGGGCCACGGTATCCACGGGCGCCGAGGAAGTGAGAGGAGCGGCTGCTGCAGGAGCAGGAGCGGCTGGGGGAGGGGTGGGAACTGCGAGTTTGTCCTCTTTGAGGGATTCCTCCTCGTTATGGCGGTAAACCACTTGGAATTCCGGCAAGGCGGCTGCCTCTGCCATGGCGGCCTCATCGGGAGTGGTTGGAATGGGAAGGGTGGAAATCGGAATCAGCATGCTCTTCACGCCCACGCCAGCGAGGCCGAGGACGACAAGAACGACTACCCAATAAACCAATTTTTTGAGAACACCGACTCCTCCGCCACCAGAGGGGCGGCGCTCGGGAGTCCTTGGCACAGGGGCCGCAGCCGCTTGGCGATTGTAGGGGCGGGACACCTCGACGGCCCCGTCATCAATGCGGGACTCGCGTTTCGGAGCGTGCGGAATGGGTTCCGGTGCGGGTTTGGATCGGGGGGCAATGGCCGGCGCGGTTTTCGCGCGGGTTGTCTTGGCTCCACCACGGCCCGGGGACTTGTCGGAAATTTGCGCCATGAGATCGAGGGCGGAGGACGAACGCCCGCGGCGCGGCGACTTCTTGGCCGGCTCCTCGATTTCGTGCACTTCTCCCACTCCCTCGGAGATGTTGTCGAGTTCGACGACATCGCCCGTATCTTCAAAATCATCCTCGCCCACAGATCCGACCACTTCCTTGATTTTTTTGCCCACCGAGGACTCGGCTTCCGTAAGGTTGTCAGCGAAATCCATCGGAGTTGGTTCCCCGACCACATCGGATTCCTCAGGGAAATCCACTTCAGATCCGGCCTTGGCGCTTTTCCATTTTTCGAGGGCGGTGCGGTTGAATCTCCAATTCCGGCCCACCTTCAATCCAGGCAATTGCCCTTCGCTGCAGAGCTTCAAGAGCGTCGATTTGGGCATTTGCAGAAATGCTGCCGCTTCGTCGCCGTTCATTACTTCGTTGTTGGGGTTCGATTGATCGTTGTCCATGCCGAGATTTGTGGAGTTGAGGACACTGGGGCAAAACGACCTTCCTTGCAATCTCTCGTTTTGCTCTCCAATGCCTTGCCGCGTTGGGTGGCAGCGATTCCGGGCTGCCGAGTTGGCGGGTTATTTAAACATTGAAGCGAAACTCGATCACATCCCCGTCTTGGACGACATACTCTTTGCCTTCCAAGCGGAGCTTGCCAGCCTCGCGGGCCTTGGCCTCGGAACCGCAAGCGATCAAATCCTCAAAAGAAACAATCTGCGCTGCGATAAATCCCCGCTCGAAATCGCTGTGGATCACACCCGCCGCCGCCGGGGCTTTGTCACCCGCATGGATCGTCCAGGCGCGGGTTTCCTTCGGTCCGGTCGTGAGGTAGGTGCGAAGGCCGAGGAGATGGTAGGCGGCGCGGATGAGCAAGCCCACGCCGCTGTCTTCGACGCCCAGGCCAGCCAAAAACTCCCTGGCTTCTTCCGGCGGCAGGTCGGCGAGTTCGCTTTCGATTTGCGCGCTGATCACGACCGCGCCGCAGCCGAGGTGCTTCGAGGCATAGTCCCGCACGGCGCGAACATGCTTAGCGGCGGAGGAATCTCCCTCAAGATTCGCGAGGTCGTTTTCGCCGACATTGCAGGCGAAGAGTGTTGGCTTGGAGGTCAGGAGGAAAAAACCGCGCAGGATGTCCTTTTCGGAATCGGCGAGTTCGAAGGTGAGCGCGGGTTTGCCGGAGTCGAGATGGGGGATGAGTTTTTCCGCAAGGGCGACTTCGGCTTTGGCGGCTTTGTCCCCGCTGCGCGCGGCTTTTTGGTTTCGCTCGGCGCGTTTTTTTACCGAGGCGAGATCGGCGAGGATGAGCTCGGTATTGATCACCTCGATGTCGCGCACGGGATCGACCGTTCCTGCGACATGGTGGATGTCCGAACTCTCAAAGCAACGCACGACCTGAATGATCGCATCGACCTCGCGGATGTGGCTCAGGAACTGGTTCCCGAGGCCCTCGCCCTCGCTCGCGCCCGCGACCAATCCGGCGATATCCACAAACTCAATCGCGGCGGGCAGGATTTTTTCCGACTTCGACATCGCGGCCAACTTGGCCAACCGGTCATCGGGCACATTCACGATGCCGACATTGGGCTCGATCGTGCAAAAAGGAAAATTCGCCGCCTGCGCCTTGCGGGTGCGAGTGACGGCATTGAAGAGGGTGGACTTTCCGACATTCGGCAGTCCGACGATTCCGGTTTTCAACATAGGGGCGGGACACTAGCCAGTCGTTCGCCAAAGGAAAAATCTTCTTTTGCCCGAGCCACCCGCCTTTATTGAAATGATCCCATGTCTGCCGGCAGCACCACTCACACACCGATCGAAGTTCCACTCGCCCGATCACCATACCAGGTGATCGTTGGGCCCGGATTGATTCGGGATTGCGGTGCCCGGATCGCCGAAATTCTCAAGCCCTCGCGTTGCGCCCTTGTCACCGACTCGAATGTCGGCCCACTCCACGCCGAGGCCGTCGAGACCTCTCTTCGTCAAGCCGGCTTCGAGCCCATCCGCATCACCGTTCCCGCTGGAGAGTCCTCCAAATCCTTCGAGCAAACCGCGAAAATCTGCGACGCCATGATCGCGGCAGGGCTCGACCGATCCTCCGTGCTCGTGGCTCTCGGCGGCGGCGTGGTCGGGGACCTCGCGGGATTCGCTGCCGCCATTTACTACCGCGGCATTTCCTGCATTCAAATCCCCACCACCATCGTCGCGCAGGTCGATAGTTCCGTCGGCGGCAAGACCGGCATCAACGCCCCCGGCGGCAAAAATCTCATCGGGTCCTTCCACCAACCGCGCCTCGTCATTGCCGATACCGACACGCTCCGCACCCTGCCACCGCGCGAGTTTCACGAAGGCTTCGCCGAAATCATCAAGCACGCCGCCATCCGCGATCCCCAAATGCTCGAGGCTCCCGCCGACCTCGACAGCATCGCCCCGCTCATCGCCCGAAATGTCGCGATCAAAGCCGCCATCGTCGCCGAGGATGAATTCGAGACCAAGGGCCTCCGCGCGCTTCTCAATTTCGGCCACACGATCGGCCACGGAATCGAAAACGCCGCCGGCTATGGACGACTCCTCCACGGCGAAGCCATCAGCCTCGGCCTCGTCGCCGCCTGCCGCCTCTCGGTCGAAAAATCCGGCCTCCCGCAAACCGCCGCCGACCAAATCCTCGCCGCTCTCGCCCGTCACAACCTTCCCCAAATTCTCCCCGCCGACATTGCGACCGACTCCATCCTCGCCGCGCTCCGCAAAGACAAAAAATTCCACGCCGGCGCGATTCGATTCGTTCTTCTTCGAACTCTCGGTGACGCCTTCGTTTCAGACTCCGTCACGGCCGTCGACATCGAACAGGCCATCGAAGCCCTGCGATAAATTTTACAATTTCGGTTTGCCGCCCTGATCCCTGCGGTGCATTAGTTCTGAATCTCAAGGAGAGGTGGCAGAGTGGTCTAATGCGCCGGTCTTGAAAACCGGAGGACCGCAAGGTCCCGTGGGTTCGAATCCCACCCTCTCCGCCATGTGTGTGGGATGAGAACGAAGTTCGAGCGCCGCGAAGCGGCACAGACTGCGCGAAGCGCAGCCCCGGAGGGGTGAAGGCCAAAGGCCTGAATCAATCCCACCCTCTCCGCCATGCAATCCGCGAAGCGGATTCCAAAAAATGGGTGTGGGAAGAGAACGAAGTTCGAGCGCCGCGAAGCGGCACAGACTGCGCGAAGCGCAGCCCCGGAGGGGAAGTAGGTGCCCGCGAATGACGCGAACACCCGCGCGATAGCGCATGTCCAAAGGGAAAGACAAATGTGTAGCCCAGGGGGGGCAACCGGAGCGTAGCGCAGTAAGGAGGCAACGCGCAGAGGCGCTGAGGGGGGCTCAAGGAGGGTGGGCGTCCCGCCCACCGTTGTTGGGGGGATTTGTTCGATGGCAGGCGTGAGGTTTTTTTGGGGTTTTGGGCCCGCGAATGGGAGAAAATTGGACGGGGCTCTCACGGAGGCGCGGAGGCACGGAGAAAATTTGTTGTGGTTATGGCAGTCCTCTGCCGTGCAAAGGGAAACGCGGAGGGCCGAAAGCGCCCGCGAATGACGCAAATCCCCGCGAATGGGAGAAAATGGGATTTCGCGCAGAGACGCAGGGGCGCTGAGGGGGGGAAGAAACTGGAGGGGCGAGGGTGCCTGCGAATGGAAAAACCAGGGTCGGATCGCCGAACACGTGCCAGCGGGCGCTGGCCGGGTAGCCTGCCGAAGGCAGCCCGAAGGGCGAGACGAGCGGGAGCGAGCGAGGCAACGCATAAAGATATCTCGCGCGCAGCGCTGCCTGGCGGGAAGAAGGACTCTCACAGGGGCGCGGGGGCGCGGAGGGGGGGGAACCGGAAAGTAGCGGAATTTTGAAAAAATTTCGAGGGCGGTGTGATGTGGCTCGCCTGAAAGCCGTCGGAAGCCGTTCCGGCTTCCGCTACGGGGGAGTGTCGGCGTCCCGCCCACCGGGAGGGGGCTTTGTGGGCGGGACGCCCACGCTCCTTGAAGGGAGAGCCTTCAAAATGATTTTGCTGTCCATGATTTTGCCCTATTCCCGATGATCCTGCTGGCGGGAGTCGTTCGATGGCAGGCTGGAGGGTTTTGAGGGTTTTGGGGCCCGCGAATGGGAGAAAAGGGGAAGGCGGATGTCGGAAAGTAGCGGAGTTTTGAAAAAATTTCGAGGGCGGTGTGATATGGCTCGCCTGAAAGCCGTCGAAAGCCGTTTCGGCTTCCGCTACGGCAGAGGACTGCCTTTACTACAACTTCCTCCTCCTCTGTGTTCTCGGTGTCCTCGGTGGTTAAACTGCTTTTGGCTTTCGCTTCCACATCCATACCGCGCCGCCGAGGAGGAGCAGGAGGCCGGTGGCGTAGGTTTCGGGTTCGGGCACAACGGGCACAGTCGACCCAGGGATGATTTGGTAGCCCTCGTTCCAAGGGGCATCAAACCCTGTCGCCTTCAATCCTAAATCAAATCCGCTGCCGAGGAAGCTGTCGCCGGGGCCGGTGTAGAAATAGATTTTTGCCAGTGCGGCGTCGCTGAGATCCGGACCGAAATAGACCTTGTCCGTATCCGCAGTGCCGTTGCCACCCACCGTTCCAGACCAGTTGTAAAAACTCAAGGTGTGGTTCGATGAGTTGTTCAGGCCTTGGAACAGGATCTGCACGCTTCCTGCTCCCAGATCGATGATGGAGTTGGCGCTCAGGGTCAGGCTCCCGATCGCTCCGCTGTAGTTCCCGCTGAATTGCAGGCCGATCGTATTCGTGCTCATCGTGATGTTTTTGCCGTTGATGGCGTCATCCACAGTCACGAGCAGAGTGCCGCCGTTGACTTGAACGGTGTTGTTGGAGCCCAGAGCATTTGTGCTGTTGGCGTTGAGTGTGCCAGCGTTTACGACTGTAGATCCGTTGTAGGTGTTTGTGCCATTGAGCGTAAGCATGCCGCCGCCGTTTTTGGTGACTCCTCCGTTGCCGGAGACCGCGCCGGAGATGGTGAGGGTGTCGCCGGTGTCGATGTTCCAAGTGGCGTTGTTCACCGTGATCGCGCTGCTCAGGGTGGCGCTCTGGGTGGCGAGCACATTGTAAACGCTCATGTTGTTCGTGATCGTGCCGGTGGTGTCGAATTTCAGGAGGGAGGAGCTGTTGGCTTGTGTGATCGTGCCGTTGCCTGCGGCGGCGGCGTTGCCAATCACGAGCGTGCCGGTGTTAAGCGTCGTGCCGCCGGAGTAGGTGTTGGCGGCGTTTAAGGTGAGGGTGCCGGCGCCGTTTTGGACAATGGAACCCGTGCCGCCGATGGCTGCGGTGGAAAAATGGGTGCCTTGCGTGATGTCGTCCGAGCGGTTGAAGGCCAGCGTGCCGTTGACGGTGATGGCGCTCGTGGCATTGAGCGAACCCGTCGTTAGCCCGTTGCCGATTTGAAGTGTGCCAGTGTTGATCCTGGTTGCCCCGCTGTAGGTGTTGGCGCCGCTGAGGGTGAGCGTGCTGGAGCCGTTTTTGGTGAGGGCGCCGGAGCCGCTGATGACACCGGAGAAGGTCGAGTCGCTGGTGGAGTTGGTGGTGAGGGTGAAGCCGTTGCCGAGGGAGAGGTTGCCGGAACCGGTGATGGCTCCGATGGTCATGGTATTGCCGATGGCGAGTGTGCCGGCGTTCACCGTGGTGGTGCCGTTGTAGGTGTTGGCGCCGCTGAGGGTGAGCGTGCTGGAGCCGTTTTTGGTGAGAGCGCCGGAGCCGCTGATGACACCGGAGAAGGTCGAGTCGCTGGTGGAGTTGGTGGTGAGGGTGAAGCCGTTGCCGAGGGAGAGGTTGCCGGAACCGGTGATGGCTCCGATGGTCATGGTATTGCTGATAGCCAGCGTGCCGGCATTCACCGTGGTCGTGCCGGTGTAAGTGTTGGCGCCGCTGAGGGTGAGTGTGCTGGAGGCGTTTTGGGTGAGGTTACCGGTGCCGCTGATGATGCCGGAGAGGGTTTGGTTGTTGTTGCCGCTGTAGATCAAGGTTCCATTGTTAGAAATATTCCCAGCGTAGCTTCCGGCTCCAAGCCGACCGGCCGCTCCGATTTCAAGCGTGCCGGCGCTGACGGTGGTCGTGCCGGTGTAGGTGTTGTTGCCGTTGAGTATCTGCGTGCCGCTGCCGGTTTTCACAAGGTTCAATGTTCCCGTGGTTACAGCGGTGTAGGTGTCTGGCCCTTTGATCACCCCGGAGAAGGTCGCTGTATTGCCCGACACGCCGTAGGCGTCGTTGTTGGTTGTATTACTGACTCCCAAGGTGATCGTAATGTTTCCGCTGTAACTATTAGCAACCGTGCCTGAGCCGGTGAGTGCGTCGAACTTAATTGCGCCGTCCGAACTCCGGTATTCGGCCCCGGAGGCGACATTGAGCGATCCGAGATTTGTCTCGGTCGAAGCACGGCCATAGCCCCATGCCCAGCTTCCGCTCTGCACATCGAGCACTCCCCCTGCGGAGAGGTTGGTTTTCATGGTTCCGGTGCTGCCGCCGCCACTAATAAAATTGGTTCCGTTAAGAGCGACAACTCCCGCCCCGGTGATGGAAGCGTTCACGGAATTAAATGGACTCCATGTTCCTGCGGTATTTGCACCCGAGGAAGTCGCATTGCCAGTCGCGTTGATTCTGAGCGTGGCACCCGAGGCGACCGAGAGGGCGGTGGTTTTGTATCCGCCCACGCCTGTCATGCTTAGGGTTCCGACGTTGATCGTGGTCGCGCCGGTGTAGGTGTTCGCTCCGGTGAGGGTGAGCGTGCCGGAGCCGTTTTTGGTGAGAGAGTTGGAGCCGGTGATGTTGCCGGAGAGGGTGAGATTGCCGGAGTCGGAGTTGATGAGTGTGGCGGCGGCGAGGGTGATGGCTCCCGCGTAGGAGTTGTTGTCGGAGATGTTGCGGAGGGCGCCGCCGGAGCTGATGCCTGTGCCAGAGAGGCTGAGGGCTTCGGCTCCGATACTGATGCCGCCAGAGAGCTCGAGGGCGGCTCCGCTGGTCACGGTCGTGCCGGCCGCCGTGGAACCCAGCGCGTTGGCGTGCGTGGCGCGCAGGGCGCCGACGCTAATGGTGGTGGTGCCCGAGTAGTTGCTGCTGCCGCTGAGGGTGAGCGTGCCGGCTCCGCTTTTCGTCAAATTGCCCGTGCCGCCAATCGTGTTTGTAACTGTGAGATCATTCGATCGGTTAAAGACGAGGCTGGCGTTGTTGGTGATCGCTGAGGAAGAAGAAAGAGAGCCGGATGTGGAGCCAGAGCCGATTTCGAGTGTGCCTGTATTGATCGTGGTGTCGCCGGTGTAGGTGTTGGCGGCGGTGAGCGTGAGTTTGTTGGAGCCGTTTTTGGTGAGGCCTCCCGCTCCTGAGATTGCGCCGCCGATCGTGATGTTTCCCGTGTTGGCAGCGATCGTGCGGGTGGCGGCGAAGGCCAAGTCGGTGTTGAGCGTTTGGGTAGCTGTCGAGCTGTTGATGATGGAGCCATTGACAGTGAGCGCCGTGCCCCCGCTGGCACCGGCCGAACCGGCATCGGCGGCAAGCGTGTAGGCTCCCGCGCTACTGCGGAATTCGATATCACCCACGGCAGTAAGGGTGCCTGTGGGGATATTGTTGGTCGCTGTGCCGCCAGTAGCTCCTGCAAAGGCGATATTAGCGCCATCGGTGGGCGCTGTCGTGAATCCCGTGGTCCAATTTCCTGTTCCTCCTGCCCACACTGGGTCGCTCGGGGCTGTGTAGGAGAGCCGGATGATTCCGCCGCTGGGGTTGCTGAAGGTGAAGGTGCCGGCTGGCGTGACCCCGCTGTTAAAGTTCGTAAGGTCATACGCAAAATTTCCGGTCGAAAACCCGGTCACGCTGTTGGCGCTGAAGATATCCCAGGAGTAGTTGGCCGAGCCGTCCCAGTCCCCTGGGGTTCCGTAGATATTAACAGTCAGCAAGCCCGAGGAGGTGAGCGCTCCCGTGCTGGTGATCTGGTCGTAGCCCGTGCCCGCGGAGCCGCTCGCGCTGGAGAGAGTCCAGTTATACCCACCGCCATTGATCGTGATCGAGGAGGTGCCAAAGCTGTCCGCCGCCGCCGAGGTGCCGGGGGAAATGATGCCGCCGGAGTTGATCACCAGACCGCTGTTGGCGATGTTTCCACTCACGGCCAGCGTGCCGGCGTTGAGGGTGGTCGATCCGGTGTAGGTGTTGGTGGCGTTGAGGGTGAGTGTGCCGGTGCCGTTTTTGGTGAGGCCGCCGGAGTTCGTGCTGTCCACCGCAGTGCCCCATGTGACCGATTCCCCGTTGGTATCAACGCGAATAGCCGAACCGCTGTTTTTGATGCGAGAGGAGAGGTCTGTCGTGACCGTGGTGCCGTATTTCAACCCGCCGCCGCTGAAGGTGATGTTGCCGCCGGCGCCAAGGGCATTGGCATGGTCGATCTGGATCGTGCCGGCGCTGATGGTGGTTGTGCCATCGTAGGTGTTGGAGTCGCTGAGAGTAAGCGTGCCGGTGCCCGCCTTGGTGAGGCTGCCGCCGGAACCGGCGAGGGTGCCGGTGAAGCTCGTGGTGGCGTTGTTCGAGCCGACGCTGATGGTGTTGTTTCCGAAAGCCAATTCGTCGCCGCCTTGGATGGCGCCGATGTTGTAGGTGTGGGCACCGGCCACGCTGAAGGTCACCGCCTGTGCCCCGGAGGTGCCGGTATCGAGCGTGGTGTTTTGGAGAGCGTCCACATTCGAGAGCCGCAGTGTGCCAGCGCTGATCGTGGTGGTGCCGGTGTAGATGTTATTCCATGCGAGCACGAGTGTGCCAGTGCCGGATTTATTGATGCCACCGGCGCCTCCAATTATCACGCGTTCCCCTATTGTAAGGTTCCCACTGCCGTCGTGAATTATATCCAGTGAGCTCGTAAGGGTCATATTGGATGTCAAGTTGCTCGCGCCAGTCGTGGCATTGGCCGTGCGCATAATTTGCTTATCCCCAGTGGAGTCGGCTGCCACGGTTAAGGTTGCATTACCTGAGTCTGCAGAAAATGTAAGGTGGCGGCTGGTTGCAGCATTGGTGAAGGCACTGGACAAGGCGATCTGGGTAAGCCCATCGTTAGAGGCAGCAAATGTCAGTGATCTAATGGTGCGGTCAGTATTTATAAAATTTTGAATCCTGGTGGTTCCGGCAATAATGATATCGGCGGTGTTGTTAAATGTTGGAGCAACGTCCCCATTCCAGTTCGTAGCTGTAGTCCAGGAGCTAGTGCCACCGCCGCCATCCCAAGTGTAGGTGGCAGCAGAGGCGTGATTGAGCAGTAGCGCGGGCGCAGCCAGCAGAGCCAATGCCAGAGCGGCTGCGCGGGCGGGTGAGAAGAAACGGAAACGGGAGGAAAATTCAAGGAGAGTGGGCGTCCCGCCCACATCGAAACAACTCCGGTGGGCGGGACGCCCACGCTCCTTGAGGCGGCGGGAGTTTTTAGGCGAAGCCTGCCGAGGCCCATGGAAAGTGGTGGAGCAGGCGTCGTGGCCAAGATAGGGGAAAACAGCGGTTAGGGGTCGCATAGGAGTGAGGGAGATTTCCGCCAAACCTTCGGGCTGCGTGCTCCCTTCGTCTATAGTTCGTTTGTTCTATTATGCCCGATCATCGGACATGCTAGGTTGCGACATGTTTTTTCCCCGGTTGAGCGGTTGGGCCGCGATGAGTTGGCGCCTGTTTGTGGCGTGCTCGTGCGGGATGCCGCTTGGCTTGCAGGGTGGGGCGGTTGGGCCGGAGCGAGTGGCTGAGGAGGGGAAATCCTTGGAGTTTCTTCAGGCCCGGTATCGGGAGATTCGGCAGGAACTGGGGGGGCTGGCTTTTGAAAATATCGAGGAGGGCGTGGGGTCGGTGGGATTCGAGTCGGCCAATTATCACAATCCGGACCACAGCGAGTGGGTGCAAGTGGAATGGGGGGAGCCGGCGAGGATCGATGAGGTCGTGCTGGTGCCGCTGCTGTGGCAGTTGGAGAGTGCAGACTACGGGGCGGGAGGGTTTCCGCTCGAATTCCGCGTGGTGGCGGGCGGGGGTGCGGGCGGGGAGGAAACGGTGCTGGCGTCATTCCGCGAAGGGGATGGCCACTTGCCCCGCAGTGCGCCGCTGGTGATCCCTTGCGATACGACGGCCTCGTGGGTGCGAATCGAGGTGTCGCGCCTGTCGAAGCGGATCCAAGATAACTTTTACAATCTTCAACTTTCCGAGGTTCTGGCCTTCTCGGGCGGAAAGAATGTGGCCCTGATTGCCAAAGTCACGACCTCGAGTCTTTGTGAAGAGCCGAGCCGCCGGTCCAGAATGGCGCTCACGGATGGCTACATGCCCTACGGGATGCATGCGGCGGAGGGTGGCTCCAGCCTTCCCTTCATCGCCTGGAAGAAGTCGGAGGAGCCTCTGTCGTTCGACATCGATTTGGGAGAATCCCTACCGATCCACCAAATCAATCTCCTGCCGATCGATTCGCGGCGGACGGCGCCGAGGGACATTGCAGGGGATCACGGGATTCCCGACCACTTGGTGATTGAGGGAGCCAATCGCGAGGATTTCTCCGACGCGGTGGTGCTGGTCGATCGCCACAAAAAGGGGTCCCTGGATTCGGGGCCGATGCTGCTGCTTCCCTTTCCGGAAACCCGCTGCCGGTATGTCCGTCTCGTCTCGCTGAAGAATCAAGATTCCAAGCCGATCATTGGCTTCGCCGAGATCGAGATTTTATCCGATAGCCGGAATGTCGCGCTTGGGAAGCCGCTTCGCGTGGCGGGCGCGGAGGTGATCCGGCGCAGCGAGTCCGCAACGGACGGGCTCAACCTGCTCGGCCGGGTGCTGCCCTTGCAACAATGGGTCGGGGAGTTGGCCCGCCGCCATGATTTGGAAAGGGAGCTGCCCCGGGTCACGCGGGAAATCCAGAGCCACTACGCGCGACAAAAAAACCAGCTCGTGATCCTGGGCTGGTTGGCCGGGTTGGCGCTCGGGGGCGGGCTTTTCGCGGCGCTGCTGCTGCAAATCGTGAAAATGCGGCAAATCGCCACCCTGCGGGAGCGCTTCGCGGCCGACCTGCACGACGAACTCGGCTCCAACCTGCATTCCATCTCCGTGCTCGCCGGCCTCGCCCGAGAGGACATTCACTCCCCGAAGGAATTGGAAAACACCTTGGATGAAATCAAAAGTCTCGTCGCGAGCACCGGGGTGGCTGCGAGATATTGCATCGACAAGCAGACGAATCCGCTGGAGCACGATCTCGCCGAGGAGATGAAAAACCTCTCCCGCCGGATTCTGGCAGACATCCAGTGGGATTTGGAATTCGTCGGAGAAGAACACCTGCGAGGTCTCCACCGCACGTTCACCGATGACCTTTTTCTTTTTTACAAGGAATGCCTTGTGAATATCAGCCGCCATTCCATGGCCACCCGCGTGGAGGTCCTCCTGCAAGCCGATCTGAAATCGATCACCTTGAAGGTGGCGGATAATGGCCGGGGGCTCGGCGACTCCACACCAAAGTCCTTGAAACGCCGCGCCCGCCTGCTCGGTGGGCGGATGGCAGTGCACCAAGGAGCCAGCAGTGGATCCACGATCACGCTGACATTGCGGCGGCCCCGGGCCCCGATTTTTTCCAGAATCCTCCAACCCCGAAAGCCAACCCCATGATTGAAGCAAAAGAACCCGTAAAAATTTTACTGATCGAAGACAGCCCGGAATATCGGCGGGTGATCGATCTCGCCTTCCAGCGCGACAAGCAGCTCGACCTCATCCTCTCCACAGGCACGGCGGAGCGCGCCTTGGAGGTGCTCGGGCGAATACAACATGATCTGGAGCGCCCGGACTTGATCCTGCTGGATTTGAATTTGCCCGGCATGGGAGGGCTGGCGGCCATTCCTCGTTTGCTGACAACTTCTCCCTCTTCCAAAATCCTCGTCATCAGCCAATCCGACAAGGAGGTCGATGTGGTGGCGGCCATTTCCGCGGGCGCGTCGGGCTACCTCTTGAAGTCCTCAGAAATCCCACATGTCAAGGAAAGCATCCAAATCGTCATGGCGGGAGGCGCGGCGCTGGATGCGAAGGTCGCCCAATTCATCCTGAAGACATTTCGCGAAAAAAAACCAGCCCGTCAGGAGGGCCTCGAGATCTCTGGTCGCGAGTTGGAAATTCTTCAACTCCTCGCCGAGGGTTTGGTAAAAAAACAGATCGCGGAACGGCTTCAGATCAGCCCGTTCACGGTGGCCGCCCATGTGCGCAACATTTATACCAAACTCCAAGTCGTGAACGCGCCGGCCGCAGTGAATCAGGCATTTCGAAAAGGACTCCTGCCGCTGTAGCGGATCTGGGCCAACAGAATTAACCACAACCGGAAAGGCGGGAGCCTTGGAGGATGAGCAACCGAAGGTTGGCCCGAAGGGCGAGGGAGTGGTAGCGACCGAGTCAAAGGACACAGAGAGCACAGAGGATGAATGAAATAATGCTAATCACATCGGATCTTTTTTTGTCCAAGCCTCTGCTTTCATAAGCCCCTCCTGTGAATCATTTTTATCCTGTCAAACTGTCTAAAGAACCCATTTTCGGGATGAATTCGATGAAGCCCCGCTGCTTATCCTATTGGCTTTTTTTGATGTTGTGGATTCCATCGCTCCCGGTGGCAGCCTCCTCCGTAAAATCTCCTGAACCCCCGAATCCAACCATCGTCTTCCTTGGCGATAGCATCACCCAGGCGGGAGGCTATGTGGCCGATGTCGAGTGCTGGTTGTTGGCGCAGGGGCGCGAGGCCAGGATTCTGAATGTCGGCCTGTCCAGCGAATCCGCGACCGATTTGCTTCCTGCGGAAAACGCCGACCATGTCGCCAAGTTTGGATTTGCCCGCCCCATGCTCAGCGCGCGCCTGCGGAGAACTCTGGAACTCACCAAGCCGGATGTGCTTTTTGTCTGCTACGGGATGAATGATGGCCATGCGATGCGAGGCCAGCCGGACGCCCTCACGCGCTATGGAAAGGCCATCGAAAACCTGCGCGATGCCGCCTTGGATGCGGGAGTGAAGGAAGTCGTGTTTCTGACCCCGCCGATCCACGACGCCGGGCCGGCCCCCGTAGCCGACGATCCCCATGAGCGGAATCTTGTGGTGTTCAGCGAATGGCTTGTCTCCAAGCGCCAGGATGGTTGGAAGGTCGTCGATATCCATGGTCCGATGCGGCGGGAACTCGATGGCATGCGAAAACAGAATCCCCAATTCCGCTTTCAAAAAGATGGAGTCCACCCGCAGGAGGAAGGCCACTGGCTCATGGCGCGCGAAATCCTTTCGCAATACTTCGGTGCGGATCTCAAGGGCCTCCGGGCCTCCCCGGGCCTCTTCCAGGCGAATGGAGAGCCAATCCACCGCCTTGTCTCCCAGCGCTTGAAGATCCTGCAATCCGCCTATCTCTTGAAGATCGGCCACTCCCGCCCGGGCGTTCCCGGCGGGCCCGATTCCCAATCCGGCCCGACGATCGAAGAGGCCGGAGAAAAAGCGAAGCAAACCGGGATCAAGATCGAGAAATTGATTTCAGGCTGATCGCTCCGCGTTGGACGGCATGGCGTTTTTTGAAAGAGAAAAACCTCGATAACCGACACGCTGCGGACCGCAATCAAGGGCTTCAGCCTCGTGCCGCGGCTCGAAGCCAAGGGGCCTGATCGGCTGGCACGACGACCGGAACCTCGCCTCGAGCAAGCCTATCCTCGACCAGGCAAAAAAAACAAAAGGGCGAACAAAGCCGAAAGGATTTCTGGCGGCCATACGGAGTTTTGCAATAGATCATTCGTGCGATAGACAAATGGCCCCAGTCCACGAAATATCGATGCGTTTCTAAACCCTCACTATCCTTTAAGAACCACGCGAACCCCTCTCCATGTTTTTTTTAAAAAAATGAGATTTTCGCGTCGGCAGGCAATCAAACTCACCCCCCCCCCCGAACAAAACCAAAAACCAAAACCCAGATGAAAAAAACCACAACACTCGCGACCATCGTCGCTGTCACCCTCATGGGATCCGCTGTCTGCCACGCGCAGGACAAAGCCAAGCAATTCGAAAAACTCGATGCCGATAAAAATGGAGCAGTCAGCTTGGAGGAATATAAAGCCAAGTCCAAGACTCCGGACACAGCCGACGCAAAGTTCGCGAAACTCGATGCCGATAAAAACGGCTCGGTAAGTCTCGAAGAGTGGTCTGCGGTCGGCGCCAAAAAGGCAAAGCCTGCGGCACCTGCCGCGGAAGAGCCCGCTGCGGAATAACCCGTTTGCTTGAATTCCAAATGTGGCGCGGGCTCGAGCCCGCGCCCCATATTTTCCTTCAAGCCCCCAAAAAAGCCTAGAATTCCCTTGAAAAACCTAAAAATGACACCCCCTCGCCCTTCACCCTCTTCCTCTATTCTTTCGTATCGTTGCGCCTCATTGGTCTTGGGGATTTGTTTGTTGGGGATTTCCGCGTGTGACCAGCGCGTTGCGGACAGCACACCTCCGGCCCCGGCGCCCAAAGCGGTCGAACAGCCCGTTGCG
>JBILML010000031.1:0-32126 GCA_044375555.1 Terrimicrobiaceae bacterium
GAACGCGGCAAACCCTACAAATGCGCCATCGTCGCCGCCATGCGAAAACTCCTAATTCACATCCAATCCCTCATCAAAAATCCAAAACTTTCCACTTGCTGAAAACCACAGTTGCTCTGTGGTTAAATTTTTCTTGGAGCTCGCCTGCTTCGCAGGCTTCGTCCGATCGTTCACCTCCCCGATTTTGAGATACGGATCCTCTTTCCCCCGAACCCGGTGCCACCAGCGATTCACATCATGCGCGAGCGACCCCGTCCCCACTTCGCCCAGGCGGTAGAGCTTGGAGATGCCCTCCACCCGAATTACAACATCCCGATCACTCATTTTCCGAATCCTTTGATTTTTCTGTCTTCTGGATTTGGTGGAGCAAACATCATCCGAATCGCACCTATAATTTCTTGTAGCTGTTTGTCATATTTTCCAACTTTACCTTCCAAAGCCTCAATTTTTTTGGAGAGCTCCTTGTGCTCCATCATCAAATGCCCGAGATTTACAAAGGCTTGAACGACATGCAAACTCATTTGCACGGCGCGTTGCGAATTGAGCACCGCTGCCAACATGACTGCTCCATGCTCAGTGAAGGCATAGGGAAGGGCTCGACGCGCACCACCCCAACTTGAAGTCACAGATTGTGATTTCAAGTTTGAGACCTCCTCGGCCGTGAGTTGAAACATGAACCTGCTTGGAAATCTTGTAGGGTTTCGTTTAACCGCTTGATTCAAAGCACGTGTTTCAACGCCGTAAATCTCAGCAAGGTCCGAAGCGAGCATAACCTTCTCACCCCTTATGGAGTGAATTCGGCTTTGGAGCAGTTGTAATTCTTGCGACATTTTAGTCAAAAAGTAAGTTCCATCATTTGCTTTTTATCCGAAGCGATTTACATCATGCGCGAGCGAACCCGTGCCGACTTCGCCGAGGCGGTAGAGTTTGGATACATTTTCAACTCTAATGACTACTTCACTCTCACTCATAAATCACAAATCACTATCTTGCAGAACAATCCCCTGCTCGTTTACTCCAAAATTTTTGAGAATGACAGGATGTCCGCTATTTTCCATTGAATACCATATTTTAATCGCAGCCTTTGAATTATTCACCCTTGCCGAGTCTTTCCTTCCAATATCCCGGATCTCTGCTCAAATGCATTACACTCCAGATTTTAACGATTCCCTGCTCTGTCGTGTAATAGATACCGTATGGAAATCGGTGAATCAAATACCTGCGGGTTTCATGTTCCACCACCCGCCATCGGTCGGGATGCTTGCGAATCATCCCAATTCCATGCTCAATTTCCTCAAGAAATGCCTGCGCGAGCAGTGAGTTGATTTGCTTATAGTAATCTATGGCCTCGCCGTATTCGGCAGAGGCTTCAGGATGAAATTCAAACCCCAACATCAATTCAACTTGCCCCGCATCGCCGCCAAGACACTTTCCCCAGGAAGCATTTCCACGAGACCATTGCGGACTTCCTGCTGGCGTCTATGAATTTCGCGAAGATGCGCTTCTTCCAGTTCCGGCGAAATATCGGCCTCGATGCTTTCCACAATTTTTTCCGCCAAGGCTGCCCGGGCTGCCGTGGGAAGTTGTTGAGCCTCTGTAAAGAGGTGATTAACAGATAATGCGCTGGTCATTTGAGTGATTGGCTTGGGATTTCTTGCTGTTTCATGTATGATGAATCTCTCACGCTGGGCAGTCTTTTCAAATTCAAATAAAATCTATACCGTATCCATGAAGGTGCGCTCGACTTTTTTGAACATGACGATTCCGAGAAAAAGCAGCACGGCGGTGATGGCGGCAGAGATTCCGAGGCCTTGCCATGGGATTGCGCCGCCGAGGAAGATGGCACGAAAGCTCTCGATGACGGGGGCCATGGGGTTCAAATTCATGAGGAAGGCGTATTTTTCCGGAACCATGCTGGCTGGGTAGATGATGGGGGTAGCATACATGGCGAGTTGGACACCGAAACCGACGAGGAAGGCGAAATCACGATACTTTGTGGTGAGCGAGGAGATGATGATACCGGCCCCAAGTCCTAAGAACGCCATGATTCCAAGAAGGATGGGCGTAAGGAGGAAAACCATGGGCCAATCGGTATGGAGATCGGCTCCTTTGATGGAGTAGTAAGCGAGAAAGGCAAAAAAGAGGAGAAATTGGATGCCGAACTGGATGAGATTTGAGATGACAATCGAGAGCGGGGTGACGAGTCTGGGAAAGTAGACTTTGCCGAAGATACCGGCATTTGCCACGAAGGTGGAGGAGGTTTTTGTGAGGCAGGTGGAAAAGTAGTTCCACGGAGTGATGCCAGCAAGGTAGAAGAGCATGGGCGGCAAGCCATTGGTGGGTAAATTGGCCAGGCCGCTGAAGATAACCGTGAAAATCAGCGTGGTCAGAACGGGTTGGACAAAAAACCAGAGTGGGCCGAGGATGGTTTGCTTGTAAACGGAGACAAAGTCCCGCCGCACGAACATCCAAAGCAGGTCGCGATAGTGCCAAACATCGCGAAGCTGCAAATCCCACCATTGCGTGTTGGGATTGAGCACCATGTCCCATTGGTCGGTCGTTTCAGAATTCATAGATCAAAAAGGGGCTGAGATTTCCAGCCAATGAGGGTTTTGCTCGGCGTGGCGGGCGATTTCTTCGAGGATTTGGATGCGCGGGGTCGCGGGGTGCCAGTTCCAGAGGGTTTTGGCTTTTGAGGCATCCAAGACCATCCACGGGATGTCGAAGGGGCGGTTTTCGGGTTTGGAGGTGACTTCGTGGCGACCGAAGCGCTCGTCGCACCAGGCGGTGAGTTGGTTGAGGGACATCGCGGATTCGGCTCCGCCGGAGAGATTAAGGATTCTGTCAGCGGTGGAGAGCTTTCGTTGGGAGAGGATTTGGTTGAGGACTAAGGGGGCCAAATCGCGCGGGTGGAGGCAGTCGCGAACTTGGTGGCCTTGGCCATCGAAGCCGATGTAGCCGAGGGGTCTGCGGCGGAGGTGGCTATTGATCCAATACGAAAAAATGCCTTGGTCGGGTCGGCCGAACTGACCGGCACCGGCCATGACCCCGCAGCGATTGATGAAAACTTGGAAACCGAACGACTCGCCGTATTCCAACGCGAGCATTTCGCTGGCGAGTTTTGTTGAGCCGTAGAGTGAGACAGGCGGCTGAGTGGAAAATTCTTCGCTGACGCCGAGGGAGGAGAGACCGGTAACCGGAGATTGGAAGGCGGAAAATTGTGGCGTGTAGGCATGGTCACAAACCTCTACCGGAAGGGAAGCGAGCGGCGCGATCGAGTAGACCCGGCTGGTGCTGAGCAACACAAAGGCGGCTTGGCGGGCTTTACAGAATTCCAGTAGATTGATCGTGCCAAGGAGGTTGTGCTCGATCAACTGGCGCGAGCTGGTTTTTCCGTCCACCCCGGCGAGCACGCTGGGATTCGCGGCGGCATCAATCACGGCGTCAACGGCTGGAATGGCGTCTAGGTCGCTGGCGGAGCGGATGTCTCCGTGGAGGATGTTGATGCCAAGCGCTTTGAGTCCGGCGCGATTCGTCTCGCTGCCGGGGCGGATGAAATTATCGATCCCGACGATTTCCAAATCGCTGCGATGCTGCAACAACGCCTTGGCCAGGGTGCTTCCGACGAACCCACAAATACCTGTGATGAAGACGCGCATGCTACGGATGATTCAATATGGAAGGATTGACCACAGAGGACACAGAGGACACAGAGGACACAGAGGACACAGAGGACACAGAGAGCACCGAGAGCACCGAGAGAGGGATAAGGAAACTAAGGTTGGGGAGTTCGCTTGTTGCGTATTTTCTTTTGGACTCTGTGAACTCTGTGTTCTCTGTGGTTAATTTCATTTTTAGGCTCTCTTCTTCCACGCCTCAACGATTTGGCCAATCGTGCTTTCTAGCGATTGGGTGATGTCCCATGAGGGGAAGTGGGCGCGCATTTTTCGGAGGTCGGAATAGTAGCAGATGTGGTCGCCGATGCGGTTTTCGTCCACATAGGTAAAGACTTGCTCTTTTCCGGTGAAGCCCTGCGTGATTTTGAATGCCTCGAGGATCGAGCAGGAATTCGCTTTGCCTCCGCCGAGGTTGTAGACCTCACCTTGTCGGGGCGCGGCGACGAAGGCGGCCATGAATCGGGCGACATCGAGCGAGTGGATATTGTCGCGGACTTGTTTGCCTTTGTAACCAAAGACCCGGTATTCGCGGCCTTCGAGATTGCACTTCACGAGGTAGCTGAGAAAGCCGTGGAGCTCGACGCCAGAGTGGTTCGGGCCAGTGAGGCAACCGCCGCGCAGGCAGCAGGTGGGCATCCCAAAATAGCGCCCATATTCCTGCACCATCACATCGGCCGCGACCTTGGAGGCGCCGAAGAGCGAGTGTTTGCTTTGGTCGATCGTGAAAGTCTCGGGGATGCCATGCTCGTAGGCCGCATCGGCATAATCCCAGCGCGTCTCAAGTTCGCGGAGCGCGATGGAATTTGGCGCGTCGCCGTAGACTTTGTTCGTGCTCATGTGGACGAAAGGACTCTCCGGACAGGCGTGGCGAGCGGCTTCGAGGAGATTTAGCGTGCCAACGGCGTTTGTGTCGAAATCATCAAAAGGAATGGCCGCCGCGCGGTCGTGCGAGGGCTGGGCGGCGGTATGGACAATCACATTGGGGCGAATGGTTTTAACCAACTCTAAAACGCCAAAGCGGTCGCGGATATCTATCTCATGGTGCACAAAGCCGGGCAAAGTCTCGGAGAGCCGCTGCTGATTCCAGCGCGTGTCGCCTTGCGGGCCGAAAAAAACAGCGCGCTGGTTGTTGTCCACGCCATGAACTGTAAAGCCGAGTTCCTTTGCGAAATAGACGCAGACCTCCGAACCGATTAAGCCGGAGGATCCCGTGACGAGTAATTTTTTTGTCATAAAAAGTTGTTGGAAATTATTTTGACTCTGATGACTGGAGGTGGTCTGCGAGGGCATCAGCGAAGAGTTTGTGGCCGATGCTGCCCCAGTGGGAGTCGTTCGGGAGATAGACATCTTTTTTTCCTGAAGCAATGGCCTCGGCGAGGATTTGGTCGGTGCGTGGGACGGGGAGCGAGGGGTCTTTGGCGAGTTCGGCGACGAGGTTGGCTGTGGAGCGGTCGGTATCCTTCAAATACGGCGCGAAGGTCGAGGATTTGTCTGGCGCGACGAGCAGGACGAACCGAGTAAAACCGTTGGCCTCGATGATTTTTTGATAAACCGCCGCGCCCTTTCGTAGGTCGGCGTAGTCTTTTTCTCCGAGGCTTTGTTTTTTGAATTCGTCGAAGTAAACGAGCATGTCGGTATCATTCGGCGAGCTGAAAAGGCCTTTTTTCGCGAGTGGGATTTCGACGACTTGGTTGTTAAGGCCTAGATGGCGTTGAACGATGGCGCCGAGGTGGCCGAGGACATGGTTGGGATCGAACCCGGGGACGAGGCTGGGCGATTGGTCGTGCACGGCAAGGGCGGGAGGTTTTGCGCCGGCGAAAAGCTCGGACGGCGCGGTCGATGGCGTGGCGGCTGGCGCTGACATTCCGGAAAAGTAGGCGACTCGTTCGTGGAGGTATCGCTCAACGCTCTCGAAGACAAAAACTTTTGGTGGGTGTTTTTTGAAGATTGGCAACTCGTAGATCTCCATCGGCCAGTAGCGGCGCGTATCGAAGACGATCATCGAAAGGCCGGTGCGGTTGATGAAGTAATTCTGCCAACCGTAGCGTCGGCTTTCTTGATCGACGCTGAACGAGTCACCGAGCACGACGACATCGTAGTATTTGTCGTAGTCTTTGAGGTCGGTGGTGACTTTGAAGAGGTTTTGGTCAAAGGCGGCCTGAGGCGCTCTCGGCCCGAAATCATTCTCGGCATACCCCCCCACCCGCGCCAAATCGCCATCAACAGGCAGCAACCACGCGGCGAGGCCCCAAACCGAAGCGAGGATGCCCACGAATGCGATCCCGAGAATTTTACTGTAGAGGCCGAGGCTCATTTAGAAATCCTTGTAGAGGAACGAGCTGACATTGCTGAGATTGAGCATACACCAGATAAAAACCAGCAGCGTGACGGCGAGCCACCCCACCGAGGGTCGCCACGCAAGCGCGCGAAAGGCAGCGGGGATTTCTTCGATTTTCTTGCCGTAAGTGACGATTCCCGGCTCCAAGGCGGCGAGGATTTGCTGGCTATTCGGGAGGATCGAAACAAAAACTCCTAGGCCAACCAGGCAACCGAGCAGGACGAATTGCGGGTCGGCTTGGCATCCGAACCACGAGAAGACACCTACGAGGTTTGGCGAGGATTTGAAAAAGAGCGGATCGCCTGTAACAAAAATGCCGTTCACGCCGACCATGCCAGCCAACATGCGAATGGCTTCGGCTGGATGCTCGGCGCGGAAGAAAATCCACGAGACCAACACGGCGAGAAATGTGAGTGCCCGCCCGCCCCAACCGGAAAAAATCATCGCGCCGGGGATTTTCGTGCGCTCCAGAAGCGAGGTCCAAGCATGGTTGACAACGAGATAACTGCCATGCAGCGCCCCCCAAAAAATGAATGTCCACCCGGCACCGTGCCAGAATCCACCCAGGAGCATGGTAAGAAAGAGATTGGCCGAACGGCGGACTGATCCGCAGCGGTTCCCGCCAAGCCCGATGTAAACAAAGTCACGCAAAAACCGGGAAAGCGTCATGTGCCAGCGACGCCAAAAGTCGCTGATGTTCTCTGCCTTGTAGGGCGAGTTGAAATTCAGCGGAAGCCGAATGCCGAAAAGCCGAGCGACCCCGATCGCCATGTCCGAGTAGCCGGAAAAATCAAAATATAATTGAAACGCATAGGCGAGCGCGCCAACCCATGCGGCGACGAGGGTGATGGGCTGATCTGCTCCCACAGCCCAAAAGCCTTGATTGGCCCAAGGCGCAATCGTGTCGGCGACGAGAACTTTTTTCGCCAACCCCATCGTGAAAATCGTCACGCCAACACAAATGTCCGTGGCGCGTTCACTCGCCCCGCGTGTTTTGCGAAACTGCGGCTGGGTTTCCTTCTGATAAACGATCGGGCCGGAGATGATCTGCGGGAAAAAGGCCGAGAAGAGCAAAAACTCGAAGTAGCTGCAGGGCAGGGTCTCACCTCGGCGGCAGCCCACGAGCCAGGCGATTTGCATGAAGGTGATGAAGGAAATCCCCAGCGGCAGCAGGATTTTTTCAATGAAGAGATTGGCTTCGAGGACGGCGTTGAGATTCGTGACGAAAAAATTCGCGTATTTGAAATAGCAAAGGACGAGAACATTGAGGCCCACCGCGAGCACGAGGAGCCATTTTCCACCCGCTTCGCCGCGACGCTGGAGTGCCGAGCCCAGCAGGTAGTTGATCGCTGTGAGCGGCAAAAACAATGCCAGCACCGAGGCGTTTCCCCAGGCATAAAAAACCAGAGAAGCCGCCAGCAGCCACGCTTGGCGGGCGAAGAGATTCCCGAAGCGTTCCAGCAGGAAAAACCCTGCAAGCACGATCGGGAGGAATCCGAAAAGGAAGGTGGCGGAGTTGAAAAACATTCGTTCAGAACTTCCCCGCGAGCGCTTTGACTAGAGGCAGAATCTTGCCCATGAACTTATACCAACCCGCGACTTGGCCGATGCGGGATTTCTGAAATGAACTCTGCGGCATTCCCTCCACGATGCTCTCCTGCAACAAGCGCAGACGCTCCGGGCCGTTTTCCAAGTGCGGATTGATGCGGTCGCGCAAATAGCCGGTGGCGAGTTTGCGTAGGCTGGTTTCCGCCGTGAAATGCTCTTTGCGCACGCCGGGCAAATACACGGGATTCACTGCGCCGAGAGAGCGCAGCCAACGGAGCCCTTCGCTCGCAGAGCCTTTGCTGATGCGGAGCCGCTCGATGATGTCGTCCAACGAAAGCGCCTCTTCCGTGCTGAAAAGCAGCCCGTAAATTTCGCCGATCGATCGCGGCAACGACAACGCGGCAAAGGCATGGACAAAAAACGAAATCGCCTGGAGCTGGAAGGAGTCCAGCGTCTGGCGAGAAGCGCCAGCACGAGAGCCGTTGCCGCCGTTTGACGACAAGCTGCCGCCTGTGGCGCGGGCCGATGTCCGAGCCAATTTCTTGGATTTGACTATGGTTTCCACAAGCCTCAAGGGGGAGGGAAGTCGCTAGAATCAACCCCAGGCAGTCAGAATGTTCAAGAAATAATGAACAAAATCTTCGCTCAAGATTTGTGCAGAAAGTTGATCCTTGCTCTTTTCAACCGCGAGGTTCTTCGGCATCCTCGTCGGCTCACTCTCCCTCAATAACCACCACACCACACCATGTCAGCCATCATTGCCAAAGGACTCGAAGGAATCGTCGCCAACACCACCAACCTCAGCGATGTGTTGGGAAACGAGGGAATTCTGATCTACGCCGGCTACAACATCAACGAGATCGCCGGCAAGGCGACCTTCGAGGAGGTGACCTACCTGCTCTGGCACGGCGAACTCCCGAACAAAAAACAACTCTCGACTCTTACGGACAAACTTTGCTCGGCCCGCGAGCTGCCGGAGCCCGTGGTGGATTTTCTCAAAACCGCTCCCAAGGATGCTCCGCCGATGGATGTGATTCGCACCGCTGTGTCGATGCTCGGCCTCTACGACGAATCGCTCAAGGACGACAGCCCCGCTGCGAACTACAGCCGCGCCGTTAACATCACGGCAAAAATCGGAGTGATTGCCGCGTATTTCCACCGTGCCCGCAAGGGACTCGACCTCCCTCCCGTCCGCACCGACCTCGGCGAGGCTGCGCATTTTCTTTATTTGATCAATGGCACGGAGCCGACTGAGCAGGCCGCGCGCACGCTTGATGTTGCCTATGTCCTCCACGCAGACCATGGCATGAACGCCTCCACTTTCTCAGCCCGCGTGACGATCGCCACTCTGTCGGACATGTATTCCGCGATCACTTCCGCCATCGGCACCCTCAAAGGCCCGCTCCACGGCGGCGCGAACGAGGGCGTCATCCACATGCTCCAGCAAATCGGCGACGAGAAAAATGTGGAGACCTGGATCGAGAATCAACTCATCCAAAAGAAAAAAATCATGGGCATCGGGCACCGCGTCTACAAAACGCTCGACCCCCGCGCCCCGCACCTCCGTGCGATGGCTGTGACACTCAGCGACCAACTCGGCGAGCCGAAATGGATCCGCATGAGCGAGCAAATCGCGAAGATCATGAAGCAGCGCAAAGGGCTCAATGCGAATGTCGATTTCTACTCTGCGACGGTTTACTACTCGCTTGGCCTGCCGACCGACCTCTTCACTCCGGTCTTCGCGATCGCCCGTTGCGCCGGATGGGTCGGGCATGTGATGGAGCAACTCGCCGACAATCGCCTCTACCGCCCTCTCAGCGAATACACCGGCCCTGCGGTCGGTAAAAAATTCGTTCCCATCGAGCAGCGGGCATGACGCCGCGCCTCTCGGCACGCGGCCTCCAGAGGTCCTTCCGAATCGGCGGCAACCGGATTCAGGTCCTACGCGGGATCGATCTCGACCTCGCCCCGGGTGAGTCGGTTTTCCTTTGCGGCGCCAGCGGAGCGGGCAAGACGACGCTCCTTTACACCATCGCCGGCTTGGAAACACCCGAGGCCGGAACCGTGGAGTTCGAGGGGCGCTCACTTTACGGGCTTTCCGGAAACGCTCTGGCCCGACTGCGCAATGAGCGCATGGGTTTTGTTTTCCAATCCTACTTCCTCCTGCCTGAGCTTACCGCGCTCGAAAATGTCCTACTGCCCTCGATGATCGGCGGGAAAAATACGGAGTCGCGTGCGAAGGAACTCCTCGACCGTGTCGGCCTGAAAGACCGCATGGATCACCTCCCGGCCGAACTCAGCGGCGGCGAACAACAGCGCGTCGCCATCGCCCGCTCTTTGGTCAATGACCCCTCGATCCTTTTCGCGGATGAACCCACAGGCAACCTCGATTCGAAAAACGGCGAGATCATCATCGCCCTCCTTCTCGATCTCGCAAAAGCCGACGGCCGCACCTTGGCCGTGGTGACACACGATGACCGCCTCGCCTCGCGCGGAGACCGTCTGGTGCGAATTGTTGACGGCCTTCTCGCCTGATTTCTGCGATGCCGCTCGACTACCCGGTTCCATTCAACCAACTCACCCGCGAGCTTCGACGCCTGCCCGGCCTTGGGCCCCGGAGCGCCGAGCGGTGTGCGCTTTGGCTCCTTGGGCACAAAGACGCCCGACCTGCCCAACTCGCGGAGGCTATCACCTGCGCCGCCGCCGCGATCCATCCGTGCCGCGAGTGCGGTTTTTTCGCCGAGGAGGAGTTGTGTGGCATCTGCTCCCAGCCCGCCCGGCAAGACAAGGAACTCTGCGTCGTGGAGCAGGCCACCGACATTCTCCCTCTCGAACGCAGCGGAGTTTTTGGAGGACTTTACCACGCCTTGGGCGGACGCCTCGCGCCACTCGACCACATCGGTCCCGACCAGCTCCGCATCGAATCGCTTCTCCGCCGAATCGAAAAAAACCGCCCTGCCGAGGTGATCCTCGCACTCAGCGCCGACGTGGAAGGAGAGGCGACGACGAACTACCTGACCGAAATCATCGCCCCGCTTGGAATTCCCCTCACCCGCATCGCCCACGGTCTCCCCGCCGGCGGGGGACTCGAGCACGCCGACCAACTCACTCTCCAACGCGCACTGACCGGTCGCCGCCCCGCCTGATTCCCAGCGCCAGAAAACCCAGCGCTCCCGCCCAAGCACAGACCCCCGTCCACGCGCACCAGTCATACCACCACGGCGGGCGGAATTCGAAAACGACGGGCATTTTCCCATCCGTCTTCACGGCCGAAAAAGCCAGCAGGCCCTTAGTCACAGCCAGCGATTTGCCCCCCTCGCGCGCCGTCCAATCCGGATGCCAGGCCTCGTTGAAAACCAGCCAGCCCGGCTCTCCAGTCGGCATGAATTCCGCGCGCTGATAGGTAGTGATTCCCGTTTTCGTGATTGGAAAAAAGTCCCGCCCCTCCTCCAAAACCTCGCCGTCGCGTTGTGCAATGCGTCCATCCACCACGCGCCCGCGTAGCCCGGGCTCCGCCGTTTCGCCGCCAGCCGTTTGGATCACCGCAAGGTGGTGGGCCGCCCCGCCGAGGGCCGCCACAGCCGTTTCCGGAGCATCCGAGGAGGTCTGAATAAAATCCCGGGCGAGGAACGCATAGCCGAGAGGTTTCTTCACTTCCAGCAAGGCGATGTTGGGACTTTCAAAAACCACAGGCCCCACCTTGTGCAGCCTCTCTTGCTGGCTCAAAGAAGTGTCCGGATCGGTCTTGTCGATCAGCAAAAAAGCCACGCCCGCGACGCGGAAGTAAGACTCGAGCTGGTCATCCGACATAAATGCCGATGCCTGCAACACCGCCGCGTGGCGTTGCTGGAGGTAGTTATTAAAAGCCTCTGCCGCGAGCGGTCGGCCAGAAAGCCAAGGCGTCATCAAATAAAAATACCGACCCGAAAACGGATAAACCCGCCCCGGCGTCGGCGAGGATTTCAGGAACTCCTGCGCCGCCAAAAAATCCGTCCACACCGCCCGATCCATTTTCGGGACGAAAAAGGGCTTGGCATAAACACCAGCGTCCAGCGCCGCCAGCAGAACCAAAATGGCAGCCATCACCGCATTTGTTTTCATGATCGTCGCTGCAGCGAGAGCCACGGCGGCTACCACGAAGACTGCGCCAGTCACTTGGAAATAATCAAAAGGCGCACGGATATTTGAATAAAGCGGTAGCCACTCCAGCAGGCGAAATCCCGGAACGATGAGGTAAACCACCGACAACGCCGCAGCAATCCAGTGCCATTTTTGAGAGCCGCGAGGGACAATTTGAAAGACAACCCAGACCTGCGCAGCGAGCAGAAACCAAGCCATGGCTGGAGTGAAGTCTGCCGCGCCTGGCGACATTTTGAGAAACTCAAAGTGGCCCCCAAGCACGCTCAGCGGTCCGAAGGAAATCCAGAACATCCCAAGCGCGAGAGTCAGCATCCACCGCGCCGCGCGGCCTACTGGGCTTCCATGGAGTGACCCACGAAGGAGCGCACCCGCCAACACAGCTCCAGCAACAAATCCCAAATAGGTCCCGCCATTGAGTGTGGTCGGCGCAAAACCCGCATCCATGCCGCTCCCCAAAACCCCACCCCGATCGAACCAGCTCAAGGCGCTTTTGGAGCTGAAGGCTCGTTGCCAGCCTTCGAATGGGCCAAGCTGGAACATCGTGACAAAACCGGTTTCCCGAAGAGCAGGCAGGTTGGGAATTACCGCGAGAAAAACCACAGCACCCAGCGCCAGAGCGACGGCTATCCAGTTCGGCCGCTCCGATCTGGGCTGGGCGAAATACTCCGCCGCCGCAA
The DNA here is from genome assembly GCA_044375555.1 of Terrimicrobiaceae bacterium. GTDB lineage: Bacteria > Verrucomicrobiota > Verrucomicrobiia > Chthoniobacterales > Terrimicrobiaceae > UBA967. Next base: position 12,381 of record JBILML010000031.1, read on the forward strand.
AGGCCACCAGCGCGGGAGCGGCCATCAAGGCCGTTTTTCCATAAGCAAGCGCCAGCGCAGAAAAGGCCACAGCAAGCGCGATAGCCGAGCGGGAAGTTCCCTCACGCAAGAACCCCACCAAAGCCCAGAGCACCCACGGAAAAATCGCCAGCGAGGCCACAACAACGAAATGCTCGAACGCTGCAGCGCGCGTTAGCACCGAGGGATTCATCAGAAACAAAACCGCGCCCAGCCAAGCGGCGAGGCGGTTATCGACCCAGCGGCGTAGAAAGAAAAACATCCCTGCCGCGCCAGCAATCAAGCAAGCGGCGACGGCCACTTTGCTCCCTAGAAAAAACCCAAAGACTCCCGCCCCCGCAAGCAACAGCGCATTGGAAAACATCATGCTCCACGCAGGCGCGAGGCTTGTTCCTTGCTGGAACATCGGTGACCACCACGGCCAGGAGCCGAGGTTTTGGAAGCCGCGCAGGAAGTCTCCGGCCTTGGCAAAATTTGCCAGCAATTCCTGATCCGAAACCGGCTGCCCAAGCCAGAACCAAAGCCCCAAAGCCACGGAAACAACCGGCAACGCCAGAGCCAAAAATCGCCATAGGATTTTCATGGAGGCGGCATCTTCGATGGCCCCGCCGGGATGTCACGGCGAAAGCCGAGCCTCAGGTGCGAACGGCCTTGGGCTGGTTGCTGAAATGCTCTTGCGTCGCCCATGCGATACGGAATCCCACACTCGTTCCCCGGACATTCGGGTCATTTGCATTTCTCGCTGAGGACATCAGGCCGCTCCCATAAAAGTCCCACGCTCCACCTCGCAGCGTGTGGTAGGTGCGGGAGGAGTTGAAATTATCCATGCACCATTCCCAGACATTGCCACTGAGGTCGAAGAATCCGTATTCGTTGGCGGGAAAAGAACCGACCGGCGAGGTGAATTCGAAATCATCCACTTTCAGAGTTTGGTGGTAATTTCCGAATCCCTTTCGGGGAGGGTAGCCCGGGCCCCACGGATAGCCGGGTTTTTGCTTGCTGCGCTCGGCGGGGGTTTCCTCGCTTTCGTCCGAGAGCCCGACGGCGGCACTCCACTCGAGATCGGTGAGCAGGCGGTAAAATTGATCCTCCGGCATGATCCCGGCCTCGCGCTCCTTGGAGGTCAGCCAAAGGCAAAAATCAATCCCGTCATGCCAACTGACATTCACAACCGGGTTATTGGAATCCGTCGGATTTTTTTGGTCGGGAAATTGGATGCCTTTTTCCACACAGTAGAGTCTGTAATCACAAACTCGGGTGGGCCAGATGCAGGCAAGGGTCTTGAATCTCGGAACCGGGACCAGCGGCATCCCAATGCTATTGATATGCGGATTAGAAACCGAAGCCTTCGGCATCAGGGTCGATTGCACCGCACCCCCTTCGTGATTTAATTGGGCAAAGGCTGCCAAGAGACGGCGGCGATCTCCAATCTTGGCCACGCCCAATTCCTTCAAGTCAGCATCCGTAAGATAGCCCAAGACAGCGTCATCTACGCCTTCGTTTAAGAAGTTCTTCAAGAGGTGTTCCCTCTTTTCGATCTTCAAGATCGCCTCCAGCTGTAATGTGATATCAATAAATTTTCCCCATTTTGCCCACGGTTCGCAAACCTCGTCAAACCGTTCGGTTTCGAGAAACCGCGGATGATCGTGAAGAATCGGCCCACACTTAAAAGCGTCCAAGGCGTCGCGCAACATTTTCCTCAATTTTAATTCCGCCGGTCCGCACGCATTGCCGTCGGTCTTTGAGCTTGACGCAGCGGGGCTAAAGGCCGTTCATCTCCGACTTTTTTAAGTTCTATTGTGACATCACTTTTCGCGGACATCATTCCAAGCCAAGCCGTCTGGACGATCGCTTACATTACGGTTCTTCTCGGGCTCTCGATCTACGGGCTCCACCGCTACTCGATCATCCACTTGTTTCTAAAAAACCGGCACGCCGCCGACCTGCCTCCCCGGTATTTCGAGGAACTGCCTGTCGTCACCGTCCAGCTACCTATCTTCAATGAATATCATGTCGTTCAGAGGCTTTTGGATGCCGTGGCGGCGGTCGACTACCCGCGCGATCGGTTGGAAATCCAAGTCCTCGACGATTCCACGGACGAGACCTTCGCGCTCTGCCGGGACAAAGTCGCCGCGCTGAAGGCCTCCGGTCTCGACATCGTCCACATTCACCGCACCAACCGCGCCGGCTACAAGGCAGGAGCGCTGGAAAACGGCCTGCACTCCGCACGCGGGGAGTTTGTTTTCATTCTGGATGCGGATTTCGTTCCCCAGCCGGACATTCTCGACAAGCTCGTCCACCATTTCACCGACGAAAAAACCGGGATGGTGCAGGCGCGGTGGGGGCATTTGAACGCCGGGGCGTCGCTGCTCACTCGCTTGCAGGCGATGTTTCTCGACGGCCATCTCCTGCTGGAACAAACCGCCCGCGCGCGGAGTGGACGGTTTTTCAATTTCAACGGCACCGCCGGCATGTGGCGGCGGCGCTGCATCGAGGACGCCGGCGGTTGGGAGCACGACACACTCACTGAGGATTTGGACCTCAGCTACCGCGCCCAACTCCGAGGCTGGCGGTTTGTTTTTCTCCCGGATGTCGTCGTGCCGGCGGAACTCCCCGAGGACATCGACGGCTTCAAGTCCCAGCAACACCGCTGGACGAAAGGCTCGATCCAGACTTGCCTGAAAATCCTCCCCGCCGTCTGGCGCTCCCGCATTCCGCTCACTCTCAAAACCGAGGCGACCATCCACCTCACCTCGAATTTCGGCTACCTACTTCTCGTCCTGCTTTGCCTGCTTACCCTCCCGCACAGCCGCACCGAGGCGAGCTTTTGGCGCACGCTGCTCGTCGACATCCCGATCTTTCTGGCGACCACCGTTTCGATTTTTATCTTCTACGCCGTCGCCCTCCGCCACGCGCACCCGAAGACCTGGATGCAAAAAATCACGCTCCTTCCCGGCCTCATCGCGCTGGGCATCGGCATGTCGGTGAACAACGCCCGCGGGGTGCTCGAAGCGGTTTTCAGAAAACAATCGGAATTCACCCGAACCCCGAAACGCGGCAACCCCGCCGGCCAGCTCACACGCTATGTCCCGACGAGGACTTGGGTGCCGCTGCTCGAGGTTTTCTTCGCCTTGTATTTCCTAGTTTGTCTCGTGGATGCCTGCCTGGGCGGACGCTGGACCTCCCTGCCGTTCCTGGCGTTGTTCGTCATCGGATTTTCCTATGTCGCCCTCCTGTCATTCGGCGCGCGCTGGAGTTCTCCGGGCTTTTGGTCGTCGGAATCCATGTCGGTCGTCGGCGGACTTCAAAAAACCGGTGTCGCCCTCACGCTCGCCTCCACCCTTCTTCTCGGAGGATGCGCCTCCGGCTCGCGAAACCAAATGATCATCAGCACTGCCGACCAAAAGATGGTTCTGCTGCGCGATGGAAAACCCACCCGCTCTTTTCCCGTCTCCACCTCGAAATTCGGACTCGGCGACACCCGAGGCTCCTACGCCACGCCGCTCGGAAAGCTCCGCGTGAGAAAAAAGATCGGCGGCGACATGCCGGCCGGAACGGTTTTCAAAGGCCGCATCCCGACCGGCGAGGTATTGCCAGTCAATGCTCCCGGCCGCGATCCGATCGTCACGCGCATCCTGTGGCTCGAGGGCCTCGAAGCTCGGAACCGCAACGCATTTTCCCGCTATATCTACATCCACGGCACACCCGAGGAGCGAAACATCGGGCAACCCGTCAGCTTCGGATGCATTCGCATGAGATCGTGTGATGTCATCGAATTGTTCGACTCCATCGGCGTGAACGCGCAGGTATTCGTCACGCCGAAACCCCTCCCGCGCGAACTCGCACAAATCAGCGAAAACCAAATGGGGCCTGCTTCACAAGGCGACCAGCGACCTCTTTAATCCGTTTCGATCGCAAACTTGCCCGACGCCCATCCACCGCTAATCTGATTTCATGTTTGAGACACTCACCCAAATCGAAACCGCTTCCCCCCTCGGGACGGCCTTCCGATGATCGAGGCTCAGAAAAGTTCCATCATGAACCCGCTCGAGGAGCGGATCATCTACAAATTCCGTAATAGCCTCCTGCTCGCCGAGGCCCTCACCCACCCGAGTATTTCGCTGGAGCGAAAAAATTATCCTTTTGATAACCAGCGCTTGGAGTTTCTCGGCGACTCCGTGATCCAGGTCTCGGTGACCGAACACCTCTTCCGGATGTTTCCCGAATTCGGCGAAGGCCAATTAACGAAACTCCGCACCCGCATCGTCTCGCGGCCCGCCTTGCGCGAACGGGCGGTGGCCATCGACCTCGGCAGCTTCATCATGATGGGACGCGGCGAAGAGGCTAATGGCGGGCGCGAACGAGCATCCACTCTGGCCGATGCCTTCGAGTCACTCGTCGGCGCGATCTACCTGGATGGAGGCTACGACGCCGCTCGCATTTTCATTCTGAGACAAATGGATGGCGTCTTCACCGAAATCGCCAACCAGCCCGAGGAGATCAACCCGAAGGGCTATTTGCAGGAAATCCTCCAAGCGATCCAGCCCGCAGCCCCCGACTACCAGATCATTTCGCAAACCGGGCCAGAACACTCCAAGATTTTCATCTGCTGCGTTGTCTGGAACGCGCTCGAACTCGGGCAAGGCCAAGGCTCCAGCAAAAAAGAGGCGCAGGTCGCCGCAGCGCAGGTGGCCCTCGAAAAGCGGCTCTGGGAGGGCTTCGAGCAACCTCGCTCCCCGCGAAGAAAGAAAAAGAAGAAGAAATGATTTACCAACTTTCACTTCAGACCACAGGGCTCGCCGCTGGGATTCTCTTGCTGGTCTCGCATGTCGCCGCTCTGGTGAATCCTGCGGGATCCATGCGATTCGCCAAGGCCCTGCCTCGTTCCCGGCCCATGGCAGCGGTTCTGCTCGTGATCGCCGCCGCGTGGAGCTTCGTGATGGTTCAAGACCTCGACCTTGGCGAGTTCTCGCGCCTGCGCAGCATGATGCTTCTCGCCATCGTGGCCGGCGCGATTCTCTCGTGGTTGTATGTCGAGGAATTCCTGACCGTGCGCGCCCTGGGCATGCTCCTGTTGCTGGCCGCCGAGCCCCTGCTCGAATCCGCCGTGCTTCGCCACGAATCGAGCCGCATTCTTCTCACGCTTCTGGCCTACCTCTGGGCAACTGCCGGGTTATTTTGTGTCGGCATGCCGTATCTGCTCCGAGACCTGATCGGATGGTTCACCGCGAACCCGCTCCGCTGGAAAATCTCCTGCCTCGGCGGCATCGCTTACGGCGCCGCGCTTGTCGCCTGCGCCGTGCTTTGGTGGTAGGTCAACCTTCGCCGATTTCAGCGCGGAGCGCCTCGGCGATGCGGTCGGCGTGGGCGTCGATGGCGGCTTGGTCGCGGCCTTCGATGAGGAGGCGGATTTTCGGCTCGGTGCCGGAATAGCGCAGCAGCACGCGGCCTTTGCCGCTCAAGTCGGCCTCGGCGGCGGCGAGGAGCTTTTGGACCTCGGAGAGCGTGTCGAGCGGCGGTTTATCTTTCACGCGGAGGTTGCGCTGGGCCTGGGGATATTTTTTCAGAACCTTGCGGAGTTCGCTGAGCGGCTTGCCGGTCTCGATCATCACGCGGAGGATTTGGAGGGCGCTGACGATGCCGTCGCCAGTGCTGGCGTGGTCGCGGAAGATCATGTGGCCGCTCTGCTCGCCGCCGACATTGTGGCCATCGCGCAGCATGGCTTCGATGACATAGCGGTCGCCGACTTTGGTGCGGAGCACCTTGCCGCCGCGCGACTCAAGGGTTTCGTCGAGGCCGAAGTTGCTCATCACGGTGGCAACGAGAGTTTTCCCTTCCAGACAGCCGCGCTGGAGATGGTCAACGGCGGCGATGGCCATGATCTCATCACCATCGACGAGGTCGCCATTTTCGTCGCAGAGAAGGACGCGGTCGGCGTCCCCATCATGCGTAATGCCAATCTGGGCCTTGCACTCGCGAACGAGCTTTTGGATTTGCTCGGGATGGGTGCTGCCGCAGTTGGCGTTGATGTTTGTGCCGTTGGGGTGGTTGTTGATGACGACGAGGTCGGCACCAAGTTCGCGCAGGATGCAGGGGCTGGACTTGTAGGCCGCGCCGTTGCCGCAATCGAGCGCGATGCGGAGCGATTCGAGCGTGAAGCCACGCGGGAAGCTTTGCTTCGCGAACTCGACATAGCGACCGAGCGCGTCATCGATGCGGTAGGCCTTGCCGATTTTCGTAGCGGTGGGGCGGATGTTTTCGATCTCGCCGCTGAAGACGAGATTTTCGATCCGAGCCTCGATTTCGTCGTCGAGTTTGTAGCCGTCGTGGCGGAAAAATTTGATGCCATTGTCCTCGTAGGGATTGTGGGAGGCGGAGAGGACGATGCCCGCGTCGGCTCGGAGCGAGCGGGTGATGTAGGCCACCCCGGGCGTGGGGAGCGGGCCGATGATGAGCGCGTCGGCACCGAGGGACGTCAGGCCGGCGACCATGGCGTTTTCGAGCATGTAGCCCGAGAGGCGGGTGTCCTTGCCGATGACGATTTTCAGACGACCAGTGCGCGAGGAGGAGCGGTTTTGCGCGAAGACATGGGCGGCAGCGCGGCCGAGCTTGAGGGCTGTCTCGGCGGTGACTGGCTCGATATTGGCAACGCCGCGAATGCCGTCCGTCCCGAAAAGTTTGCGTGGTGTATGACTCATTTCGACGGGGATTTTTTGGGTGGATTCGATGGCTTTGGCGTTTCGGCGGGGACCGGGCGGGAGAGACTAGGCCTCTCCGGAGTCCGGCCGACGCCCTGCTTGATGAGATACCACAGGACGGCTGCTAGAATCAGGCTCGTCAGCTTCGCTTGCCAGTGGTTGAGCAGGATGGCTTTCATATTTTTCTTGGAAGAGGAGTTCGCTGAGACGCAGGCGGAATTTTTCGACTCCCAGATTCCGCTCGATCCGCCCCGCATGGCAAATGGAAACCTGACCGGTTTCTTCGGAGACCACGAGAATGATCGCGTCGGATTCCTCGCCCAGGCCCAGACCGGCACGGTGGCGCAGGCCAAGGTTGCGGTCCAAATCCTCACGCTGGGTGAGCGGGAAAATACACGCGGCAGCAACGATGCGCTCTCCGCTCAGGACCATGCCGCCATCGTGAAGCACGGTCTTGGGATGAAAAATCGTGAGCACGAGTTCCTTCGTGAATTTGGCGTCGATCGGCACGCCGGTTTCCACAAAGCCCTTGAGATTGATGTCGCGCTCGATCGCGATAAGCGCGCCGAAGCCTTTACTGGAAAGCTCGAAGACCGTGTCGGTGATGTCTTCCACCGTTTCGCGTTCCTGCGAGGCAGTGGTGAAAAACCTGTGGCTGCCGAGTTCCGTCAGCGCGCGGCGAAGCTCTGGCTGGAAAATCACGACGAGTGCGATGGCGAGGAAAACCGAAATGCTCCGGAGCAACCAGCTGATCACCTCCAGATTCAAAAGCTGTGAGACAAAAGTCAGCGTGAGAAAAACCAGCGCAAGGCCAATGAGAATGCGGGCACCGTGGGTTCCCTTGAGATACGAGTAAATGTAGTAAATGACCGTCGCAAGGATCGCGATCTCGACGCCGGAGGTCCACTGCTCCTGAAGAAATGCAAAGGAGGCCTCAAACATCGGCGAGGAGCGCTTCCGCCGTGCGGAGCGCGAGGTGGTGGGGCTTCGATTCGTGAACGCGGAAAATCCTCGCGCCACGCTCGCGACAGAGGGCGGTCAACGCCACGCCGGGCCAGAGCCGGTCCTCCATCGCCGAGGAATTGGCCAGATGGCCGAGGAGAGACTTTCGCGAAACACCGAGAAGAATCGGACGGCCCAGCGGCGCGAAGGATTCCAGACCCGCGAGGAGCGCGAGGTTGTGCGCGGTGGTTTTTCCAAAACCGATTCCTGGGTCGAGGGCGATGCTCATCGGGTTGAGGCCGGACGCTACTGCCCGCTCGAGGGAGTGTCGAAAAAATTCCCCGACCTCGGCGACCACATCATCGTAGGTCGGAGCTAACTGCATCGAGCGCGGCGTTCCCTGCATGTGCATGATGACAACCCCGGCGCGAAACTCGGCGGCGAGGGCCGGCATTTGCAGGTCGCCGCGCAGGCCGGTGACATCGTTGATGATGTCGGCACCCGCCTCCAGAGCGGCGCGGGCGACGGAGGCTTTCGAGGTATCGATCGAAATGGGAATATCCGTCGCACGGCGGAGGGCTTGAATCACAGGGAGAACGCGCCAGATTTCCTCCTCGGCGGAAACGCCCTCGCTGCCTGGCCGAGTGGATTCGCCGCCGATGTCCAAAATTTCAGCGCCTCCCTCGACCAACGCGAGGCCGTGAGCGCAGGCGGATTCGGGATCGAGAAACTCGCCGCCGTCCGAAAAAGAATCCGGAGTGGCATTGACGATGCCCATTACGACGGCACGCCGCGTCAGGTCGATTTCGCAGCTCCGGATTTTCCAGATCACTTTTTGCCGAGACGGATGGCGGCCGAGCGGCCGTGGGCGTCGAGGCCCTCGATCTCGCTGAATTTCTCGATGAAGGGAAGCGAGGCGCTGAGGGATTTTTTGTCGAACATCACCACGCTCGTGCGGCGCTGGAATTGGTCGGCTGTGAGTCCCGCAAACGAATGGCCCGCGCCGCCGGTGGGGAGTTCGTGGCTGGGTCCGGCGAGGAAATCCCCAGCGGCAACAGGTGACATCGCGCCAAGGAAAATCGCGCCGGAGCTTTGGAGTTGCATCGCGATTTCGCCGGGCGCCTCGGTGGCGATCGAGACATGCTCGGAGGCGTAGGAATTGGCGAGGCGGATCGCGGCATTCATGTTCTCGGCGAGAACGAGGAGAGTGTTCTTGAGCGCTTTGGCGAGTTCGGCCGGGCGCTTCGAGAGCTTGGTCTGGCGCTCGATCGACTTCACTGTGGCGGCGAGGATTTTTTCCGAATCGGTGAGCAGGATCGCCTGGCTGCCGTGGCCATGCTCGGCCTGCGCCAACAGGTCGGCGGCGATCCAGTCGGCGTTGGCGGTCTTGTCGGCGATGACCAAAACCTCGCTCGGGCCAGGCAGGAGGTCGATCGCGACCTTTCCAAAAACCTGGCGCTTCGCCTCGACGACATACGCATTGCCGGGGCCGAAGATTTTTTGGACGGGGCGGATGATCTTGGTTCCCAAAGCCAGCGCGGCAACAGCTTGGGCTCCTCCGACGCGGTAGATTTCCGTGGCTCCGCAACGCGAGAGCGCGGCGATCAGGGCGGGGTGGACTTTTCCATCGGGGCCGGCAGGCGTGACGGCGACGATCTCGGGAACGCCTGCCGCCTCGGCGAGGGTGCAGGTCATCACCGCCGTGGAAACAAGCGGCGCGGTGCCGCCGGGAATGTAAATGCCCACGCGGCGGAAGGGGTCGAACCGCTCGCCGGTGATGGCACCTTGGCGGTTTTTCATGAACCAACTTTTGCGCAGGCTCCGCTTGGCGAAGGCGCGGACATTGGCGCGGGCGGCGTCGATCGCTTTCCAGGTGTCCTTCGGCAGACCATTGCAAGCCTCGGCGATCTCGGCGGGCGTGACGGAAATCTCGAACGGCTTCAACGCGGGGCCGCCGAATTTTTTAGTGAACTCGAGCAGGGCGGCGTCACCTTTTGCAGCGATCTTGGCGAGGATTTCGGCGACGGTTTTCGAAACCGCCGGGTCAGGCGAGGAGTGGCGTTGGAGACAGGCGAGCGCGGCGGCGTAGCCTTTGTCTTTCGGACGGAGAATCCGCATCAGGTTATTTGATGTAGGCCAGCACGAACGCGGCGATGAAAATATTCACCAGCGCGAGTTCAAAAAATACATACCAGCCGAGTTTCATGAGCTGGTCGTAGCGAAAACGCGGCACGGTCCAGCGCACCCAGATGAAGAAGACCAGAAGCGCGATGATCTTGGCGAAAAACACGCCGATGTTTACCAACCCAGCGAGCACGCCGGGGATGCCGGGCAACGAGCCATCGGGAATGAGCGGAAAGCTCCAACCGCCGAGGAAAAGGGTCACGATCACGCCCGAGCCGGCGATCATCGCGGCGTATTCGCCGAGGAAAAACAGCGCAAAGCCCATGCCGGAATATTCGGTGTGGTAGCCGCCGACCAGTTCCTGCTCAGCCTCGGGAAGATCGAACGGGGCGCGGTTCGTCTCGGCGAACATGGCGATGAGAAAAATCACGAATGAGATAATCATCGGCACCCAAAGCAGGATGCGTTGGAGAGAAAATCCCGCGGTGAATGTTTGTGCGATCGCACCGATGTCACCGGAGAGAATCAGATCCCAAGTGAGACCTTTGGCCCAAATTGGAAAAACCATCCATCCGTTCTCGCGCTGCCAAAGGACAATTTCCGGAAGGCTGAGCGTGCCACAGACCATGAAAACCGGAATCACCGAAAGCCCGAGCGCGAGTTCATAGGAAATCATCTGCGAGCTGGAGCGGATGCCGCCGAGGAAGGGGTATTTCGAATTCGAGGCCCAGCCGGCAAGCACGATGCCGTAGACGCCCAGCGAGGAGACCGCGAAAACATAGAGCACGCCGATATTCACATCGGCAATGACCATCGGGATTCCGAATAGCGAGCTGCCAAACGGCAGGACGGCCAGCACGAGAATCGCCGGCACCATCGAGAGCTTCGGCGCGATGTAGTAGTAGAATTTGTTCACCTCGGCCGGGATGAAATTTTCCTTCAAGAGGAGCTTGAGGGCGTCCGCGATCGGTTGGCCAAGGCCTTGAATGCGAATGCCTGTGAAAGGGATGCCTGTGCGGTTCGGGCCGACGCGGTCTTGGATCCACGCACAAATTTTGCGCTCCGCGTAAACCGTGTAGGAAACCAGGCCGAGAATCACCGCGAGAAGGCCGATGGATTTCGCCAACGAGGTCCAGACCAGAAAAACCTCCGGCTGCATCATGACATTCAGGATATTCATAAATAACGCACGGGATTAAAGCCGACCCGGCCCGACTGTCGAGACGCAAGACGGGCTGGCAGCCTTCTAGAGTTTCGTTTTCTCCAGAAAATTCCCGTCGGGATCGACCTTCGCAGTCGCGACCACCTCGGCCTGATCGGCGAGTTTTTTGAGCCGGGCGACTTGGGCCTCCGTGAGCGTCTGGCCCTCGGCCTCGACCATCACGAGTCGGATCTCGCGGAGACGTGTAATGAAGGCCGCGACCATTTCGGTTTGCTTGAGGCGGGGATTCAAAGTGTCGAGCCGGTCGAGGAAATACTCCACCACCTCGATGCGACCGAGGATTTTGGCCTTCGCCTCGGAGTAGCGTTCCATGGTGCTCGTCGCCCCAAGCTGGAAACCACGCAACCAACCGCCGAGGCTGATCATGTGAGCCATCTCCTCGTCGTGGAGTTCCATCATCGACTGCTCCACATCTTCCTGCGTGCGGACCAATTCCTCGCGCATCCCGACCCAGTCGCCCTTATCGGAAAGCTCGAAGAGGCTTTTGCTTCGTTTCGTCAACCGCCCGCCGACGCCCAGCGCCTTCGATTCGCGGATGAGCTCCTTGCCGATATTTTGGATATCCTGAGGCCTCTCTGCGAGGGTGAACATGAACCCGTCCGCAACGAGAGATCCAAAATGCAGCGCCGTCTGCAGGCGGTTGCCAAAAGAGGCCGAGTGGTCGGTGGCTTCGATGAGTTTGATCGGAATCGGACGGAAAACCTCGAGATCATTGAGCAGGCTCGCGATCGATGGCGAGGTGATCGGGTTCACGCCCAATTCCTCGCGCATGTGCTCCTCGGAACTCTCCCGCAAATCCTCGGAAAATTGCTCCTCGGTTTGACTGAAGCCGGCGGGAACTCCGAGCAACAGGCTGGCTAGAATGGAAAAAACACGGCGCACTGTTGGAGAACAGACCAGCGCCGGGCCAAGCGATCAAGCGAGAAACGGCTTTCGATTGTTGGCCTTTGGTTCATATTTTCCCCCATGATCATCGGCGTCCCCAAGGAAATCAAAGCCCAGGAGCACCGCGTCGCCCTCCTCCCATCGGCGGCCTACCAACTCATCAAGCACGGACACAAGGTCCTCGTCGAATCCAACGCCGGCGCAGGCATCGGCTTCGGAGATGACAACTACGCCCAAGCCGGAGCCGAGATTGCCGCCAGCCACGCCGAGGTTTTCGAGCGAGCTGACATGATCGTGAAAGTCAAAGAGCCCCTCCCCGAGGAATATGGCTTGCTGAAAAAAGGCCAGATCCTCTTTACCTATCTCCACCTCGCCGCCAGCAAACCACTCACCGAGGCCCTCCAAAAAACCGGCGCGACCTGCATTGCCTACGAGACTGTGCGAGTGAACAACCGCCTCCCGCTCCTCGAGCCCATGAGCGAGATCGCAGGCCGCATGTCCGTCCTCGTCGGCGGATATTTTTTGGCGAAGCACACCGGCGGAAAAGGCGTTCTCCTCGGCGGCGTCCCCGGCGTCCTTCCCGGCAAGGTCGTCGTGATTGGCGGCGGCACGGCCGGAGTCAACGCCGCCCGCATGGGCACCGGCCTCGGCGCCGATGTGACCATCCTCGAGGTCGATCTCGAGCGGATGCGCTTTCTCGACATCACCATGGGCACCGCACACACCCTTTATTCCAGCGAATCCAGCCTGCTCGACCTTCTGCCAACCGTGGATCTCCTCATCGGCGCCGTGCTCGTCCCCGGCGCGAAGGCCCCGAAGCTCATCACCCGCGACATGCTCCGCCTCATGAAACCCCACAGCGTCGTTGTGGACATCGCCATCGACCAGGGTGGATGCCTCGAAACCTCCCGCCCGACCACGCATGACAACCCGACCTTTGTGGAAGAAGGGATCGTCCACTATTGCGTCGCGAACATGCCCGGCGCCTACGCCCGCACCGCCACCCAGGCCCTTACGAATGTCACCTACCGCTACATCGAGGCCCTCGCCGACCACCCGCTCAAGGAGGCCTTCCGCCGCGCACCCGGTTTGCAGGATGGCCTCAGCGTCCGCGATGGAAAAATCCACTGCAAGGTCGTTGCCGAGGCGCACGGTTTGGATTACACGCCCTTCGCGCCATGAGCAGTCTTCAGGATCAAATCCACCAAATCGGAAAAAACGCCCGCGCCGCCTCCCGCGCCCTCGCCCGGCTTGATTCGAAAACCAAGAACGCCGTCCTCGTGGCGATGGCCGACGAGTTGATCGTCCGCCTTCCCGACATCCTCGAGGCCAACGCCGCCGATGTCGCCGAAGCCGAAAAAAACGGCCTCACCAAAGCCTCGATCGACCGCCTCCGCCTCAGCGAAAAACGCGTCGCCGACATGGCCGACGGCATCCGCCAAGTCGCCGCGCTCCCCGACCCTGTTGGCGAAATCCTCCGCGATTGGACCCAGCCCAACGGCATCCAGCTCCAAAAAATCCGAACCCCCATCGGCGTCATCGGCATCATCTACGAATCCCGCCCGAATGTGACCGCCGACGCCGCCGTGCTCTGCATCAAGACCGGCAACGCCGTCATCCTCCGCGGCGGCTCCGAAGCCCTCGCCTCGAACCTCGCCATCGCCAAAGCTCTCCAAGCCGGAGGCTTCAACGCCGGCCTCCCCGACTACTCCGTCCAACTCATCCCGACCAAGGACCGCGAAGCCGTGAAAATCATGGCCGCCATGGACCAATTCATGGATGTCATCATCCCGCGCGGAGGCCACTCGCTCATCGAAGCCGTCGTCGCTGCCGCCCGCATGCCCGTCATCAAACACTACGACGGCATCTGCCATGTTTTCGTGGACCGAGACGCTGACCACCGAATGGCCCTCGACATCGCCCTCAACGCGAAATGCCAGCGCCCCGGCGTCTGCAATGCCATGGAAACCCTCCTCGTCCACCGCGACATCGCCTCCGAGTTTTTCCAACTCGCCGCGCCGGAATTTTCCAAAATCCAAGTCGAACTCGTGGCCGACCCCGCCGCGCACCAAATCCTCGCCGCGCTCGGCTACCCGAAACTCCGCGAAGCCGACGAATCCTCATTCCGCACCGAGTGGCTCGACCTCATCCTCTCCGTGCGCATTGTCGAAAATCTCGCCGACGCCATCGACCACATCGAGACCTTCGGCTCGCACCACAGCGACGCCATCATCACCAACGACCCATCGGCCGCCGACGAATTCCTCGCCAGCGTCGATTCCGCCACGGTCTATTGGAACGCCTCCACCCGCTTCACCGATGGCGGCGAATTCGGCTTCGGCGCCGAGATCGGCATCAGCACCGACAAACTCCACGCCCGCGGCCCCATGGGCCTCGAAGAACTCACCACCTACAAATACCTCATCCGAGGCAACGGCCAGATCCGGAAATGAAAAACGACGGCGCTCATCAAACCCTCGTCCCCGTCCCACCTGAAATGGCGGTGCGCATCGCGCAAAAAATGATTTCCGAAGCGAGAAAAGATGCCCCAACCGAGCGTCAGCGAGGCTTTGTCGTGAAGTTCAAAACTTGGGAGGAACACGAATCCTGGCACGCAGCACACAGACCCCGATGAAATCCATTTCTAATACAAAAACCTCTTCTCCCCTCTCCGTGTCCTCTGTGTCCTTTGACTCGCTCGCTCCCGCTCGTCTCGCCCTTCGGGCCAACTGGCGTTGGTCTATCTCAAAGGCCCCCGCCTTTTCGATTGTGGTGAATCATCCATGAAAACCCTCCGCGTCCACTACGAAGGCCGCGTGCAAGGCGTCGGCTTCCGCTACACCGTGAAAAACCTCGCCCGCGAATTCGAGGTCTCCGGCACCGTCGCCAACCTCCCCGACGGCCGAGTGGAACTCCTTGCCATCGGTGAACCCGAGGAAGTCGATGCCTTCCTTGAAGCCATCGCCACCAGTGCCCTCGCCGGCCACATCGACCTCGTCACGCCCCGCGAAATCCCCCGCCCCGCGGGCCTGCGCGGCTTTTCCATCGTCCCATGAGCACACCCGCCGTCCAGATCGAAGGAATCACCAAAACCTTCCCCGTCCCGCTTCGCCGCCAGTGCGTCATGGCCGTCAAAAACCTCAGCCTTTCGGTCCAGCCCGGCGAGGTTTACGGCCTCCTCGGCCCCAACGGCTGCGGCAAAAGCACCACGCTCAAAATCCTCCTCGGCCTCGTCACGCCGAACTCCGGCCGCGCCCTCATTTTTGGCCAAGACAGCCGCGAATACCGCAGCCGCCGCGATGTCGGCTTCCTCCCCGAGAATCCCTACTTCTACAAATTCCTCACCGCCGCCGAGACCCTCGCCTTCTACGGAAAAATCTGCGGCCTTTCTGGCAAAACCCTCGCCACCCGCATCGACGAACTCATCGAGCTCGTCGGATTGCGCGACGCCCGTGACCGCCGAGTCGGTGGCTTCTCCAAAGGCATGCTCCAACGCATCGGCCTCGCCCAAGCCTTGATCCAAGACCCCGGCCTCGTCGTGCTCGACGAACCCACCGCCGGAGTCGATCCCGCCGGTTCGCACCAGATCCGCGACCTCATTCTCGACCTCAAAAAACGCGGCAAGACCGTCCTCCTCACTTCCCACCTCCTCGAGCAGGTCCAGGAAATCTGCGACCGCGTCGGCATCATGGCCCGCGGCGAAATGATCCGCGAAGGCTCCCTCGACGACCTCGTGCGCGTGAAAAACCAAACCGAGTTCGTCATCGAAAACGCCTCGCCCGAACTCGCCGCGCAAATCCAAAACCTCGTCGCCCAATCCCCCGCCCGCCTCGTCGCCACCCGCCAGCCCGAGCGCTCCCTCGAGTCCGTCTTTCTCGAACTCACCGCCGGCGACCGATGAACCCGCGCCGGCCTTCCCCGTAGCGGAAAATGGAACATTTTTCGAAGGCGCTAACCTCCGCATGAACCTCTTCCTCACCGGCACCGACACCGGCGTCGGCAAAACCTTCACCACCGCCCTCCTCACCCGAGCCCTCCGCCAAGCCGGCCACGGCACCCTCGCCCTCAAACCAATCTGCAGCGGCGAACGCTCCGATGTCGAAATCCTCCGCGACGCCTCCGGCCAAATCCTCTCCCTCGACGAAACCAACCCCGTCTGGCTCCAAGCCCCCGCCGCCCCCCTCGTCGCCGCCCAACTCGAAAACCGCACCCTCTCGCTCGATTTCTTCGTGGAGTGGTTCGCCGAACTTTCCGCCAAACACCCCTCCCTCCTCGTCGAAGGCGCCGGCGGCTGGCTCGTTCCCGTCACCGACACCGAAACCCTCGCCGACCTCGCCGTCCGCCTCGCCCTGCCCGTCATCCCCGTCGTCGCCAACCGCCTCGGCTGCATCAACCACACCCTCCTCACCCTCGAAAGCATCCGCGCCCGAGGCCTCGCCTGCCCCGGCATCATCCTGAACCACCTCTCCCCCCCCGCCGACCCCGCCCAGCACACCAACGCCCAAATCCTCTCCCGCCACACCCAAATCCTCCTAGAAATCCACCCCGGCCAACTCGAAATCTCCCCAACCGACCTGACCCGGTTTTTGGAGGCAGTCGTGGCGATGTCTCGGTAATCCAGCAACCCTGCGCTCTCGCAAAATATCCCCCTTTGACATGTGTTGCATCTGTGATACATGAACCACATGTCCCAATCCGCAGTCATCCATGCCAGAATTGACCAAGCGACAAAGACCGCCACGGAAAAGGTGCTCGAATCCCTGGGTATGACCCCGACCGAGGCGATTCGGCTCTTCTACCGCCAGATCGCCATCAGGAAATCTTTTCCTCTGGAATTGCATATTCCGAACGAACTAACCGCCTCGGTGATCGATAAAAGCGATCAGAATCAGGATATTGAAACATTCGAAACCGCCGCCGATCTTTACGCCTCTTGGGAAAAATGAGGCTCAGCCAGACACATCAATTCAAGAAAGACATCAAACGGGCGATCAAACGAGGCAAGGACCTCGCAAAACTGAAAGCTGTCATTGACCTCCTTCTTTCAAGAACGCCACTCCCTCCGAAAAATCGCGATCATGAACTCGGTGGAAACTGGGGAGGCCACAGAGATTGCCACATCGAACCGGATTGGATTCTGATCTACAAGATTCTCGATGAAGAGATTCGACTGGAAAGAACCGGGACCCACTCGGATTTGTTTTAAAAGTGTTGCCCCAGCATACTGTCGATTCTTCCAGAGTCGTGTCGCAAATATTTGAATGCCATTAACTAAAGCCGTATATGCAAGGAGCCACCCATAAACCAGAAACATACCGAAAAACACCTTTTCAAATCTGTGTGACGCTTGTAAAAAATTTCTTTAGAGCGTGGCCTCCTATCTCAAGAACTCATCTGGGGCAATGTTATAGCGGAGTTGTTTTACTGGTCTGTAGGAGATATCCAAATATATGTGCTTATGCTATATCCAGCACCTGATTGCGTCCCAGCATTTACAGACGATGCTAAAAAATATTTAATTGACATTAAGTATTCGATGTCTGAACTCAGAGTGTTTGCGCCAATCGTGTGTGAATTAAAGCTTTTTTTGGAATCGCTTAAAATTCCAGAATCTTTACCTATAAAATTCTGTAAGTATGGGTTTATATATCTAATCTCAAATTCAACTATTCCTTTGTTTAAAAAATTCTTTGTAGTAATCGCGAAAGGAGTCCACTTAATGAGATTTTTAACTTTGGTATTTAAAACTAGCTTGCCGTCTTTCCATTGAGGGATTTTCCCATTAACGGACAATATTTTAATTGGCAAACCTTTGTTTGGATAAATCGACCCTGAGAGCGTGGCTGTTTGATTGCCTAGTGTATAAGTTCCTTCGGGAAATAAATTGTTTAATTCATCTTTTGAAGATATAGGCCCGCTATTGTAAACAGATTGATTTGGATATTGAAAAGCGAGGTTTAGATTATTCCCATTAGGACCAATAACGGTTCCACTCCGTGTGGCCTCCATGGCAAAACTATATGGACCGTAATCAGAAAAAAAATCTGTAGAGTTTTTAGTTCCCCATTCTAAGGGGGTTGAATTTGATGTTTGGACAAAAGCGTGGTTCTTTACGATTTTAAATACTCCATCATAACCCAAATCAACTTTATATAAATTAAATACTGTCGCTGAATTACCTAAATAAGAATTAAATTGAACGAGACATGACACAGGTTCGTTATTTGGTAGTGATTCAAGGACAGATTTTTCAATTTCAAATGTTGATGTGGAGTTTGCAAGAGTTCTGATCAAATGGTCACCAGCTATTGCAATAAATACCTCGTCAAAACTAGATGCTGGTAGGTTCCATGAAAATGAGCATGGTAAATCATTGTTTGTTACATATAAGTTTTCTTTGATCCATACAGTATTGTTACCAGCTGTAATGCGCGGACTTATAGGGAATTGAGCAACATCATTGGTAATAGTCTGGCTTGCGTTTCCTGTTGAAGTTGAAATATCCAACATGTAGTTGCCAGCTGGAAAATTTGAATTTAATGCAGTAATTGTTTTGTGACTTTTAGCAATATTGCCTTTTTTTGTGTTATATAAAATATAATCGTTTACTATATTAGATGGTGTTTTTAGTGTTGCTTTTATTATCTTGCCGCTTTCAATTGCGCACCCACTTGATAGTGAATATGGGTGAGTTGGATCTAATTCCGGTTCATTGTCGCCAAATTGATTGTAGAATGCTGTCTTGCCAATCCAACTTTCTGTAATTACGGGCGCGGTATCAACATCACTTGCGGCGATTGTTGTCGCAGCAGATAAAATAACAAGTAAGGCTGCTTTCATTAAGCAAAAATTCTAGGGTGGGCGGGTTCGCTATACAAACAAAAACTTCAAAAAAATCATTCACACACATTTACATATTAAAACTGTTTCGTCATTGGCCGAACTCTGCGCCCCAACGGAGTGGGGCGGCTACAATTTCTTGTTCTCTCGGCGCCTTGGCGGCTCTGCGCGAGGATTTGGGTTTGGGGGGAGACGGCGCGTTCGCGCCTGAATCTTGGGTCCCCTCGGCGAGACGACCCTACCTTGGGCCTTTCGATTCGCGCGGATTCGTCATTCGCGGGGCGGTTTGAAACGGCAGAGGACTGCCGTTGCTACAACTCTTCTTCTTCGTGGCTTCGCGCCTTCGTGTGAGGTCTGGTCTGGCCCAACCAGCGCGAAAAAGGCGGCAGTCCCGCATATTCACACATCAAAACGGTTTCGGCGTTGGCCGAACCCTGCGCCCCAACGGAGTGGGGCGGCTACAATTTCATGTTCTCTCGGCGCCTTGGCGGCTCTGCGGGAGGATTTGGGTTTGGGGGGAGACGGCGCGTTCGCGCCTAAATCTTGGGTCCGCTCGGCGAGCCGCCCCTACCCCATTTTTTCGATTCGCGTGGATTCGCCTCATTCGCGGGCCTATCTGAAACGGCAGAGGACTGCCGTTGCTACAACTCTTCTTCTTCGTGGCTTCGCGCCTTCGTGTGAGGTCTGGTCTGGCCCAACCAGCGCGAAAAAGGCGGCAGTCCCACATATTCACATATCAAAACGGTTTCGGCGTTGGCCGAACCCTGCGCCCCAACGGAGTGGGGCGGCTACAATTATTTGTTCTCTCGGCGCCTTGGCGGCTCTGCGCGAGGATTTGGGTTTGAGTGGGAGACGGCGCATTCGCGCCTGAATCTTGGGTCCCCTCGGCAAGGCGACCCTTGTTTCTTTAAATTGTGCTATTTTCTGTTCGCTGGCCGCAGATGCGGTTGGCAACCAGAAGAGACCCGCTGCTGCTGCGCAGCAGCAGCGGGTCGGCGCCGAAAGACCGTTGCGACC
>JBILML010000009.1:0-83249 GCA_044375555.1 Terrimicrobiaceae bacterium
CGCCTCACTTCCAAAGGCAAACCTCCCAAAGTCGCCCTCACCGCCCTCATGCGCAAACTCGTCGTCCACCTCAATTCCTCCCTCAAAACCCTCCAATCCACCACCGCGTGAAAAGACAGTTGCTACCTTGTTTTTTCGATTCGCGCCCATCTTCTGGCATTCGCGGGCTGTCCCCAAACGGCAGAGGACTGCCGTTGCTACAACAGAAATGATTTTCTTCGTGGCGCCTCATCGGCCGCCGCTTCAATCCCGGAAATCGACCTTCGGGTAGGTCTCGAGGTAGGCGGCGATTTCGCGGGTGAAGATGTCGCCGAACTCGGCGAGTTTTTTTTCGCCGATGCCGCCGACGCCCTGCAGATCCGAAACTCGAAGGGGATACTCGCGGGCCATTTGGCGGAGGGCGTTATCGCCTAGGATGACATAGGCCGGCACGCCGCGCTCGTCGGCGAGGCGTTTGCGGAGTTTGCGCAGGCGGTCGAAAAGCGTTTCGTCGCACTCGATCTCGCCGGCACGGGGGGTGGTGGTTTTTTTCGAGGCCATGGGCTTTGTGAGGCTGATCACGCGGCGGGATTTCAGCGCTTCGAGTCCGGCGTCCGTGAGGGCGATGACGGGAAATTGACCCGCCTCCTGCTCGAGCAGTCCGGAGCGCATGAGTTCGCGGCCGATCGCGCCCCATTCGGAGCGGGCGAGTTCCTTGCCGATGCCGTAGGTGCTGAGTTGGTCATGGCCCCAACGGCGGATTTTTTCGGTGTCGGCGCCGGTGAGGATTTCGATGAGGTGGTTCATGCCCACGCCGAAGCGGCCGCCTTGGCGAACCCGATAAACGCAGGAGAGGAGCTTTTGGGCTTGGGTGGTGGCGTTGTAGCTCTCGCGCGGCTGGAGGCAGTTGTCGCAGGAGTTGCAGTTCGGCTCCGTGTAGCTCTCGGCGAAATACTCCAAAAGCTCGCGGCGTCGACAGCCAGAGCACTCGGCGTAGTGAAGCATCAACCGCAACTGCTCGCGGGCCACGCGCTGCTCGTGGTCGTTGGTGATTTCGTCAATGAAATGGGTCTGCTTGGCGGCGTCACCGGCACTGAAGAGCAGAAGACAATCGGCAGGCAGGCCGTCACGGCCGCCGCGGCCGGTTTCTTGGTAGTAGCCTTCGATATTTTTGGGGAGGTCATGGTGAATGACCCAGCGGACATTGGGTTTGTTGATTCCCATGCCGAAAGCGATCGTGGCGCAAACGATGCGGGTCTCATCACGAATGAAGAGTTCCTGGTTCTGTGCGCGCTCCGAGTTGGTGAGGCCGGCGTGATAGGGCACAGCGGGAAATCCTCGCTCGGACAGGCTCTCGGCAACGCGGTCGGCAGTGGCGCGGGTGGCGCAATAAACGATGCCCCCATCCATCGGGCGCTTGCGGACGAACTCAACGATCTGCCGGATCGGCTTGTCCTTCGGGATCACGCGGTAGGAGAGATTCGGCCGGTTGAAGCTGGCTACAAAAACAGCGGGATCGCGGAGCTGGAGGTGGTGGATGATGTCCTTGCGCACGCGCTCGGTGGCGGTGGCGGTGAGCGCCATCACGGGAATATCGGGCAGCAAGCCGCGAAGACTCGCGATCCTGCGGTATTCGGGCCGGAAATCATGACCCCACTCGGAGATGCAATGCGCCTCGTCGATCGCGATGCGGGTGACATTCCACGCGAGGAGATTTTCTTTCCAGTGGTCGAGCATAAGCCGCTCGGGCGCGGCATAGAGCAGGCGGTAGCGGCCTTGGTGCAAATCCGCCAGGCGGGCCTTCGTCTCTTTCACGCCGAGCGAGGAATTCAGAAAAGTCGCCTCCACACCGGCCGCCTCGAGTTGGCTCACCTGGTCCTTCATCAGCGCGATCAGGGGCGAGACGACGAGCGTCAACCCCTCGCCCATCAGCGCGGGGAGTTGGAAGCATAGGGACTTTCCGCCGCCCGTGGGAAGGAGCGCGAAGGTGTCGCGGCCGCCCAGCGTGGTTTCGATGATCTCGCGCTGCATCGGACGGAACGCATCGTAGCCGAATACGGATTTGAGTTTTTGAGCAAGTGGGTCAGCAGTCGGCACGCGGGGAAATTCGGGGATTGCCTCCCGCGAATCGAGTGGAAAACTCGTCCCCATGGAAAACACACCGCACATCGCCGCCAAAGCCCCTGCGAAAGTCACCCTCGAGGAAGGCAAAGACTACTGGTATTGCACCTGCGGACTCTCCGCGAACCAGCCCTTCTGCGACGGCTCCCACAAAGGCAGCAGCTTCTCTCCGAAAAAATTTACCGCCGAAAAATCCGGCGACGCCTGGCTCTGCCAGTGCAAGCAAACGAAAAACGCCCCCTTCTGCGACGGCTCCCACAAGGGGCTGTGAACCTCGTCGGCGCGCTGTCGAGGGCGGCTTGACGACAGACCAATGATGTATATTGTCGCGTATATATGAAAGCGGCAACCATCGACCGGGTTAAAATTTTTAACAGCGGGAACAGCCAGGCGATCCGCCTGCCCAAGAGGTTCCGCCTGTCGGGACAAACCGCCCGCATCAAGCGGTCTGGGAACAGCTTGGTGATCACCCCCGAAGAGGATGCTTGGGAGCGCTTTGACAGGGGAATCACCGGCTTGGCATCTGTCTTTGCCGGGTTCGAGCGCAACCAACCTTCCGAACCCGACAAGCGCTCTGTTTTTCCGTAATGACAGCTCTGCTAGATACGGACACGGTCATCGCGTTGCTTCGCGGACATGCGGCGGTCGCCCAAAAAGTCCGCGCCTTCCCGGCCAAGTCCTTGGTGGTTTCCTCCGTGACGCTTTACGAATTGCTCGTGGGCGTGGAGAAGAGCCGGGATTCAGAAAAAAACAGGCGACTGCTCGACGATGCTCTGGCTCCGTTTGTCATTCTCGCTTTCGACGAAACGCCCGCACTGGAAGCCGCGAAAGTCAGGGGCTCTTTGGAAAAAAAGGGCATCGGCATCGGCCCCTACGACACCTTGATTGCAGGCCATGCGCTCGCATTGGGTGTGAAACTCATCACAGCGAACACCAAAGAATTTCGCCGGGTGCACGGGTTGAAACTCGAGAACTGGCTGGCTTGATGGCTGAGCCTCCACGCCAAGGTTGGTCGGACGGGATGTCTCGACCTTTTTTATACCAAAAGCAGCTTGTTTTTTGACTTCTGAATGTAGCGCGGGCGTCTCGCCTGCGTGGGCAAGTCGTTCGATGGCAGGCGAGACGCCCGCCCTACAATAAAACCTCCGAAAGTCGCATTCCCGAGAGAGATTGGTTTTACTCGGGTAGCAGGCGGTCGGCGAGGCGGTGGAGGTGCGGGGCTGGGTTCATGCGGGTGCGGTGGGGAGTGACTTTCACGGAGTCGTTCCCGGGTTCCAACAGCCAGGAAAAAATCGAAACGGGCGGGTTATTTTCGGAGAGGGGGCCGTCGGCTGTGCGCCATTCGCCGAAACGCCAGTCACTGAGCAGCCAGCCGCGGTCGGTCTTTTGCACGCTGTAAAATCCATCAGAGAACCACGCGAGCCGTTGGGCGGCGCGGGAGTTGGCGATTGGCGCAAGGGCTTTGTGGTTTTTCGGGATGAGGTCGAACGTGGGCGGGGCATCAGGATCCAAGAGCGAGTGGTAGGTGATGACGAAATCGTTCTCGCGCTCGGCGAGGCCGCGCCAGAGCAGGGTGTTGAAGGGTGTGGGGCTGGATATGAACCGGCGGGTTTCGATGCCGGCGGATGCGAGGTTTTCGCGCATGCGGGATTCGGCGACGGATTTCGCGCCGAGGCTCCAAGCCGCATAGAGCGAGGCGAGAAGAAGCCCGGCGGTGTTAGCCCACACGCGCAGGCGGGGGGAATTTTTTGAAAAAAAGGCGATGAGGATTCCGAGGATGAGCGGGGCGGTGAAGAGCGGATCGATGATGAAAACGTTGTTCCAGCCCGCGCGGTAGTCGCTGAAGGGCGCGAAGACCATCGTTCCATAGACGGTGAAAACATCGATCAGCGTGTGGGTGAAAAAAATCGCGAAGACGGTGAGCGCGGCCCGGCGCGCGGTGACGCGACCGGCGTGGATGCGGGAGATCAGCCAGCCGAAAAAGGGCGAGGCGGCGGCCATTACAAACAGCGAGTGCGACCAACCACGGTGCCACTCGAGCCGCTCGATGTGGTCGAGCCAAGGATAGACGACGACATCCAAATCAGGGAGCGTGCCGAGAGCGACGCCCCAGAGAATGGCTTTATTGCCGAGGCGGCGACCGCCCATGCCGGCTTCGGCGACGGCGGCTCCGAGCGTGGCTTGGGTGATGGAGTCCACCGGTTGGTTCGGGTGATTTGGCTCGAGGATGACAGGCGGGACGCCTGTCCTACGGGAAATGCGGGCGCCGGGGCGGCTATTCGAGCATGTCGTCGAGGGCGGCGAGGAGTTCGGTGATCGTCTCCTTCGTTTCGTCACCCATGTTCGAGAGGCGGAATGTTTTGCCCTTGAGCTTGCCATAGCCGCCATCGATCGCGATGCGGTGTTTCTCGCGGAGGCGCTTCACCCATTCGGCGATGTCGATCTCGCGGTTGTTGGCGACGCAGGTGAGCGAGACGGAGCGGTAGCCCTCGGGGGCGAAAAACTCGAAGCCGCGAGCTTTCACCCAGTCGTGAACCATGGCGTTCAGCGCGGCGTGACGGGCGTGGCGGGCCTCAACGCCCTCGGTGAAGATGTCGTCGAGCTTCGACTCCAGCGCGTAGATGAGTGAGATGCACGGCGTGCTGGGCGTCATGTCCTGCTCTTGGTTTTTGGCGAATTCCACGAAATCGAAATAGTAGCCGCGGTCGCCCATCGTCTTGGCGCGTTCCATGGCGCGCTCGGAGACGGCCAAGAGCGCTAGGCCTGGAGGCAGCGCGAGGGCTTTCTGGCTGCCGGTGAGGAGGACATCGATGCCGAGTTCATCCATCGAGATCGGCATGGTGGAAAAGGACGAGACGGTGTCCACGATGAGCATCACCTCGGGGAATTCGCGCACGACGGCGGCGATTTCGCGGAGCGGGTTGAGCACGCCGCAGGAGGTTTCATTGTGAATGAGCGTGATGGCGTCAAACCCGCCTTGGGCGAGCTTTTCCCGAACGAGCTCTGGTGTGATCGGACTGCCCCACTCGACCTGCAAGGCCTCGGCCTGCTTGCCGCAGCGCTTGGAAACATCAAGCCACTTGTCGGAAAACGCACCGCACATGCAGTTCAGGACTTTTTTCGAAACAAGATTTCGGATCGCGCCCTCCATCACACCCCAGGCGGAGGAGGTGGAGAGAAAGACCGGGCGGGTGGTGCCAAAAAGCGTCTGCAGGCGGGGTTGGATGCCGCCGTAGAGTTTTTTAAAGTCGCCGCTGCGGTGCCCGATCATCGGACGGCACATCGCACGGTAGGTTTTTTCGGAGACCTCGATCGGGCCGGGAATGAAAAGCTTGGTGTGGTTGCGTTGTGACATGGTTGGGCAGACTACAAAAACCCGCGCCCGCGCCACGAAGAAATTTTGCAATCGTCTAGCGGGCGGGGCATGGTTCGCCCCGAATTCCAACTGCCGTGCCCGCCAAAAAATCCACATCGCCCATCCATTTCGTTAGCGGATCGGACGAGGCGGCCGTCAAAAAAACAGCCTCCGAACTCGCTGCCAAGCTCGCGCCCGGAGCCGATGCGTTTGGTTTGGAAACGATCGATGGCGCAGTGGAAACGGTCGATCCCTCGATTTCGCGCATCCGCGAAACAACGCAGGCCCTTTCCACCCTCCCCTTCCTCGGCGGCACAAAACTTGTGTGGTTGAAAAGCGCCTCATTTCTCGCTGACACCGTTGCGGGGCGTTCCGAAGCCGTCATTGAAGAGCTTGAACACCTCTGCGACCTCGTGGAGAGCGGATTGCCCGATGGCGTGACTTTTTTGATGAGCGCCCCGGCGGCCGACAAACGCCGCAGCGCCTACAAACGACTCACGAAGGCCGGTAACACCTTGCTGTGCGATAAACCCTCTCTCGGCTTCGGCGCCGGCGAGGAGGAAGTGGTCACTTGGACCGCCCAGCAACTCCGCTCGCGAGGGATTAAAATTTCTCACGACGCCGTGGAAATGCTCGCTGCCCGGATCGGTCTGGAGACTGTCCAACTCCACTCCGAACTCGACAAGCTGGAGGTCTCCCTTGGCACAGGTCACGAAATCACAGCCGAGGACATCCGCGAGTTGGTTCCCGCCACGCGAGAGAGCGGTATTTTCGATCTCGGAAATGCCATCTCCGCCCGAAACCTCCCGCTGGCCCTAGAAACGCTGGAGGCTCTTTTCCACCAAGGCGAAAAAGGCGTCGGCATCCTGCTCGCCTCGATCGTCCCCACGACGCGAAATCTGCTGTTGGCTAAAAGCCTCCTCGTTCGTCACAAACTCCACCCGCCAGCCGAGGCTCAATTTTTCGCCCGAGACCTGAGCCGGCTTCCAGCCCACGAGACCGATCACCTCCCGCGCAAAAAAGACGGCACGCTCAATACCTACGGCCTCGGCCTAGCCGCCAAACACTCGGTCCACTACACGCTCGACGAACTCCTCCACGGCTTCCAAGGCTGCGCCGAGGCGAACCAAAAACTCGTCACCAGCCAAGGCTCCGAAAGCGTGGTTCTTACCCGTCTCCTAGTGGGCCTCATGCAGCGGCCGGCTGGGAAAAAATAAATGACCTATTAGCGTTGGCCGACTCCGTAGGCCGGAGGCTCCTCGCGGAGCAGGGAAGTCGTATCGCAAGGCCGCTCACGAATCGCATCCACGGAGGATTTTGCTCGAAACCAAGCCATGCGTTCCGCGACTCCCATTCCTACGGTCTCTGCTGCCACTGCCTGCTTCCAACGGCGGCTTTCCGCAACAGCATCAAAGCCCTTTCCCGATTCAATCTGGCATTGTTCCACCGGCATAAATGATCTCCTTGGGGCTCACGATACGAATGGGTGGCCATCCCTGCAAGAGGTTCACTGCATTGAAACCATCTTCGCGCCGAACATTGACGAGATGCTTGAAGTTCCAACTTACCACAAAGCTAACTCGATGAACTGTGGCCATTGCTACATGCAGGGCGTCATCAGCAAACTTCGGAGAAACCACTGCTGCCGCCAAGTAGGCTTGAGCGAGTTCTTCAATCTGGATGCTGGTGTCCAAAATATTACTGGCGTCGAATGTCTCGTTAAAAAGCTCGCGAACATTAGACGGGGCGTTTGTTAGTTCAGCCTCGGCAATGATGGAGGTTATCAGCCTCCACTGACCTGCCTTGGCTTGAGCCCAAAGCTCCCGCGTGTCGGCCATCCATTCGCTGTCGTGGTAACCGCCGATCACCGAGGTATCGAGGTAGAGCGTCTGGATGCGCATGAGCCGATTCGTATTTCTATGGCGTTGGGCTGGGAGTCGGGCTCGGCGTCGGAGTCGGGCCGGGGATGCCTCGGACGGAGAGGTATTTTTCGAGGAAAGTGATGGCTCCGGCGACATCGAGGCCTTCGTTGTTCACCTGCTTCGTGAGGCCCTTGTTGAATTCCGCTTTGGCATTGCTGAAACCAGCATAGCCATATTCAAACTGCGTTGCGGTGCCGTTCGTGGTTGTCGATTCCACCTCGGCACCAGAGGCGAGGAGATAGCCGCGCATTTTGTCCGAAAACTCGGCGCGCAGGCCGCCGCCGACTCCACTGCTGCGGTCGATGGGGCCGATGACTTGGAGGGCGGCGTTGTCAGTGGTGGAATTGCCCCCGGCCGTGGCGCCGAAAAGCACGGCGTTGCGGCGACCCGCATAGTCGAGGATTTCGGTGTAGCTGCCAGAGACGAAATCCGCCGCTTGGTAGAACGAAAAAGTGTTCGGGTCGGTGAGCACAACGATCGAGGAAAAGGACGAAGCGCCTGGCTCCACCACGAGGAAACCGTCTTTGAAAAAGGTGAAGTTCACACTGCGGCCAGTTTTTTCCAACTCGAGGTCGTAAATCAAAACGGCCGACGGCGTAGGGCTCGGGGTTGGCGTGGCGGTCTGGGAAAAAGCGACGAGCGGCAGGAGTAAAACAAGGGCGGCGAAAAGTGGAAATGGCGAGCGGGGTTTCATAGGGGAATTCCTAATCCGCTAAAATGCAGCGGTCAATCAGCGGAAACCCTGCCTCAAAAAAGCTCCCCTTGGACTCGGGCAGGTTCTGAGTCTTTTTTGGAAACGCCGGCTTCATCCTCGATCTCCTTAAGCAGGGATTTGAATTCGCAGTCGCGAATGGCGGCGATCAATTCGGGATAGCGGGGGTGTATTTCGAGCGAGGGCCACGGCGCGGGGAGATCCAAGTGGTCGTCGAGCCGCACCATCTCTCGGTTCGCGAGGATGAGGTCGCGGTGGGTGGTGATTTTCTCGCGGAGCTTGGGATTCGGGATGGCGTCGGGGTTGGCGAGGATTTGGGTTATTCCACCATGGGCATTGATGAGTCCTGCGGCCGTTTTTTCTCCGATGCCGGGAACTCCCGGGATGTTGTCCGAACTGTCGCCGGTGAGTGCCAAAACATCGGCGATGTGCGCGGGATCGACGCCCCATTTTCCTCGCACGGCATCGATCCCAAGGAGCGCGAACCCGCCGTCCTTGATGTCATTTTTCACCGTCGAGTAGATCGAAATCCCCTCGCCTACGACTTGCAGGATGTCCTTGTCGTTCGTCGCAATCACGACCTCGGCGCCCTCGCGGCGGGCTTGAACGGCATAGGCGGCAATGAGGTCATCAGCCTCGGTGTTTTGGATTTCCAGGCAGGTCACGCCGAGAAGCGGGGTGTTTTTCTGGAGCCAATCCTCCTGCGGGCGGAGGTCGTCGGGCATTTCGGTGCGGTTTTGTTTGTAGGCGGGCTGGAGTTCCGTGCGGCGCGCCGGGAGACCGCAGTCCCAAATAACAGCGGCGCGGTCGGGCTTCACATCGGCGAGCATTTTCCGGAGGGCTTTGAGGAATCCGTAAATGGCGTTCGTCGGTTCGCCTCGAGAGTTTTTAAGGCCTCGGATCGCGAAGAAGGACCGGTAGAGATAATAGTGACCGTCGACGAGGAGGAGTCTCATGGGGCTTTGGGTTTTTGAATAACCAAGGCGCAATCGGCTTGGGCGGCGATCGCTTGAATACGGGCGAGGAATTCGCGGTCGGCTTCGGCAAGGATACCCTCCTCGAGAATGAGCTTTCGAGCGGCGAGGCGGAGTTGGCGAAGGACGCGGGCTTGGGTGCGATCCGGGAGGTTTTCCCAAGAGGTCTTGGCGGAATCCACAAGGGGAGATCCGATCAATTGGAGATCGAGGATTTTGTTGGCCGGGATTCGGGCATCCACTTCGCGACCACCACGGCGAACATTCATCTCGAGGGTTTCGCGGCCTGCGATTCCAGCCTCGGCCAGAAATTCAGCGCTTACGATTGGCTGACTCCCATCTTCGAGCGGAATATCGATGGGAAGTTGGACGGCGGTTTTTCGGCGGGCCGTGACCAGATTTTCCACACGGGAGGTTTGGGAAAACAACACGCCGGCATTCGCGGAAATTCTCGGCGTGATTTCGAATTGCTCGGAAAAAATCTGCTGGAGCCGGTTGGCGGTTTTCACGGCCTCGTCCATTGGGTGGATGAAAAAAATCCAAGCCCCCCAGCAAATCATTGCTGTCACCAGCGCCGCTCCACCAAAGACCGCCAAGAAAATCGCTCGTTGCATAGAAGGCTAGTTTTCGCGACCGAGAAGCTGGTCGGCGATGGCGTGAAGGAAGTCGGCTTTTTTTCCAAACGGCTCAAGGGCCTTGCGAGCCGCCTTGGTGAGTCGAGCAGCCTCTCGGCGGGATTTCTCGATTCCAAAAACAGCCGGATAGGTCGCCTTGCCGGCGGCGGCATCTTTGCCGGCACTTTTGCCGAGTTGCTCGCTGGTTTGGGTGATGTCGAGAATGTCGTCAACGATCTGGAAGGCGAGGCCGAGGGATTCCCCGAATTTTCCGACCGCCTCGACCTTGGCTGTTGAGGCGTTGGCAGTCATCGCCCCAAGTCGCAGGCTCGCAGCGACCATGGCGGCGGTTTTCCCTCGGTGGATAAAAACCAATTCCTCGGGCTTCGTCAGGCGGTTCTCGGCCTCCATGTCGGCGACTTGTCCACCCACCAGAAACAAACTCCCCGCCGCCCGGGAGAGTTCGGCAACAAGGTCTCCAGCGTCGTAGCGCTTGGTTTTTCGAGTGCCGGCGAGAATTTCAAAGGCCACCGTCAACAAAGCATCTCCGGCGAGAACAGCCACCGCTTCGCCAAAAACCTTGTGCGTCGTTGGCCGTCCCCGGCGGAGGTCGTCGTCGTCCATGCAGGGCAGATCGTCGTGGATGAGCGAGTAGGTATGGACGCACTCCACCGCGCAGGCTGCGGCCATTGCCTCCGAAATTTCGCCTCCGCAAGCCTCCGCCGCGGCCAGGCAAAGAACCGGACGCAGCCGCTTGCCGCCGCCGAAAACCGCATAGCGCATGGCGCGGTGCAAACTGGCCGGCTTGGTTTTTTCGGAAGGCAGCCAGCGGTCGAGCGCACGGTCCACTTGCTTGTGGAGCGAGGCGAGGCGGGTTTTCACAGTCATTGGCAAGACCGGCACAAATAATCGCCACGCCGCGCCTGAACAATCCTCAACTCGGCACGCTTGATTGAAAACTTTTCGAACCGCCGCCGACAATTATAGTGCCGCGCCATGCAGCCACTGAAGATCGCCGTCCTCGGATCCGGAAAGGGATCAAATTTCCGAGCCATTCTGAATGCCGCGATGGCGGGCCAATTAAAAATCCAACCCGTCCTCGCCATCTCCGACCACCCGGAGGCCGGTCTCCTCACACTCGCTGAAAATCTCGGCGTCGCCACGAGAGTCGTCTCCGAACCGAAATTCCGCACTCGACTCTCCGAGGAGGTCGAGGCCGGTCTCGTCGAAGACATCCGCGCGAGCGGAGCCGAACTCATCGTCCTCGCTGGCTGGATGCGGTTGGTGAAATCCCCGATGCTCGAGGCATTCCCCCGCCGGATTATCAACATCCACCCCTCCCTGCTGCCGGTATTCCCCGGTCTGGAGGCTTGGAAACAAGCGCTCGCGGCCGGCGTGGATAAAACAGGCTGCACCGTGCATTTCGTGGATGGCGGCATGGATACGGGTGAAATCATTTCTCAGTGCGAAGTCTCGATTCTGCCCGGCGATACGGCGGAAACCCTCCACGCCCGCATCCAGGATGCCGAGCACCGCCTTTTTCCAGAGGTCATCTCCCGCTTCGCACGCCGCGAGATTTTGTAGATTCCAAGGCTTCAGACCAGGCGCAAAAAAATCCACCGAGCGCCAGCGACATCGAAATCTTGAGCCCACCCACCGGACGGGGCAGATTCGCCGGCCATGTCCCGCTTCCGACTTTACGACCTCAACCCCGAGCAGCAACGCGCCGCCACCCACGAGACCGGCCCCCTGCTGATCCTCGCCGGCGCGGGAACGGGAAAAACCCGCACGATCGTTGCGCGCATCACTTGGCTGGTCTCCACCGGCACCCCGGCCTCGAAAATCCTCGCCGTCACGTTCACCAACAAGGCCGCCCGCGAGATGAAGGAGCGAATTGCCGGAATGCTCACCGAGGAGCAGGCGGCCGATATCACGGCCTCGACCTTCCACGCCCTCTGCATGCGGATTCTCAGGGCCGATGCCGACAAGCTCGGATACAAAAACAATTTCACGATCTTCGACGAGGGCGACCAGCTTGGGCTTATCAAAAAGGTCATCAACCGCGTGACGGCGAAGGATGAAAAACTCGACCCCGGCCTCGCAAAAAACCTCATCAGCAAGGCCAAGAACAACGGCTGGGCCCCGCCGCAGGATGACGAGACCGTGATCGGCGCGGTCTATTCCCGCTACAACCGCGAACTCCACGCTCTGAACGCCATGGATTTCGACGACCTCCTCGTGCAGGCGGTGAAACTCCTGAACGACCACCCATCCGTCCGCGAAAAATGGCGCTCGCGTTTTTCCCAAATGCTCGTGGATGAGTTTCAGGACACGAACCGCCTCCAACTGGATTTGGTGAGCCTTCTCGCCTCGGGCGAACCTCCCAATATTTGCGTGGTGGGCGATGACGACCAAAGCATCTACGGGTGGCGCGGCGCGGAGGTCTCGAACATCCTCGAGTTCGAAAAACATTTTCCCAATCCCGAGGTCGTCCGGCTTGAGCAAAATTACCGCAGCACCAACCAAATCCTCACCGCCGCGAACCGGCTCATCAAAAACAACCCCCGCCGCCGCGCGAAAAACCTCTGGAGCCCCGTCCAAGGCGGCGATCCGGTCCATGTTGTCTCTGTGCCCGATGACAAAACCGAGGCGGAGTTTGTGGTCGCTGAGGCGGGTGCGATTCGGAATGCGAGCGGCCTGCCGTGGGAGCATTTTGCGGTGATCTACCGTATGAACGCCCAGTCGCGCCTGCTCGAGGAAAACCTCCGCCGCATGAAAATCCCCTACCGGCTCGTCGGCGGGAAAAGTTTTTTCGACCGCCGCGAGGTGAAGGACATCCTCGCCACGATCACTTGCCTCGTGAACCCGCAGGACGATATTTCGCTCTTGCGCATCATCAACACCCCCCCGCGCGGCATCGGTGCGACCTCGGTCGAAATCGCGCTCGAGCAAAGCGCCAAAGCCCATCGCAGCCTCTTCGACACCCTCACCGATCCGGCTTTCGAACCCGAGGTTACGCGCAAGACCGCTGCGGCCATCCGTTCCTTCGCCGAGGATCTCGCCGCCACGCGCATCCACCTCCTCACACCTGGTGCGGATGCCTGTGCAATCGTCTCGGGCTACCTCGAGGAGTCTGGTTATTTCGACGACCTCAAACGCAGTTGCAAAACTCCCGAGGAGGCGCTGAACCGCGAGGCCGGAGCGAAAGAAATCCTGAATGCCCTGGCAAACCACCAGTCCAAGCGGCGCGGAACCGTGCAGGATTTCCTTGATGAACTCTCGCTGAACCGCGAACGCGAAGAGGACAAAAAGGACGACGGCAAGGGCGTTACACTCATCACGCTCCACGCCGCAAAAGGCCTAGAGTTTCCCCATGTGTTTCTCGTCGGCGCAGAGGACGGGCTCCTGCCCCATGAGCGTTCCAAAAGCGAGGGCACGGTGGACGAGGAGCGCCGCCTATTCTATGTCGGCATCACGCGCGCGATGAAATCCCTCACGATCACGCATTGCCGCAACCGCATGAAATTTGGCTCCGCCATGCACTGCCGCCCCAGCCCCTTTCTCAAGGAAATCGAAGGCGAAGGGGTCCACGCCGAGTCCTACGAGGACATCATGTCGAAGCCCGTGGCCGAGGAGGATGTCGCCATGTCCTTCGCAAATCTCCGCGCGATGCTCTCGGCGGAGTGATTTTTCAAACCTGATCAAAAAACAACACGGCTCGCGCGGATGTTGTTTTTTTCGCAGTCGAAATCTCCTTTTCCCTACGCACGACTGGCTGGCACGGCGTTTGCTTAAAGACTGCTCGAACCGCAAAGAGCGGTGCAAAACACAGCATCAATGAAAAAAACAACACTCATTAAATCAGGGATCGCCGCGCTGGCTATTGCAGCGAGTGGTCTATTCACAACAAATCCCGCCTTCGCGCAGGAAGCCGTCGCCGTCGTCACCGAAACAGTGGTCGTCGAAACCGCCGAGGCAGCTCCGGCCGAGCCAACGGTCGAACAGCGGATCGCGGATCTCGAGGCCTATGTCAACAACGGGGCGAGAACTCCCGATGTGGCTTCGAAAATCGCCGGCCCTGGTCCCGGTCACAATGCGTGGCAGATGACCAGCACGGTGCTCGTGTTGTTCATGACGCTTCCCGGCTTGGCGCTTTTCTACGGCGGCCTCGTCCGCTCGAAGAATGTGCTGTCGATTCTCGCCATGACGATGGGCATCGCGGGTCTCGTTACGATCCTTTGGTTCCTCTGCGGCTACAGCCTGACCTTCTCGGGCGGCAACGCCTTCCTCGGCGACCTCGCCCAAGCCTGCTTCAACGGAATGAAGCCCGGCAATGTCGGCGCCGGCTACTACTGGATCTCCGATTACATCTGGGCGATGTTCCAGCTGACTTTCGCAATCATCACCCCGGCGCTCATTTTCGGAGCCACGGCGGAACGCATGAAATTCTCCGCAGTGCTTCTTTTCACCGCGATCTGGATGTTTGTTGTCTATTTCCCGCTCGCCCACATGGTCTGGGCCGTCAACGGCTTCATGTGCGGCCCGCTCAACCCTGATGCCGGCATCAAGGCGATCGACTTCGCCGGTGGAACGGTGGTTCACATGAGCTCCGGCTGGTCCGCGCTCGTCCTCTGCATCATCCTCGGGCCACGCCTCGGCTTCGGCAAACAACAGATGGCCCCTCACTCGATGGTGCTTTGCATGATCGGCACCGGCATGCTCTTCGTCGGCTGGTTCGGCTTCAACGCGGGCTCTGCGCTCGGCGCCGACGCCATCGCCTCGAACGCCTTCACGACCACCTTCCTCTGCGCCGCCACCGCCGGATTCGTCTGGGCCGCGGTCGAATGGATCACCCGTGGCAAACCCAGCGTGCTGGGCTTCTGCTCGGGCATCGTTTCCGGCCTCGTGGTCATCACACCTGCCGCCGGATTCGTTACCCCGTCGAGCGCCATGATCATGGCGGTCGCCGCTGGCATCGTTCCATTCTTCGCTGTGGTCTACCTGAAGAAAATGCTCGGCTACGATGATGCGCTCGACACCTTCGGCGTCCACGGCGTGGGCGGCACGCTGGGTGCTATCCTCACCGGCGTCTTCGCCTCCTCCGAGGCCAACGCTGTGGTCGAGGGCCTCAAAGACGGCCTCCTCATGAACCAAATCAAGGCCAGCATTCTGACGATCGTTCTCTCGGTTGTCGCCACAGCGATCATCGCCTACATCGTGAAATTCACCATCGGACTCCGAGCTTCCGAGGAAGTGCAGTCCGAAGGCCTCGACACCGCCGAACACGGCGAAGAAGGCTACCTGTTCGACAAATAACCCATCTCATCCCGGCCTGGCGGTCGCAGGACGCAGCCGCCGGTCGGGACGAACCCAAACCACTTACCAAATATTCCAATGAAAAAAATCGAAGCCATTATCAAACCCTTCAAACTCGAAGAGGTGAAAGAAGCGCTCGCCGATCTCGGGATCGAGGGCATGACCGTCAGCGAAGTCAAAGGATTCGGCCGCCAAAAAGGCCACACCGAAATCTACCGCGGCAGTGAATACACCGTGGACTTCCTGCCAAAGATCAAAATCGAAGTCGTCGTGGCAGACTCCACGCTCGACGGCGCCCTCTCGGCCATCGTGAAATCCGCCAAAACCGGAAAAATCGGCGACGGAAAAGTCTTCGTCTCACCCGTTGACGAAGCCATCCGCATCCGCACAGACGAAACCGGAGACAAAGCGATCTAAGAAGTTAGACAAAAACAAAGGCGGCGGAGGTCCTGTGAGTCCTCCGCCGCCTTTTTTGCCCCAAGAACAGAGCGGCTTGATTTTAAAACGGCACGACCAACCCCTCGGCCTCAGCGAGTTTTTTCTGCCTCGCGTCAAAAGTTAGGAAATGCTTTGTTTTTAAATGCAAAGCGGCAGCGACATGCAGGATATCAAATGCCCGATTCCCCGACCGTAGCGTGTGAGTTGCCGAAAGTCGGCGCGCCTCGGAAATGAGTGCCGCCAGATTGCAGATTTCGATACGAATTCTTCCAGCTTCGCGATCGGCTTCGTATTGAGCCCAAAAGACCGCTGCATCCCCAACCCTCAGGCGCTTCGAGAATTCCGAAAAGCGCAAGGCATTGGAAAGTTCGTAATCCGCTAGGTCCGAGATCACAATCACCGCTTCTTTTTGACGAAGCCACTCCAAGGCTCGCGGGGTGTGGATATCGTTTCCGTAAACGGAAAACAGAAAACTCGTATCCGCCGCTGCTACCATTGTCCGCCCGCCTCGGCTCGGATCTTGGTGGATTCTTCGGCACTCAGGGTGATTTCTTGGGATCGGTCACGACGCATGGCCGCACTTTCGCCCCAACTAACTCGCGGGGAGGAGGCTGCCATCGGCTCGGGACACAACCTTGCTACCGGCCGACCACGCTGGGTGATCACGATTTCCTCGCCTGCACCAATCCAAGAGAAAAGCCGCGTGTAGTGGTTTCGAAGTTCCCGGACGGAGGCTGTTTTCATTGTGCTACAAATATGGAGCATATCCGCGGTTGTCAAACGCCTGTTCGAATTTTTTGGCAAAAACTCCCTCTCATTCCGGTATTGGCGCAATCGCTCATCGGTGGTTTGATTCACGCTCAATGATCGAACGCTATTCCCTGCCGAAAATGCGGTCCATTTGGACCGAGCAACGCAAACTCGAAATCTGGCTCGAGATCGAGACCCTCGCCTGCGAGGCGATGGCCGAACTCGGCACGATCCCGAAATCCGACGCCACCGAGATTCGTGCGAAGGGGGCCTTCGACATCGAAAAAATCCGCGAGATCGAGAAACGCACGAACCACGATGTCATCGCGTTCCTTGAAAATGTCGCCGAATATGTCGGCCCGGCCTCGCGGTGGATCCATCAAGGCCTCACCTCATCCGACCTGCTCGACACTACGATTGCGGTCCAAATGCTCGAGTCCTGCAACCTGCTCGAAGCCGACCTCCTCGCCTTGCGCGAGGCGGTGGCGGTCCGCGCGAAGGAGCACAAATTCACGCCGATGATCGGCCGCAGCCATGGCATCCACGCCGAACCGATCAGCTTCGGGCTCAAAATGGCACTCATGTATGACGAGTTCTCCCGCTCGCTCGAGCGCCTGCGTGAAATGCGCGAGCGCGTCCGCGTCGGCAAAATCAGCGGCGCGGTCGGCACCCACGCCCACCTCGATCCTCGCGTAGAAAAATCCGTTTGCGAAAAGCTCGGCCTGAAAGCCGCCGCGCTCTCGACCCAAATCATCCAACGCGACCGCCACGCCGAGTTCATGACCACCCTCGCGATCGTGGCCTCGAGCATCGACCGCTGGGCCACGGAATTCCGCCACCTGCAGCGCACTGAGGTTTTGGAGGTCGAGGAGTATTTCAGCGAAGGACAAAAAGGCAGCAGCGCCATGCCTCACAAGCGCAACCCGATCACCGGCGAGCGGCTCAGCGGACTGGCGCGCGTCATTCGTGGAAACGCCATGGCCGCCCTCGAGAATGTCGCCCTCTGGCACGAGCGCGACATCAGCCACAGCTCGGTCGAACGCATCATCCTACCCGACAGCTGCACCCTGCTCGACTACATGCTCTCGCTTTTGACCAAGCTCGTCTCGAAGCTCCTCGTCTATCCCGAAAACATGCGGCGAAACATGGAACTCACCGGTGGCCTCTACGCGAGCCAGGCCGCGCTGCTCATGCTTACGGAAAAAGGCATGGAGCGCAAAGCCGCCTACGAAGCCGTTCAGCGCGCCGCGATGAAAACCTGGCGCGAGGGCGGCGGCCTCGCCAAGAATCTCTCCGAGGAGCCCACCGTCTCCGCGCACCTCTCGGCCGAGGAAATCACCCACGCCTGCTCGCCCGACCGCCACTTCCGCCATGTGGAGGACAAACTCCGCGCCGTGGGGATTGTTTAATCACCGATGAAAACCGTCGTGCTTCTGAGCGGCGGAATGGATTCCGTCGTCGCGCTCCACCACGCCCGGCGGGAGCACGAGGTCGTGGCGGCGTTGAGCTTCCACTACGGTGCGAAGCACAATGACCGCGAGATTCCCTTCGCCAAATGGCAGGCCGAATCCTGCGGTGTCCCGCACATCACGGTGCCGCTGGATTTCATCGGACGCGAGTTTTCCTCCGACCTCCTCAAAAACGGCGGCGAAATTCCCAAGGGTCACTACGAGGAGGAGACCATGAAAAAAACCGTCGTCCCCTTTCGCAACGGCATCATGCTCTCGATCGCCGCCGGCTTCGCCGAAAGCAAAAACGCCTCTGGCCTCGTCATCGCCGCCCACTCCGGCGACCACGCAATCTACCCCGACTGCCGCGAGGAATTCATGCGCTCCATGGCCGACGCCATTCGGCTCGGCACCTATGCGGAAGTCGAGGTGCTGCGGCCGTTCATCGATAGGACAAAAGCCGACATCGCCCGTCGCGGCGCGGAACTCGGCGTGGATTTTTCGAGGACTTGGTCGTGCTATGTCGGCGGCGAAACGCATTGCGGCGAGTGCGGCACCTGCGTCGAGCGCCGCGAGGCGTTCCAACTCGCGGGCCTCGCCGACCCCACCGAATACCTCGCCACCGGCCCGCTTCCCTCGAAGCCATGCTGATCTCAGAGATTTTTTATTCGGTGCAAGGCGAGGGCGAACTCACCGGCGTGCCGTCCGTTTTCATCCGAACCTCCGGCTGCAACCTGCGCTGCCGCTGGTGCGACACCCCCTACGCCTCGTGGAATCCCGAAGGCACCGAGATGTCGGTCGTCCAAATCCTCGCCGAGGTCGAAAAACATCCCGCCGCCCATGTCGTTCTCACCGGCGGTGAGCCAATGGTCGCCCGAGGCATCCACGAACTCGCCACCGCGCTGCGCTCGCTCGGCAAGCACATCACGATCGAAACCGCCGGCACCGTCGCCCCAGGCGGCATCGCGTGCGACCTCGCCTCGATCAGCCCGAAGCTCGCCGACTCCACCCCCGTGCCCGGCTCGATCGAACCGGCCTGGATCGAGCGCCACGAAAAATCCCGCCTCCGCCCCGAAATTCTCCGCGAGTGGCTGACCGCCTACCCATTTCAGCTCAAGTTCGTTGTTTCGAGCGAAGCCGACCTCCCCGAAATCCACGCCCTCCTCGCCGCGACCGGCATCCAGGTTTCTCCCTCGAAAATCCTCCTCATGCCCGAGGGCACCGACCCCGCCACGATTGATTCCCGCCGCGAAATGCTCGTCGGCCTGTGCCTCCGCCACGGCCACCGCCTCTGCGACCGCTTGCACATCCGCCTTTTCGGCAACACGCGGGGCACTTGAATTGGCGCCAAATTGCTCCTTGAGTTCGCGGGGGATGTGTGGGAGTTTGCACGAGCCTTAGGCGTTTTCGTTTATGCAATTCAGTTCCGGCGACCCAGTTTTTATTGGTCATTGGTCAGAGTTCATCGCGTCATTCATGTTCCTTGCGGCGTGTGTTCAGCACGCATTTTCAAGGGGATACGCATCGCCTGAGGCCCAACATGCGGTCGTGCCGTTTTTACGGGGAGGACTCCCCGTCCGCACCGACCGCCAACGCAACGCAATACACACAAACATGTCATCAGAATACTCACCGAGCGGTTCACGCCGCTCGCCGCGACGCGGCGGAGGGCGCCGTCAAGATCGCCCGAACCGCACGCCCCGCTCCACACAACAACACGAAAAACCTGCTAAAAAAGAGGCCTCCTTGATCTCGAAGATCATCGGCTTCTTCACCGGCAAAAAAGACGAACCCGAGCGTCCAGCACGCAACGAACGCACCGAGCGCGAACGCCGTCCCCGCTCCTCCGAAAACGACTCCACCGAGCGCGCCCCGCGCGAGCGGAGCAGCCGTTCTGAGCGCCCGACCGGCATGCGCTCACCCGAAGTCGTCGAGGTCACCTCGCCGCGCCTCTATGTGGGCAACTTGTCGTTCGACGCCGCTGAGAGCGATCTCTTCGAACTCTTCAACGGAGTGGGCAGCGTCCAGAATGTCGAGATCGTCGTGAACCGTCACACGATGCGGTCGAAGGGTTTCGCCTTCATCCAAATGCAATCCATCGATGAGGCCAAGCGCGCCGTCACCGAACTCCACGACAAGGAGTTCATGGGCCGCAAACTCGTCGTCAGCGGAGCCAAAGCCGTCGAGGAGCGCCGCTCCGAGCGCCAGCAGGAATCGGCCGCTCCCGCCGAGACCGCCGCCGCCACTGAATAACAAAAACTCCAATGCCGAAAGGCCCCGTCCGGTCATCGTGACGGGGCCGACCGGTGTCGGCAAATCCTCCCTCGCCCTGGCGCTCGCCGAGCGCCTCGATGGCGAAATCCTCGGAGCCGACGCCTTCCAAATTTACGCCGGGCTTCCTGTTCTCACCGCCCAGCCCACCCCTGAACAACTCGCCGCCGTTCCCCACCACCTCGTGGGTTTTTTGGATTTGAGCGAGAATTTCGACGCCGCCCGTTACGCCAAGGCCGCGCGCGAAGCCCTCGCCGCCATTTCCTCGCGCGGCAAACTTCCCATCCTCGTCGGCGGCACTGGCCTTTACCTCAAAGCCCTCACCCACGGCCTCGCCGAAATGCCCCCCGTCGATCCCGACCTCCGCGCGAGGATTTCCGCCATGCCCCTCGCCCAAGCGGTCGAGGAATTGGGAAAAGCCGACCCCGCCTGCCTGGCAACCCTCGACCTGAAAAATCCCGTCCGCGTCCACCGCGCCCTCGAGATCGTGCTTCAAACCTCACGCCCGCTCGCGGAGTCGCGGGGCACCTGGAAAAATCCCTCCAACGAATTTCGCGGCCTCGTGCTCACTCGCGAACGCGAGGATTTGCGGGACCGCATCGAGGCGAATGTCGCCCAAATGCTCGCCGGCGGCGCGATCGAAGAAGTCCGCCACGCCGCCACCCGCGCTGGAGACGGCACCCGCCGAGCGATCGGGTTTCGGGAGATCGAGGAATTCCTCGCTGGCAAAACCTCCCTCGACGCCTGCCGCGAGGCGATCGCCACCGCGACGAAGCGCTACGCCAAGCGCCAATTGACCTGGTGCCGCACGCAATTTACTTTTCCCTCACTCGATTTGACCGCCCTCCCCCACCCCGAATCCGCCCTGCCGCGAGCCCTCGAAATCCTCGCGACCCAAGCCCCATGATCCCCGCCGCCGAGCGCGTCATTCTCGTCGGACTCGAGCACGAGGGCGTCTCGCGCTGGGATTTGCAGGACTCGCTCGAGGAACTCCGCCTGCTCGCAGACACCGCCGGGGCGAAGGTCGTGGAGACCGTGATCCAGCGGTTGGACAAACCCACCGCGCCTTTCTACATCGGCAAAGGCAAGGCCGAGGAAATCGCCAAATCCTCCGGAGAAAAACAAGCGACCTCCGTGATTTTCGATGACGAGCTTTCGCCCGCGCAGAGCCGGAATCTCGAAGAAATCACCCACCGCAAGGTCATCGACCGCAGCCAGCTGATCCTCGACATTTTCGCCGCCCGGGCCCGCACCCGCGAGGGCCGCCTCCAAATCGAACTCGCCCAACTCCAATATCTCCTCCCCCGCCTTACCGGCATGTGGAGCCACCTCTCGCGCCAGAGCGGCGGCATCGGCACCCGCGGTCCAGGCGAAACCCAACTCGAGGTCGACCGCCGCCGCGTGCAGGACCGCATCACCCGGCTCGAGCGGGAATTGGCCGAAGTGCGCAAACACCGGGGCATCCAGCGCGAGGGCCGCCTGCGTCACAACTGGCCGTTCATCTCTCTCGTGGGCTACACGAATGCCGGCAAATCCTCCCTCCTCAACCGGCTCACCGGCGCGACCGTCGAAGCCCGCGACCGGCTTTTCGAAACACTCGATCCCACCACGCGCCAACTCACGCTGCCGAACCATCAGAAGGTGCTGCTCACCGACACCGTGGGTTTCATCCGCAAGCTCCCGCACACGCTCATCGAATCTTTCAAGGCGACTCTCGAAGAGGTCCAGTTGGCGAACCTGCTCCTGCATGTGGTGGACCTCTCCCATCCACGCCACGCCGAGCAGATCGAGGCAGTGGATGCCGTGCTCGGCGAACTCGATGCCAAGGGCAAGCAGACGATCATGGTTTTCAACAAATGCGATCTCGTCACCGATCCCGAGATCGTTCAGGCCAACCTCGCTCGCCATCCCGGCAGCGTGGCGGTCTCGGCCCGCACCGGCGATGGCATGGCGCAACTCATCGGGGAACTCGAAATCCGGCTCGCCGCCTGGCGGATGCAGGGGCGTTTCGAGATTCCGCTCACCGAGCAGGCGCTGCTCGCGGAGATTCACCGCGTCGGCCATGTTCTGGATTTGAAATACGGCGAAGCCACCGCCATGATCACGGCCCACATCCCACCCGAGTTGATCGGCCGGTTGTCCAAATACGACGCCGGCTCGCCCCAAAAATGACCCGAGTTTTTTTCCAAACCATCGCCGCGCTCGCCCTCCTGGCCGTCCTCTCCGGCTGCCAATCGGTGAAGGAAACCTTCGAGCGCATCCCCGGCAAGGAATCGCATGTGTATGTGGATGCCCCCATCAAGTCCGAGACCGGCATCGCCTCCTGGTATGGCGGACGCTGGATCGGCCGCCTCACCGCGAATGGAGAAACCTACCGGCAAGGTGATGTCACCGCCGCGCACAAAAAACTCCCCTTCCACACGCCGGTGCGGGTGACGGATTTGAAAACCGGCAAGTCGGTCGTCGTCCGCATCAACAACCGCGGGCCGTTCGTTCGTGGGAGGATCATTGACCTGAGCGTCATCGCCGCGAAGCAACTCGGCACCTACGATCGCGGCATCGCCAAAGTGCAAATCCAAGCCCTCCGCGAAGTCCCCGTCATGCGCTACCCGAACATGCGGGCGATCGCTCGCAAACCCGCCGCGAAGCCCGCTCCAACGCCGACCCAAGAGCCGTAAAAACACAGTCGAGACAACCGTGCGCCCTTCTGGCTTCAGCGGGCGGCGAGCGGGTGGCTGATTTTGGGGAGGACGCGGGAGGATTCGATTTCGACTTCGCGCTCCATGCCGAGGATTTCGAGGAGGACTTTGATGCGTTCTTGGGCAGGGAGGACTTGGGTGACCAACGCGCGGAGGCCGGTGAAGGGGCCTTCGAGCAATTGCACCTCTTCGCCGACTTGAATGATGGTCGGAATTTCGATGGTTTCCTGATCGACCACGGAGGCACGGAGGTCGGCGACGATCTCGTCGGGGACGACGGAGGGGATTCCGCCGAAGCGGACGATGGTGCTCACGCCAAGCGTGCCTTGGACATGGCGGTGCTGGGCGCGGTAGTTGAAGTGGGCGAAAACATAGCCGGGGAACATGGCCTCGGTGACCTTCACCTTGCCGCTGCTCCGGGCCCGCTCGAACCGGATCATCGGGCAGAAGACCTCAATGCCGACATCGCGCATGAGCATCCTGCGGGCGGCAGATTCGCTGCGGGGCTTGGTTTTCACACAGAACCACCGGAGTTCTTCGTCTTCGAAATGCGTCATGACCTTAATTTCGGAAATGGGTTGGCGGCTGGCAAGTGCGGGCTATTCCGGGGACAAAAGAAAACGCATCCCACCGGAGCGGGATGCGTTTTGCATTTGGCGGGAAAGCCAACCGCGCGGAATTAACGCGCGTAA
The DNA here is from genome assembly GCA_044375555.1 of Terrimicrobiaceae bacterium. Taxonomy (GTDB): domain Bacteria; phylum Verrucomicrobiota; class Verrucomicrobiia; order Chthoniobacterales; family Terrimicrobiaceae; genus UBA967. The sequence goes on from JBILML010000009.1 coordinate 23,292, forward strand.
AGTTCGACGACGAGTTGTTCGTTGACGATGGGATTGATCTCCTCGCGGGAGGGGATGCGGACCATGGTGCCGCTGAGGTTTTCCTTATCCACGAGCAGCCAATCGGGAACGGTGACGATCTGCGTGAGTTCGACACCGCGCTTGCCGAGGCGCTTGGATTTTTCGCTCTCCTTGACGGCGACGACATCGCCGGCCTTGAGGTTCATCGAGGAAATGTTGGTCTTGCGGCCGTTGACGGTCACATGGCCGTGGCCGACCATCTGGCGCGCTCCACGCAGGGTTTTCGAGAAGCCCATTTTTTGAACGACATTGTCGAGGCGGGTCTCAAGGAGTTGGAGCAGGATCACGCCGGTGACGCCACGGCGGCGGCTGGCGATCTCGAAGTAGCGGCGGAACTGACGCTCGAGGACTCCATACTGGTGGCGGAGTTTTTGCTTTTCAGCGAGGGCGATCGAGTAATCGGTTTGCTTGCGGCGTGAGCCCTTCGGGCCGTGTTGGCCTGGAGGATAGCTTTTATTTTCGAAGGCCTTCGGCGATCCGCCGAGGAACACGCCATAGCGGCGGCTGATTTTGGTTTTGGGTCCGGTGTAACGAGCCATTGGTAGAGAATTAAGTTTAAAGAATTAAGTTTTAAGTTTTGTGGAGCGGATTCGCGGGTGAGTTTCAGGTTTTTCTGCGGTCTTAAAACTTAAGAATAAAACTTGAAACTCCCCACAAGGGCGTCAGACGCGGCGCTGTTTTGGCGGGCGGCAACCGTTGTGCGGGATCGGGGTGACATCACGGATGGTGGTGACATCGAGACCGATCGCTTGCATGGCACGGACGGCGGACTCGCGTCCGGAGCCGGGGCCTTTGACGCGGACTTCGACTTCCTTGAGGCCGTGGCCCATGGCTTGGCGGCAGGCGTCCTGCGCGACCATCTGGGCGGCGTAGGCGGTGCTTTTGCGGGAGCCTTTGAAGCCGCATTTGCCGGCGCTGGACCATCCGATCACACCACCACGGAGGTCGGTGATGCTGACGATGGTGTTGTTGAAGCTGGCTTGCACATGGGCAATGCCCTGGGTGACGCCTTTGCTGCCCTTAGCCTTGACGACCTTGATCGGCTCGATGGTGTCATCGAGGGAGATGCTGGCGGCGGAAGGGGCTCCGGATGTGGGTGCGGCGGTTTCTGCGGCGGCTTTTTTGGCTTTGGGCGCGGCTTTTTTGGCGGGCGCTTTTTTGGCAGGCGCGGCTTCCGCTGTTGCGGCGGGCGCAGGGGCCTCCGTAGCGGCTGGGGCGGCTGGCTCGGCGGCGGGTGTTTGGTTTTCTTCGCTCATGATGATTTAAAATGCGGGATTAGACTTTGCCGGCCTTGGCATCCTTGTTGCGCTGGACGCCGACGGTTTTGCGAGGGCCTTTGCGGGTGCGGGCGTTGGTGCCGGTGCGCTGACCGCGAACGGGCAGGCCGCGGCGGTGGCGGATGCCACGGTAGCAATTGATCGCCTGAAGGCGCTTGAGATTGCCTTGAACCTCGCGGCGGAGGTCACCTTCGATCGGAATTTTATTGGCGTTGATCGCGACGATAATGGCGTTCAGTTGTTCGGGCGAAAGATCCTTGGCACGGGTGTTGGGATCGATGTTGGCCTGTTCGAGAATTTTTTTCGAGTTGCTGGGGCCCATGCCGTAAATATACGGCAGGGAGGCTTCGATGCGTTTGTCGCCGGGAATGTCTACTCCAAGTAAGCGGGGCATTTTTGATTTTTTTCTGGTTGCGGGCTTAGCCCTGTTTCTGTTTGTGGCGCGGATTTTTGCAAACCACGCGGATGACATTGTTGCGGCGAACGATTTTGCACGCTTCGCACAATCTTTTTACTGAGGCTCGGACTTTCATTTTCTTCTTTTTGGTTGATGTGACGACGAATCCTTGTGGCGGTAGGTGATGCGGCCCTTGGTCAAATCGTAGGGCGACATTTCCAACATGACACGGTCTCCAGGGAGAATGCGAATGAAGTGCAGACGCATTTTCCCGGAGATATGAGCAAGCACGCGATGACCGTTTTCCAGTTCAATCCTGAACATAGTGTTCGGCAGCAACTCGACGACCTTGCCATCTACTTCGATAGCGTCTTTGGTGGCCATGTCAATACTTCGGGTTGATGGTCTGTGACCAGAACGGTGTGCTCGAAATGCGCGGAGGGCTGGCCGTCGGCGGTGACGGCGGTCCACTTGTCAGGAAGGATGCGGACTTTTTCGGTTCCCAAATTAATCATGGGCTCGATGGCGAGGGTCATGCCGGCTTTGAGTTTTGGGCCGACGCCGCGTTTTCCAAAATTAGGAATCTGGGGATCTTCGTGAAGGCGGCGACCGACGCCGTGTCCAACAAATTCGCGAACGACGCTGAAGCCATTTTTTACGGCCTCGGTTTCGACGAAGTTGGAAATGTCGCCGACGCGATGTCCGGGCCGGGCGAGTTCCACAGCGCCGCGCAAAATCCGCTCGGTGACTGTGAGGAGTCGCTCGGTTTCGGGGGCGATAATTCCGACGGCGACGGAGGTGGCATTGTCACCAATCCATCCATCGCGAATGATGCCAACATCCATTTTCACGATGTCGCCATAGGCGATGGGTCGGGAACCGCCGATGCCATGAACGACCTCTTCGTTTAGGCCGATGCAAATGTGGCCGGGAAATTTTTTGTATCCGAGAAATGCGCTCTTGACTCCTGCCTCCGACATCAATTGGGAGGCGCGGTGATCGACCTCTCCGGTGGTCACGCCAGGAGCGATCATCTCGACGAGATTCTGCAAAATCCAAGCGGCGGTCTCCCCTGCTTGGCGCATTTTTTCGATTTCGTGAGGCCGCTTGATCGGAATCATTGGCGGGAAATGAGAGGCTTCAGAGAAATTTCGCCGGGGGACGAAGGGACGGTCAAGTCAGCGAAGTTTTTCAAGGCCGGAAAAAGCGAGGCTAGAAACGCGACGCGAAATAAATGGTCACGCCGGCGATGACAAGGATGCCCAAGGCGGCATACATCCACACGAGGGTCTGGTCGTTGAGAGCCTGCCCGCCGCTGAGACGGCTACGGGATTCCTGCGCGCTGCGGATTCGGCCCTTGCGGAGAAATCCATCATAATGGCGCTGGAGCAGGTGGGTTTCCACCTGACGCATCGTATCAAGCACGACACCGACAATGATCAGTAGGCCTGTGCCACCGAAAAATTGGGATGTCATGTAGGGGACTTGCATGCTTTGGCTGAGCAACTGCGGAAGAACAGCAATACCGGTGAGGAAGATGGCGCCGGCAAAAGTGAGGCGCGTCATCGTGTAATCAAGGAAATCCGCTGTCGGCTTGCCGGGACGCACGCCGGGGATGAAACCACCGTATTTTTTGAGGTCGTCAGCGATTTGAACGGGCTGGAACTGGGTTGCGACCCAGAAGTAGCTGAAGAAGAAAATCATCAGCGCGTAGAAGAAGTAATGGAGCCAACCGTAAGTGAGCAAGTTGGACAAATCCTGAGCCCACCCGACGCCTGGGAATGCCATGTTCAGGATCGTCGAAGGGAAAAGCAGGATAGCTTGAGCGAAAATGATCGGCATGACGCCGGCGTAGTTGACCTTGAGCGGCATGTATTGGGTCTGGCCGCCATAGACCTTCCGGCCGACCACACGCTTCGCGTATTGAACGCTGATTTTCCTCTGGGCTTGCGTCACGGCGATGACCGCTGCAATCACAAAGATCAGGAAGGCAATCATCAACACGAGGACAACCGGGCTTACCGCGCTTTGGGCCTCGGGACCCGAAGGAACAAATGTCCGCCACGCTTGGATCAAGCCCGCCGGCAGTTGGGCGAGAATACCCACCGTGATAATGATGGACATTCCGTTACCAATGCCACGCTCCGTGATCTGATCACCAAGCCACATCAACAGCATGGTGCCAGATGTCATGGTGATGATCGTAATGATGTGAAAACCGATTCCAGGCGTCGAAACCAAGGGCAGACCAATCGCATTGATCGTGTCCATGATACCTGGCAGGAATGGATTGGCTTGGGGGTTCTCAAAGGAACGCGCCAAGAGGTAGGCTTGGAAAATGCAAAGCCCGATCGTGGTATATCGGGTGTATTGCATAATTTTTTGGCGGCCACCATCCTCGCGGGAAAGTTTTCCAAGCCGCGGAATCACAGCTGTTAACAGCTGCAACATGATCGATGCGCTGATAAACGGCATGACGCCGAGCGAGAAAATCGCGCAATTGGAAAGAGCGCCACCACTGAAGAGGTTGAACAGGGCCGCGACACCGCCAGCCGTGGCGGCATCCGCTTGATCGATGAACCAGCGGTGGAGAACCTCAGCATTCACGCCGGGGGTCGTGATGCACGAGCCAGCGCGAATGATAACGATCGCAGCCAAAGTGAACAGCACACGGGTGCGCAGTTCGGGAATTTTAAAAATATTGGCAAACGCGCTGATCATGCCTTGGAAGTGTTACCCAGCCAGAGGATCAGGATGTTCACAGATCGTTGGATCAAGGAATCGAACCGCTCAGGCGGCTTCGGCTTTCGGAAGGACAACCTTGCCTCCGGCTTTCTCGATTTTCGCGCGGGCGGAATCGCTCACCTCGTCAACTTCGACTGTGAGAGCCTTGGTAATCTCGCCCCGACCGAGGATTTTCACCCCGTCGAAACGGCCATTCACCAGACCGAGCTTGCGAAGAGATTCCTCATTAACCAAATCTCCAGCGGAGAATCGTTTCTCCAGCGTGTCGAGATTGACCACGCCATAAACGGTCTTGAACGCGGCGTTGTTGAAACCGCGCTTGGGCAAGCGGCGGTAGAGTGGCATCTGGCCACCTTCAAATCCGAGACGGATCGAACCACCGGAACGGGCTTTTTGACCTTTGTGGCCTTTGCCCGAGGTTTTGCCTTTGCCGGAGCTTTCGCCAATACCGAGGCGCTTGCGGCGGTGCTTGGCACCAGGATTGGGTTTAAGAGTATGAAGTCTCATCGGATTCAGGCAGTAACGGGTTCAGCGGGAGTCGCGGGGGCGGCTTTGCGGAGGGTTTTTCCGCGGAGTTTGAAAATTTCCTCTTTTTGACGGAGTTGAACAAGCGCGGCGATCGTGGCATTGACCACATTCGCGTGATTGCTCGAGCCTAGGGATTTCGCGAGCACATCGCGGATGCCAACGGCTTCCAGGACGGCGCGGACACCGCCACCTGCGATAACGCCAGTTCCTGGCGAGGCAGGACGAAGCAGAACACGACCACCACCGGATTCACCGGTGACTTCGTGCGGGATGGTATTATCCTTCACGGCGACTTTCACCATGCGCTTCTTGGAAGCATCGGTGGCCTTGCGGATGGCTTCGCTGACCTCATTGGCCTTGCCGAAACCGACGCCGACTTTGGCATTTTTGACGTCTCCAGCCACGATCAAAGCGCTGAAACTGAAACGGCGACCGCCTTTCACGACCTTGGCGCACCGATTAATGAAAACCACTTTTTCGGTGATTTCCTTGGGCTCCCTAGGTGTCTCGGGGCGGGAATTTCTTTTATCTCTGTTAGGTTTCGGAGGCATGGTGTCGTTCTTAGAATTGGAATCCGCCATCGCGGGCGGCGTCGGCCAAGGCTTTGACTTTGCCGTGGTATTTAAATCCGCCACGGTCGAAAACGACCTGGGAAATTTTTTGTGCAGAGCCGCGCTGGGCGATCAATTTACCGACCTCGGTGGCGATGGCCACATTCGCGCGGGCATTCGCCTTGGCGCGGATTTCGGGTTCCGTCGTGTGAACCGAGACGAGGGTCTTGCCGATGGAGTCATCGATGACCTGCGCGGTGATGTGACGGCCGGAAAAATGAACGGCGAGACGAGGACGGGCTGGTGTGCCTGTGAGCTTCTTGCGAAGGCGTGTGTGGCGGAGTTTGCGTTTGTCGATGGCAGACATGGCTTATTGGACGGTTTTGCCTTCTTTGCGGCGGAGTTGCTCTCCGGCGAATCGCACACCTTTGCCTTTGTAGGGCTCGGGCGGGTAATAGGCACGGATATTGGCGGCGCACTGACCAACCACTTGGTTGTCAATGCCCTCGATGGAGAGTTTGGTGTTATCGGTGACGGTGATTTTCACACCTTCAGGGATATTGAAATGGATGGGGTGGGATTTCCCGAGGCTCAGATTCAGGAGATTGCCTTGGACAGCGGCCTTGAAACCGACGCCATGGATTTCCATGTCGCGCTTGAATCCATTGGTGACTCCCGTGATCATGTTCGAAAGCAGGGAGCGGGAGAGTCCGTGGAGAGCTTTGTCTTCGCGTTGCTCACTGGAGCGCTCGACGGCGAGGATTTCGCCATCGACTTTCGCCGAGATGCTTGCAGGGAGTTTCCACTCGAGTTTTCCCTTAGGGCCTTCGACGAGCACAGAGCTATCGCCGTTGACGGCTACTTTGACCTTTGGTGGGATCGTGATGGGTTTTTTACCGATTCGTGACATGGCTTACCAGATGTAGGCGAGCAATTCGCCGCCGACTTTTTGTTTGCGCGCCTCGTGGCCGGTGAGAATTCCACGCGAGGTGGAAAGGACCGCGATGCCCATGCCGCCGAGGACGCGGGGAATCTCCCCGGCACCTACATAACGACGCAGACCCGGACGGCTCACACGCTTGAGACCGGAGATGGCGCTGGTTTTATTGACGAATTTCGTTTGGATTTTGATGGCTTGATGGCCTTCTTCGGTCACGAGTTCGGTTTCGTTGATATAGCCTTCCTTTTTAAGGATTTTGGCGATGTCGCTCTTGAGCTTCGAGTAGGGAAGGGTGAGCGAGGACTGACCGGCCGCAGTGGCATTGCGAAGGCGGGTGAGCATGTCGGCGATGGGATCGTTCATAACAGGATAATCAGGCGGCGGGTTCCGTGGCTTTGACTGGGGCCTTCTTGGCTTTGTCCACAAAGGGCATTCCCATCTCGGTCAGGAGCGATTTGGCCTCGGCATTGGTGAGAGCGGTGGTGACGATCGTGACATCGAAGCCGATGTTCTTTTTGATTCGGTCTAGCTCGATCTCGGGGAAAATGGACTGATCGGTAACACCGAGTGTGTAATTTCCATTGCCGTCAAAAGCGCGGGTGGAAACGCCACGGAAATCGCGAATGCGGGGAAGAGCGGTCTTGATGAGGCGCTCGAGGAATTCATACATGATGCGGCCGCGGAGTGTGACTTTCGCGCCGATGGCTTGCTCTTCGCGGAGCTTGAAGTTCGAGATCGCCTTCTTGGAGATGGTCGTCACCGGGCGTTGGCCGCTGATCGTGGTCAACTCGGATTTGGCAATTTCCAAAGCCTCTTTGGTGTCCTGCGCGGAGCCGATACAGGTATTGATGACAACCTTCGAGATTTTAGGAATCTGATGGATGTTCTTGTAGCCGTGCTTTTCGCGCATCGCGCCAAGGATGCGGGTCTTGTATTCGGTCAGGAGTTCGGGTTCTTGCGTCATGGCTTTACTCAGGCGGCTTTCTTGGCCTTCTTGTCGGTGGTGGCTTTCTCCAAGACTTTCACATTGGAAATATGGATCGGACCCTCGCGCTCGATGATCGCGCCGTTCGGGTGAAGTTGCGATTTGCGCTGATGTTTTTTGATCATGCGAACACCTTCGACGATGACTTGGGCTTTATCGGCCTTGATCTCGAGGATTTTCCCGGTGGAACCTTTGTGGTTTCCGGAAATCACTTGGATCGTGTCTCCGCGACGGACATGGAACTTGGGCTTGCTCATAGGACCTCCGGTGCGAGGGAGATGATTTTCATGAAATTTTTCTCGCGAAGTTCGCGAGCGACTGGGCCGAAAATGCGTGTTCCGCGTGGGTTCGAGTCCTTATCAATGATGACAATCGCGTTGCTATCGAAGCGGAGCGCGGAGCCATCTTCGCGGCGGACGGGTTGCTTGGTGCGGACGACCACGGCGCGGACGACATCGCCTTTTTTGACGGTGCCGCCAGTGGAGGCCTCTTTGACGTTGGCGGTGATGATATCACCGATCTCAGCAGTGGAGGTGGCCTTGCCGATGACACCAATCATGGTGGCCATGCGGGCGCCGGTATTGTCGGCGACATCGATGCGGGAGCGAATCTGGATCATGGCTTGATATTAGTGTTTAAGGACTTCAACGAGGCGCCAGCGCTTGGTTTTGCTGAGCGGGCGGGTTTCCATGATGCTGACACGGTCACCAATCTGAGCTTCGTTCTTTTCATCATGAGCATGAAACTTCGTAACATGCTTCATGATTTTGCCGAATTTCGGGTGCGGAACGCGAGTCACGGAACGAACGACGATGGTTTTATCCATTTTATTGGACACGACCTCGCCGAGACGAACCTTGCGGAGCGAACGGTTTTCGACTTTTTCGGGAGCGGTGGTTTCTGCCATGGCTGGTTATTTCTTGGATGCCTCGGCGGCCTTGCGGCTGAGGACGGTTTCGACGCGGGCGATGTTTCGACGGGCCACGCGGATGAGGTGGGGCTTCTCGAGTTGGCTGCTCTGCTGTTGCATGCGCAGATTGAAAATTTCTTCCTTCAACTCACGCTTGCGGGTGAGAAGTTCTTTTGGAGTGAGTTCCTGGATTTCCTGAATCTTCATGGCGTAATCAGCTGGCGTGGTGGCGGGTAATGAAGCGGGTGCGGACCGGGAGCTTATTGGCTGCCAGGCGCAGGGACTCGCGGGCGATCGTCTCGGAGACACCATCCAATTCAAAAAGGATGTTGCCGGGTTTGATGACAGCGACCCAATATTCGGGCTGACCTTTACCTTTACCCATTCGGGTTTCCGGCGGACGGGCGGTGACGGATTTGTCTGGGAAAATGCGAATCCAGAGCTTGCCTTTACGCTTCATGTTGCGGGTGAGGGCAACACGGGCGGCCTCGATTTGCGTGTTGGTGATCCAACCACGCTCGAGGGTCTGAAGTCCGAATTCACCGAAGTCGATCTTAAGATTGCGAGAAGCGATCCCCTTGCGGCTACCCCGCTGGGTTTTGCGATACTTCACGCGTTTTGGCATCAATGGCATAACTTTGTCCTTTTACTTAAATTCCTTATGATATCAGACTGCCGCTGGTGCCTCGACCTCAGGGGTCGGGGTGGAACGAACGGTTTCCTTCGGTTTATCCTGCACTTCTTCTTCAACTTTCTTGCAGATCCAGCACTTAACTCCGATTTTTCCGGCAACGGTCTCGGCTTCCGCAAACCCATAGTCGATCGGGATACGGAGGGTGTGGAGAGGGACTTTGCCTTCGTGATAACGCTCGGTGCGGGCAATTTCAGCGCCACCCAAACGACCAGCGCAACGGATTTTGATACCAAGAGCACCTTGGTCCATCGTGAGTTGCACAGCGCGCTTCATGGCGCGGCGGAAGGAAATACGGCGCTCAAGTTGGGAGGCGACATTCTCGGCCACGAGTTGGGCGTCGAGGTCGGGATTCTTGATTTCGACGATGTCGATCTTCACCTGCTTGCCGCCGGCGAGATCACTGACTTCCTTGGTGAGGTTCTCAATTTCCTGGCCACGGCGACCGATCACGACACCCGGACGGGCGGTGTGGATTGTCACTCGGACGCTATTCCAAGCGCGCTCGATCACGATGCGAGCCACAGCGGCTTGTTTGAGCTTTTTCTTGAGAGTGGTGCGAATTTTGTCGTCGGCGATCAGGTAGTCGGCGAAGTCTTTGCGCGAGGCATACCAGCGGGAACCCCAGTCACGAGTGATGGGTAGACGGAATCCGATCGGGTTTACTTTTTGTCCCATGATTACTCCTTGGTTTCCGCGGCGGGTGCGGCGGATTCGGTTTCAGTCGCCGGGGCGGGCTCGGCGGCTGGAGCCTTCGATTTTGCGGAGGCTTTTTTAGTTGTTTTTGGTTTCTTCTTCTTGAGTTTGTCCTCGCGCCGGACGATTTCAATCTCGTCGGTTAGGACGACACGAATGTGGCTGGAGCGTTTGCGGATCGGACCGGCACTTCCGCGAGCTTTGGGTTGGGAGCGGTTTAAGGTCGGCCCCTCGCCTACGACGGCTTCCTTCACGACGAGGTCGGAAACATTCAGGCTATTGTTGTTCTCGGCGTTGGCGATCGCGCTACGAAGTGTCTTAAGAATCAAGCCAGCGGCTTTTTTCGGAGTGAAACGCAAAAGATCAAGGGCGTCCGTGGCGGGAAGACCTTGAATGGCGCGTGTGACCTCGCGAGCCTTGAAGGCCGAGATCTTGGCGAACCTGTGTGTCGATTTTACCTGCATGTCTTTTGTTGTTTATTTTTTGGCGTCCACTTTAAGGGTGTCGCCTTTTTCCACTCGCGTGTTATCCGAACTAAGATTTTGAATCACAGCACCGCTGATGCGTTCCCGCACATCGATGACTTTGGCATTTCCTATGAGTTGACCATCCCGAAGGATGAGTAAGGGCATTCCTACTTTGACGCCGTTGGTCGAGCCGACATTGGCGACAATGAGGGAAAGGTCTTCTTGGATATCCACCACCCGCGCCTGCTGAAGACTCGCGCTTGCATCACTACTTGGGTTTTCGGTCACTCCGAGGATTTGGGCTGTTTCCCGCAATTCTGCTTCCACAGCTACTCGGGCCTCGGTTTTGATTTCACCGGAGGTTTTTACAAGGATTGTAATGGACTCGCTGAGTTTAACCAACTGCTCGATGGCTGCTTGATGTTTTTCCTTGAGAACACGGAGTTCTCGAATGGCTTGGAGCAACCTGGCTTCCAGTAGGGAGGGATCGTTGTCTATATTGGACAAACCGATCGCTTCTAATCGGAGTTGGGCCTCTAAAAGTTGACGCTTAAAGATTTCTGCCTCGGTATTCGCGGCCGCGATGCCCTCTGTGAGGTTTTTCATCTGCGATCGCGCCATGAGGAGTTGCTCTTTCAGCGCGGCAACATCATTGGTGGCCGGGTCGGGAAGTGTATATCCCAGATCCGGACTGCCTGATTCAAAATCTGTCAAAGATCGGTCGTTCCGTGCCGATGCCCCAGAGAGCGACAGCAGGAACGCGAGAGATGCCGCCGTGGCGACAACCCTCATTATTTATTTTGTCACTTTTGCGGTGTGAGAACCGTGTTTCTTGAAAATTCGTGTTGGCGAAAATTCGCCCAACTTGTGTCCGACCATATTTTCGGTCACGAAGACGGGGATGAAAGTCTTGCCGTTGTGCACATTGAAGGTGTGGCCAACGAAGTCCGGCGTAATCGTGCTGCGGCGGGACCAGGTTTTGATGGGTTTTTTTGTTCCGGAGTCGTTGATCCGGTCGATCTTGTCGAGGAGCTTCCACTCCACAAATGGGCCTTTTTTCAGTGAGCGTGCCATGGATTAGTTCTTCGATTTGGCCTTGCGGCGCTGGATAATAAAGGTGTCGCTGGGTTTGTGCTTCGCGCGGGTCTTGAAGCCCTTGGCGAGCTGACCCCAAGGGGACATCGGATGGTGGCGACCGCCACCGCCCTTGCTCTTGCCTTGACCTCCACCCATCGGGTGATCGACCGGGTTCATGACCATGCCGCGGACATGGGGGCGAACCCCGAGCCAACGGCTGCGACCTGCCTTGCCGGACGAGACATTCATGTGGTCGGTATTACCGACTTGGCCGATCGTGGCGTAGCAATTTTCATTGATGCGGCGGATTTCGCCGGAGGCGAGTTTCAAAAGACCGTATCCGCCCTCGCGGTTGGCGAGGGTGGCGTAGGATCCCGCGCTGCGGATCATCTGGCCGCCACGGCCTGGAACGAGTTCCACATTGTGGACTTGAGTTCCCAGCGGGATAGATTTCAAAGGAAGGGCATTGCCGACACTGGGTTCGGCTTTTTCGCCGGCGCTCACCTTCATGCCAACAGTCAAACCGACCGGAGCAAGAATATAAGCACGCTCCCCATCAGGAAATTGGATCAATGCGATACGCGAAGTGCGGTTCGGATCATACTCGATGGCCACCACGTTGGCGACCACATCCCGGTGGAGGCGCTTGAAATCAATGATACGGTAGCGGCGTTTGTGGCCACCGCCGACATGGCGCATCGTGATGCGACCTTGGTTGTTGCGGCCACCGGTGCGCTTGATGGACTCGGTGAGTTTTTTCTCCGGCTTGGTTTTGGTGATCTCCGCGAAATCCGGAAGGATTTTGAAGCGGGCAGCCGGGGTGAGTGGACGGAATGTTTTGAGTGCCATGGCTAGTTTCCCTTAGACGATGTCGAGTTTCTCGCCCTCCTTGAGGGTGACGATGGCTTTTTTCCAGTTTGGGCGGCGGCCAAAGTCGGCGCGGCGTTCCCGCTTTTTTTTACCCGCGTAGTTTGCGGTATTCACATCGGCGACCTTCTTTTTAAAGATCACTTCGATGGCTCGCTTGATCTGGAGCTTGTTTGCCGAAGGGGGGACTCGGAAGACATACTTGTTGAGCTTTTCGGAAAGCAGGGTCGCTTTCTCGGTCAGCAGGACGGATTGGATATGGTCGTAAACATCGCTCATTTTGCCAGCCTTTCGGAAATTTTATCCAACGCGCCACGGGTGACGATGATCTTGTCGAACTTGAGGAGGTCCTCGGTGTTGACATCCGCTGCGCGGGTGAGTTGGGCCTTCGCCACATTGCGGGCGGCCTTGAAAGTATTTTCATCAAACCCCTCGGAAACGACGAGGGTGGTTTTGGAATCCGGGGAAGCAGACTTGAGAAGAGTGACAAATTGCTTCGTCTTGGGTTCGGCGACGGCGAAGGCATCGACGAGGAGAACATCGCCAAGAGCGATGCGGGCGCTGAGAGCCTTGCGAAATGCGAGTTTCTTAACAGCCTTTGGAGTATTCTTAGTGTAGTCGCGTGGCACGGGGCCGTGAGCGACACCGCCACCAACCCAAACCGGGCTGGAAAAATATCCTGCACGGGCGCGGCCGGTGCCTTTTTGGCGCCAGGGCTTGCGACCCGAGAGATTCACATCGCCCTTGGTCTTGGCGCAGGCTGTTCCACTGCGGCGGGCGGCTTGGATCGCGACGACGACATCGTGCACGGCTTGGTTGCCCTTGGCCTCGTCGGTGATGAGTTCAATCTTTGCCTTCTCGGCGTCCTTGGCGGTGAAAACTGTCGCGCTCATGAGTTGGAAACGGAAACGGCACAAGCCTTCAATCCCGCTTTGTAAGCGGTTTCGGAGATGTTGTGCGGTTGGAAATTCATTGTTGTTGACCGTTGTTTTCGCCCTTCATCGCGGGACAAAAAAACCACGCTTGCGTGGTCATTAAGCTACCCCCAAGGACTAACGGGAAGTGGGAAACTACAGGCCGCTGAAAATGAGGCAAGATAAAAAACGAAAAAAACTCGACTAGTGATTCCATGAGGTTTTTCCCGAGTTTTTATCTGACCGATTCGCACATGCGACCAGCCGCTAGAACCACGCGGCAGAGCCTCGTGGATGGCTCGAGGATTTCTCCCGGCCACACCACCACATCCTCGAGAATCGACCCTTCTCCAACGATCGCTCCTTCCCCCACAGCGGTGCCTCCAGTCAGGGTCGCCGAGGGATCGACCACCGCTCCAGGCGCCACAACTTGCCTCCAATCTTCGGGTAGATAAGAGAAGCGATGGGCGTCTCCGGCGAGGATTTGGTGGACCTCGAGATAAGCCCCGATATTTCCAATATCAAACCACACGCCTTCATCCACGACGACTCCCCCCACCCGCGCGCCGCGCCTCATGAGATCAATCAGCACGGGGATGATCGAAACGATTTGGCCGTCGCCGATGTGCTTGTGGATTTCTGGAGAAATGATGCTCACTCCGGTGAAAAGAAAAGCCGGCTCGGGGCGTCCACCAATCAAGCCGCGCATGTCCGTGACGAGCCCTGAGTCCGCATCAAATTGGATGCGGCGTTCAGCTCCCGAGGAGCGCAGCGCGAGCGTGGCGATATTGCCGGATCCGCTGTGCGCGCGGATCAGCGGGCCCAGTGGAAAGTCCGCGAGCACATCGCCATTATAAACAAGGAACGGCTCGTCGCCGAGAAGGTCGGCCGCATTTTTGATGCCGCCTCCGGTTTCGAGGAGCACCGGTTCGTGGCGGAAAAAAACTTCACGCCCCCGGTAGTCGCCACGCCCGTGCGAAGCGCCCAGCAAGCTTTCGTAGGCCTCGGGGCGATGGTGTGTATTGACGACAAATTTTTGCACTCCGGCATCCATCAGGTGGTCGAATGCGAAAGTGATGAGAGGCTTGTTAAAGACCGGCACGAGCGGCTTCGGCCGCGAATCCGTGAGCGGCCTCAATCGTGTTCCTAGCCCCGCCCCAAGAACGAACGCCGTGGAGATCGGGCCCGCCGCGCGAGCGACTGGCTTGTCACTCATCAGCGCTCAACAGGTAGCGCATCGGATGCAGCGTGCTATCCACAAAACCATGGCGCCGGTAGAACCCCGCGCTCTTCTCACCCGGATCGGTCAGCAGCGTGATGCGAAGAAATTTTTTCTCCCGTGCAAAGGCGATCGCATGCTCGAGGAGCTTCACTCCCAGCCGATGTCCTCGGTGATCCCGGTGAATCACCAAATCCTCCAGCATCAAAACAAATCCTCCCTCAGCGGTGCTGATCGTGATCAGGAGATTGATCATGCCGACGATCATCCGGTCATTGCGCATCACAAAAATCCTGCCGCGCGACGGCTGCTCGAGGATCAGGCGCAAGCCGCGGATTTGCTTCTCACGGTCGGGCGTAAAGTCGGCCTCCTGCGAGAAAAGGTCGGCGAGCAAATCGGCAAGCTCGGAAAGATCATCGACTGTCGCAGGCTCTATCCTCAAGTCAGGCATGGCCCTCCTATCCCACATCCCGTGCCGGGAGGCAATCCGCCGCCGCCAGTTTTTTTCAGCGGCCGAACTTCCGCTCGAGCTCGGAAAACGACCACTGGATCATGGTCGGCCGCCCCTGCGGACACGCGTAGGGGAGTTCGCAACCGAGCAATTCACTGACGAGCCGCCGCGCCCGCGATTCCTCGTAGGGGAACGCGTCGAGCGCCGCGAACCGCGAAACCGAGCGGATCAGCGCATCGAGCACGGGTTGCCCCCCGCCGAGCAGACCCGTCGCTTTCAGAGTTTCGCAAACATCGGCCAGCGTCTCGCGCGGATCGCGGTCCCCGACACACGCAGGCATGGCCTCGATTTTGAAAGATCCGCCGCCGAAGGGTTCCAGCAAAAATCCCGCTCGCGAGAGCGCGTCCAAATTTTCCGAAATCCACACCGCATCCTTCGGCGTCATTTCGACCACGATGGGCAGAAGGAGTCTTTGGGAATGCGTCCCGCCTGCCGCCGCCTCGCGTCGCATGGTTTCAAAAATGATCCGTTCCGAAGCCGCGCGGATATCGAGGAGCACCAAGCCATCCGCTCCCTCCATCAGAATCCACCGTCCACCAAGTCCTCCCATGAGCCGAAACTCCGCCCCGGGCCTAGCCGGTTCCGCCGCGCGCACGGCGGGCAAATCCAGTTGGGGCGCCTGCTTGAATGGCTTCGCCGCGGCCTGAGGCACAGGCTCCTCGCGCCTTGGCGTTGGCGGGGAACTCGGTGGCGCAGGCTTGCGGAGTTTTTCGAGAGTTTTTCCCGCCGCCAGATACACGGCCTGCCGGAGCTGGTCCGGACGATGAAGCCGCACCTCGCGCTTGGCGGGATGCACATTGCAATCGAAGGCCAAGGGGTCCATCGAAATCCTCAACACGGCCAGGGGATGCCGACCTTTCGGCAAAGCCTCGGCATACGCCTCGCGCAGGGATTGAAAGACGGCTGGGCACTGGACGACCCTCTTGTTCAGAACAACGAACTGCAATTCGCGGTCCGGCCTCCCCTCGCCAGGCTTCGAAATGAACCCTTCGATTCGAATCCCATTTTCCTCCACCGGCTCGACTGGCAGTAGCCTCGCCATGAAATCCGCGCCGAACAAATCCCGCAACCTCACGCCCAAATCCTCGGTCGGCGCCGCCTGCCAGAGTCGACGCCCCTCGCGCACCAGCGTCATGCCGACTCCGGGATGCGCGACGGCGAGTGATTGCATCTGGTGAATGATATGTGCCGACTCGGTCTCTTCGCCTCGCAGAAATTTTTTTCGAGCCGGAAGATTATAGAAAAGAGATTCGACCTCGATCGTGGTTCCCGGGGCGCCGCCACTATCCGAGACGGACTCGATTTTCCCACCCCCCACGCGGATTTCGGTTCCGGCGTCGGAATCATGCGGACGCGTCGCAAGGCGGAACCTCGAAACACTCGCAATGCTTGGCAAGGCCTCACCACGAAAGCCCATCGTCGCCACCGACGCCAGATCGGTGGCGGTGCGGATTTTGCTCGTGGCGTGGCGTTCGAGACTCAGCAGCGCATCCTCGCGGTCCATGCCGCATCCATCGTCGCCCACGCGAAGCAGGCGCGACCCGCCGCCGACAAATTCCACGGTGACCCGCCGAGCTCCGGAATCGATGCTGTTTTCCACCAATTCCTTCACCACGGAGGCTGGACGCTCGACGACTTCGCCCGCCGCGACTTGGCTGGCGACTTCATCGGCGAGCAATCGAATCCTTCCCATGCCGTTTGACTTTGCACGGATTCGTTTTTAAGAAAAGGGCAGTGATCACGATTACCGACCAAGCCGCACGCGCGTTATTGGATTTGATCGCCGCGAAGGGAACCGGCGATGGCTTGCGCTTGGGAGTCGAAAAAGGCGGCTGCGCTGGCCTCCAATATATCATGGAGACCGGCTCTCCGCGCGGCGGAGACATCACGATCGAGCACGCTGGCGCGAAGGTTTTCATTGATGCCGAGAGCACGGCGCACTTGAGCGGAAGCGTGCTGGATTATGAGGACGGCCTCTCCGGCGCGGGTTTTCGCATTAGAAATCCCCAAGCCTCCCGATCCTGCGGCTGCGGCACTTCCTTCGAACCCGCCGCGATCGACACCTGACCCCCCCAGATGCCACACGACGAGGAAACGAAAAACAGCCGCGCTTGGTTTAAGGACCCCGACACCGATCCCTCCAAGCCCCGTGGCCGCCAGGACGGCGGGCTTTTTGGTTGGACGGTTCTGATCCTCCTTCTCATCGGCGTCGCGATTTTTTGCTGGATCGGAAGTTTCTATGTCTTCGGTCACCCCGAAAAACCCCTCAGCTACCAAATCCTCAGCAAGCTCAAGAAAATCGAGTCTCCCAAACGCTTCGAACTCACCGCCGCCCCGCGAGGCGAATTCCTCCGCGCGCCCCAAATCATGGAACGCTACGCGGCGATGCGCCCCCGCCAACTCGAGCGCACGAACGAAGTCCTCCTGCGGAACTACCTTCGCAATTTCAAACCCTGCGACGGCCTCGTGCCCTATGTCCTCGGGACTTTCAATATTCTCGATTCCTTTGAGCTCACCGGCGACGACTTCTTCCCCTCCGGCGTCGTGGCGCTCGCACAGTCGAAGGAAAATCCAAATCTTCTGATCGAGCAGGTCTTCTGCGCCGACAAACGCATGGTCCCCATCCTTCATCGCACGCTGTTGACCGGGCTGGATATGGACCTGAAGCGCGAGAACGAGCTGGCCGCCGTCATCAATATCGAGCGACTCAACGACGGCCGGATCAAACTCACCACCGTCTCGATACTTTACCCGAGCTACGAAGCCGCCACCGCCGACGGCACCTTCAACCTCGACCCTCCTGAAGAACTCAATGTCCAAGCCGGCCTACCCGTCATCGACACCCCGCGCCAGCGCGAGGCGGATTCAAAATACGACCACTTCCGCCGCAAGGCCCGCCTCGCCGGCAACGAGGAAAAACCAACCCAACTCGCCGACACAAAATCCCGTCTCATGCGGGTCGAGAAACCCCTCGCGCTCGAAGAAACCCAGCCCACCCCAGCGCCAACTCCGATCGCCACTCCCGAGCCGCGCGTTGCGGTCGCCCTGCCGGTGGAAAAGCCCGTCGAAGTTCGCGCCGCCCTGCCTGTCTCCGAAGCCACCCCGCAAGTCCCTGTCTCGCCCGTCACCGCGCTTCCTGCAACGCCCGTGAATCCCCTCCCCGCCGCGACTCCCACCCAAGTCGCCGAGGCAAAACCCACCCCATCTCCTTCCCCATCGCCGAAAGCCATCGTCGCCGGCAACTCGAGGAATTGGCAGACCTACGAAGCCGGTCGCATGCCGCGCGGCCGACTCCTTGGCGTCTCGGATATTTCCTCGATCGCCAAGCGTGGCACCGGCGGAGATCGGGTTTATTTGGAGGGCAACTTCGAGGTCACCGCTGCCGGACCCGATCGCGCCGTGCTTCGTTCACCGAAACGCGCCGGCAATGTCCGCGTGATCGTGCAATACCCCGAAGGCATGGCACCGCCCGCCAACGGCATGAGTGTGGCCCGTGATGAACGGCGTCCCTTCCAAGTTCTCGATGTGCGCGAGAGCAGCGGTGGACAAATCAATGTGTATGTCCGCGAGGTCACCCGGCCTTAGAGACCGCCTCGCCGCTGAAATCGGCCTCCACGGCCCGATGCGCTTCTCGCGCTTCATGGAGTTGGCCCTCTACGATCCCGCCGAAGGCTACTACGCGAGTGGCAGGGCAACCGTCGGACGCGACGGCGATTTTTTCACGAACATCAGCCTCGGCCCGGTCTTTGGCGAAATCCTCGCCACCCAATTTCTCGAAATGTGGGAAATGCTCGGTCGTCCCAGCGACTTCACGCTCGTCGAGCAAGGCGCGAACGACGGCCGACTCTCCGAGGATATTCTCAACGGCCTGGCCTCAACGCCGCTTGCCGAAGCCCGCCTGATCATCATCGAACCCTTCACCCCGCTTCGCGAAAAACAACAAGCCCGCCTCGCGGGTCGCCGCGTCGAGTGGGTCGATGCGCCCGAGGCTTTGCCGAGTTTCACCGGTGTCCATTTTTCCAACGAACTCTTCGACGCCCTGCCGTTCGAGATCGTCAAATCCCGCTCGGGCCGTTGGGAACTCCAGCGCGTCCAATTCCTCGACGGCACCTTCCGCCTCGAGCCCGCCGAGGTTTTGGATCTCGCCTGGCCCGCGCCCTCCGAGGATTTCGTTTCGGAGCTGCGCACCGGCCAACACGAACTTCTCGCCGCCATTTCCTCCCGCCTCCAACGCGGGCTTCTTCTCGCGATCGACTACGGAATGACGCGCGAAGAACTCCTCGCGCCGCATCGCGCCAACGGCACGCTCGCCTGCTACGCCGCGCACCGGCGCGACGACGATCCCTTCGAGTCCATCGGCGAAAAAGACATCACGGCCCATGTCGATTTCACCGCGCTCGCGCTGGATTTGCGCGCCTGCGGCCTCGAGCCGACCGGCTACACCGACCAGCACCACTTTCTCGTCGGCGCGGCGGAGCGACTCCTGCTCTCGCTCGACGGCCAGCCCCCGACTGCCGACACCCTGAAAAAACTCCGCTCGCTCCGCACCCTCCTCCACCCCGAAACCATGGGCGTTCAATTCAAAGTCCTGCTTGCCTCCAAGGGGGTCTCCACGCCAACGATCTCGGGATTCCGCCACGCGCGGGAACTTCCCTTTTAACCACCATGCCCACTCCATCCTTCCTCACCGAACACCTCGCCGCCGGGATCATCTCCCCCGAGGATTTGCAACTCGCCGAAGCCCTCCTCGCCGAGGACCAAGGCCAACTTTTCGCCGATTGGGACGCCTCCGGCACGCGGGACGACGAGAAGCGCGCATTTTTCCAAACCCTCCAAAATTGCAACCGCTCCTACCCCGGCGGCCTCGTGGCCTACATCCGCAACGCCCGTCGCCTCCTCGCCGAGTCGGCCACCGGCGGAAATCCCTTCGCCTGCTACACTCCGGTGGAGCCCGATCTTGTCGATCTCTCCGGCTTCGGCCCCGCCTATGAGGAAGCCGAGGGCGTCGGCCTGAAATCCCTCGCCGCCACCGCCATCGTTCTCGTCGCGGGAGGACTTGGGGAACGCCTCGGCTATCACGGCATCAAGCTCGACATCCCCGTCGAGGTCACCGAAACGACTTCCTACCTCGCCCACTACACCGCCGTCATCCGCGCTGCCTCGAAGCGCCTCGGCCGCAAGATTCCTCTCGTGATCATGACGAGCCGCGAGACGAACGCCGGCACGATCGCCACACTCGAGGCGAACCAAAATTTCGGCCTCGCGCCGGGCCAGATCATCCTCCTCAACCAAGAACTCGTTCCCGCGCTCTCCGACATCGAGGCCCATCTTTCGATCGAGGAAAAATACCGCCTGAACCTGAAGCCCCATGGCCACGGCGACATCCACACGCTCCTCCACACGAGCGGCACGGCCAAAAAATTCGCCGCCGCCGGCATCCGCCATCTTCTTTTCATCCAGGACACGAACGGCCAGGTCTTCAACGCCGCGCTCGCCGCGCTCGGCGTTTCCGAAATCCGTGGCTACGACTTCAACTCGATCGCCGTGAACCGCATTCCCGGTGAGGCGGTCGGCGGCATCGCGCGGCTCTCCAAGCCAGGCGCGCCCGACCTCACGCTCAATGTCGAATACAACTACCTCGACCCGCTCCTGCGCGAGACGGTGAACCCCGCCGGTGATGTCGCCGAACCGAACGGCTTCTCGCGCTTTCCCGGCAACATCAACCTCCTCGTCGTCCGCCTCGAGCCCTACCTCCGCGTGCTGGAATCCTCCGGCGGCGTCATCGCCGAGTTCGTGAATCCGAAGTTCTCCGACGCCTCGCGCACCAAGTTCAAAAAACCCGCGCGCCTCGAGACCTTGATGCAAGATTTGCCAAAGTCGTTCGTCTCCGGCGAAAAAGTCGGCGTCACCATCTTTGACCGCGTGTGGTGTTTCAGCGCCTGCAAAAACAACCTCACAGACGCCGCCGCGAAAGTCGCCACGAACGGCCCGGCCGAAAGCGCCTCCAGCGCCGAGAACGACTTCTACCTCGCCGGTCGTATGAAACTCCGCGCCGCCGGAATGGAAGTCCTCGAGGCCCCGCAAAAAACCCTCTCCGGCATCCCGCTCGTTCCTGGCCCCCGCGTGATTTTGCGTCCCTCCTTCGCCCTCACGCTCGCCGATGTGCGCGCCAGAATCAGCGGCGGATCGATTGCCGGCGAGGCGACCCTTGTGCTCGATGGCGATGTGACTTTGGAAAATGTCACCATCGCCGATGGTGCCTCGCTCGTAGCCAAAGCCCCTGAGGGCGGAACTATCGAGATCAAAGACCGCACCGTCACGCGCAGCGGCGCCGTTCACGATCTTGTGCCGCTCACCGATGCCGAGATGGCCTCGGCGGATGTTCCGGAATACCTCCGCATCCGCGGCTACCGCATCGTCGCCTGCGAGGCCTAACAAAAAGGAGGGCCCTGCTTGTCAGGGCCGCATTGGTGCGTTTTCGAAAGCCGCTCCGGGCCTGACACGCAGGCCCCTCCTGACCCCAAAAAAACAAGCGCCGTTTTTTTGGAACGGCGCTGTTTGGTGGGGGGGTGAATCCGAGATTCTTACTTCTGCACGCCGTAGTAGGCGGCTTGCGGATACTGTGGGGCCGGTGCGCCCTGCTGGGCGGCTTGATAACGGAACCACTCGGCTTCGACGAGATCCTCGAACAATTGCGAAACAGAACGGCGGCGCTTGAAGGCGAGCTGCTCTGCGAAATCGCGGATTTCGGGGTGGATCGTCAGGTTAAGCTTTCCACGAAGCTTGCGGTTTGGGTCTGCTATTCTTGGCATAGTTATTTGTTTTAGTTGTTTTGGATCGCGCTCGGGGACGCGCTAACCACACGCACCTTTGCTTTCTTCTGAAGTTCCGTCAATAGGGTGCGCACCTTATTTTGTGAATCCGCAGTTTTTTGTGTGAATCCGCATAAGCGGGTCTTGATAAGCCGACTACCGGCGGGCAGCAACTCAGGCGAGAACCTCGCGGAGCCGTTCATTCGCCGTGCGTCCGATCTCGATCTTGCCGTTGTTATTCAAAATCAAACACGCCCCGGCGCCCCTTGGCTCTACCTGATCGATGTGATCCAGTCGCAAAAGCGTGGAGCGGTCCAGTCGCTCCACCGCAAAATCGGCGAGCAGTTTTTCCCATTCCCGCAGTCGACGGTGGTCGGGGTATTCCGTCGATCCGCACAACACCCGTGAGTAATTGCCCTCGGCGATGACCGCAGAGATTGTTTCGAGGGCGAGGAATCTCCGAGCGGACCCGCTACGGTGCACCGGCACACGCGTGAGCGGCGCCGTGGGGCGACCGAACGATGCTGCGGCCCGAGTCAGCGCGCGGAGAAGCCGGTCCTCGGTAACGGGCTTCACCAGATAATCCACCGCATCGGAGTCGAACGCCTGCCCGCCGTAACCATTATGAACCGTGGTGAAAATCACCCGCCGATCGCGGCCGACAGATTCGAGAAGCGAGAAGCCATTTTCGCGCCCGATCTCGATGTCGAGGAAAACCAGGTCGACATCCTCTCCGGAAAGAACTCCCCTGGCCCGGTCGAGACATTCCGCCTCATTGATTCCGGTGACGGCCGAGACGCGCTCGAGCATTCCGCGAAGCGCGGAGCGGTCGGTCTTGCTGTCATCGACAATCAGAGTTCGCATGTTTTCAAGGCAATGGCTGTTTGTGCAACTCCGGCACGGTGATTTCAAAACAAATTCCGCTTGGCTCGACGGGGCGCGCCGAGATTCCACCTCCGAGGAGCGAGACATTCTGCCGCACCACCGCGAGTCCTATGCCGACGCCACGATCCATGAGGTTTGTATTGGTGTCACTCTGACCGAATTCCTTGAAAAGCTCGTCGAGCTTCCCGGGCGGAATTCCCGGCCCTTCGTCGGCAATGCTCAACTCCAAGGACGAGCCCTTTTTGGAAATCGAAATCCAAATCCTCGCGTTCGGCTTCGTGCTGAATTTCACGGCGTTTTGGGCCAGATTCAGGAGGATTTGGGAAAGCCTCACCGCATCCGTGCTGAATTTCTCGTTCTCGTCCTCGGGCAGGCGCCAGATGATCTCGGTGGAGCGTCCCCGCGCAATCGCTTCGATGAGCGCTCCGATGTCCTCCACCCAATCCCGAAGGTAAAAATTCTGAGGCCGCACGGGCGTGTGGCCAGACCCTGCGGCGGAGAGATCGAGCAGGTTGGTCAGGATGAGATTCAGGTATTGGCCGCCGGCGCGGACTTTTTCCAGGTGCTCTACGAATTCCTCAGGGAGGGCATGCTTCTCGCTTTCCATCAGCAGGGATTGGGAAAGATTCACCAGCGCACTGATCGGCGTGCGGATTTCGTGGCTCACGCCCGCAAGAAAGCGGCTTCTCGCCAGGGCAATCCGCTCGGCTTCGCTCCGGAGCGTGGACTCCATGCGGTAGGCAGCCTCCAGCTCGGCGGCGGCTTTTTTTTGCTCTGTCACATCCTGCATCGCGATAACGATCAATCCCCCAACGAGGGTGGTGTGAAATAGGATGTCCCGCGTCACGCCATCCTTGCCCATGACAAAAAACTCCACGTTCTCGATTGGTTTGTTTTTTTGAATCGCATTGGCAAGCGCATCGCGCCACCAATCCACAACCATCTTTCGATATTCCTCCTCCGGATAGGCCTTGGCCGCCCACGCCATGGCGGACGGCATATCCTCGAGCGTGTAGCCGAGAATTTCCGTGAATTTCCGGTTCGCCATCAGGAAACGGCGATCCTCGAAAGCCTGATCGGCATCGATCACCATCACCGGCACAGGCATGTCCTCGAGAATGCGCTCGAGGGTCTTCCGAATCTCCTGCAACTTGGTCTCGGCGGCTTTCCGCTGGGTGATGTCGTGGCTTGCGAGGATCAGCGTGTCATCGACTACGGTGGCATTCGCTAGCAAATCTCGAAACTCACCGGCCTTCGACTTCACTTGGAACGGCACATCGCGCGCAGGCGTCGGATTTTCCTTCGAATGGGCAATCAAATCCCGCCACCACGCCATGCCCTGGGCCTGAATCTCGGGGTCCGGAAAATTCAACTCGACTAGCCTCTTGATCGTCGGCGCATCCTCGGCGGTGTAGCCGAGGAGACGGGTGAATTCCTTGTTGATGAGCGTGATTTCGCCGTCGCCGGTCGTCCGGCTGGTGGTGACGGGGATCGGCAGGTTGTCGAGGATCATGCGAAGCGAGGCCTCGTTGCGCGCCTCGGCCTCACGGCCCTCCACGCTGTCGGTGATGTCGAAATTGATGCCAGTGAGTCTCAGGGGCTTTCCCTCGGCGTCGCGATCCACCGTGAAAATCGAATGCACATGCCGGATTGAGCCATCCGGCCGCACGGCGCGAAAATCCTGCTCGCCCGAGTCGGATTTTTCGATGGCATCCAAGACAGTTTGATGCGAGCGCTCGATATCCTCGGGGTGGACATAGGTATCCCAGCGCCCGCTGAAATCCTCGCGGCGGATTCCATAAATTCGAAAAACCCCGTCATCCCAATTTTGCGCGGTGGTTTGGAAATCGTATTCCCAGAATCCCATGCCCGCCACGGCCGCGGTGAGGTGGAGGCGGCGTTTCGCGGCAGCGAGTTCGCTCTCGGTCTCCTTGTGCCGGGTGATGTTCAGGATTTGAAGCATCATCGCGCCGGGGACTTCCTCGAATTTTGTGAGGAACACATCGGTGAACAACCTCCC
This sequence comes from Terrimicrobiaceae bacterium, assembly GCA_044375555.1. Classification (GTDB taxonomy): domain Bacteria; phylum Verrucomicrobiota; class Verrucomicrobiia; order Chthoniobacterales; family Terrimicrobiaceae; genus UBA967. The sequence goes on from JBILML010000009.1 coordinate 47,844, forward strand.
GCCATCCGGCGCGGGAAATTCCAAATCCATGCACCGCGAGGGGAGTGCGCCGGAAACCACATCCTCCCAGGCCTTCCGGAAAATCTCGCGGCTCGACTCGCCGAGGATTTCGTCAAGCCGCCGTCCGAGGAATTCCCCGGCGGGACGCTGGAAGAGATAGCAAAGCGCCGGATTCAGGCAAATCCACGCCCCGTCCGCATCCAGCAGGCCGTGGCCCAAATAGGATTTCCAGCACCACTCGGGCAATGCGGGCGTCGTTTTCACTCCTTCAAGCGGATCAAAAGATCGCCGGTGTCCACGGCGTCGCCGGCCTTGGCGAAAATCTCGCCGATCACGCCGGCCGCTGGCGCGTAGAGCGTCGTCTGCATTTTCATCGCCTCGAGCGTGAGGATTTTGTCGCCCTTCGCCACGCGCGCGCCCACGCCGACATCGAGCGAACTGACCATCCCGGGAATCGGCGCGCCGACTTCGTTCGACTTCGACGCATCCGCCTTCGGCCTCGCGGCGGCTTTGGTTTTGAGCGAGCGGTCGGCCGCCGTGGCTTCGCGCGGCATGCCATTGAACTCGAAGGAAACGATGCGGCGGCCGTCTTTTCCAGGCTCGCCGACATTGATGAGCTTCACGAACAGTGTCTTGCCCTGCTCGATGTCGATGGCGATTTCCTCACCGGATTTGAGGCCGTAGAAAAAAGCGGGCGTCGGGAGTTTCGAGACATTCCCGTATTCGCGCGTGATCTTCCAGAAGTCGGCAAAGACGCCGGGATACATGAGGTGGCTGTAAAGATCGTCCTCGGTCGGCTCGCGCTTGAGCTTCGCAGCAAGTTCCGCGCGGACCTCGTCGAGATCGACCTTCGGCGCGCGCGCTTTGGCGGGCTTGGATTTTCCGAGCACGACCTCGACGAGTTTTTTCGGCCAGCCGCCCATCGGCTCGCCAAGTCCTCCCGCGAGCATGTCCTTCACCGACTCGGGGAACGCCGTGCCAGGCTCGAGATTCAGCACATCGGCGGGCTTGATGCCGCGCGTGAAAAGGAAGAGCGCCATGTCGCCGACCACCTTGCTGGAGGGCGTGACCTTCACGATGTCGCCGAAGAGTTGGTTCACCTCCGCGTAGCAACGCGCGATCTCGGGCCAGCGGTGCGAGAGGCCCATGCTGACGGCTTGTTCCTTGAGGTTCGTGAACTGCCCGCCGGGCATTTCGTGCACATAAACCTCCGCGCTGCCGGTGCGCGGCGAGGTGTCGAACGGCGCGTAGAAGTTTCGCACCTGCTCCCAGTAATCAGCGAATTCCTCCAGCGCGCCGAGATCCAGCCCGGAGTCGCGCGGCGTGTTTTGCAACGCGGCGACGAGGCTGTTGAGGTTCGGTTGCGAGGTCGAACCGGACATCGAAGAAATCGCGGCATCCACCACATCCACCCCGGCCTCGGCGGCCATGAGGAGCGAGGCGGAATTCACCCCGCTCGTGTCGTGGGTGTGGAAATGCACCGGCAACGAAACCTCCTCGCGAAGGGCCTTGATGAGCGCGCGGGCGGCGAAGGGACGACACAGGCCGGCCATGTCTTTCACCGCGAGGATGTGCGCTCCCATTTTTTCCAACTCCTTCGCGAGGCCGATGTAGTATTTCAGCGAATACTTCGTGCGGTTGGGATCGAGGATGTCACCGGTGTAGCAGACCGTTCCCTCGCAAATGCCGCGCGTGTGTTTGCGCACCGCTTCCATCGCGGAGCGCATGTTCGGGAGGTCGTTCAGAGAGTCGAAAATCCGGAAGATATCCATGCCGCACTCGGCGGAGTGTTTGATGAAACCAGCGACGACATTCGGCGGGTAGTTCGAGTAGCCGACGGCATTCGAGCCGCGCAGGAGCATCTGGAAGCAGATGTTCGGAATCCGCTCGCGAAGCTCGCGGAGGCGGTCCCACGGGTCCTCGTAGAGAAAACGCATCGAGGCGTCGAAGGTCGCCCCACCCCACATTTCCAAGCTGAAAAGCCCGGCCGAGCGGCGCGCCACCGCGTCGGCCACGGCGAGCATGTCGTAGCTTCGAACGCGCGTGGCGAGGAGGGATTGGTGCGCGTCGCGGAAGGTTGTGTCGGTGAAAAGCAGGCGCTTCTGCTTGCGCGTCCACTCGGCGAATTTCTCGGGCCCCAGCTCAAGCAAAAGCTGGCGAGTTCCCGGCGGCGGGGCCTGCTTTCCATCGTAGCTAGGCCTCCGAGCGGGCTCAAGCGGCGCGGAAATACGGTGACCCTTCGCCTGTGGGTTGCCGTTCACAATCACATCGGCGAGGAACGAGAGCAGGCGCGAGGCGCGGTCGCGGCGGGGCTTGAATTCGAACAGCGACGGCGTGGTGTCGATGAGCGTGGTCGTCGCCTTGCCCGAGGCGAATTCGGGATTGAGGATGACATTTTCGAGGAACGGAATGTTTGTCTTCACGCCGCGAATACGGAATTCGCGGAGCGCGCGGAGCATCCGCTGGAGCGCCATGGGAAAGGTCTGCCCGCTCGTGGTGACCTTCGTCAAAAGCGAGTCGTAGAACGGCGTGATCACACTTCCGGTCGTGCCCATGCCGCTGTCGAGGCGGACGCCGAAACCCGCCGCGCTGCGGTAGGTGACGATCTTGCCGTAGTTCGGCATGAATTTGTTCGCCGGATCCTCGGTGGTAATGCGGGCCTGGACGGCAAAGCCATTGCAGGGCACCGCGTCCTGCTGCGGCAGCGCGAGCTCGGGGCCGTGCAAGGACGCGCCGGCGGCAACGAGGATTTGGGAGCGCACGAGGTCGATGCCCGTGACCTGCTCGGTGACGGTGTGTTCGACTTGGATGCGGGGGTTCATCTCGATGAAGAACCACTCTTTTTTATCCACATCGTAGAGGAATTCGATCGTGCCAGCGTTGTTGTAGCCGATGCCGGCGGCGAGACGCACGGAGGCCTCGCAGAGGTCGCGACGCACACCGGGGTCGAGGTCCACGGACGGCGCGATCTCGACCACTTTCTGGTGGCGGCGCTGGACGGAGCAGTCGCGCTCGTGGAGGTGAAGGACATTGCCGTGACGGTCGCCGAGGATTTGCACCTCGATGTGCTTCGCGCGCGGAATGTATTTTTCAAGGAACACGGCGGAGTTGCCGAACGCGCGGCCCGCTTCGCCCTGCGCCTCGTCGAGCAACGGCGCCAAATCCTCGGGTTTCTTGACCACGCGCATGCCGCGCCCGCCTCCGCCGAAGGCCGCCTTGATGATGAGCGGGAAGCCAATTTTTTTTGCGATCCGCAACGCCTCAGCCCGCTCGGTTACGGGATCCTCGGTGCCGGGAAGCACGGGGACATTCAGCTTTTGGGCGAGCGTGCGCGCGGCGGTTTTGTCACCCATGCTCTCGAGCAACTGCACATCCGGGCCGACGAAAATGATCCCAGCTTTCTCGCAGGCCCGTGCGAATTCGGCATTCTCGGAGAGGAACCCGTAGCCGGGATGAATCATGTCCACCCCGCGCTCGCGCGCCAGAGCGATGATTCCCTCGATATCGAGATAAGCGCCAACCGGCCCCTTGCCCTCGCCGACGACATAGGCCTCGTCGGCCTTGAAGCGGTGCATGGTGTAGCGGTCCTCCTGCGCATAGATCGCGACGGTTCGCATGCCGAGTTCGGTGGCTGCGCGGAAGACGCGGATGGCGATTTCGCTGCGGTTGGCGACGAGGAGGGTTTTTCCGGCGACAGAAACGGCCGGGGAGGTGGTCTTGGGTTTCATACGGGAGAGAAGGGACGCCGTTTATAGAATCCAGGCCCTCGGAAGGCAATCCTTCCACCCGATGGGGCGTTTCCCCTATCCTGTGCCTCATGGCTTCCGAGGAGATTTTGCTGGCCGTGGATCCGTCGCTTCGCGGCACCGGATTCGCCATCCTGTCGCGCGACGCCGGCAAGGTGCGCTGCCTCCATTTCGATGTGGTCAAAAACCCACCCAAACTCTCGCATGCCGGTTGCCTCCTCGAAATCCACACCCGCTTGGGTGATGCCATCAAGCAATTCCGCCCGACCGCTATGGCGGTGGAGAGCGTGATTTATGTGCAGAGTTTTGCTACCGCCATCACGCTCGGATCCGCGCGGGGAGCGGTGCTACTGGCCGCCGCGCATCACGGCCTCGCCATCCACGAATACGCGCCGCGCCGAGTGAAGCAGGCGGTCGTCGGACGCGGCGGGGCGCAGAAAACCCAAGTTTCTTTCATGATCCGCTCGATCCTCGGACTCACCGTCACACCCCCACCCGACGCCGCCGACGCCATCGCCGTCGGCCTCACCCATTTTCAAACCGCGAAACTCTCCGCGCTCCGATGAAAATTCTCACTCCGGGCCGGATGTCGTTCGAAGCCGCCCTTGCACTCCAGGAAAATCTCGTCGCCGAACTTCAATCTGGACGCGGCGAGGAAACCCTCGTCCTCCTCGAGCACGAACCCGTCTTCACCATCGGCCGCACGCGCGACCGCTCCAGCCTCCGCCAAAACCTCCCCCACCCCGTGTTCGAAACCAACCGCGGCGGCCAGGCCACCTTTCACGGCCCCGGCCAACTCGTCGGCTACCCGGTCCTCGACCTCTCGCGGCGCGGACGCGACCTCCACCGCTACCTGAGGTTTCTCGAGGATTTGCTGATCGGGCTTTCCGCCAGCTACGGCGTCACCGCCCAGAACCGCGAGGGACTCACCGGCGTGTGGGTCGGCCCGCGCAAACTCGCCTCACTCGGGGTCGGCGTCCGCAAATGGGTTTCCATGCACGGCTTCGCCATCAACATCACTCGCGAGTCCACCGAAGCCTTCGCGCACATCACACCTTGCGGCCTCACCGGCGTGGAAATGACCAGTCTCGCTCATGAAAGCGGCGCCGCGATCCCGCTCGAAGACGCCCTCGCACGAACGGCGGACTTGTTTATGCAACGAATCGATCATTTAGCCGATTCACGAACCCTATAAAAGTTGCAGGCCGCCGCAACGAAAGTTACGACGGCCTGCTGTTCCCCCCAGAACGGATTCAAATTCTCACACCCTCTTCCGGGGCGCAATACTTTTTTTAAATATTTTTTGGCCCCGCTTCGACAACGCGCGGTTACGGGGAAATCGGTGGCTTTTCAAAAATCACCATGTGCTGCCACGGGAGAAAGTCGTGCGTGGCCACCCAGCGAAATCCGACGGACTCCAGCTCGAGGCGAATCTGGCGCTCCGTCATTTTGTGGAGGGGCTTGATGGGAACGGCCGGATCCTCGGCGCGGTATTCCAAAAGGACAACCCGCCCTCCGGGACGCAAGGCGGACATCAGCGATTCGAGCATTTCCCGGGGATGCGAAAACTCGTGGTAGGCATCAACCATGAGGGCCAGGTCGATCGAGTCGGGAGGGAGCTTGGCGCCATCCACCGCGCCGAGGTGGGGCTCGACATTTTTGACGCCGAGTTCCTCGGCCCGCGATTGAAGAAAGGTCAGCATCTCGGGCTGAATATCGACCGCCACGACCCGGCCCTGCGGGACCAGCGGCGCGATACGGAACGCGTGGTAACCCGACCCCGCTCCGATATCGGCCACCACATCGGTGGGCTTCAGTGCCAAGGCCGCCACCGCCCGACTCGGCGCCTCCTCGGACTCGCGGTTGTCGCGTTCCAGCCAATCGATCCCCTCATGCCCCATGACCCGCGAAATCTCCCGCCCCATGAAAAATTTCCCGGTTCCATCAGACGACGCCGCGCCGTGGTTGTAGCAAGCGCGGACGGGCCCGGATGAAAGAAGGAAAGCCAGAGTCAGAACAAGCCCGAGCAGATTCGAGGGTTTGAAAAGAGAGGGCTTCGTGCTCATTGGGAAGGGGAGCCGATGACGAGACTCGAACTCGTGACCTATCGATTACGAATCGATTGCACTACCACTGTGCTACATCGGCGAGAGGCATGAATTTGCCATACTCGCGATGGGGCTGCCAATGTGTTTTTACCGGATGATGCCGCGCTGACTGGCCTCGATAAATTCCAGAAGCCGGGCGATCGACTCGGGGCCGGAGTGCTCGGCGGCGATTTTTTCGCAGGCCTGCTTCACATTCATGTTGGACCGGTAAAGAAGGCGGTAGGCCTCGCGGAGGGCGCGGGTGTCTTCGGGGGAAAATCCTCGGCGTTCGAGCCCGACCTGGTTCACGCCGCGGACTTCGGCGGGGTTGCCGTCGGCGATCATGTAGGGAGGGACATCTTGGACGATCTTCGTGCAACCACCGACGATGGCGTGGCGGCCGATGCGGCAGAATTGATGGATGCCAGAGAGGCCGCCGATGATGGCGTGTTCTTCAACAATCACATGGCCGGCGAGCGTGCCGTTGTTTGAGAAAATGACATGGTCGCCGACCACGCAATCATGCGCGATGTGCGAGTAGGCGAGGAAATTTCCATGGCTCCCGACAATCGTCTTGGTGCCGGGCAGGGTGCCGCGGTTGACGGTGCAGAATTCGCGGAAGGTGTTTTGGTTTCCGATTTCGAGGTAGGTCGGCTCGGCGGTGTATTTCAAATCCTGCGAGCGCTGGCCGATCGAGCCGTAGGGATAAAAAAGATTCCCCTCCCCGATTTTGGTCGGGCCGGCGATCGAGACATGGCTGATGAGGCGCGTGCCGGAGCCGATTTCAACTTGCGGGCCGATGTGGCAAAAGGGACCAACCTCGACGCTGTCGTGGAGCACCGCCGAGGGATCGACGACCGAACTCGGGTGGATGAGCGTCATTTGTCGACGAGGCCGAAGAGCAGGGTTCCCTCGGAAACGACCTCGCCATTGACGAGGCAACGGCAGGAGGCTTTGCCGAGGCGTTTCTTGGCACTGGTGAGTTCGCACTCGATGAAGAGCGTGTCGCCGGGCATGACGGGTTTGCGGAATTTTACCTCGTCCGCGCTCATGAAGTAGCCGATTTTCCCGTCGTTCTCGGTGCGGCGCATCATGACGATGCTGGAAACTTGGGCCATCGCTTCGAGCTGGAGCACACCCGGCATGACGGGGTGCCCGGGGAAGTGGCCTTGGAAATAGGGCTCGTTGATCGTGACGGCTTTGACGCCGGTGGCTTTGAGGCCGCCGTCGAATTCCACGATCCGATCGACCATGAGGAACGGATAGCGGTGGGGGAGGATGTTCATCACGGCATTGATGTCGAGTGCGCCAACGGGTGCAGCGACGGGGCGCGGCGCCACGGAGGCGGCGGCTCCGACGATTTCGGCGAGTTTTTTGGCGGCCTCGGTGTTGATGCCGTGGCCGGGCTTTATCGCGATGACATGGGCGCGAAGGAAACGACCGCAAAGCGCGAGGTCGCCGACGATATCGAGGATCTTGTGGCGGACGAATTCATCGGGGAAGCGGAGCGGTTCCTTGCTGAGAACGCTGTCACCACGCGCGACGATGGCGTTTTCCAGGCTTCCTCCCTTGATGAGCCCCTTGTCCATGAGCGGCTTCACATCCTCGTAGAAAACAAAGGTCCGCGCGGGGGCGATTTCCTTTTCGTAAAATTCGGGCGTGATCTCGGCGGAGAGAAATTGGGTGAAGCGCCCCTCCGGACCGACTTGGGTGCAGGAGACGCGGAACTTCGTGTCGGGTAGAATGACGAGCGTGGAGCCATTGAGTTCGACGGTGATTGGCTCACGGATGTCGAGGAAACGCCGGGGCGCGTCCTGCTCGACGATGCCGGCTTTTTTGATCAAGGCGATATACTCCGAGGCACTGCCATCACCGATCGGCGGCTCATTGGCGTTCATCTGGATCAAGGCGTTGTCGACGCCCATTCCCACGAGGGCGGAGATGACATGCTCGACGGTGTGGATTTTTACCGCCCCCTGAACGAGCGTGGTCGCGCGCTCGACTGTCTTCACATGGGCGGCGGCGGCTTCGACAATCGGTTCATCGGGGAGGTCGATGCGCTGAAATTTGAACCCGTGGCCTACGGGCGCGGGCAGGAGCGTGAGGGTGACATTCTCGCCGGTGTGGAGGGCGCTTCCGGTGAGGCTTGCAGAGGATGCGAGGGTGCGTTGGTTGGACACGATGGAATGGGTGTTTTAGCGGGCCAGGCGATGCAGGAGGTCGAGATACTTCTGGTTGGCGGTGCGAAGTCTCAGAACGAGTTCGCGGCCGATCGAGCTGAGGATTTGGACGGCGGCAGCGGGTTGAAGTCCGGCCAGAACGCCGATCGTGGTGCGAGTGACGCGGAGGAGTTCGCAATCCTCGAGCGCCGTGACATCCGCCGAGCGGGGGCCTTCATCGACAAGGGAGATTTCGCCGAAAAAGTCGCCGACTTTGAGAGTGGCGAGTTCCACTTTTTGATCCGGCGGAGGGGCTTGGACAAGGGCGGTGCCGGTGAGAAGGAGGTAGAGGCAATGACCTTCCTCGCCGGCTTGAATGATCTTCGCGCCTTTGGGAAAAGTCACCGTGTCCGTAAGGCGCACGAGGGCCGAAAGCTCGTCGTAGCCAAGCCCAGAAAAAATCGCAAATTGCTGAAGACGAGGATCGTTAGGTTGAATGATTGATGACATGCTTGGAGAGGATGGTTCCGTCGATCATGTGGATGCGCACCGGGGCCAGAGCGGCCACTGAATCGCTGTGCGTGACAATAATCAGCGTGGCAATTTTTTGGGAAGCAATCTTTGAGAAAGTTTCGCAGACATGGGCGGCGTTGGCGGAGTCGAGATTGCCGGTCGGCTCGTCGGCGAGGAGCAGAGCGGGACGGCCAGCGAGGGCCCGGGCGATGGCGACGCGTTGCATCTCACCGCCGCTCAGTTGGTGCGGGAAATGCCCCGCCCGGTGGGACATCCCGACCAGATCGAGCATTTCCGCCACGCGAGGGGTGGTCTTTTTTTGGGAATCCCCGCGCAGGAGCAGGGGGAGCTCGACATTTTCCCGAACCGTCATGGCTGGCAGGAGATTGAAGAATTGAAACACAATGCCGAGCGTGTGGCGGCGGTAATGGGTGAGTTCCCGCTCGCCCGCGCGGTGAAGCTCGAGGCCATCCACCCGGATCTCGCCCGAGGTCGGCGTATCGAGGCCACCGAGGAGGTTCAGCAGGGTGCTTTTGCCGCAACCGCTGGGACCGGTGATCGTGGCGAAATCCCCCGGCGCGAGGTCGAGCGACACATCATCGAGCGCGCGGACCACGCCAGTGCCCGAGGAATAGGTTCGCGTGAGATGGCGGAGTTCGATCATGGTGGCGGGGAGTGTTTCCGCGAAGCGATGACTGATCAAGCAGAGTTCCGGGTTCTCGGCGAAACGGCCGAACTGCTCGCCGTGGACAAACCCGCCGGGCTACTAGTCCACCCGAGCAAGCCGGGCGGGCCGAAGACGCTGTGGGACGGCTTGCGCGAACTTCTCTCCTACGAGATCGCCAACAGCGGCCAGGTCTCACTCATCAACCGTCTCGACCGCGAAACAAGCGGCGTGGTCCTTGTAGCCAAAACCTCGGCCGCCGCGCGTCAGGCGGCCATCGCGATGCAGGAGGGAAAAATCCGGAAGACCTACCTCGCGATCCTCACCGGCCATCCGGCGGAGGAGACTTTTACGGTCGACGCCCCGATCATCCGCCGGGGGGAGGTTTTGGAAACCAAGATTCACCTCCAGCGCATGGTCCACCCGAGCGGTGCGGTGGCGCGGACGGAGTTTCGTGTTCTCGAAAAATTCGAAAACCGGCTCGGTCTTTTTTCTCTCGTCGAAGCCAAGCCCCTCACCGGCCGCACCCACCAAATCCGCGTCCACGCCTCCCATGCCGGTTACCCCGTCGTCGGGGATAAAATCTACGGCCCGTCCGAGGATTGTTACTTGGAGTTTATTCAAACCGGTTGGACCCCCGCCCTGGCAGAACGCCTCCACCTGCCCCGTCACGCTCTCCACTCGGCGGGGTTGGCGCTCGAGTGGAACGGCTCCCTGCTCGAGTGGCGGAGCGAACTTCCCGAGGAGCTCGCGGCGTTTCTTGATTCCCCGCCGACCACATTGACTTCACCTCGCACCTTCTTAAGATAGCGCGCTCGATCCACTCGCCACCGTGTTCCACAACGACGAATTTATAGCCGAAACCCTCCGCGACCTAGGTCTTGTCACCAAGGCGCAGATTGGGGCCGCGCGCGAGCATTTGGCGGAAGAAGGCTTGATCCAAACTCTCGTCAATGACGGCATCGTCACCGAGGAAGACATCGCCCGCGCCCTCGCGGCACAGAACAGCATGGAGTTCGTGGATCTCGGCGAGGCCCACCCGGAGCGCCGCATTTTGGATATGGTGGAGGCCGACGATGCGCGCCGCTACCAAGCCCTGCCTATCGCGCTTCGCAATGGCATCCTGACCGTGGCGATTGGAGACCCCATGGACATGCAGTCCATGGATGACCTCACCTACAAGTTGCAGCGGGAGATCGAATTTGTCTGCGCCTCCCCCGAGGAAATCCGGAAGCTCGTGGTGAAGCACTACGGAAGCGCCGAAGACGCCGCGAACGAATTGCTCAAAGAAGCCGGGCAAGCCAAGAAATCGGATGCCACCGAGGACGAAGAGGATGACGACGGCCCAGGCGATGCGCCGGTCATCAAGCTCGTCTCGATGATTCTTTTGGAAGCCCACACGAACCGGGCGAGCGATATCCACATCGAGCCCCTCGAGCACAAACTTCGCATCCGCTTCCGCATCGATGGCGTCCTTCAGGAAATGCAGCCGCCGCCGAAAAAACTCCACGGCGCAATCATCAGCCGCCTCAAAATCATGTCGCGCTCGATGAGCATCGCCGAAAAGCGCATCCCGCAGGACGGCCGCATCCAAATTAAAGTTGGAGACAACGCCATCGACCTCCGTGTTTCCACGATTCCGACCGTCCACGGCGAGAGCGTGGTCATGCGTATCCTCGATAAAACCTCGCTCCTCCTCGGCCTGCCGGACCTCGGTTTCCTATCCGACGACCAGGCGAAATTCGAGCAGTGCATTAATCTCCCCGATGGCATCATTCTCGTCACCGGCCCGACCGGTTCGGGAAAAACCACCACGCTCTACGGCTGCCTCAATTACATGAACAAGCCGGACCGGAAACTCATCACGGTCGAGGATCCCGTCGAATACCAGATGAACGGCATCAACCAGGTCCCGGTGAATACCAGCATCGGCATGACATTCCCGGCCGCCCTGCGCTCGATCCTGCGCCAGGCCCCGAACATCATCATGATCGGTGAAATTCGAGACAGCGAAACGGCCAGCATCGCAGTCAACGCCTCGCTCACCGGCCACCTCGTCCTTTCCACCCTCCACACCAACGACGCCCCCAGCGCCATCGCGCGTCTCGTGGATATCGGCGTGAAGCCATTTCTCGTCTCCAGTTCCGTTCGCGCCATTGTCGCCCAGCGACTCGTTCGACGCCTCTGCCCTCATTGCAAACTCCCCGGCGAACTTTCCGATTACGAATTGCAGACACTCCAGATCGACCCGGGCCAAATTCGCCAAGCCAGCGTCATGCGCCCGGTCGGATGCGAGCGCTGTCGAGGCCGCGGATACCGGGGCCGGATGGGCATTTTTGAAATGTTCATCATCGATGACGAAGTCCGAAACATGGTTAACAACAATGCCTCGACCATCGCCCTGCGCCAGCGCGCTCGCGAACTCGGCATGCGCACCCTCCGCGAGGATGGCGTTCGCAAGGTCCTCGCCGGCATGACCACCGCCGAGGAGGTCATCAGCACCACAATGTCCGATCTCGACTGACCCCCCACCATGGACGCCAAGCAAGTTGTCGAAATTTTTGTCGAGCAGGGACTGATCACCGAAGATGACGGAGCCAATCTCCTGCTCCAAGCCTCGAACTCGGAGTCTCCGATTGAGCAAATCCTTGTCGATAGCGGGATCGTCAGCGAGCGGGGTTTCGAAAAAACCATCGCCGACTCGATCGGGGCCGAGCCGTTTGATTTGAGCGAATTCGAGCCGGATCCTCAGACGCTCCAACTCATTCCCTCCGGCCTCGCACGCCTCCACGGCGTGATTCCGATTTCTGCTTCCGGAAATACCATTTTCGTCGCCCACACGGACCCCCTGAACTCCCGCTCGATCGAGGATCTCCGCTTCGCGCTCGGCCGCGAGATTGTGGCGGTTGTTTCCTTCCCGCCAACCGTGCGAGCGCTGATCCGCACACACTTTGGCTCCGAAGAAGCCAGCATCAGCGAAATCCTCGAAAGCATCGGAGGCGAAGTCACCGTCAATGAAGGCCCAGACGAGCAGATCAACGACCACGCCGTCCTCGCCGAGGCGAACGCCGCGCCGATCATCAAGTATGTCGATCTCATCCTCGACAAGGCGATCGCCGCGCGGGCGAGCGATATCCATTTCGAGCCCTTCGAGAGCGAGTTCAAAATCCGCTACCGCGTGGACGGTGCGCTTTACGAGATGGACCCCCCACCCTTCCGCCTCGCCCTACCCGTGATCTCCCGCGTGAAGGTGATGGCGAACCTCAACATCGCCGAGCGCCGCCTGCCGCAGGACGGCCGAATCCAACGCGAGATCAATGGCCGCCAAGTCGATCTCCGCGTTTCCACCCTCCCCACCGCGTTCGGCGAGAGCGTCGTGCTCCGCGTGCTCGACCGCTCGAGCGTGAACCTCGAACTCGAGACGCTCGGCATGCCCGATGACATCATGGCCTACATCCTGGAGGTCATCGAAAGACCCAATGGCATTTTCATCGTCACCGGCCCGACAGGTTCTGGAAAAACCACCACGCTCTACTCGTGCCTGCGCAAGATCAACACGATCGATTCCAAACTCCTCACCGCCGAGGACCCCGTGGAATACGAGATCGACGGCATCATCCAGGTGCCGATCAATGACTCGATCGGCCTGAGTTTTTCCCGCGTCCTCCGCGCTTTCCTGCGTCAGGATCCCGACCGCATCCTCGTTGGCGAAACGCGCGACACGGAGACCGCCCAGATCGCCATCCAGGCCTCGCTCACCGGCCACTTGGTTTTCACCACGCTCCACACGAACGACTCGACCGGCGCCGTCACCCGCCTCATGGACATGGGCATCGAGCCGTTCCTCATCTCGGCCTCGCTCGAGTGCGTGCTCGCCCAGCGCCTCATCCGCAAAATTTGCGTGAACTGCCGCACCCCCTACCAGCCCAGCGAGCAAGTCCTGGCCTCGATCGGCCTGCAACCGCACGACATCGGCGATAAGTCGTTCCACTACGGCAAAGGCTGCGAAGTCTGCAATTTCACCGGCTACAAAGGCCGCAAGGGCATCTACGAACTTCTCAAAATCTCAGACCCCGTCCGCGAAATGATCAACAACCGCGAACCCGGAATCCTCATCCGTCAAAAAGCCATCGAGCTCGGCATGACCACCCTCCGACAGGACGGCATGCGCTCGATCTATGACGGCATCACCACGATCGAGGAAGTCGTCAAATACACCTGACCGTGCCACAACCACTCATCATCGCCGGGCGCACCTTCTCCTCGCGCCTTCTTCTCGGAACCGGAAAATTTTCGTCGAACGAAACCATGCGCGACGCCCTCGCCGCGAGCGGTTGCGAGATCGTCACCGTCGCCCTCCGCCGCGCCGATCTTTCGGGAAAAAAAGACCCGTTCGCGAACATCCTCGATTTCATCGATCCCGAAAAATACCTCCTCTTGCCGAACACCAGTGGCGCAATGAATGCCGACGAGGCCGTGCGACTCGCCCGCCTTGCCGCCTCCGCCGGGCTTCCGAAATGGGTGAAACTCGAGATCCACCCCGATCCCCACTACCTCCTGCCCGATCCCATCGAAACCCTCGCCGCCGCCGAAATCCTCGTGAAAGAGGGCTTCATTGTTCTTCCCTACATCAACGCCGACCCTGTGCTCGCCCGCCGCCTGCAAGATGTCGGCACCGCGACTGTGATGCCGCTCGGTTCGCCCATCGGCAGCAACCGCGGCCTCGAGACCCGGGCCCAGATCGAGATCATTATCAAGCAAGCCACCGTCCCAGTTATTGTGGACGCCGGCATCGGCGCGCCGAGCCATGCCGCCGAGGCTTTGGAAATGGGAGCGGACGCCGTTTTGGTGAACACCGCCATCGCCGCCGCCGAGGACCCCGTTCGTATGGCCCGCGCGTTCAAGGCCACGGTCGAAGCCGCCCGCGAAGCCCGCGAGGCGGGACTCCCGATCCAGCTCGACCACGCCGCCGCCACCAGCCCGCTCGCGGCCTTCCTCAAATCGGCCTGACGCACGCCATGCCGGAGGAAAAGCTGACCCCGATGATGCAGCAGTATCTCGCCGTGAGGCGTGAACTGCCCCCGGGAACCTTCCTGCTTTTCCGCCTCGGCGACTTCTACGAGATGTTCGGCGACGACGCCGTGGAGGCCTCGCGCATCCTCAATGTCGCCCTCACGAAGCGCGGCACGACCCCCATGTGCGGCGTCCCCTTCCATGCCGCTCGCGGCTACATCGAAAAACTCATCGCCGCCGGCTGGCGCGCCGCGATCTGTGATCAAGTTGGCGAGGTCACGGCGGGAAAACTCGTCCGCCGCGAAATTTCCCAAATCCTCAGCCCCGGCACACTCGACGACTTCGGCCTCGACGACCGGAAACCGAACTTCCTCGCGGCGCTCTCGAAGCGCGGTGACGCGCATGGCCTCGCCTACTGTGACCTGAGCACCGGCGAATTCCGCCTCACCGAACTCGATTCCCTCCACGCCCTGCTCGACGAACTCGCCCGCGTCTCCCCCGCCGAAATCCTCGTTCCCGACCACCAAGCCTCCGAGTTTTCCTCCGTCTCTCCCCAATCGCCCCTCGACGGCTACGCCTTTGAACCCGAGCCCGCCGCTGAGCTTCTCCGCACCCATTTCAAAGTCCACTCGCTCGATGGCTTCGGGTGCGCCGACCTCCCCGCCGCCATCGGCGCCGCCGGAGCCCTCCTCCATTACATCACGCGCCAAATGCGCCGCCCAGCGGGTCACCTACGACGCCTCCAACCCTACCGACGCAGCGAATTCCTAATCCTCGACGCCGCCACTCAGAGCCACCTCGAACTCGTCCAATCCCGCGCCGGACGCCAGATGACGCTCCTCGGCGCGCTCGACACCACCCGCACCCCGATGGGCGCGCGGCTTCTGCGCGATTGGATTCTCCACCCCCTCCGCAATGCCGAGGCCATCGAGCGTCGCCAGGAGGCCATCGCCGCCCTGCTCGACAACGCCATGCTCCTCGGCGACCTGCGTTCCCGCCTCGCCGACATTCGCGACATCGAGCGCGCGACCTCCCGCCTCGGCGGTCCCTCGGGAAACGCCCGCGACCTCGCCGCGCTGGCCCAGTCGCTGGCACTCCTCCCGCCGCTTGCCGCAAGCCTCGGTGGCGCCGACTCGTTTCGCCTCCCCTCCCCCTTGCTCTCGGGCCTTATCGAGGGCCTCCACGCCTTGCCGGAGCTCCATGAAAAACTCCGCCAGGCGATCGTGGCCGAGCCCCCCGCGATCCTTCGCGACGGCGGGTTTATCGAGACCGGCTTCGACCCCGCGCTGGACGAACTCCGCGCGGCCTCGCTCGAGGGGAAAGGCTGGATCGCCGCCCTCCAGGAGCGCGAGATCGAGCGCACCGGCATCAAGTCGCTCAAGGTCCGCTTCACCTCGGTCTTCGGCTATTTCATCGAAATCACCAAAGCCAACCTCCCCGCCGTCCCCGCCAACTACATCCGCAAGCAGACGACGGTGAACGGCGAGCGATTCGTCACTCCCGAGCTGAAGGAAATGGAAGGCAAAATCCTCGGCGCCGACGAGCGCGCCCGCGCCCGCGAGATCGAGATTTTCGGGGAACTCCGAGCCGCCGTCCTCGCCGAGCTTTCGAAGTTGCAAGAGTCCGCCGCCACCCTCGCCGTGCTCGATGTCCTCTGCTCCATGGCCGAGACCGCCCGCCTCCACGGCTACTGCCGCCCCGAGATCGATGACTCCGAAATCCTCGAAATCACCGAAGGCCGCCACCCCGTGCTCGACCGTCAAATGGAAGGCGCGCGCTTTGTGCCGAACGACACCCACCTCGGCGCGGAGGGCAAAAAGTTCGCCATCATCACCGGCCCGAACATGGCGGGAAAATCCACCTACATCCGCCAGACCGCCCTCCTCGCCCTCATGGCGCAAACCGGGAGCTTCGTTCCCGCGAAGTCGATGCGGCTAGGCCTCGCCGACCGCATTTTCACCCGCGTCGGAGCCAACGACGACCTCGCCCGCGGTCAATCGACCTTCATGGTCGAGATGAACGAAACCGCGAACATCCTGAACAACGCCACGGCAAAAAGCCTCGTCATCCTAGACGAAATCGGACGAGGCACCTCGACCTTCGACGGCCTCTCGATCGCCTGGAGCGTGGCCGAGCACCTGCACGACCAGATCGGCTGCCGCGCCCTCTTCGCCACCCACTACCACGAACTCACCGACCTCGAGCGAACCCGCCCGGGCGTTCAAAACCTCAATGTCGCCGTCCGCGAGTGGAACGACCAAATCGTCTTCCTACGCAAAATCGTCCCCGGCCGCGCCGACCAGAGCTACGGCATTCAAGTCGCCCGACTCGCCGGCCTCCCCGACTCGATCATCGCCCGCGCCAAGGAAATCCTCGGCAACCTCGAAAAATCCGAACTCAACACCGAAGGCCAACCCGCCCTCGCCAAAACCTCCCGCAAACGCCTCACCCCCGACCCCGCCGCCTCCGCCCAACTCCCCCTGCTTTGATTCCAGGCCTCATACGAAGCGATCCCGTTGTGGTAACGGCAGTCCTCTGACGTTTCGGAGCAGGCCCGCGAATCACGCGAATCCACGCGAATCGAAAAAAATGGGGTCGCCTCGCCGAGGGGACCCAAATTTCAGACGCGAACGCGCCGTCTCCCAAAAAAACAATTCCTCCCGCAGAGGCGCAGGGACGCGGAGGAAGAAATTTTGGAAACGCCCGGGCTTTTGCCACGCTGCACGGCATCCCCACCTGAAGTCCTCCCGCGTTTATGTGAATGTGCGGGACTGACGCCCTGTTCATTCGTGCGGGACGGCAACTTGACGAGCAGAAAACGGCAGGGGCATGATCCAAAATGAATATGAACACTTCCTCCAAATCTCAATCCCTCATCCTGCTAATTCTGCTGTCCTTGTTTTTCGAAGGTTGTGCTTACGAAACACCGGTTCAACGCTACTCAGAAAGCGCTTCAAAGTTTCGAAAACCACCCCAGATGATGAGCCATGACTACCCCGACAAGGATGTTTATCGTATCTTTCAACAGGGCGCGACGGGCTTCGTGTCTCTAGCCTCGATCCGCGAGGATTTGGAGCTCCAAGCTGAAAAATTCTGCGAACGCCAAAGCAAATGCATGGTTGTCCTTGGCGCGAATTACTCCAAACCGCCCTACATCTTAGGCAATTTTCCCCGCATGGAGTTAATCTTCGCTGCCGTCAATAAGCCAAAAAATTAGGATAAGGGTCCGTCTCACACATGACTCCAAACCAGAGGGTTTATTCGGTAGAGGCGGGAGAGATTAAACGGAACCCGCTCACCCAACAGAGTAGAGTGGCTACCCTTTCTTGTTCGCTCTGCTCCTCTGCGGGAAGATTTGGTTTTTGGGAAACGGCGCGTTCGCGCCTGAATCTTGGGTCCCCTCGTGCCTCCAGCTCGTAGAGCCTACGGATCGGAGAGCGAGGCGACCCTACCATTTTTATTCGCGTGGATTTGCGTGATTCGCGGGCCTGCTCCGAAACGGCAGAGGACTGCCGTTGCTACACAATGGATTTTCTTCGTGGCTTCGTGCCTTCGTGTGATCCAATTTCTTCCGCTCGGGGGCTTTTATTTTCGGAAGGCCAGGACGGCTTCGATCACTTTTTCCATCGGGATGTCTTGCATGCAGCGGAAATCGATCGGGCACTCGCGAAGGAAGCAGGGGCTGCACTCGGCTTTTTGGCGGATCACGACGCTGCGCGGGCTGCGGGGACCGGTGAGGGCGGGCTCGGTGGAGCCAAACAACGCGGCGAGCGGGGTTCCGATGAAATCGGCGAGGTGCATCGTGCCGGTGTCATTCGTCACCAGGCCTGTGATTTTGGATAAAAGCTCCATCAACTGCCCGAGAGAGGTTTTGCCGGTGAGGTCGGTGACGTTCGGGATGCCGCGCGAGATTTCGGCTGCGAGCGGGGTGTCGGAGGCGGTGCCGAGGATCACCCATTGGCAATCGAGGCGCTCGTTCACTTCCTTCACCAAGGTCTGGAACTTGTAGGCGGGCCAGCGTTTGGCGGAGCCGTATTCCGCGCCGGGGCAGAGGCCGATGACGCATTCCTTGGGGTTCGGCTTCCAGAGGGTTTTGCGGGGTGGACGCTCGGATGCACCGCACCGCTGGGCGATCCGCCAGTAGCGGTCAGCGTGATGCTCGGGCGGGCGGTTCTTTTTTTCCGGTTCGCGAACGATTTGGTTGAGAAGCCAGTGGCGCGAGTGGCCGCGGTAGCCCACGCGGCGGGGAATCCCGGCGAGCCAGACCTCGAGCGCGGAGCGCAGGGAATTCGGGAGCAAAACGGCGACCTCGAATTGGCCGCGCAGTTTTTTCGCAACGGAAAAAACCGACTCGCCGGGCTCGAAAGAAATGACCTCGTCCACATCGCCGACGCGCTGCCAGAAACCGGCGAGCTTTTCCGGAGCCAGCACGGCAAGGTGGGCATCGGGGCGGCCGATCTTGAAGGCGCGGACGGCTTCGACGGACATCACCGCGTCGCCGAGCCAGTTTGGGGAGCGAACAACCATGCGGAAAGGATGGGGACGCGGCTCGTCGGGCGGAAGAAAAATCCCGCGCTTGGTGTTTTCGAGCAGAAAATTCGGGTTCGGGGTTTTCCAGCGGTTGTGAACCCAAAACCAATCGGCGGGCGAGGTGCGGATTTGTTTTTCGAGAGCCTTGTTGATGTCGAGCGTGAGCTGGTCGGGATTCTCGGCGGTCCAAGGCACTTCCTCGCTGACGACGACGCGCCATTTCGCGAAACCCTCGGTGAAAATCGCCACCGGCAGGACGGCAGCATTGGTGCGAATCGCCAGCGTGGCCGTGAGCGGCGAGGTCGAGCAAAGCCTCCCGAAAAATGGAGTCCAAACTCCGCTGTTGCCGGCGTGTTGATCGACCAGCACGCCGAGGATACCCGGCTCGCGGAGAAGAGCCAGCGCGCCTTGGAAGCCCTCCTTGCGGTCGAAGGTGAGGACGCCGAGACGGCGGCGGTCGCCATTCACAAGGTCGTCGACGAGTTTGTTGTGGAGGGCTTGGTAGACGGTTCCGAAACGCGCTTCGGGGACGGTGTAGACAAGCTGGGCATAGAGTTCCCAGTTGCCGATGTGGTTGATGGCAAGAAGCACGGGACGGCCCTTGGCGATGTTTTGGCGGATGAGGCCGAGGTTTTCGATCGTGGCGATGCGGTCGATCGCGTCGTGCGCGAGGGCGGGGATTTTGATCGCGCTGACGACATTCGCGCCAAGGGTAGTGAAGTGTTTGAAAGCCAACCGGCGGATTTGCGAGGGCGAAAGTTCCTGGCCGAAAGCGATCGCCAGGTTTTCCCTTGCGAGGCGGCGGTAGCCGGGCAGGATGAGCCACATCAACGCGCCGCCGGCCTGACCCACCACGAAGCACAACGCGAGGGGCAGGCGCCGGACTAGACCCAAAACGGCCAGCGCAAGAATATAAACTAATCGATCTGCCATGACGGACAAGACTGCGGAAAATACCGGTAATCGCCGGGCGACGGAACAGAAATCCATCCCGCCGGGAGGAGTTGTCGGGATTCTCGGCGGCGGCCAACTCGGCCGGATGCTGGCGATTGCCGCGCGCCGAATGGGTTATCGCGTGCATGCCTACGAGCCGCAGCCCGACTGCCCCGCCGGTCAGATTTGCGATGTGGAGGTGAACGCGCCCTACAGCGATTCAGCGGCCTTGGAAAAATTCGCGCACGGCGTGGATGTCATTTCCTTCGAGTTCGAAAACATCCCTCTTGCGGCACTCGATACGGTCTCCGCGCTCAAGCCCGTGCGCCCGCGTGGCGAGGTTTTGCATATTTGCCAGAACCGCGAGCGCGAAAAAAACTTTCTGCGCTCGAAGGGCTTTCCCTGCGCGCCGTTCCGCGTGGTCGATTCCGCCGAGAGTCTCGCCTCCGCGCTGGCAGAAATCGGAACGCCCTCGGTGCTGAAGACCGCGGACTTTGGCTACGACGGCAAGGGGCAGTTGAAAATCTCAGGCCCCGCCGACGCCACCGATCTCTGGCAGCGCTTCGGCGCCCCGCGCGGAGTTTTGGAAAAATGGATTCCGTTCGAGGCCGAGCTGTCGGTCGTTTGCGCGCGCGGGCTGAATGGCGAGGTCGTCCCCTTCCCTTGCTCGGAAAACATCCACGAAAACCACATCCTCGACCTCTCGATCGTGCCGGCGCGGTTCGCTCCTGAAATTGCCGAACGCGCTGAGAAGATCGCCGCCTCCATCGCCGAGGTGCTCGATGTGGTCGGCCTGATCGCGGTTGAGTTTTTCCTGACTCGTGACGGGGAGCTTTTGGTCAACGAACTCGCCCCGCGCCCACACAACTCCGGGCATTTTTCCTTCGACGCGTGCGCGACGAGCCAGTTCGAGCAACAACTCCGCGCCGTGAGCGGCCTCCCGCTGGGCTCGCCGGAACTCCTCCGCCCGGTGGTGATGTGGAATATCCTGGGCGACCTCTGGAAAAATGGAGAGCCCGACTGGAGCGTCGTTCTGCGCGAACCCCTCGCGAAGCTGCACCTCTACGGCAAATCCGAGGCGAGGCCTGGCCGCAAGATGGGCCATGTCTGCGTGATGGCGGATTCCACCGCAGAAGCTCTCGTCGTCATCGAGAAAATCCGCGCGGCGCTCGGGTAGGTTTTGACCGCCCGGAGGAAATTTCCCGCCGGCTTGCGAAGCGGGAGCGCGGTGGTAATTTCGGGCCGTGAGCAAGTCCGTGATACCGATTCAAATTCGCGCGCTGATCCCAACGAATGCCGGAACAGCCGTTTTTTTGGGAAACGACGAAAAGGTTTTTACCATCTACATCGACCAGACGATCGGCCATGCCATCAACCTCTATCTGAACGACGCAGAGAAAGAGCGTCCACTTACTCATGACCTGCTCGCCAATGTCCTCACGGCGCTCGGCGGCAAGGTCGAGCGGATCATCATTAATGATTTTAAAAGCGGAGTCTTCTACGGCCGCCTGATCATCACAGCCGAGAATGAACTCCAGCAGCGCAAGATCGTGGAACTCGACGCGCGCTCGAGCGATTGCCTGGCGATGGCCGCGCTTCAAAAAGCCCCGATCTATGTGAGCGAAGTCGTGTGGGAAGAGGTCGAGGACACGGCGCAGATTCTCGAGAAACTCCAAAAGAGCACCCCCGAGCCGGAGGAAACCGAGGGCGGCGAGGAGCCCGAGGATTGATCCAGAAAATTAACCACAGAGGACACAGAGAGCACGGAGTTGGATTGATCTACTCGAGGCGAACCCTCGGATCGACCACTGCGTAGAGAAGGTCGGAAACCAAGTTCCCGACCAGCACCAGCGCGGCGACGATGAAGTTCAGCGCCACCAGCGTCGGGTAATCCCGCTCGAGAACGGCCTCGTAGCCGAGACGCCCCATTCCGGGATACGCGAAAATTGTTTCCACAATCACCGAGCCGCCAATCAGCGCGGGCAGGAGTCCGCCGATGCCGGTGATTAAGGGGCGGATCGAATTTCGCAGGGCGTGTTTGTAGAAAATCGTGTCGTCATCGAGTCCCTTAGCCCTCGCGGTGCGGATGTAGCCTTCGTGCAAAGTCTCGAGCATGCTGGCCCGGATGTAGCGGGACTGCACCGCGATGCCGCCGAGCGAGAGGATGGTGGCGGGGAGCGCGATGTGCCACACGCGGTCGAGCCACATTGAGGGAGCATTTGGGAAGGCGATCCCGAACGATTGCATTCCCAGCACGGGAATCCCGCCGAATTTGACCAATCCGATGATCGCCAGATTCGCGATCCAGAAAGTGGGAATGGCGATGAAGAGAAACACTCCGAAGGAAACGATGGTGTCCGGTGTGCGGCCGGCATTCCTCGCGCAATAAATGCCGATCAGCATTCCGAAGGTGAGCGAGAGCCCGATGGCGGCGACATTGAGGATCACGGTGGCGGGCAGGCGCTCGAGGATGCGGCCCAGCACGGGGCGGTCGTCTTTGATGCTGCGCAACTCGCCGGTGAAGAGGTCGCGCATGTTGAGCCAGTATTGTTCGTGGAGCGGGCGGTCGAGGTGGAATTTTTTGCGGAAAGCCTCCTTCACCTGCGGCGTGATTTTGGGATTCAACTCACCCCACGGATACGGACTGCCCGGCGCCAGCGTGATCATGAAAAACGAAACCAAGCTGATGCAAAAAAGCAGGAACGCGCTGATCAGAAGTCGGCGGACGAGGAAGTTCAGCATGGGCGTCGAGGATTGAAGCACGACTGCCCGTCCGCCGCAACGCGCAGCCTTGAAGTCGCGTTGGCATTCGCTAGCCTGCGGACATGGCACGCAAGAAAAGTTCCTCCCGCTCGAAGAGCCTCCTCCCCATCGCCGCAGGTTTTTTTGTGCTCATCGCACTGGGTTTCGTGTTTCTCGGTTCCAAAGACAAATCGACCCACCGCACCGTTCCCGCATTGGATGTTGCGGGTTACTTGCAAAATTCGAACAGCCTTCGCGGGAATACCTACAAACTCGAAGGCAAAGTCGCCGAATCCCTCGCGTGGTCGCCCGACTCCGGCCGCCTCATCGCCATCGAGGTGGACAACGAAATCATCCCCGTGCTCGTGACCGCCGACTTCAACGAAATGAACATCCAAAAGGAACAGCGCCTCGTGTTTCTCGTGGCGGTCGATGAAAAAGGAATCCTCCGCACCCGAAAGGTCGAAAAATCATGAGCCTCCGCCTTGCATTTCCTCTCACTTGCCTGCTCGCGATCCTTCCCGCGATAGCTCAGGACTCCTCCCGCCCCCCGCAAATGAACGAGGGATTCATCGGCCGCGATGTTCCGGCGTTTGACCCCGGCAGCGATGTCATGAATTACGACGGGAAGATTTGGAACATCAACAACAACCGCCTCCTCCGCGCGCGTTTTGAAAAATACCTCAATGCCCCTGCCGCCACGAGCGAGGCCGATGTGGCGTATCGCCAGACGATCGACCGCATCCTCGATCTCCTTTCCCCCGGCAAAGCCTCGCCGCAAAATATCGAGACCGCCTTTTCCCTGTTGAAAAAGGCCTCCGAATACCGGGATGACGCCAACCTCTGCCGGACGATGTCCGACGCGATCCACTCCGCGCGCCAGAGCCTCGAAACGATTGCCAAGCTCCAACGAGACAATGCCAAGCTGGAAAAGGAACTCGGCCAGGCCGAATGGAACAACCAGATGGCGGCGCAAAACCGCATCCTCAACTCCCCCACCGGCACCAATGTCTCCCAGTTGGCTCAGGAGAACATCAAGATCGAGCGCGACGCCCGCATGGCCTCGACAAAGCGCAAACTCTCCGACATCGGGCAAACGATCCAAAACAATAAGCTCCGCATCGCCTCGCTCGAACTCACCACGAAAGGCCACCTCCAGGCGCTTATCATGCAGTATTTCGCCACGCGGCGGTTCGAGCATGTGATCATTGCCAACCGCTTCTACCGCGCCATTTACAAGGACGGCGACAACTCGATCGAGGTTTACAAGAAAATGGTCGACTCCCTGCCGGTGAACAAAGATGCCGGGCAGGCCAAACTGAATGCCGAACTCGACCCGCGCGTCTCGGGCTCGCAAGGCGTCCTGGATCAGCAAACCTCCACCGGAGCGGGAGCCGATGGGAAGGGGACAAATGTCATTATTAACAACAACTCCGGCGGTGGCAGCCGCACCGGCAGCTCCTTCGCCGCCAGCGGTGCGAAGATGGGACTCGAAAACATCGGCGTGGAAAGCCTCACCGGCGGCGCGGCGACCGCAGCCCAAAGCATCAGCAAGCTCGTGAGTTCCCTCAGCCAGATCGACAGTCTCGCCAGCGAGGCGATTCGCGATGTGAACGAGGGCGTCGAGGCCTACAAATACCTCCTCGAGCAGGGCGAACTCCAGAGCGCCACCGAACGCCTCGCCGAAACTTTTGCTCTCGGGGAATACATGCCCAGCGTCCGACTCCTCTCGCGCGATGACAAACGGCGCGCCTTGGAATTCACACGCAAGAGCAACGAACTCCTCGCCGCGCTGGAAGTGAACGATCTCACGCGCGCCGAAAAACTCGTGCCCGAACTGGAAGAGATCGCGAAGGATTTCGACCCCAGCAAGCCGCTCGCGAAGGTCGAAACGGCGAAGACCATCAGCGCGATGCACCTCGCCAAAGCCCGCACCGCTGCGGTTTCGGGCGACAAAGGAACCATGGAAAAGGAACTCCGCGCCGCCGCCGAGATTTGGCCGCGCAACCCCGCGCTGGCGGAGGTGGGGAACACGATCTTCACCCAGTCCGATGTGCAGCAACAGGCGATGAATGATTTCGACCGGTTGCTTCAACAGAACAACCACCGGCAGATTTTCGAGGACCGGATGCGCTTCATCGCCGCCGCCGCGCTTTATCCCGAGAAGCAAAAACAACTCGGCGAGGTTTTGGAAAAAATGACGTTGGTCGAGTCGGCCATCGTGAAAGCGCAGGAGATTTCGAAACGCGGCGATCCCGCCGGGGCGTGGGAAAGTGCGGAGTCCGCGCGGAAGGAATTCCCCGATGACAACAAGCTCAACCAACTCCGTGCCGACCTCACCACGCAGGCTTCGGAGTTCGTGCAGGCGATCAACCGTGCGGAGGATTTCGAGAAAAAGGATCAGCCCGGCTCCTCACTCGCCTGGTATCTCAAGGCGCGACAGATTTACCCCGCCAGCACCTTTGCGAAGGCGGGTATTCAGCGGCTAGGCCAGCAAGTCCTGCCCGACGCGAAGTAGCCGATGAAGCGCCGGATTTTGCTCGTGGATGGCCACAGCGTCATTTTCGCCTGGCCGGATCTCGCCGAAATCCACCAGCGCAACACGGCCGCCGCCCGGGAAAACCTCATCCGGCGTTTGACTGGGCTCCAAGACTCGACGGAATGGGAAGTCGCCGTGGTCTTCGACGGACGCGGCGCGAAAGCTTCGAGCGATTCCGTTCCCCACGGCATCGCGGTCTTTTACTCCAAGTCCGGCCAAACCGCCGACGAAATCATCGAGCGGCTTGCGGCGAAGTATTCAGCGACCTGCGAGGTAACCGTCGCTACCGATGACCACATGGAGCGCACGACCGTGGAAGCCCTCGGAGGCATGAGCATGTCGACGGAGCAACTTCTCTCCGAAACCAAAAGCGCCGGAAGCGCCTTGCGCGAACGAATCCAAAACCTCAGCTCAAGGAGAGTGGGCGTCCCGCCCACCAGGATGAAACAAAGTGGGCGGGACGCCCACGCTCCTTGAGGGCTTACATCCGGTTGTAAAGATCGCCGAGGACCCAGACGGATCCGCCAATCATGATGAACAGGATGAGCCCTGTGAACATGACCAGTTGGAGATCTTCCTTCTGCTGGCCTTTGTAGGAAAGGTGCAGGAAGAAGCGCAGATGCACGATCAGTTGCAGAAGCGCACAGAGGATGAGGGCGAAAAAACTGATCTTCCCGCCCACAGTCGCCACGAGGGTGAAGGGGATGATCGTGAGCACTATGGCCAGCACAAAACCGATCACATAATGACGAAATTCTTTGGATTTTTCCATCAGAGTAGTCCTCCCAAAAAGACGAAGCTAAAGATGGCGATCCAGACCACATCGAGGAAATGCCAGAACACCGCCCAGCGGAGCAGGGTCAACTTCCAGCGGAGATCGACACCCCGAACCAGAATCCCGGCGACAATCACGAGACACCAGATAAGACCACCGGTGACATGCAGACCGTGGAGTCCAACCAGGGACCACAAGGCGGAGAGGTAACCGCTGCGCGTCGGAGGTCCCCCGGCGGCCGCCATGGAGATGAAGTCGGAAATCTCACGATAAAGGAATCCGCACCCGAGAAGGACGGTGATCAGGAGCCAAAAAACCAATTTTTTGGTGCTGGCACCCCGGGCGCCGTGTTCCTGCTTCAGGGTCAAGACCGCCATTCCGCTGGTCAAACTCGAGAGGAGAAGGAAGGCGGTTTGCCAGGCGACGCTTCCAAGGTCGAAGAGTTCCTTGGGGCCGGGGCAACACATCAGAGGTGCTGTGGTGGCGAAGACGGCAAAAAACATCCCGAAGGTCACCAGGTCGCTCATCATGAAAACCCAGAACCCGAAGACGGATGTCTCCGCCTCGAGGTGGTCGTCGCCGTGCTCTTCGCCCAGATTCAGGCCGGGGTGGAGGGATTGTCTGGTCGAGGAACTCATGGGTTTGTGATGATGTCGGGACGGGCCAGCCCTTGGTTTGCCTCTTTGCACTCATCGTCGCGCGTGACGCCCACGCTCTCGCGGGCCGCTCGCCGCCAGGCTTCATCGATCTCACGGACCTCGGCGGCGGGGATGATTCGATTTCTTTGAGGCAGAAACGCGTAAGTGATGGCTGTCGCGATGGCGCCGAGGAGGGAGGCGATGGCCAACCACCACATGTGCCAGACCAAGCCGAAGCCGAACCCGGAGGCCATAACCATAATGATGAAGCCGTAGTAGGTGTTTGCTGGCATCTCGATGTCGTCGTATTTCTCGATCGGTTGGTAGGCCGTGCCCTTTTCCTTGGCGTCATGGAAGGCATCCCGGCCTTCAACTTTGGGCAGAACCGCAAAATTCCAATCGGGAGCCGGCGCGGGGGTCCACCACTCGAGAGTTCGGCCATCCCAAGGATCACCGAAGGGAACCGCCAATTTCTTCCGGTTTAAAACGCTCATCAGGATTGTCAGGAGCACGAAAAGAAAGGCGAGACCAAGAATGAGCGCGCCGATTCCCGAGACAACCATCCATGGGACAAGGTCCGGATCCTGGTAGGCGACCGTTCGCCTGGTCATCCCCATCATTCCGACTTTGTAGAGGGGAAGGAAGGCCAGTGAGAAACCGACCGCCCAAAGAATTGCGGTGATGCGGGAGTAACTCTCGATGAGTCGGAACCCGTAAATTTTTGGGAACCAAATGTGAATGCCCGCGAGAATTCCGAATAGAACTCCGGGAATGATCACATTGTGAAAATGGGCAACCAGAAAGAGGCTGTTGTGCAGTTGGTAATCCAAGGTTGGGCTCGCAAGGACCACCCCGCTCAGGCCGCCAATGGTGAAGAGGACGAAAAACCCGCAGAGGTAGATCATCGGTGCTGTGAACCGGATCCGCCCGCCCCAAAGTGTCGCCAGCCAATCGTAGATTTTCACCCCCGTCGGGATCGCAATCAGAAGCGTCGCCACTCCAAAGGCGGCGTTCACCGTCGCAGATTGACCCATGGTGAAGAAGTGGTGCAGCCAGACCATGAAGGAGAGAACGGCGATGCACATCGTGGCCGAAACAATCCCAGTGTAGCCGTAAAGACGCTTCCCGGAATAGGTGGAAGCGATTTCCGACATCACCCCGAAAGCCGGAAGGATGAGGATGTAAACCTCCGGGTGGCCGAACATCCAGAATAGGTTGATGAAGTTCATCAAATTCCCGCCCATGTCGTTCGTGAAAAAGTGGAAGCCGAGGAAGCGGTCGAGCCCGAGCATGGCGCAGCAGGCTGTGAGCGGTGGCATCGCAAAGATCAGCAGGATGGAGGTGCAGAGAGCCGTCCATGTGAACAGCGGCATCCTCATGAAATTCATCCCCGCCGTGCGCATCTTGTAGATGGTCACAGCAAAGTTGACCCCGGTGAGGGTGGAGCCAATGCCAGAAATCGCGACGGAGAGAATGTAATAGTCGGGGCCGACTCCAGGATTGACCAAGCGACCGGTGAAAGAAGGGTAACCGGTCCACCCACCTGTCGAAAACTCACCGACCATCAGCGAGATCATGAAAAGAAATCCGCCGGCCGCCGTGAGACCCAGGCTGATTTGATTGAGCTTCGGAAAGGCCACATCCCTCGCACCGATCTGCAAGGGGACGACGATATTGATCAGGCCGATCAGGAAAGGCATCGCCACGAAAAAGATCATGTTGGTGCCGTGAGTCGTGAAAAGCTGGTTGAAGTGATCCGAGGAGAGGAACCCGCCATTGAGGCCGACCGCTTGGTTCGCCCGCATCAGCATGCCCTCGACCACTCCGCGGAACAACATAATCACCGCGAAGATGATATACATCGTGCCGATTTTTTTGTGATCCACACTTGTCAGCCATTCGCAAAAAAGCGGCTTCCACCACTTCATCCAAGTCAGAAGAGCGACAATCATCACTCCCCCGACCGGCATCATGGCCGCTGCACTGGCGGTGATGAAGGTGTTGATGTTTGGTTGTTCGACCGCCTGAACGAGGATGATCGAGTCCCAAGTTAATCTGCCAAAAAGCGCTTCGAGCATTTTACATTTCCATTCCCATCATGGGTTTATCCGATGCCGGCGGGAGGATGGATTTCTTGGGGTCGTAGGACGGACTGCCCGGTTGGCTTTCCGGAGTCATATCCTCGACCATGTAGCGGGCCAGCACCCGTTGAAAAATTTTCTTATCCCCGAGGACCATCTCAATCGGACCTTTTCGGTTCTCGATTCCGAGGGGTTTTTTAGCCTCCTCCGAGGTCCCCTGCATCGCCAGAATGGCATAAGTCTCGGCGGTGAGTGAGAGATCGCTCGATTGCGCTTTCTTCATCCGGGCCGCGTAGTCCTCCTTGGAAACCGAATAAACGACGAACTTCTGTTTCCAGAATCCGTCGCCGGTGAACTGGGTATTCATCCCTTGGGCCTCCCCCTGCTTGGCAGCCAGAAAGTTCAATTTCGTGGTCATGGCCGGCATGGCGTAGATTTGACCCACGATCGCCGAGATCTGAAGGCTCTGCATGACGGTGTCGGTCGTCAATGTCAACTCGACCGCTCGCCCCTCGGGCACGACCAACTCGTCCACCAAGGCAACCCCCTCGTCCGGATAGATGAAAATCCATTTCCAATCCAGGCCGATGACTTTGATTTGCAGCGGGTCTTTGCCGAGTTCCTTGTAGGGGTCGAGGCGAAAGGTCATCTTCCAAAGGCTGACCCCCATCAAAAAAACCACGAGAATCGGCACGCCCCACATCAGGCATTCCAGAAGCCGGTTCGACTCCCAGTTCGGACGATATTTGCCCGACGGCTTGCTACGACGATAGCGCCACAGAATCCACGGCGTGGCCAACAGGACGGGAACCACCGCGATCAATGTCAACAAAGTTACAATTTCCAGATGTTGCAACTGCGCGGACGCCACGGGCCCCATCGGCTGCAGAAAAGATTCCGCGACGGCTAGTTTGGTGGTTGGGTCGATCATCGAAAAACGGTGAAGCTTTTATTCGTCTTGCCTGATGTCTGCGAGTGAAAAGTGGCTGATTGGAAAAAAATTATGGGCTGAGTGGTCGAGATAGTCGAAAAAGGGCAGCGAATTTTTTAAGGCTCTAATGTAGGTCAGGCGCCTGACATTGATGGAATGACTCTCGCAGGCGGGACGCCTGCGCTACATTCCATCGGGACGCCTGATCCTCCGAGGTTGTTTTATTAAAGCCCAGGGCTGCTGTGCATGATGCCGCCGTCCGCGAAGATCGTCGTGGCGGTGAGGTAGCTGGCTCCGTCTCCGGCGAGGAAGGCGACAACGCTGGCGATTTCCTCGGGTTGGGCCATCCGACCGACCGGGATCGCGTCATCGAGCTTCTTGAGCAACGCGGGGTCTTTCATCGTGGAGGTATTGATCGGTGTGGCGACCGCGCCGGGGCCGACTCCAGTGACGAGAATGTTGTGCGGGGCGAGTTCGAGGCCCGCAGTGCGGGTGAGCATGCGCATGCCGCCTTTCGAGAGGCAGTAGGCGGTGTTGCCGGGCATTGGCCAATCCTCGTGGACGGAGGTGATGTTGATGATGCGACCGCCGCCGCCTTGGGCGATGAATTGCTTCGCGGCGATCTGCGTGCCGAAGAAGGCGCTCTTGAGGTTGATGTCGAGCACGCGCTGGTATTGCTCCTCGGTGGTATCGAGCACGGAGGTGCGGGTCTCGACGCCGGCGTTGTTCACCATGATGTCGAGGCGGCCGAAGTTTTTCACGGCGGCATCGACGAGCTTTTGGAGATCGGCGGTTTTGCTGACATCGGCCTGGACGGTGACGGCCTTATCGCCGAGCGCGAGGACTTGTTGTTCGAGAGCCTCGGCGGTCTCGGGGTGGACGACATAGTCGATGACGATGTTGGCGCCTTGCTTGGCGAGTTCGAGGACAATGGCGAGACCGATGCCGCTATTGCCGCCGGTGACGATGGCTGTTTTTCCTTTGAGGTTCATTGGTGGTTTTTTGGTTTGGTTGGTTGGTGGAGTGTTGTTGGAAAAAAAGTTTCAAGCAGCGATCAATTCGCTGGCGGGAATGATATTTTTGACAAGTTCGCGGCGGCGTTTAGCGAGTGCGCGGAAATCACAATCGATCTGGATGCCATGCCAGAACCCCTCGGATTGGCCGAAAAAAGCGCCGAAGCGGATCGACATGGCCGGAGTGATCGAGCGGCGGCCCAAGACGATCTCGTTGATCGCGCGGGGAGGAACACCGATCGCCCGAGCCATCGCATTTTGGGAAATCCCCATCGGGATCAGATATTCCTCGAGGAGGATTTCGCCGGGAGTGATTGGAGTCTTCATTGAGGTATAATGTATGGCGTTATACCGGAGCGTCAATGATAGTCCACAATCTCGACATCGGCCGGCCCGGAAGGCGTCCAGCGAAAGACAATCCGCCATTGGTCGTTCACCCGGATCGAATGGAAACCGACTCCCCCACCCTTCAGAGCTTCCAGCCGGTTGCCCGGAGGAACTGCGAGATCTTCGATTCGGAGGGCGCGATTCATTTGGATGAGTTTCCGAAGGGCAACGCGTGAGATGGCACCAAAGCGGCGACTGGACTCTGTCTCGAAAAGTTGTCGCGTTTCTTCATCGGCGAAGCTTTGGATCATCGAAACTCCCTTACGCCGCCGAGGGGTTTTGGGTGGAGGTGGCGGTGTGGAGTTGGCGGCACATCTTGGCGACGAGGGCGGTCCAGCCGGTTTGGTGGCTGGCTCCGACGCCTGCTCCGTTGTCGCCGTTGAAGTATTCATTGAACTGAAGCAGATCTCGCCAGTGCGGGTCGTTTTTGAAAAGCTCCACTCCGCCTTGGAAGGGACGGCGGCCGTCCGCACCGCGCGTGAAAATGCCGACGAGGCGCTTTTGCAGCTCGAGCGAAACCTCCCAGAGGTTCATCTCGACTCCGCTGCCGGTGGGAAATTCCACCTTGAACGAGTCGCCGAAGTAGAAGCCGAATTTCTGAAGCGACTCGATGATGAGGAAATTCATCGGCATCCAGACGGGGCCGCGCCAGTTCGAGTTCCCGCCAAACATCGCCACCGGGCTGTCGGCGGGGCTGTAGGCGAGCGTCTCGGTTTTCTCCCCCTCGGTGAAGGTGTAGGGATTCGCCTCGTAGTATTTCGAGAGGGCACGGATGCCGTGCGGCGAGAGGAATTCGTTCTCGTCAAAAAGCCGCTCGCAAATGCGGCGGAGGTGCTCCGGCGGGACAAGCGAGATGATTTTGCGCCCATCGACATTTTCTTTGATGTGCTGAAGTTTTGCCATCAGATGCGGCCGGTTTTTTTCGAACCACTGGTAGCGTTTGCGCAGGAGTGGAAACTTCAACACGGTCGCGGGATCGAAGCTCTCCACCGCGAAGAGAGGGGTAAGACCCGCAACCGAGCGGGTTCTGAGGTAGGCTGAGGAGCCGTCCGGACGCCGTAGGACATCATAGTAAAATCCATCCTCATCGTCCCATAAGGCGAGGCCACCCGTGCCTGTCGAGTTGATGGCGGCGGCGAGGTAGATGAAATCGTTGAGGAATTTGTCGGCTATATCCTCGTATTCCGGCTCCTCTTCGGCGAGTTCGATGGCAATTTTGAGCATACTTAGGCAGAACTGCGCCATCCACGCCGTGCCGTCGCTCTGGGCGATGCGCGAGCCGTCTGGGAGTGGATAGCGGCGGTCGAACACCCCGATGTTGTCGAGACCGAGGAACCCTCCCTCGAAAACATTGTCGCCAGTCTGGTCCACGCGGTTCGCCCACCAACCGTAGTTGAGGAGGAGCTTGTTGAAGGCTCGCTTGAGGAAGGCGGTGTCGCCCTTGCCGGTCATGCCGCGCTCGATCGAATAAATCCGCCACGCCGCCCAACCACCGATCGGCGGGTTGGCGTCCGAGAGGGCCCATTCGTAGGCTGGTTGCTGCGCGCTCGGCGAGGTGTAGCGCTCGCCTTGCAGAAGCATGTTCTGGCGTTTCGCCGTCGCCGGATCGGAGAACGCGAACGAGACGGATTGGAACATCAAATCCCACGCGCAGAAGTAAGGATACTCCCAGCTGTCAGGCATCGAAATGACATCGTTCGCGTAGAGATCGCGCCAGAAGACATTCCGGCCGGTCCAACGCTCGGCGGGCGGCTTGGGCATCGTCGGATCGCCCTGCAGCCAGCGGGTGACCGGGTAGCAGTAGAATTTTTTGCACCAGTAAAGCCCGGCGAGCGCGCTCTGCATCACATGCAACAATTCCTTGGGCGCGCCGGGATTCATCGATTGCTGGAACTGATTCACCTCCGCCTCGCGGTCTTTGAAAAGCTGATCAAAGACAAGGCCGAACGGCTCGGGCTTCGGCGGACGGCAAAGCCTCAAGCGGATTGTCCACTCCTCGCCAGGTTGGAGCGTGTGTCGGTAAACCACGGCGGCCTTCGTGCCGATCTTCGCAGCGTTGATGGCATCCGCGCGGCCATCGACGATGTAGTCGTGGAAGGCGTCCTTCACATGCGCGGCCTTGTTTGGCGAATTGTAAAGCCGGTTGGTGTTCGTCTCGTTCTCGGTGAAAATCCACTCCGTCGCGCCATCGGCGTAGAGGTGGTATTCCGGCAGCCCAGCGACATCCGCCACCACCGCATGCCCTCCCGGTAGCATGTGGATGCCCGGTTTGTCCTTCGCCCCCTCGTCCCAAGCCCAAGTGTTGCGAAACCACAGCGTCGGCAGAACGGTCAACGGCGCGGCGTCCGGCCCGCGATTGATGATGCGCAGGCGAATCGCGAGATCCTCGGGCGATTGCTTCGCATACTCGACGAAGATGTCGAAGTAGCGGCTCTCATTAAAAATCCCGGTATCGACCAACTCGTATTCCAGCTCCTCACGCGAACGGCGGGCATTTTCCTCGATCAGTTGACGGTAGGGAAACTCGGCCTGCGGGTATTTGTAAAGGCCCCGCATGAACGCGTGCGACGGCATGTTCAGCACATGGTAGAAGTAGTCCTTGATGTCCTCGCCGTGGTTGCCTTGGGGGTTGGAAAGCCCAAAGGCTCGCTCCTTCAAAATCGGATCCTTGCCGTTCCAAAACGCAGGCGCGAAGTTGAGCAAACCATTATTGTCCGAGATGCCGAGCAACCCATCCTCACCCCATCGGTAGGTCCGCGAGCGGGCATGATCGAACGGAAACGAAGTCCACGCATCGCCATCCGCCGAGTAATCCTCCCGCACCGTCCCCCACTGCCGATCGCTGAGATACGGCCCCCACAACGACCAATCCTCCTTGCCAGAGTCGCGGGCTTGAATGCGGAGGGATTCAGGATCGTTGAACATGGGCAGGTTGATGGGTGATTTTCAGCGGGAAGTCAATCGCGGCAGGGGAACAATCTTCTGAGGAAAAACCAAGTCCTGCCAGGCTTTGGAAATCGGGGAATTGGTTTTTGGGGGACTCGATTCTGGCTTCAGGGTTTTTCTGGGTCGAAAAAGGGTTGAGGGGTTCCCGATTCATGCTGTGCGGAGGTCGGCTCCGACGATGTGGAGGCGTTTGAGGTTGTAGGCCAGTTTCCATTCCAAGCTCACTTTGGCGTGCCCTCTCAATGAGAATCGCCGGAATCCCATGGCTTGCTTGATGATTCCGAAGACGGGTTCGACTGTTTGCTTACTCAATTTGTAGAGCACCCGGCCGCGCAGGAATTGGACAAAACGGCGGGCGTTCCTCCAGATCAAGCGAAGCGATCTTCCTGGGAATCGCTTGCTTCGTTGACGAAATGGGTCGAAAGATGGCGCCCTATGAAATTTTCCGGGTGCTGGTTTGTCGGATTCGGGCTGTTTTTGATTCTCTGCGGAGTGGCGGGATTTTTGTCGAATCCCTCTGGTGCAAAGACGGCGCTGATTTCGGGTGGGACCTTTGGAATTTTGTCTGCGGCGTGGGGATTTCTGATGCTTCGGGGAATGGGCTGGGCGTGGATGGCGGCGCTAGGGTGCACAGGGTTTTTGGCGGTCGTTTTCACTTGGCGCGCGACGGTAGGCTGGATGGCCTTTTCGGCGGGCGAGCCGAAATTGTTCGCAGCCTCATTGATCTCGCTGATGCTTTTTGGCTCAATGGTTTCGATCGGGGTGCTGTGGAAGAACCGCGCCTGAAACAGAGCCGGAACTCGAGTCCCGCCCAAGCAAAGCGGGCGCTCCGACTTTGCGGAATCCCAAAACGGCGGTTACCAACATCGTGAAAAGTTGCCCTGCGATGGAATCCGGAACTTTCTGGAGCGCCGGCCAACGCTGCGGCCACTCCCTTCACGAAATTTCCTACCGCGCTTGCTTCAAGCCCGCTCTCGCCGCCTATTTCATCGAGCAGTTTTCCAAGCCGGGCGAGGTGGTTTTCGATCCCTTCATGGGCCGCGGCACCACACCGCTGGAGGCCGCCCTGCGGGGCCGCATCGCCGCCGGGGCCGATGGCAACCCGCTTGGCGAAATGCTTGCCTCCCCGCGACTCGATCCACCATCCATCGATGAAATCACCGATTGGCTCGAGCGTTTCGATTGGGTTGGCCGCCTCGACACGCCCGCAGAACTTCTCGCGTTTTTCCATCCTGAAACGCTTCAAAAAATCGCTCTGCTCCGCGCGGCGTTCCTCGAGCAGCCGCTCGACAAAACTTCGAAATGGATTCGCATGGTCGCTCTCAGCCGACTCACCGGCCACTCGCCGGGATTTTTCTCAGTCCGCACCCTGCCGCCCAACCAAGCCATCACCGCTGCCGCCCAACTCGCACTCAACGACCGCTTCGGGCAGTCCCCTCCCCCGCGCGATGTGTCGGCCCTCATCCTGAAAAAATCCCGCTCGCTACTCCGCCATCCCGCCAGGCCCGATCCAAGCCTCACCCCGCGCCACCGCATCTGGACTGGACGGGCGGAGTCGCCATGCCCTCTCGAGGAAAACTCAGGCCGCGCAAATTTTTTTCTGTAAAAGTGGCTGATGACTTTTTCTGAAGGTGGCTGTTTTTGTGTTTCTTGGTTTGGTTTCTGTTAGTTCAGGGAGAGGTATGCTTTGCCGGTTTCCCAGGTTTCGG
>JBILML010000053.1:0-9051 GCA_044375555.1 Terrimicrobiaceae bacterium
CTCGTCCCGTAATCCTCCAACATCATGTCGATGATCTCATCTGCACTTCTCTTTTTTGTCTCCGTTGTTTTAGTCATTTTCCTGTCCTTTCAGTTTTTGACCCAAACACAAACTTTCTGACAGGCTCGGACGATGTGCGATGACCCGTTAGCAGCCATCGAAAGCCGTTCCGGCTTCCGCTACGGGGGAGTGTCGCGGCTCGGGGCTCAAAATGATTTTGCCGTCCATGATTTTGCCTTATCCGCGATGATCCAGTGGGCGGGCGGGGGCTTTGTGGGCAGGATGCCCACGCTCCTTGAATTTCTCGGCGTCTCAGCGCCTCGGCGGGAGAAACCCAAGTTTTTCCCCCGCACGGCAGAGGACTGCCGTGGCTACAAGCGCCCCTACGGAAGATTCAGGGCGCCTTTTTGAGAATCCAGGTGGTGCGGGGTGCGTC
Source organism: Terrimicrobiaceae bacterium (assembly GCA_044375555.1). Lineage (GTDB taxonomy): Bacteria > Verrucomicrobiota > Verrucomicrobiia > Chthoniobacterales > Terrimicrobiaceae > UBA967. The sequence goes on from JBILML010000053.1 coordinate 437, forward strand.
GCCTAGCGGGAGGTTGTAGGTGATGTTGTATGTTTTTGAGTCAGGATCGCGGGAGGTTTCCCAGAAATCCTTTCCGTGGACGGTTTGGTCGAGCGCCTGGGTCGCGGGCTCGAGTTGGGCGGCCATTTTTGGAGCAAGTCGATCGAGCATTGGAAGATACTCGTCGTAAAACCGATCTTCGCTGGTGACTTTGCCGAGTTGCCAACCGCTCGGGGCGGCGAGACCCTCGAAACGAACGGGAACCGCTCCGGTGCCTCCTTGGATTTCGAGTCGGACCATGGTGGCGCCGGGGTCCGCTTGGACCACGATCGGAAATTTGTGCAGGAGCGTGCCGCCTTGCACCTCGATTTGGAGGTCGTTGGCTACGGCGGCATGATGGAAAGGTTTCCAGGTGCCTTGAGTTTCCACGAGCTGCTTTCGGAAAATCTCATTCGGCCCGTAGTAGTCATCGACCTCGGCGGGGATCACATCGACTTCGATCTCCATTTCCACTGAGTCGCCGGCTTGGAAGGTTTCGATTCCTGCGGGAGGGACGATGGTGGCATCGACATGGGCGCGGTTCTCACTGCCAACGGCCCCGACCGGAAGGGAGAGCGTGGGGGTATCGAAGGATTTCCCGCCGAAGGTCGCGCGATAGGAGCGGATGACGAAGCCCCGGCTACCACTAGGCTGGTCGTGAAGTTTCGAGCCTGGAAATCCGACCCACCAAGGAGCTGGACCGGTGAGACCGAGGCGCTCGACGGCGTATTCGTTGGCTTTGAGCCCAGCAGGAGCGTCGAGTTCCTGGATTAAGCCTTCGCGATTGCCGATGGCGATTTTCGGGCAAAAAACTTTCCCGGCACCGAGGCGGAAAAACCAGGAGCCCTTGGTGGAAAGTTCGGAGCGGAAATCATATCGAAAGCGGAGGAAGGTTTTGGCGTGGTCATCGGTGCGGGGCGTGGAGACCTGGACCTGAAAATCGACCTCGCCTTTTGACCCGTAGGCGCCTTGATAAACGACCTCTGGCAGGCATGGCCCGTGGGAGAGATACGAGCTCTTTGAGCGGGCGATCAGGAGTTTTTTTCCAGCGGCATCGTTCACCGAGAGCCAGTCACCACCCCATCCGGCATCGGACCATTGCCATTTTTTGCCGTCCTTGCCTTGGCGGGTTAAGAACGAGCGGACATCCGTCAAGGCGCTGACGCTGGCGGAAAATTCCGGGTTGAAGCAGATCGTTTCCCCGTAGGACCCGATGGCCAGCTGATCCCAGCGACCATTGGTGGCAGCGCCCCATCCAACCAAGGAAAGCTGGCTCAGGCTCGCGCTGGGGAGGGATCCGTAAAAGCCATACACGACTCGCAGGAGATACGAGGTTTTGCCTGGCGCAGCGGGCAGGAGGGAATAGGCGCGCAGGTAGTCGGGAAGGACGGTGTGGTGCCAGTTTTTGGAGAGCTGCACCGGAATGCCGGTGGGCGTGCCGTCGGGCTCGCAAAGAATGGGCACCAGCCCGGTGATGCTCGCGGTGCCGAGCATTTCGAGCAGGAAGGGAACTTGGCGCGTCTCGCTGCCCTGGTTTTCGACCTCCACAACAAATTCGTCGTAGTTTCTGGCGTCGCCCTCGCCGCGAACAAATGCCCGATTGAGGCGCTTTTCGGCGGGGATTTTATGGCTGTAGACGGCCTTGGCCACGATGCAGCCGTAGCGGGCATCGAATGCGGTTGGCACCGTCTGGTTGCCACCCGTGGTGACCTGAATCCCGACGCCCTCATTGGGCTTGGACGAGCCGGGCAGGTCGCAGTTCATGCTCAGGCTCTCGGTTTGGGCATTCGTCCAGTCCCCGGCAATCAGGCGCTCCGCAGACTTGTCCATCCCGCCGACCTGATACCGCAGGGACATCGTGGCGTCCCTCCAAACGGGATTCGCGGCGGTGGGCGGCTCGTCGAAATGCGAGTGGTGAACCAAACCCTCGAGCGAGACAGGTGTCTCTGGATTTTTAAAAATGGCTGCGATTTCTTCCTCCGAGAGGGCGCGATTCCACACACGCACATCGTCGAAAACAGCATCCAGGAGAAATCCCCCATCCGCTCGCCGACCGAGGCAGAGCTCTCCCGATCCGGGTGTGCGCGGGAGGTTAATGGCAGTTTCTGCAACCGGCTTTCCGTTGGCAAAAATCCGCATCGATTTTCCGTCATAGGTCATGACGGCGTGGTGCCAAACCCCTTTCACATCCAAGGCCGGCACGCTGGCGCTGACGCGGTAAACATCCTGCGGCGTCGGGCCGATCCTCATGGAGGCGTCGACTTTTCCCCAGCGACTCAAATTCAGACCAAAGAAGGAATCCTTGTTTTCGTTGTGGTTTTTTCCAAACAAAATCCCGTTAGCAACCCTCGTGCGCTCGTCGCGGAGGAACCAGCATTCGACCGTGAACTCACTGGAATCCAAACCGGGGGCGTCCGGGATTTTCAAAGCCTCCGTGCGCACCGAGTGGCCTCCACCCTTGCGGCCGGGGGCGGGTCCGTTGCCGTAATCAAACTCAGGGCGGAGATTGAGCGTGAAGTTCAAACTTTGAGGCCAGGCCACCACAGCCAGCGAACCGATGGCAGGCAGGACATTCCCCTCGGCATCCTCGAATCGCAATTCCCGCAATTCGTAGTGCTGGGCGATTCCGCCGGATTCCCAGAGCCACACCTCCGAAAGGCGCGTCTCGTTTTTTGCCTCCAGCCCCGCGCGGCAGGCGGTCATTTTGTAGGTGGTGCCGCCGATCTTCACCTCGGCATCGAGCGTTCCCTCGGGCAGATTTCGCAGACGCTCGAGGCCCATTCCACCGGCCTCGCGGTAGCCCGCTTTGTCCTGCAACAATCCGAAACGAACCTCCGTGGGTTTTTCGATGTTCCACTGGAAGCCATAATATCCCGACTCAATGCACAGGCGGGCGGGATCGGATGGACTCGCCGCCTGGCGCCAAACGCCGGACCAGTAGCCGTAGGTATAGTCGAGCGGGGATGAAAATTTTTCGTCGTCGGGCGCTGCAACGAGGATTTGGCCTGCGAGAGTGGCGGCGAGCAGAAGGGCGTGGAGTTTTTTCATAGGTGGGTTGTTCAGATTTTCATCAGCAACCGAACAGGACCAAAGAGGCCGGAGTCGGGGTCGCCGCGGTAGTTGTTTGGGATGGTTTGGTAATGGTTCGAGAGGGTGTTGAAGACGGTGACCGTGATGGTGTTTGGCCCGGCCTTGAGCAGACCGGCGACATCGAATTTCCATGGCGGCGCGACGCGCACTCCCGCGTCTTCACCATTCACCCGCAGCCCGGCTGTGGCGATGACTTTTCCCAGGTCGATGTGCGTGATCTCTCCGGCCTCGGCGGCAGTGAGATCCAAAGATTTCGAGTAAGCCACGCCGCCGGAGAAGTTGTGGAGGATGCCAACTTTCGACCAGTCGCCGAGCCGCATCGTTCCCTTTCCAGATGTCTCCACGCGGATTGGCTCAGGCAAGGCGGCCCCTCCGCGCGCCCCGGCGGGGGGCGACATGGCGAGGGCGATGAGCGGGGCGTCGGTGGCTGGAGATTCCGCGACAAAGCGCCCGCCGCCCGCATCGCGCAGGGGTTTTCCATCCATCCACGCCTGCACCGGCGAAGTGCTCACAGCCACGGGAATCGAGATGGCGCAGGTGCCTGGAGCGGAAACAAAGCGGAACCACTGCGTGGAGGGCGCGGCGGGATCGAGGGGAATGAGCCCCTCGTCCTTGTGCCAACGCATCGAGAGAGGTTCTCGCTCCGGCCTTGGGCTGTCCGCCTTGCGAAGCGCGAAATGGGCTTCGCCATGGGAGTCGAAACGCAGGAGCACGGGATTCGGCCCCTCCTGGAGATCGACCGATTTTGCATCGCTCGAAATGTTTTTTCCATTGATGAAAAGGGAGGCGGGCGTGGTGACCGGCGAGGTAAGCACGGAGGTGTAGCCGGCGTTGCTTTCGTCGGGCAGGCTTATCTCCAGAGTGGCACGCAGAGCAGCCTCCGCCACGGCCCTCGTCCACAGGAAGACATGGTGCGTTTTTCCCTCCTCGTAAGCCTGGAGAACATCGAGCCCGTAAGGCACAGGCGTGGGTTTTCCGATGTGGAGAAAATTGTCGCCGACCTGGGCTTTGTTCCCATGGAATCCTTGATGGCCGGGATTTTCCTTGTCACCGGAACGCCACGAAAATTCGCAGGGTTCCCAAGCGTAGGACTGCCCGCCATGCCACACGGGAATGGTGGGATCGAGCTCGGTGAGTTCGGCGAGTTTGGCCGCCAGAGAGGAAATCTCAGCATCCTCGGGAATCGGACCGAGTCGGTAAAATTTCGCTCCGTGGCCGTGGAGTTGAGTCGTCCAACCCCGCTCGTCGATCTCAGGCTGGTGGGCGGTCTGCGGGTCGGCCAAGCCCTCCGGCGCCCAGAGGAACTGCCGCGCCTCCACTCCGATCCTCGGGTGACTCGTATCCACCGGCAGGCGGAAATCCCCCCAGCGGTTATCCAGGGTCGGAAAAAATTCCACCTGCCAACCGTCGTCAGGGAGGACCTTCGAGACGCTTGGTTTTTGCAAGGACTTCACCGGTTGGCGGTGTTCGATCCCCGGCGTGAAAACAACGACCTGGGCCTCGTATTTTTCGAGCGGCATCTCGACCTGCGTGCCGGTTTTGGTTTCGCAGACCACGCGGAGCGGGGAGTTTTTTCCAGTCCAAGGATCCCACAACTCCACCGCGCCCTTGGCTCGAAATTCCACAATCTCGCCGGGAGCGGCATCCATGGTCAGGTAAACCTCACGAGGTCCGACCTTGCGGTGGAGATAGCGGACGGTTCCGCCAAGCGAACGAACATCCTGCACGAAGGCGTTGCGGATTTTTTCGAAGGCCGATTGGGCATCGTCAAATTGGTGAGCGGCCGGGATGGCCTCGTCGAGAAGCCGCTGAAGCTCGGGATCGTTCCTGCCAGCGCGGTCGCTGGCAGTGGGCAGGCAACCCAGCGACAGGACCAAGCCTCCACTCCGGCGGAATTCCGCTGCCTTGGCGATACTTCCCCAGCGAACGGCACCCATGGCGGGAAAGACCAGCACCTTGTAGGCCGCGCCGGCGCGTTGAACAACCAGTCGGCCATCCTCCACCTCCGCGCCTTCCAGCGTCTGGTGATCGAGGAATTCGAAATCGATACCGCCTGTGACGAGCTGTGCCGCCAACTCGAATGCGGCTTTCGTCGCCTCGTCGCCACCCATCTCCGCCTCGAAGGGGGCCACAGGATAGACCACGGCCACATCGCAGACCGTGTGGCCCTGGCTCATCAGAAAGGAAAGACGCTCGAAATATTTCAGGAACACGCCCATGTGTTCCCAATAGGGCATCCGAAAATGGTAACAGGGCGGCGCCCATTCCCAGAAGGAGCCATGGGTCGTGTAATACAGGCCGTGGAGATTCAGCAGCGTGCAGCCGTAGAGGAAATTCTCGCGCGTCGCCTGCATCAACCGCTCCGGCGTCGCCCCCCAGCCAAGGCTGTGGTAGCCCTCGAGCCAGACTCGCGGCTTCTGGTAAAGATTCGCAATCGAGGAGGACACCTTGCCTTTGATCAGATCCGCGTTGCCGCCGGGCGTGTCGTGGCCCGGAGCCGTATACCAGCGCGTCGCGCGAAAGTAGTCGCCGAACTCATCTGGCCGAGTCCCCCGCCCCGCCGTGTCGCACCCGAAGAGGATTCCGCGCGTGGCGTGCCAATCATGGATCGGCTGGAAATACCGCTCCTCCATGAGAGCCATGCGCACATCGGCGTAATCCATCAGAACCTTCGGCGTGGGATCGCCCATATCGGTCCACAGGGCCGGCAGAACTTCGAAAAGATCGTAGCCTTTGCGCTGACGGAACTCGTCGGGAAAATCATCGCTCCAAGCAAACTTGCCGGCCCCGATTTGGAGTTCGTCGTTGAAGAAATAATTCAGGCCCTTCGAGGTTTTGCCGGGATTCCTGTCCTCAAAGGCTTGGTAAAAATCCCGCACGATCCTAGCGCCGGAGCCAGGGAGGAGAGGATTCCATGTGCCCGTCTGGCGCTCGGCGATGAAGATCCAGACCGACCAAGCGCCGTCGGGCGCGGTCCACTCCAGGCAGCCATTTTTCACAAACCCCGCCAGATCGACGCCACCCGCCCACACGGTGCCATTCACCACGGGATAAGCGCGAATGGCGATCGGGGTTTCCGCCACGGGAAGACGGATTTTTTCGCCGCCAACGATGTGGTGGCGACCAGCGACACGGATCTCGAGCGCATTCCACTTCGGCTTGTCGTAGAAGAGTTGCTTGAAGAGATTTTCGCCGCCCATCGGCCAATCGAGCGAGTAGGTGCTCAGGCCGATCCCCATGCCGAGCTTTCCGCACTCCTCCGAAACGCTGGAAAAAATCTCCCACCACGCCTCCGAGAAAATGGGCGGCTCGCCGGCATCCGTCCCCCACCCCGGCGCGTCGGTGTGCGAGTAATTCACCTGCACGCCGCTGATGCCTTTCGCGTGAAGTTCGCGGATTTGCCAGAGGAGCCGCTCCAGATCGAGATCCCCGCCGCTCCACCACCAGAATGGCACCTCGCCATAGCCCGCTGGCGGATTCGCAAAACCCGGCAAGGCATCGAAGTCTGAGGAACGATCTGGGTGAGCGCTGCAGGCCATTACTTCATTTGCGCTCCAAGACGAGGACTTGGAAGGGCTCGAGTTGAAAGGTGTGGGCCCGGCCTGCGGTGAGCGTGATGGCGGGTCGATCTGCTTCATCGGCCCATGGGATTTTCATGGTAAAGGACTCGGTTTTTTGATGCGGCGGCACCTCAAATTCCTCACCCAGCATTTTTTGAAGTTGGGCGGGGTAGCTGTTTGTTTCGGGACTGGGAATTCCGACTCCTAAGGTGATGCTATCTCCGACGCAGGCGATCTTGATCGGTTGGACTACGGCTGAGGAGGCGCGAGGTTCGCCTGCCTGAAGCGACGTGCTCAAGAGCACCGAGCCCATCAGAAGGACCATCCAGCGAAATCGACTTAATGCCGCACTGAGGCTTATGGAATTACATTTTTTTTTCATATTCATTATTATGGCCAACGGGCGCTCACTTCCTGCAACCAATGACGTGCAATCAATTCTTGCCCTTGAGGCAAAGGATGAATGCCGTCCCAGATCCAATGCTCCGGAGAAATGTCTGCGGCAGCGTCAAAAATATCCTGCGTCTTGATATGGACCGCGTCATATTCCTTTGCGAGCTTGGCAACAATCACGCGCAGTTTGTCTGTAGCCGCACGGCGGGGTGCCCATGCTTTCTCATTTATAAGTTGCCTGATTTCAGGACAAAGGGATCCATCAGGACAAGGCGAAGCTCAGGGTTGGCTTTGCGGCTGGCATCGAGAATGCCACGGTAGTCAGCTTCAAAGGTGTCGAGGCCTTTGTTTAGACCAACATTATTCGTGCCGATGAGGATAGTGAGGACATCGGGATTCACCTCAAGCGCGTCTTTATCCCATCGCTGGCGAAGATCCCCAACGGTATTTCCGCTCACGCCTCGATTGATGAACTCCAGTTGCGCATCGGGCATTTCAACGCCAAGACGGGCGGCGAGAAGAAACACATAACTGTGTCCGAGGGAGTGATTGCGATCTTTCGTCTCCGGATTCTTATCCCTGCCCATGTCGGTTATGGAATCGCCCTGGAACAGCAACCTACTTCCACTTTTGAAGTTGGGTAGAGGGCAGCCATATCCTCTATTAACAGCGAGTTCTTTGCATGAGGGTTTCGCAACGGGCTTAGCCATCACACCATCTTCCGCTGCAGATAGGCCAACCCCAGTCGCCACCAGCATAACCACCAACACTATCGATCTATTTACAAATTTCATTTGCGCTATAAGACGACGACATGGAATGGCTCCAATCGACCTCGATGTATGGGCACGGAATGCATTTAGAGGACAAAGCTGGCCGGCACCCATGGCTCCGGCGAATCCCCGACAAACTGGAATTGGTATCCTGATTTTTGGAGACGCTCGAAGAGTCCTTGCGGTAACCAAATTCAAAAGGCACATCCCAAGTCGGGTTATCCGTGTAACCGGCCGTAATGGAATCACCCACGCAAAGGATGCGCAAAGGTTTGGCGGCGGCGTTTTCCTGCGGTATCCGCTCTTGGGAAATAGCGGGCGCTGGCGGGGCATTTTCCGCGTGAAGCGTGACTGACGGCAGTGTGGACTCGAACCGGTAGGTTCCGGAGCCGACAGCATAGACGGCAGCTCCGTTTTCCATGCGCAGGAACTTCACGCCCTCTGCTTTTGTCACGGGCTTGCCGGATTCGGTGACGCTGGCGGCGTCTTTCGTGGGAACGAAGACCGTGGCGGTGGTGTTGGCGGGAATGGTGACGTCCAGCGTCAGTTTGCGGCCGTCCAATTTCCAATCCGTCGAAATCTTACCGCAGATGGAATCGTAGCTGGTTTTGGCCCAGGTCAAGCCCTCGCGAATAACGGGTTGAATCCGAATCTGCTTATACCCCGGCGCATTCGACTGGATGCCGCCAACCATGCCGAACAAATATTCTCCCACCGCGCCGAGGGCGTAGTGGTTGAGCGAATTCATCCCTCCTTGGGGAGTCTTGCCGTCCCAGCTAAC
>JBILML010000032.1:0-31132 GCA_044375555.1 Terrimicrobiaceae bacterium
TTCGGCATGATGTCGGCCCCCTGCATCGAGATGCTCGCTTTGAAGTAGGTTTTCTCGGTCGGCGTGTAGTTGATCGCTCCCGTGTAAACCGGACGCAGACCCGCGTATTTGCCATCGGGGATGTTTTCATCGACCACATAGCCGACGCCACCGCCCGCATCGACCGAGAACTTGGGCGCGAGCTGGTAGGTCAAAGTCAGCATCGCATCGTAGTAGAGGCGGCCTTCGGTCGATGCCCCGATAAAAGCCTGCGCATCCTGACCGGCGCTCAGCGAGAAGCGCAGGTTGGTTTTTGGAGTCAGCAGGTAATCGGCAAAAACACTCGCGCCAAGGTTCAAGCTGTAGCTGTCCTCTTGAGCGGGCTCTCCCATGGCGGCTTGGGCGTCGGCGGTGTTGGAGTAGGAAACGGAAGCCGCCGCGCCGGTGCTGAATTCCTCGGTGATGATGTAGCGCAAGGAGAGCGCCGCCGCGCCCGAGGTCTGCCAACTGTTGCTGCCGGAGGTGATGTCGTAGCCGCTGCCGGAGGACGCGCTGGCACTGAGGTTCACCGAGAGCCGGCTCGTGTTGTAGCCGATATCAATCCCTCCGGTGAGGGCGAGCGGATTGCGCTGAACGCCGGTTCCGGCCGCCGTGTAATCTTGATTGAAATAATACCGGTAGCCACTTCCGAACCGGGCGTTGACGGTCCAAACGCCGATCTCTCGCTCGTAGGTGATGCCGATCGTGGGAGCGGCGAAAAAGCTGTTGTTGTCGGCAAAGTCATTCGAGCCGCCAGCGGAGTTTTGCGAGGAGTATTCCCAGCCGTTGGAGAGACCGAGTTGAAAATCCAGCGGGCCGAAGCGCAGGCCGCGTTTCACATTTTCCGCCATGCGGTCCATGCTTTCGACCAAGCTCGGCTCGGTAGGATCCTCCGTGCTGGTCGCACCCGCGGATTCCTCGTCCAAGCCTCCGCCGGGGGCGAAGTATTGGGGAGTGACGATACGGTCCTCCTGCTTGCCAGCCCAGCGCGAACGATATTCCGCGTCACGAACCGTCAAGACCGTCTGAGCCTGTAGTATCGGGGCAATGGCAAGAGCCAAGAAGCCAAACAACCAGGTTACAGAAGTGCAGGAAGCCTTAGGAATTTTATGCGGAGACAAGTCGTCAGGAGGCCAACGAAGTCGCAGCGGATAGGGCTTGTTAAATTTGAAAAACATCTGGGGATCTGAGTGGTCAGATTTTGGTCAGGCCAATCAGAGTGCCTAATTTTTCGGGCATTTAGTCAAAAAGTCCTCTGAAAGTCTATTATACCTTGGTCAAACGGGCTAAGATTGTTGGCTGGTGATTCCCAACCTCTCCGCCACCACCACCAACTGAGCGAGGGATTCCGCGCGCATCTTGGTCATCACCCGGCTGCGGTGGACTTTGATGGTCTGCTCGACCAGGCCCAGCAAGGCCGCGATTTGTTTATTTGGAAGGCCTTGAGTGACGAATTTCAGCACTTCGCGCTCTCGATCCGTGAGGGTCTCGAAACGGCCCCGGAGCAAGTCGACCTCTTTTTTATTGAGTTCCAAATCGGCGGATTTTTTCAACCCCATGCGGATGGAGGAGATGAGGTCCTTGTCTTTGACTGGCTTGGTTAAAAAATCCACGGCACCCGCTTTCATGGCGCGGACGCTCATGGGAATGTCCCCGCGAGCGGTCAGAAAGACGATGGCCAAGGTTGATCCCTCGGCCACGAGTTCGCGCTGGAGATCCAAGCCAGTCATGCCGGGCATCGATTCATCCAAAACAATACACCCCGGACTGGGTGGGCGGGCGGCGGCGAGGAATTCCGCGGCGCTGGTATGGCAAGCGACTTGGAAGCCCTCGGCTTTCAAGAGCCGTCGCAGCGCTTTGAGTAGGTCGGTTTCGTCATCGATAAGAATGACAGATTGGGATTCGTTCATGTGGTTTCAGGGCGGAGAGGTAAGTGGAAGTGAAAACTGGCGCCACGGCCCTTGTTGACTTCTGCCCAAAGCCGACCGCCGTGCGCCTGAATGATGGTCTGGCTGATTTTGAGACCCAAGCCCAAGCCTGTGGGCTTCGTCGTGTGGAAGGCCTCAAAAATCCAATCTCCCGACTCTGGTAGGCCGCAACCATTGTCTCGGACTGAAAAACGAACCCCGGAGCCCTCGGCCGCGCAGGAAAGAATGAGGGATTTCCCACGCGTCCCATTCCCATGCATGGCCTCGAGGGCGTTTTTCATCAGATTGATGAGCACCTGCTCCACAGGAATCCGGTCGGCCAAGAAATTAGGAAGCCTTTTCGGGATTTTTTTAGAAACCAGGGCGCCGGAGTTATCGAGATCTGTTTTGAGGAGTCGGAGCACATTGTTCAGCAGGCTCGAGGGGGCGACTGGTTTCAGCACCGGTTGGCCACGCTGGAGGATGGAACGAAGGCGCCGGATGACATCGGCCGCACGGATGTCGGCGGCCACAATGTCCTTCAGGATGTCCCGAAGCTCGTTCTGGTTCGGAACTGGTAATTCCAGTTGACGCTGGGCGGCTTCGGCGTTGCTGAGAATGATCGCCAGAGGCTGGTTGATCTCATGGGCCAGCGAGCTGGAGAGTTCGCTCATCGAGGCGATTTGCGAGACCCGGGCGAGTTTTTCTTTTTGAAGAGCAAGCTCGAGGCCCAGGGCATGCTCGGCGCTGACATCGATGCCAATCCCGATCAGGTGGGGCTTGTCGCCGATTTCGATTTGAACCGTGCTGAAGAAATGCCTCGAGGCGGAGCCATCAGAATGAACAAGATCGAGTTCGAAATTGGCGGATCCTTCGGAGAAGGTTTTTTCGAGCGATTCGCTCAGGGCTGGGTGGTCCTCCTTGCGAAAGAAGTCGTGAATTTTTGTTTCGATGACTTCGGAGGGGTTCGCCGGGCGCTTGTTCCAGCGACGAATGACGCCGTCTTGGGATTGAAGAAAAAGAAGACCGGGAGCGCCTTGGAAAACCGCATCGGTGAGCTTTCGTTCGCGGCGGAGGTCCACCTCGCGCTGCTGAAGATTTTCCGCCAATCGGGTGGAGCGAAGCATGTCCTCGCTCAACTCGAAGGCCATCACGCCCACGATTCCGAGGAAGAACAAGCTGGCCATAATCGGAGCCTCCACGACACCCCAGAGGACGAGCATGGTTTGAAGAGAAAGAGCCAATACGAAGAAAACGCTACTCGACCCAACGCGCAGAGCGCGATTGTAGGCGCCGGCGCTGTAAGCCCGCCAAGTCGTGTCTACCAAATACGCGGCAAGAACCAGCAGGCTCACTTGGCCGACGAGCATTAGGGGGTTTGGAATGCCTTCCACGACCGTAACCGATTGGCCAAAAAACATGATGCGGTTGAGGCCGTCGATCGAGGAATAGTAGGCGTTCGGGCTGACTAAGAGATTGAGCAGGAGGGCCAGCGTGCGGAGGCCGATGACGGTGAGTTCGAGCCATGGTCTTCCCGACCCAAGGTAGAAATGCATGAAGCCGACCAGGGCCAGCGTCACGGCCCAACGGGATAGGTTATACCATTGAAGAATCGCCCCGAGTTGATCGACATCGGTGACTCTCATCATCGCCAATTCGCAACCCGCCATCCCGGCCGTGCAGGAGGCCATGAGGCAGAACATCAGGCTGGCCCAGGCTTTGCGATTTCGGATCCAGACAAACAAGTGGATCGCTGCCAACATTAGCGAGGCGGAGGTCGCCCCTGTCCAGACCACGATGACCCAATTCATGCGCACGCCTCCTTCAAGCAAATGCTCCTGGGAAACTCGTAGGCTCTGGGCATCACGGAGTCATATCTCCCGGATGGGAATCCGATCAAGCTCCGGCATGTCCATGGCTTGCTAAAAGTTCGTCGAACCGGACCAAAAAATTCGCATACGCAGGATAGCGCTCGTGGTTTTCCCGGGGCTTGTAGCGCCAGTGTTTGTAAGGCCAGAGCCAACATTCGGGGTGGGCATGAATGCCAGGTTCCAGCGCGTCCCAACATTTTTGGGCCAGTTCCGCGGGGTCGGCTTCGGGCGGGCATTCGATCGGTGCGTGTTGAATCATGCGATAGCGACCGTCAGGCAAGGGGTGGCACTCGAAGGGAGCGATGACCGCGCCTGTGCGCTGGGCGAGGGCGACATGGGCAGGAGTCACGCTGGCCATCAGGGCGCCAAAAGTGGTGATCGGAACGGCGCCTTGGCGTGGGTCGATATTCAAGTCGATCAGCATTCCAAATTTTCCGCCGGACTTGAGGTGCTTGAGCATTTTCAGCATGGCGCGCTCCTGAGGGATGACGGTGCTCCCGGTGCTGGCGCGGAGTTGATTGAAAATCGGGCCGAGAAATTTGTTTTTGAAATTTTGGGCAATCACCGGGCCTCGGGTGATTGAGTAGGCGCCGATCAGCGAAATCCACTCGAAATTAGAAAAATGCATGCAGCAGTTGATGACGGATTTCGTTGAGTCCCCTCCGCAGGGATCCCGGTCCCAGCCTTCGAAGACGATGTGCTCGTGCACGAATTCCTCGGTGAGATTCGGAGCCCAAAAAAGCTCGAGCATCGTGCGGGCGAAAGTGCGGTAGGACCCACGGGCGATCCAGCGCTTGCGGGCGGGGGAGAATTTGCCGGGGAAGGCAGACTCGAGGTTTTGGTGAGCGGTGTGGCGTCCGCGTGGGTCACACCAGTAGACGATCGATCCGATGAAATCGGCGAGTGGTCGGAGGCTGCGAAAGCTGAGTTGGCGGACGAGCCACGCGGCGGCGGTGAGGCCGGCGTATTCGAGCCAGTCGCGGAGGGGGTGGTTCACGCTGGAACTTCGATTCGTGGAAACAATGGAACCGGCTCGCCGAGTTGGTGGGCATCGGGCAGCAGGCCCCAGGCGGTGTTGGCGAGGGTGGGTTCGCCGGACCAATTGAGCTGGGCGCGCATGGCGTTCGATTCCTCGGGCAGGATCGGCAAAAGCAGGATCGAAACGATGCGGAGCGACTCGCTCAGGGAGTAGAGAACTTCGTCGAGCTTGTCGGCTTGGGCGGGGTCCTTGGCGAGTTTCCACGGAGCGGTTTCTTCGACATACGCGTTGCAGCGAATGACGATTTCCATGAGCGCTTCGATGGCCGTCTGGACATGGAAGGCTTCCATTGCCGCGTCCCAGGCTTTGGTTTTTTCCAGAACGAATTCGGCGAGCGGGGAGTCGGATTTTTTCAACACACCCGAGCGGTAGCGTTTCGCCATGTTGAGGGTTCGATTCAGCAAGTTGCCGAGGCTGTTGGCGAGCTCGGTGTTGTAGCGCTGTTCCAGCCGTTCGTTCGAAAAATCCGCGTCGCGGCCAGTCGCGATGTCGCTCAGGAGATAGTAGCGCGTAGCGGCTCGGCCGTAGCGGTCCACGAGTTCCGAGGGATCGACAATGTTGCCGAGGCTCTTGCTCATTTTCGCGCCGGCGATGTTCCACCAGCCGTGAACGAGGAGTGTGGGCATTTCCTCGTCGGTGAAGCCGAGGGCATGGAGCATGATCAGCCAGTAAATGCCATGTGGCGGCGCGAGGATGTCTTTGCCGATGACATGCACGGCGGGCCAGCGGGATTTGAAGAGCGAGAGGTCCGCGCCGGGAGCGGCATCGTAGCCGGCGAAGCTGATGTAGTTCGAGAGGGCGTCGAACCAAACATAGGTCACAAAGTCGCGGTCGAAAGGCAGCTCGATGCCCCAAGTCAGGCGAGATTTTGGACGGGAAATGCAAAGGTCTCCGGCGAGTTTTTCGACGGCGTTGCGGAGTTCGGCGACGCGAAAGTCCGGGACGACGAGGGGATTTCCGGCGGCGGAGCGTTTGTCGATCAGGTCGAGCAGCCATTGGCGGTGCTCGGCGAGTTTGAAGTAATAATTTTCCTCTTCGATCAAGACGACCTCACCCCACTCCGGGCCGAATTCGCCATCGGGTCCGCGTTCTTTTTCGGTGAGGAATTGCTCCTGGCGCACGCTGTAGTGGCCGCTCTGGGTGGCTTTGTAGAATTTCCCTTCGTCCCAAAGGCGTTGGAGCATGCCTTGGACGCAGTGCTTGTGCAGATCCTCGACCGTGGCGGCCCAAGCGTCGTAGCGGATGTCGAGTTTCTTCCAAAGCGCGAGGAAAAGCTCGGTGATCCCGGCCACAAACTCGGCGGGTTCGATGCCTTGCTTGGTGGCGGATTGCTGGACCTTCTGGCCGTGCTGGTCCACTCCGGTCATGAAAAAAACCGGCTCGCCGCGGAGTCGGCGATGGTGGGCGATGGCATCGGTCAGGACTTTCTCGTAGGCGTGGCCGATGTGCGGCGCGCCGTTCGTGTAGTCGATGGCCGTGGTGATGAAGAAGGTTTTGCTCATGATGGGTCTGGTTCGACTTTGAGTTTTCCACCCCAAGAAAGGATGCGGGCTTTGGCCCCGGCGGCTTCGGCTTCCTTGATTTGGTGGTTGCGGACATAGAACAGCGAAAGGCTGGTCCAGGCGATTTGGTTCTGCGGATCGAGTTGCGTGGAGTGAAGGCCGGCCTCGATGGCTTCGGAGTATTGGCCGTTTTTCATGAGCGCCATGCCGAGGGCGTGCCAGCCATCGAAAAAATCCGGATCGATCTCGACGCAGCGGCGGTATTTTTCGATCGCCGCTCCGAGTTCGCCCACCGCGATGTCTCCGGTGGCGTCGTCGAAGAGCGTGTCCTTTTCAGAATCCATCAACCCTGCTCGGCTCCGGGCATCGTGATGCGGGCCGCCTCGCGGCAGACGCGCAGCCACTCGGCGAACAGGAGGTCGCGCTTGCCTTGGAGCATCGTTTCGCGCAGTTCCGTGCGGCGTTCCGTGTAGAGTTTTTCGTCCACCGGACCACGGCTTTGGAGCTGGATGGCAAAGCCTCCCCAAGGGGCTTGCTCGAGCTTGGAAATTTCCCCGTCTTTCAAAAGCAGCGTGGGGGCGGCGAGGTTTTGGTCCAAACGCAAGGTGGATTCAGCAGCCGGGATGACGGCTTGGAGTTCGGCGGTTTCGAGCTTTTGGGCTTCGGCTGCCTCCTTGAGGGATTTTCCGGAAGCGACGGCGGCGGCGAGCGCGTTGTAGGCGGAATTGGCTGATGCGGCGAAAAGCTGGGAGGCTTTTTGTGAGCGAATCACAGTTTCGATTTGAGCCCGGGATTCCTCGAGGGTGAGGGGACGGACCGGGGCGGCTTCTACGAGTTCCACGATGTAAAAAGCATCACCTGCCTGAAGGATGTCGGAAATCTGGCCGGGCTTCGCGAGCAGGAAAGCGGCGGGAGCGATGGTGCGAATGGCTTCTTTGGAAACAGGTTGTTCGGTTCCATTGCTGTTGATTCCGCTGCGATCGAAGGCCGCCAATTTTTTAATTTCCACACCGGCTTCTTTGGCGGCTGCCTCGAAGGAGCCTGCGATTTCGGCGCTTTTTGCGGCCACGGCGCTCGCGGTATTGGCGAGTTTTTGGAGGGCTTCGATCTTGGCTTTGCCCTCGAGTTTCGGCTCCGCAGGCAGCTCGAATGCGGCACAACGGACCGTGCGGTTTTCCTCGGTGAGGAGGGATTTTTGGTTGGCTTGATGGAAGGCGGCAATTTCCTCCTCGGTCACCGTGACCTGCGCGGCGGTGGCATCATTTTTAAATTTCACATAGGTCGCGGTGATGGGTTGGAAAATGCGCGAGACGGATTCCAACTCGGAATCCCCGACGGCGGCTGGTGCCTCGACAATGTCCGAGATCAAATCCAGTCGGATCGAGTCGCGAATGACCTCCTCGAGCTGTCGCTCGGTGAATCCACGTGGCGCCAATTGCTCGCTCACGAAGGTAGTGTATTTCGTGGGGTCGAACTGCCCTTGAGTTTGAAAAACGGGGATCGATTTGATGCGGTCCGCGATTTGGTCGTCGGTGGGCTCGACGCCGAGTTCCTGCGACTGGTGCTGGAGAACGAGGAGATTCCAGACGAACTGCGTGATCGCCATGCCTTGATCTGGCGCGGTGCCGCCGAGTTTTTCGAGGAGGTCGAATTGACCGAGGGCGCTGGTGAGGTGGTAGTTTTTAACCTGACGCTCGATCGCCGCAGGGTTCAGGGCCTTGCCGTAGATGCTTGGATCGCGGACGGATGCCAGTTCGTCGAGTTGTGTGGTGTTGTAGAGAAAAACAAACGCAACGATCGTGATGAAGGCGACCAGAAGCATGAGGACGCGCTGGTTTTTCCGGAAAATTTGAATCATAAAAAATCAGTTAAAAATGCAACCGTGAAGAACTATGGACTCCCGCCGATGAAATCAAGCTTCCCCAGGCTGAGTAGAACACCTCCCGTCGTCCTTACGATCGCCGGTTCGGACAATTCCTGCGGCGCTGGCATTCAGGCCGATCTCAAAACGATTTCCGCCTTCGGTGCCTATGCGCAGACGGCGGTGACTTGTGTGGTGGCCGAGGTGCCCGGTCGTGTTTCTGCGATCCAAGCCATTCGCCCGGAAGTCGTCGCCGAACAAATCCGAATGAGCTTCGAGGCATTTCCTATCGCCGCCGTGAAAACCGGGATGCTCTACTCGACTCCTATCATCCGCGCCGTGGCCGAGGTTTTGGGAAAAACCAAACGCCGCATTCCACTCGTGATCGATCCCGTGATGGTGGCCTCCAGCGGCGATCCGCTTCTGAAGCCGGCCGCGATCGCTGCCTATCGGCGTTTGCTTTTTCCGCTCGCCACGCTCGTCACTCCGAATCTCGACGAACTTCGCATCCTCTCTGGCATGCCCTGTCGCGACATCGCCGAGATCCAGCAAGCCGGTGCGGCGCTGGTCGATCGCTACGGATGCGCCTTTCTCCTGAAGGGTGGGCATCTCAAAACCTCGACCGCTACCGACATTCTCGCGACGCCGGGCGGGTTTGAAACTTTTCGCGCTCCGTTCCGCAAAAATGCCGAAACGCACGGCACCGGCTGCACCCTCTCAGCCGCCATCGCCGCAGGCCTTGCAAATGGCCAGTCGCTCTCCCAAGCCGTGGCAGACGCGAAAACCTACATCACCCGCGCCATCGGGGAGGGGCACCGCTGGAAATCCACCGCCGCTCTGAATCACTTTCCGCGTTAGGATTTCAACAGCGGCAACACTTGCAAAAACACCGGGCTGAAATCTCCCGGGCTTGCCGCCGCCCAAGCACGGATTTTTTCGAGCGAGAAAAAGGCCCCCGTTTCAACCTCCAGCGCGGCGGGCTGGAACGGCCCCTCGTGTTGCCCTGTGTAAATCTCAATAAACTCCCAACCCGTTGCCTCCGAACAGGTCAATCGTCCGATCAAGGTCAACTCCGGGGCCTCGATGCCCAATTCCTCGTGAAGTTCGCGCCGAGCGGCGGTGAGGTAATCCTCCCCCGCATCGACATGGCCGGCGGCGGAGGAGTCCCAGCAAGCGGGGTTACGATCCTTCCAGATCGAGCGTTTTTGCAGGTAAAGCTCGCCGGAGGCGTTGAATAACAACATGTGCGCCGCTCGGTGGCGCAGGTTATTCACATGGATGACATCGCGAAACTCGGAGCGCACGACTTGGTCATTTTCGTCCACCACATCGAAGCGTTCGGCGCCGTGCTGGGCGGTTTTCTGCGAGGCCGTGAAGGCAAGGGACTCCCATTGCGCTGGTGCGAGTTGCTCGGCGCGGACGGTGGGTGGAACGCCCAGGGCGCTGGCGATTTTTTCCCAGTCGTTTTTAAATTCCGGAAGCAGATTCCGCAGTTGTTTTCGGCGTTCGGAAAAACCCCGCCGCACCAGCGATTCAAAGACTCCGTCATCCAGCGGCCGGACCTTCTCGCGAGTCTTACGCCGCATCGTGATCACGGCCGAGTCCACCTTTGGTCGTGGATGAAAAACCGAGGCTGGAAGTTTGCGTTCCAGACGGATGTCCCAACGCCGTCCTGTGCAGAGCGTCATCGCGCCGTAGTCACTCGTGTCGGGTGCCGCGCCTAGGCGTTGGGCGAGTTCGAGCTGCAGCGTCAGAACGAGTCTGGAAGCGGGTGAGAGGGCGGATGCGTATTTCGCAATGAGCGGAGTCGAGATGTAGTAGGGCAGGTTACCGACGATCTTCACCGGGCCCGCTCCCCACAATTCGCGAAGGTCAAAATCCAAGGCGTCGGTGTGGAACACACGCGTTGTTCCACTCTCGAATTTCTCGCGAAGATGCGGCACGAGTCGCGAGTCTTTTTCGATCAGAGTGAGACGCGTGTCGGGGCGAACCAAAAACTCGGTGAGTGCGCCAAGCCCAGGCCCAATTTCCACGATGTGATCGCCGGGTTGGATGTCGAGGAGCGCGACGATCCCTCGGGCGAGATTTTGGTCGTGGAGAAAGTTCTGGCCGAGGCTCCGGGTGGGGGCGGTTTGTAACTCCGTTAGCTTGCGGTGGATTTCACTCAGCGTCATACCGAATGGCGTAGCGGTTTTCTCGTCCATTCACAAAGCCGATGTGAAGAACCCAAGGGGAAGGCCCGATTTTTTCCCAACTTATTCACAACTTTCCTCCTTGAGGAACAAGAAGGCGGGTGGAAACTTCACCGCACCTTCCCGCGAAGCCCGACTTTCATGCCAAACGGACCCAATCCCTCTCATCCGGACTACCCGCCGTTCCGTTCGTTGGTGGTGCAAATGTTTCTGATCCTTGCCGCGCTGGCTGGGGTTTTCTTGGCCGGCTCGATCCGGCAGGGCTCGACCGGGATTTTTCTAGCGGTTGCCGGAGTGGTGATGGTTTTCCTGTCACCGAACCGCGTGGTGCCGTGGCGGTATTGGTTGTTATGCGGCGGGCTGATGCTCTCGGCCTCGCTGTCGCTGCTCCCGCAAGCGTGGTTCCACACGCCGCTGTGGAGGGTTGGGTTGCAGGAAAACCAAGGCCTGCCGCCGCTTTTGCAGGTCTCCCTCGCGCCGCGCGAGACGATTTATTGGATGCTGCTTCTCGCCGGGGCGCTGCTCACGGGTTTGTTCTCGCTCGGGCATCCGGTGCGTTCCGGGGTGAAAATTTCCCTGGCTCTCCTGGGCGCGCTCGGTTGTGCGGCCTATGCCCTCTTAGCACTCCACGCGAAAAAAACCGGCTGGGAATACCCCTTCACCCCGAAAAATATTTTCGCGCCTCCGGACTTCGGTTTTTTCCCCAATCGCAACCACACGGCGGCATTTCTCGTGACCGGTGCAGTGCTGTCGCTCGGAATCGTTCGCACGGCTTGGATGGAAAAACGCCCCATCGCCTTTGTGCTGGGAGCGGCGGTGATGGGGGTTTGTTCCTACGCCTTGCTCTTCGAGTCCACTTCGCGAGGTGGCGTGGTTTTTTTGTTGGCGGGCTTGCTGGTTTGGTTGGCGATGCTGGGAAGAGGCCATCGCTCCTCGGCGCTGGTCGTTTCCGTGCTCGCTGTTGGGTTTTTGGTCGCTGGGATTTTCTTTTCCACGGAAAGCCAAGCCCGCGATCGCGTGCTGGAATTTTTCGGAGTGTCCTCGATGGTTTCCGAGTCCGGAGAGCCGAACTCCGGCGCGGCTTTCTCGGATTTTCGATCCAAGATTTTCCGCGACTCCGTAAAAATTGTGCGGGACTACCCGATCACGGGGACGGGTCTGGGGACTTATTTGTATGTCGTCCCTTTTTATGTGGATGCCAGCATCGATGAAGCGATTCCGATTCATCCCGAGAGCGACTGGTTGATGGTCGCCTGCGAGTCTGGAGTGCTGTTCCTGCTCTGCGCCTTCGGGCTTCTCGTGGTGTTGATTCGAGACATGCTGCCCTTCCGTCGCAGCGCGACCTGGCCGTTGCGGTGGGGAATCATTTCGGCAGTCTTGGCGGCAATCTTTCATGCCATCGTCGATGTGCCGATCCATCGCGTGGAATTGGGTTGGTGGATTCTCGTCCTCGCTGGGTTGGCTTTTGGGAATCCCGCCCCCACCGGCACGGAGCGCAATAAATCCTGGTGGACCCAGCGCCTGATTTTTGGTGCGGGCGGTGCCGGGTGTCTGGCACTCGGGCTTTTGTTGATTCGCTCGCAGTGGTTCGGCGAGGTGCCATTTCCTCCCTACCGCGCCGCGATCGCCGTGAATCAAATGCGACAATTGGTCGAGAAAGGTCTGGTCGTGGAGGCGACAAATCTCGCCCGCTCTGAGATTCCTCTCTCGCCGATGTCCACCGGGCTCTACCGCGAACTCGGTTACCGGGAGATCAAAAACGGGGGAGATCCCATCGTGGCGGAAGCCGTCTTCGCCGCCGAGCGTGCCCTGAATCCCGTCAGCTCGAAATTGGTCTTCGACCAAGGCATGCTCTGGCTTGGCGATGATCCGAAGCAAACGGCGAGGCTTTGGGTGGAGTCGATGAAACGGCACCTCCGCATCCAAAAGGGAGGTGCCTACTCCTACCCCGAGGAACTCTTCGGTCGAATGCTCAGCCCAGCACGCACCCACCCCGAAATGCTCCCTATCCTCGAGGAGTGTTCCCGCATGACTCCGAGTTTGTGGATGATTTGGATTGGAAGCACCTCGCCTGAAAAGATCGAGCAGGCTGCTACGAACAAGGATTTCCTCGCCACCCTCGACGCCCCAGCTCGGCAGAAATTCCTGCAGGCTTGGTGGAATCGTGGCAACAAGGACGCATTGGAAAAATTCCTCGCCGAAAACCCCGACTGGGAAGATGCGGCGTGGGGATTGCGCGTCCGCCAAATGCTCGCCAAAAAGGAATACCAACGCGCCGTCGAAGCCGCTCAAAAACGCTACGAGATCGATATCAGCCTGCCGAAGCTAACGCCCGAGCAACTCGCCCAAAAGACCCCTCCGCCGGGCCTTGCCGAATCCGTGGCCTATTACACGGCGCAGGGTAACCATGTCAGCGCCCGCCGCCTCATCACCGAATCCCTTCAGGCGAAAGATGTCGAGGGCTTCCGCTTGCAGTGTGCTCTGGCCATTCAAGTCGGTGACTGGCCGACGGCTTGGAAAGCCATGGAGGGGCTTCTCTCCCGAACCAACCGCGCCAACCTGCCTTAAACCAAATATTCTCCTCCGTGCCCTCTGTGGTTAACTTCTTAATTCAGCTTCCCTCAACCGGCGTCTCGGGTTCGTCCTGGGGTTCGGCTTCGATTTCCTTGCGAATCGCCTTCGAGATGAAGGGGCGAACGAATCCGTAAATCAAAAATCCCACGAAAAGAACGGCGGGCATCCAGTAGTAGTTCATCGCGGTGAAAGCCAGTAACAAGATGAGCCCGAGAAAGGCCGGCAAGGACCGCTGGGTGCGCCAGTTCAGGCTTTTGAAGCTCGGGTATTTCACGCGGCTGAACATCATGAAGGAGAGGAAAATCAACAACACCGGCAGCGCATATTTCCACGATCCGATGCTCCGCTCGTCCTCGCGCAGCCAGAGCATGAACAGTGTAAGCGAGGCGATCAGGCCCGCAGCGGCGGGGATTGGAAAACCCTGAAAATCCTTCTCTGGCTTGTCGGAGGTGGCCGCCGCGATGCAGTTGAAGCGAGCCAAACGCAGCCCACCGCACAGCAAAAAGAAGAACGCAATCAACCAACCGGACCGCTGAAAATCCCGGAGCACAATCTGGTAAACCAGCAATGCCGGGGCGATGCCGAAAGACACGATGTCCGCCAGTGAGTCGAACTCCCGCCCGAAGGCGCTCTCGTGGCCTCCCAGCCTCGCCAAGCGACCATCAAGCAGATCAAAAACACAGGCACCAAGGATGAAGGCGATCGCTTCGTGGTAGAGCATTCCTGTGGGCAGTCCCTGCACCGCGAGGAGCGAGGCTTCGATAATGCGAAGCGTCGCAGCAAAGCCACAGAAGAGATTTCCCGCCGTCATCAAATTCGGCAGGAGGTAGATTTTGGGCTCGTGGGGATGCTGGGAGTTCATCGCTAAAATTTCGCAACCGGCGTTTCTCCGCCGCGCACCTTGTCACCCATCTGGACCAAAACCTCGGCCTCAAGCGGGAAAAACATCTCCGTGCGCGATCCGAAACGAATCATTCCGAATCTCTCGCCGCGTTCGAGTTTGTCGCCCACCACGGCCCAGGGGCAAATGCGGCGAGCGATCGCTCCGGTGATTTGCTTCACCATCACGGTCGCCACGGGTCCGGAGAAAACCCAGGTGCGGCTTTGATTCAGGAACGAGGATTTTGGGTCACGGGCGTCGAGGAATTTTCCGGGCTTCGGCTCGGAGTGGGTGACCTCCCCAGCCAGCGGCGCGCGGTTGATATGGACATCGAGCACCGAGAGGAAAATCCCGATACGGCGGACTTTTTTGTTCAAAAATTCCGACTCCTCCACCTCATCGATCGTGGTCACAACCCCGTCGGCTGGCGACACAGCGATGTTCTCGCCTTCCGGGGCCACACGCTCCGGGTCGCGAAAGAAATACAGGGTGAAAAGCAGTAATGCGGCGAAAAGAAACGAGACAAAGGGTGCCAGCGCCAAGGTGATGAGCCACCCCGCCGCAAAAAATCCGAGTATCCAAGTGGCCTCTCCAAGAGCCTTGCTTTTCATGCGCCGGAGGCTACCAGAGCGACTTGGTTTGCCAAGCCCCTCCCTTTCTTACCGCTTGAGTTCGGGCGCGCTGCCATGGTTGAAAGGCCTCGATGAATCCGATCTCAACCCTGTCCTCGCGATGGCTTCGCGGGATTTTTGCGGCCTTCGTCGCGTTGTCTGTCACCGTGGCCTGCAAACCCAAATCCCCAGCCAATGCCCTCGTCGTGGGAATGGATTTGTCGTATCCGCCGTTTGAGACGATTGACCCCGCCGGTCGGCCGACGGGCATAAGCGTCGAGATCGCCGAGGCGCTTGCCAAGTCGCTCGGCAGGCCGCTCCGCATCGAAAATATCCCGTTCACCGGGCTCATTCTCTCGCTTCAGACAGGAAAGATCGACTGCATTATTTCCTCCATGACGGACACGCCGGAACGCCGCGGCTCGGTGGCTTTTTCCGAGCCGTATGTTGGCACCGGCCTCGCGCTCCTCGTGGGCAAAAATTCCTCTGCGACCTCAATCGCGGACTTGGATCAACCGGGAAAAACCCTCGCCGTCCGCCAGGGAACCACGGGGGAAATCTGGGCTCGTGCGAACATAAAAAACGCCCAAATTCTCGCTCTGGAAAAAGAATCCGCCGCCGTGTTGGAGGTCATTCAGGGAAAAGCGGACGCGTTTCTCTACGATCAGATGAGCATTTGGAAAAACGCCCAAGAGCAACCCGAGAAAACCCGCGCCCTCCTCGCCCCTGTTCGCAAAGAACAATGGGCCGTCGCACTTCGGTTGGACGATTCCGCCCTCCTCGAAAAAATCAACGCCTTCCTCCGAGAGTTCCGAGCCGCCGGGGGATTCGACAAGCTCGGTGAAAAATATCTCGGCGACCAAAAAGCCGCCTTCCGCGAGCAGGGCGTTGAATTTTATTTCTGAGCCAGCGCCGAGGCTTTGTCAGGCTAGGCGATCGAGGAGCTTTTGGTGGATGCCGTCGAAGCCGCCGTTGCTGAAAACGATCACGACATCGCCGGATTTTGCGAGGGGCTTGAGGCGCTCAATGATCGAGTCGGCGGTGGGTTCATAGAAAGCCGGTTTGCCGGTGGCTGCAATGTCGGAGACGACTTGATCCGGCTTGAGGCGCTCGTTTTCGGGCAACTGGTCGAGGCGGGCGACTTGGGAAATAAAAACCCCGTCGGCCTCGGCGAAGGCTTTTGGCAGGTCGTTCTGAAACACGGCGCGTCGGGTGGTGTTCGACCTCGGTTCGAAAAGCGCCCACAGACGGACGGGTCCGAATTTTTTGCGAAGCCCGGCGAGCGTTTCGCGGATGGCGGTCGGGTGGTGACCGAAGTCGTCGATGATCGTGATGCCGTTGACTGTGCCACGAACTTCTTGGCGGCGGCGGATGCCTTGGAAGGATGCCAGCGCGGCGCGGATTTTTTCGACTGGAACGCCGTAGTAGTGGGCTGCCGAAGCGGCCATGGCGGCGTTGCGGATATTGAAGTCACCGGAGAGCGGGATCGTGAATGTCTCGTTGAATAACTCGAAGCTGGACCCCGACGGGCTGTGCGTGGCGTTTCGAATCTGATTCGCACAGTTCTCCGAAAATCCGACCTCAACGATCGGGGCCGGGCAGTTTTTTGCGACATCGAGGCAGTTCGGGTCGTCGCCATTGATCAGGACCATGCCTTCGGAGGGGACGATGTTGAGAAGGCGGCGGAAGCTCGTTTTGATCTCGTCGAGGTCGCGGTAGATGTCGGCATGGTCGAACTCGATGTTGTTCACGATGACGAGTTCGGGGAGGTAGTGGACGAATTTCGAGCGTTTGTCGAAAAACGCCGTGTCGTATTCGTCGCCTTCGAGAATGAAATGCTTCGAGTCGCGGATGTTGGCGCCCTGGCCGAGGTTCGAGGGAATTCCACCGATCAAGTAGCCAGGTTCGAGTCCCGCCGATTCAAAAATCCACGCGAGGATCGAGGTGGTGGTTGTTTTTCCATGCGTTCCAGTGACGACGAGATTGTGGCGTCCGCGCAGAACGAAATGCTTCAGTGTTTCCGGCAGGGAGAGATAGAGGAGCTTGCGGTTCAGAACGGCCTCCACAGCCGGATTGCCGCGCGACATCGCGTTCCCGATCACGATCAAGTCGGCGGCCGGGATGTCGGAGGGATTGAAGCCTGGCGTGATTTTGACGCCCTTCGATTCGAGGAAAGTGGACATCGGCGGGTAGACATTTTCGTCCTGCCCGGTGACTTGAAATCCCTTGTCTTGCATGGCCGCGGCGACGGAGCCCATGGCGGTTCCGCAAATGCCGAGGAAGTGGATGTGGCGTGGTGTGGTGTTCAAAGTGTTTGGTCCAGTTTCAATAGACATCCTTGCGGTAGCGTTTCTCTTTTTTCAGAGCCTCGACATAGTCCTTGGCCTGCTCCGGGCTTTTGCCGCCGTGTTTTTCGACAATCGCGTGGAGGGCGGAATCGACATCCTTCGCCATCCGCTTCGCATCTCCGCAGACATAGAAATACGCACCGCTCTCGAGCCACTCGAAAAGCTCGGCGCCGTTCTCGTGCATGCGGTGCTGGACATAGATTTTGTGCTCTTGGTCGCGGGAAAACGCCGTGTCGAGTTTGTGAAGCGATCCATCAGCCAGCGCCGCCTCCAATTCCTCGCGGTAGAGAAAATCCGTGGCCTCGCGCTGGTCGCCGAAGAAAAGCCAATTCCTCCCCTTTGCGCCCGTTGCTTTTCGCTCCTGCAAAAACGCACGGAACGGCGCAATGCCCGTTCCAGGCCCGACCATGATCATCGGCGTGTCGGGATTTTCCGGCATCCGAAAATGTTTTGCCGTGTGGACAAATACCGGCGCTGATCCGTTCGTGCGTTCGGTCAGGTAAGTCGAGCAGACCCCCTCGCGCTGGCGGGGGCTGTTGTCCACCGAGTAGCGCACGACAGCGATCGTGAGGTGCACCGATTCGCCGACGGCTTTCTGCGAGGAGGCGATGGAATAGAGGCGCGGCTGGAGTTTGCGGAGGACTTTGACGAATTCGGCGGGCGTGAATTTCGCAGCGGGAAATTGCTGAAGCACATCCAGCACATCCAGACCCCACAGGAAATTCTCGAGAGCGGCTTTTTCCTCGGGGAGCAGGAATTCATTCAAATAAGCAGCGGCAGGATCCAAGGTGGCCACGGCTTGCAGGAGTTGCTTCGAGGGCTCGGTGAGAATGTAGCTTTTCGACAACGCCTCGCGGATCGGCATCTCCACAGCATCCGCGCTCGGCACCACTTCGTCGCCGGTGAATCCCAACTCGCGAAGCACGAGCTCGACCAGTTCGGAATTGTTCGAAGGAAACACCCCAAGTGAATCGCCCACTTCGTAGTGCAGCCCTGAACCGGCGAGCGAGAGTTCAAAGTGGCGCGTCTCTTTTTGGGAGCCTTCGCCTGTGAGTTTGCGGTTCACTGCCAGCGCCGCCCGGAAAGGGTTTTTGCGCGAGTGAACGGAATCCGTCGATGACATAGGGCGGCAAGTAAAGAAAGGAACCACCCTTCGCGCAAGCGCCATCGCCACGCCCGAACGAGCGCCAGACTTTCTCAGAAAAAGACTCCCGCCCTGAAAACTTGGGGGCCTTTTTTTATTTCACGCAATGGCCAGTTTGCGTTTGATAAAAAAGTTCGCGACCCTTGTCGGTCGACGTTCGTATCGAAAAGCTCCAATCCTTTTAAAAAACCATGTCCACCGAATCCAAGTGCCCCTTCAACCACGGTCAACTCACAGGCTCCGGCCCCACCAACCGCGATTGGTGGCCGAACCAACTCGACCTTCGCATCCTGCACCAGCACACCGCCGAGTCGAATCCGATGGGGGAGGATTTCGATTACGCGAAGGAGTTCCAGACGCTCGAACTCGCTGCGGTGAAGAAGGACCTCGCCGCGCTCATGACCGATTCGCAGGATTGGTGGCCCGCCGATTTCGGCCACTACGGCCCGCTCTTCATTCGCATGGCCTGGCACAGCGCCGGCACTTACCGCACAGGCGACGGACGCGGCGGCGGAGGGAATGGCAGCCAACGCTTCGCCCCCCTCAACAGCTGGCCCGATAACGGCAACCTCGACAAGGCCCGCCGCCTCCTCTGGCCGATTAAACAAAAATACGGACGCAAACTTTCCTGGGCCGATCTCATGATCCTCGCCGGCAATGTCGCGCTCGAGACGATGGGTTTCAAAACCTTCGGGTTCGCCGGCGGCCGCGCTGACATCTGGGAGCCCGAGGAAGACATCTACTGGGGCTCCGAGGGCAAATGGCTCGAGGACAAGCGCTATTCCGGTGATCGTGAACTGGAAAACCCGCTCGCCGCCGTGCAGATGGGCCTCATTTATGTGAATCCCGAGGGTCCGAATGGAAATCCCGACCCCGTGGCGGCGGCGCGCGACATCCGCGAGACCTTCGCCCGCATGGCCATGAACGACGAGGAAACCGTCGCGCTCATTGCCGGGGGTCACACTTTCGGCAAATGCCACGGCGCCGGTGATGCGAAAAATGTCGGCCCCGAGCCAGAAGCCGCCCCGATCGAGGAGCAGGGCTTCGGTTGGAAGAACGCCTACAAATCCGGCAAAGGCGCCGACGCCATCACGAGCGGACTCGAGGTGACTTGGTCCCAGACTCCGACCCAGTGGAGCAATTACTATTTCGAGAACCTCTTCAAATACGATTGGGAACTCACCAAAAGCCCCGCAGGTGCGAACCAGTGGGTCGCCAAAGGCGCCGAGGCCGTCATCCCTGACGCCGCCGATTCCTCCAAGAGCCACCTGCCCACGATGCTCACCACCGACCTTTCGCTGCGATTCGATCCAGCCTACGAGAAAATCTCGCGCCGCTTCTTGGAAAACCCCGAGCAGTTCGCCGATGCCTTCGCCCGCGCATGGTTCAAGCTCACCCACCGCGACATGGGCCCCCGTTCCCGCTACCTCGGGGCGGATGTTCCCGCTGAGGAATTGATCTGGCAGGACTCGATCCCCGCCGTCGACCACCCACTCGTGAACGAAGCCGACCTCGCCGCCCTCAATGCAAAAATCCTCGCGTCCGGCCTCAGTGTTTCGGAACTCGTCTCCACCGCCTGGGCCTCGGCGTCCACCTTCCGAGGCTCCGACAAGCGCGGTGGCGCGAACGGCGCCCGCATCCGCCTCGCTCCCCAGAAATTCTGGGCCGCCAACGAACCCGCCCAACTCTCGAAAGTCCTCTCCGCCCTTGAGACCATCCGCGCCGAGTTCAACGCCGCCCAATCGAACGGCAAAAAAATCTCCCTCGCGGACCTCATCGTCCTCGCCGGCGGAGCGGGAATCGAACAAGCCGCGAAAAACGCCGGCCACACGCTCACCGTGCCATTCACGCCCGGCCGCATGGACGCCGCGCAGGAACATACCGATGTGGATTCCTTCTCGGTGCTCGAACCCGTGGCTGACGGCTTCCGCAATTTCCAGAAGAGGAAATTTTCCGTCCCGGCAGAGAAATTGCTCGTCGACAAAGCCCAGCTCCTCACCCTCACCGCGCCCGAGATGACCGTTCTGGTCGGCGGCCTGCGCGTGCTGGGAGCCAATGTCGGCCAGTCCCGCGATGGCGTCTTCACCCAGCGCCCCGGTGCGCTGACGAATGACTTTTTCGTCCATCTCCTCGACATGGCCACCGAGTGGAAACCCGTTTCTGGAGACGAAGGCCACTACGAAGGCCGCGACCGCAAAACCGGCGAAGTCAAATGGACCGGCACCCGTTGCGACCTTGTTTTCGGCTCGAACTCGATCCTCCGCAGCCTCGCCGAGGTCTACGCGAGTTCCGATTCGGTCAAAAAATTCCACCAAGACTTCGTCGCCGCCTGGACGAAAGTCATGAACCTCGACCGCTTCGACCTCGCGTAAAAAGACGCCGCGCTAAGCGCCATTCGGGAGAGTTGACTCTGGCCCATATGAGACTATTTATAGTCTCATATGGGAACACTCTTATCGAAACGTAAGGTCGCCAATCGGGCTGAAGCTGGAACCACCGGCGAGGGAGTCGTCAGGTTTTGTGTCCAAGGATCCGCTCCTGCCACCAAGTCTGGCCGGTTTACCCCCGCCAAACTTGTCGAGGCGCTTCAAGTCGGGCTTCCTTTTCGGGAGTTGCTTGAACTTCAAACCCGCCTCGCCGTGCCGGCGGACAAATTGGCTCCCATGTTGGGGATTTCGAAGGCCACATTTCACCGGCGCAAGGGCGGAGCCGCAAAACTCCCCCCCGCCGTTTCCGATCGCGTGGTTCGTTATGCCAGGCTTCTCGGGCAGGCCATTCAGGTCTTCGGCGATCTGGACTCCGCCAAGCAATGGTTGGGTGCTCCCCAGTTTGGGCTCGGTGGTGCCGTTCCGTTGGACTTTGCGCGAAGCGAGGTCGGAGCCCGCGAGGTCGAAAACTTGCTCGGTCGCATCGAATACGGTGTCTATTCGTGAAGAGGCGAGCTTGGCGGATTCTGAGGGATAGGCATGCGGCCTCTGCCTTTGATGGCGAGGGGGCCAGACTTTTTGGAGGTCGATGGAACTCGCCCGGAACCCCTGTCGTTTATGCCAGCGGCACGATGGCTCTGGCTGCACTCGAGACCCTGGTCCATCTCAATCCTCCCCTGCGATTCCGGTGTGTCTCTATCGAGGTGGCATTCGATGACGCGTTGGTTGAAGCGATGAACCCATCAACACTGCCTTCCGATTGGAGCGAGGAACCGCCCCCGCCATCCTCTCAAGCCATCGGCGATCTCTGGGTGAGGAAAGCTCGCTCTGCCGTGCTGGAAATCCCGAGCGTTATCATCCCCTCGGAGACAAACTATCTCATCAACCCCAAGCATCCCGACTTCCGCAAAATCCACATCGGCAAGCCGGTTCCTTTTGCCTTCGATTCGAGGTTGATTTGAGGGCATGGATTCTTCCCGCGACAAGTTCGCGAGGATCGGGGTAGGCTACGGCCATGGTTGAAATATCGATCAAATATCTGGGCGACCTCCGGTGTGAGGCGCGGCATGAGTCTTCGGGCACGGTGATCACGACCGATGCGCCGGTGGATAATGAGGGGCGCGGGGAGTCGTTCTCGCCGACCGATCTGGCGGCGACCTCGCTCGGTGCGTGCATGCTCACGATCATGGGAATCGCCGCTCGCAAGCAGGGGGTCGATCTCGGCGACACGCAGGTGAAAGTGCTCAAAGAAATGACGCCGAAACCGCCGCGCCGGATCGCGAAGTTGACGGTGGTTTTCACCATTCCGCTACCTGCTTCTCACGATAAGCGGGCGATGCTCGAGGAGGCGGCGAGAAATTGTCCAGTCCACTTGAGCCTCGATCCCGGCGTGGAGCAGGAAATGCGGTTCGACTGGGTCGGCTGAGCCCGCTCAGGCAGCGGATTTTTGCTCGCGTTTTTCGGGGGTGGGGGCCTCGCGGTCGTCGCGCTTGGGGTAGGCCACGCGGGCGTGGAGCATGTTGACGAGTGAGAAACGGAAGCTCTCGGCGATGCGCCACACTTCGGCGATGGTCAACGGGGCTTCGTCGAGTTGGCCGGAGGCGAGGCGTTCGCGCAGGATCGAGCGGACGAGATCGTCGATGCGCTGCGGGGTGGGTCGGTCAAGGCTGCGGGAGGCACTTTCGATCGAGTCGGCGAGGGAGACGATGGCGGCTTCGCGGGTTTGCGGTCGCGGGCCGGGGTAGCGGAAACTATCTTCACTGACCTCGGGGATGTCGTCCTCGCGAAGGTTCATGATTTTTCCGCCGAGGCGGGCGTCCTCCTGTTGCTGGAGCGCGCGCTGGTAGAAATACGAAACGATCGAGGTGCCATGGTGCTGACGGATGATGTCGATGATTTCGTCGTTCAGCTTGTGCTTCAGGGCGAGGTCCACACCTTCCTTCACATGGGCGATGATGATGAGGGCGCTCATGGTCGGTGTGAGGTCGTCGTGGGGATTTTCGCCTTGGTGGGTGTTCTCGGTGAAATACTGGGGCTTCACGAGCTTGCCGATGTCGTGGAAATACGAAGCGACGCGGCAGATGGTCGGGTTCGCGCCGACAGCTTCGGCGGCGGCTTCGGCGAGGTTGGCGACGGCCAGGCTGTGGTGGTAGGTGCCGGGGGCTTCCATGCTCAGGCGCTTGAGCACGGGGTGGTTGAGGTCGGTCATCTCGAGCCAGGAAATGTCGGTCGTGATTTTGAAAAGATGCTCGATGATCGGCAGGATGCCGCTGACGACGACGGCCGTGGCGATGCCGGTGGCGAAGGCGGCGAGACTTTGCCAGCCGACCATGGCCCAGTCGGTTTGCGCGGGGAGTTCCCAAATGATCGGGCCGATCTGGCCGAAGGTGGCGGCGAGCACCCATGTGGCGAGGCCGACATAGACGCCGGCGCGGACGAGGCGGCTGCGGCGGCGGACTTGCAGGGTCACAAACACGGCGATGAACCCGGTGATCAACGAGATGACGAGAAAAACGGGATCGATGCGTCCGATCAAAAGTGATCCCCAGAGGCTCGAAAAAACCGCTGCGTAGAGGCCATGGTTCCGACCGAGAAGCACGGAGAGAACCAGCGGCGCGAAGGCGTAGGGGATGAGCAGCGGGGCGAGTTGGAGGTCAAGCGCGCCACTGGCGGCTTGCGACAAAATAATTTTGATGACAAAGAGTTGCGTCAGGAGAATGCCAAAAACCACACCCAGCCGCGAGTTCGTGAGCATCGTTTGCGGGTGGTTGATCCACAACTGCGCCACGGCGGTAACGAAAATCAGGAGGCAGAGGAGGAATTTCTTCGCGGGTTCCTCTTGGATGCCGGTGAAAATCAACGCTGCCAAGCCCAGGACAAACGCGGCGAGGATGATCGCGCGCATCGGCCAACCCGTTTCCAGCGCTTCGAAAAATTCGCTTTCCTCAATCGTGCGGCGACGCTTGCCACAATCGCGGCCCTGATCGATCAGGCGCCAGCGCTTAAAAAATCCGAACATGTTAAGAATTATTCAAATGGCCAAAGGCGGGAGGTTCAAGAAGGATTTTAAATCCGGCTCTCCCGGGATCCACGGTGATCCTTGTAGGCCAATACGATAGACTGGACCAATGGATGCCTGACGACATCCTTTTCCGTAAAGAAATGCATGCCGATTCCCTGCACATCGCGCAGGGCGGAGACGGCCTCGACCAATCCGCTGAGTTTGTTGCGAGGAAGGTCGATTTGGGTGACATCGCCGGTGACGACGCATTTCGACCCGATGCCGAGTCGGGTGAGGAACATGAGCATTTGCTCGGCGGTGGTGTTCTGCGCTTCGTCCAAAATCACAAACGAATTCCCGAGCGTGCGGCCGCGCATGTAGGCGAGGGGAGCGATCTCGATGACATTGCGGTCCATGAGTTTTTGGAGTTCCTCGGCCTCGAGTAGGTCGTGGAGGGCGTCGTAGAGCGGGCGCAGGTAGGGGAGGATTTTTTCCTCGAGCGCACCGGGCAGGAAACCCAAAGCCTCGCCGGCTTCAACGGCGGGACGGGTGAGCACGATGCGTTTGATTTTTTCCTGCTTGAGGGCCGCGACCGCGCAGGCCACGGCGAGGTAGGTTTTTCCCGTTCCAGCAGGGCCGACTCCGAAGGTGATGTCGTGGCTTTGGATCGATTGGAGGTAGGCTTTCTGCCCGGCGGTGCGGGGAACGACCGGCGGCTTGCGCGGCGAGCAGTGGATTTTTGTCTCGATCAGGCTCGAAAGGGGTTCGGCGGAGGCGTTGGGAGAAACGGAGTCGAGGGCCTGAAGGAATTCCTGGCGTTGGATCGACACGCCCTGCTTGGCGGCGGTCTGGAGTTGATCGAAAACGCTGCGCGCGCGGTCGATGGCAGGCTTTTCGCCTTCAAACCGAATCCAACCATCGCGGGCCGTGGCGCGAACTCGGAGCCGGGCCTCGAGATCTTTGAGGAGCTTCGGATCACCGGCGTAGAGGGATTGGGCGATCCGGGCGTTTTCGAATTCGAGGGTGAGTGTTTCCATCAAAATCTCGACAAACTACTTGTAAGCATAAACCAAGGCCCAGCCGGTGCGCTCCACGGGGGATTTGTGCACGGTGACGATGGCGTAGTAGGTGCCGGTCTTTTTGGGGGCGATTTTCGTGGTGACGAGGAATCCCGGGCGGGAGGTCTCTTCACTGACGAGTTGGCCGTCGGAATCGTAAATTGCGAGGGAGAGCACGGCTTTTTTCACATCCGTGCCGAGGCAGAAGATGTAGTTGTTGCCTTTGAAAAGTTGGGCTTGGATCGCCTGCTTGTCCTTCACTCCGAGGTCGCCGCCCCAAGCGTCCTCGCGGACATTGAAACCCTGCTTCACGAACGGCGTCGCGGCTTCGTAGGCGAACGACAGCGCGTCGTCCACATAGGCAAAAACCGGGGCGAGGGCGAGGAGGGGGAGAAAAAGGAAAAGGGATTTTCTCACGCGAATCAGGCTCCCTTGCCGGTGATCGAAATGACGGTATCGCGTGTCATTTCATTGATTTTCTTGACATTATCCAAGGAAATGGTGCTTCCGTCCTTCGCGCCGATGAGCGGGCGGATTTCCTCGAGCATTTTGCGGATGCGAACGACGAAGCGGTCGTTCGAGAGGCGCTTGCTGGAGAGGGTGCCGAGTTGTTTGGAAAAATAATCCAGCAGGGCGGGTTGGTGGAGGAGTTCCGCGCTATCGGGCGAGTAGGTCTTGCGAACGATCGAGGTCAAAACCTCGGTGCCGCGAATCCAGCCGCCCATGCTCACGAGTTGGGCGAGTTCGTTGTCGCCGAGTTCCACCATCGCACCTTTCACATCCTGCAGGGCGCCGTCGAATTCCTTGCGCACCGCCTGCCAATCCTTCACATCGGCCTTGTCGGTGATGCTTTTGGCGCGTTCGAGCACGGCTTTTTCGACATTGATCGCCTTCGAGAGCGAGAGGACGCGGCGTCCGATTTCCTTCACGCGCTCGGGGTCCTCAGCCTCCACGGCCACGAAACCCTCGGCGATCACGGTGCCGAGAAGCAGGGCGACTTGCGCGCGATTGCCGGTTTGTTTTCCCAAATTCTCGCGCTGCTCGCCGCGCCAGTTCGGGTTGCCGAGTTTGTCGAGCACGCCGAAAACCTCACTGGGCACGGGAACGACGACATCGTCGATGGATTGAGCGGGAAACTCGGAGAGGTCGATGGAGTCGGCGGGCTTCTGCGCCACGCAAACGCCGGTCAGGGCCGCCGCGCAGAAGAGGGCGGTCACTGTTTTCGGTAGGGTCGGCATTTTCAAAATTGAGCGTTGTTGTGCCACCGGTCTCTGGATAGAAACATGGTCACAGAATCTGGAATGAATCCCGAAAGATTACAACATCTTCTTCAGGCCGCGAAAGGCCGCCGCCTCCTCGTCATTGGCGATGTGATGCTCGATGAATTCGTGTGGGGCAAAGTCTCCCGCATCTCACCGGAGGCCCCGGTGCCGGTCGTCGAGGTTCACGAGGAAACCTGTTACCCCGGCGGTGCGGCGAATGTCGCCCGCAACCTCAGCCCCTTCTGCGCGGAGGTGCATCTGTGCGGCCTCGTCGGCAGCGACTCGCACGCCGAAAAACTCCGCAGTCTGCTCGCTGCCGAGAAGATTTCCACCGGCGCCCTCGTCTCCGATCCCACGCGCTCGACGATCGTGAAAACCCGCATCGTCGCCCGTCAGCAACAGGTCGTGCGCGTGGACCGCGAACGCCGCAGCCCGGTGGGCGTCGAGGTTTTGGAGCGGGCCTGTGCGGCGATCGAGGAGCTTTTGCCTCAGGTAGACGCCGTGATTTTCGAGGATTACGGGAAGGGTTTTCTCGGCCAGGAACTCAAAGACCGCGCAACCCAAATGGCCCGCCACGCCGGAAAGTATCTCTCCGCCGATCCGAATCCCACGAACCCGCTCGACTGGCGCGGGGTCGATCTTTTGAAGCCCAACCGCTCCGAGGCTTTCGCCATGGCCGGTCTGCAGGATCCCGGCGCCGCCGAGAATCCCCTTAACGACCTGCCGCTCCTCGAAACCGGCTCGATTCTTTTAAAAAAATGGGACCTCGCCTCGTTGCTGGTTACGCTCGGCGAGCACGGCATGATTCTCTTTCGTCGCGGCGCGGAGCCGTATCACACACCCACGCGGGCGAGGGAGGTTTTCGATGTCTCGGGCGCGGGCGACACGGCGATCGCGCTCTACACTCTGGCAATTTGCGCCGGGGCCACGCCCGCTGAAGCGGCGGAAATTTCAAACTACGCCAGCGGCGTTGTCGTCGCCAAACTCGGCACCGCCACGCTCACCGCGCAGGAATTGATTGAGGCGTTTCACAACCATGGGTGACCGCCGCGCCGTATTCCTCGATCGCGATGGCACGCTGATGGAGGAGGTGAACTACTGCAACGACCCCAAGACCGTGCGGGTTTTTCCCGGCACCCTCGAGGCGCTCCATCGTCTGCGCGAAGCCGGTTGGATAACGATTGTCGTCACCAACCAAAGCGGCCTCTCGAAAGGCAAAATCACGCCCGAGCAATACGAGGCGGTGAATGCCGAATTCCTCCGTCAACTCCCCGGCGCCATCGACGCCGTGTATTTCGCGCCCGACCATCCCGAAAACCCCACCCCCCGCCGCAAGCCCGGCATCGGAATGCTCGAGGAGGCCGCACGAGAATTTGGGATCGACCTTTCTCGGAGTTGGATGATCGGCGACAAGGCGATCGATGTGGAATGCGGCCGCCGCGCCGGTTGCCAAACGATCCTCGTCCGCACCGGCTACGGCGCGAACTTGGAAAACACCGGCGCCGACTTCGTGCACGAGGGAATTGTCACCGCTCTCGAAATGATTCACACGCTCAGCTAAAGGCACGGATCGCCTGCGCTCCCTCTTGACGGAAGAGGCAATCCGAGTTTCATAGCGTCTTATGTCTTCCACGACATTGCTGGCTGAAATCGAGAGCGCACCGGAGGAAATCCGATGTGAGGTCATGGCTTTTCTTTCATTCCTAAAAAGTCGCCACTCCGCTGATTCACCGACAGGGGAATCCATGTTGCCACTGGCCGAGTCCGCTTGGGCGGCTGATTGGTCTTCACCCGAGGAGGATGAGGCGTGGAAGGACTTGTAGGTGGCGATGTGGTGGTCGTGCCGTTCCCCTTCACGAACTTGAGCAGCCAAAAAGTCCGGCCTGCCCTTGTTTTGGCCTCCTTAGACCGTGGCGATGTGCTGCTATGCCAGATTACCAGCAAACATTCGACTCACAGGGCCGCATTGCCCTTGGTTGCGGCAGATTTTCTTCAAGGAGGACTACCGATGGAAAGTTTTGTTTTGCCACAGCGTTTGGTTACGGCGAGCAGTGCCGTGGTCCGTCGCCTGGCAGGAAAAATCAGCGCCCAAAAACTCGGAGAAATACGGCTGGCAGTCTGCGAGGTGGTTCAAGGTAGGCCCTGAAAAACTCCCCCTAAGCGAAGTTCCCGCCCTACGAAATCAGGATCAGTTTGTTTCCGGCTTCGGTGCGAGGAAGCCTGAGATCAAAAACAAAAATGCCGCCACGCAGATGCAGGAGTCGGCGACATTGAAGGCCGGCCAGTGGCCATACCACGGCAGGATCACATCGAGAAAATCCACGACATAGCCGTGGAGGAGGCGGTCGGTGAGATTGCCGACAATTCCGCTTGCGAGCAGCGCCGCGCCAATACGGCTCGGGGCGTCCAAAAAGCATCCGCGCCGCGCCATCACGGCGACCGCCACGAGCGCGACCGAGGCGAGGCCGATGAAGAATGCATTATTGTCCTTCATCATCCCAAACGCCGCGCCGGTGTTGTGAACCTGCACGAGATTGAAGAATCCAGGAATGACCTCGATGGTCACATGGGTCGGAATGTTGGCGAGGACCAGAAACTTCGTGATCTGGTCGAGGATGTAGAGCGGGAGCGTCAGGAGCAGGAGGAGTCTCATGTGGCTGAGGCGTGTGAGGGTTTGGCTATTTCGAGAGGCGAGGAGGGACTATGCGTGAGGAGGGCTCTGCTTGTCAGAGCCGCATTGGCGTGTTTGCGAGAGCCGCATCGGTCCTGACAAGCAGGACCCTCCTGGGCGGTTTTATTCATGCGAGAGCGGATTCGCAGCGTCCGCAGAGCGTCGGGTGCGCGGCACTTTTTCCGACTTCGGGGCGGTGGCGCCAGCAACGCTCGCAGCGGGCATTCGAGGTTTTCGCCACCTCGCAGGTCGGGGTGGGGGACTCGGAGATTTCGAGGTCGCTCAGGATGAAGATTTCCTCGGCTTCGGCTTGGACGGGAGCGAGGGATTTCAATTCCTCGGGCGTCGCACCGAGTTGGATTCGAGCTTCAAGCGCGCTTCCGATCTCGCCGGCCTTTTGAGGTTTTTCCACCGCCTGCGAAATGCGGCTGCGGATTTGAAGAAGCGCATCCATCTGCGCGATGGTGTCGGCGTTTTGCCAAGCGGGATCAGGTTTTGGAAAATCCTGCGCATGGACCGAGCTGCCTGGCTGGAAGTGGCTCCAAGCCTCTTCGGCGGTGTAGGCGAGGATCGGTGCGAGCAGGCGAACAAGCGTGTCGAAGACGCGGTGCATGGCGAACTGCGTGGCACGGCGGCGCGGGGAGGACTTGGCGTCGCAGTAGAGGCGGTCTTTCGTGATGTCCACATACAGACTGCTGAGATCGACGGCGCAGAATTGATTGATCGTGTGGTGGACGCGGTGGAACTCGAGCTTTTCGTAGGCGTCGAGGCAGGTGGAGACGACCTCCTGCAGACGCGCGAGGATCCAGCGATCGACGAAGGTGAGCGACTCCGGCGCGGGAGGATTTGGGGCGTCGTAGTCGTGGAGGTTCGCGAGAAGAATGCGGAGTGTGTTGCGGACGCGGCGGTAGGCATCCGAGAGGCGCGTGAAGATTTCCTCAGAGAAGGGCACATCGTCGGTGAAGTTCACGCTGCTCACCCACAGGCGGAGCAGGTCGGCACCGTATTTGTTCACATAGTGGTCGGCGTCCGTGGGCTTCTGGTAGCCGCCCGCGGCGGATTTCGAGATTTTCTTGCGCGTGTCGACATCCATCACGAATCCGTGGGTGAGCACGGTGCGGTAGGGGGCTTTTTCGTTCAGCGCGACGGAGGTCATGAGCGAACTCTGGAACCAGCCGCGATGCTGGTCGGTCGCCTCGAGGTAGAGGTCGGCGGGGAAGGCGAGTTCGGGACGCTGGCGAAGGACGGTTTCGTGGCTGAGGCCGGAATCAATCCAGACATCAAGCGTGTCGTTACGGCGGGTGGTGCTAGCGGGAAGACCAACTAGTGCGGCCCAAGCGGCATCGTCGAGTTCGAACCACGAGTTGGTTCCTTTTTCAGAAAAAACCTCGGCGACTTTGTTGATGACGGCGGGGTCGAGGATTGGCTCGTTTTTGTCGTTGTAGAAAACCGGGAGCGGCACGCCCCAGGTGCGTTGGCGCGAGATGCACCAGTCGGGGCGGGATTCCACCGTGCCGCGAATGCGGTTGCGGCCCCAATGCGGAATCCATTGCGTGGCGTCCACCTCGCGGAGCGCGGCCTCGCGGATCCCGTCGATACGGATGAAAAATTGCTCCACCGCGCGGAAGAGGATCGGCGTTTTGGAGCGCCAGCAGTGCGGGTAGTCGTGGAGGTAAGCGGACTGGCCGAGGAGTGCGCTGTGCGCGGCGAGGATTTGGAGGATTTCCTTATTGCCCTGATCGAGGACATGGAGGCCGACGAGCTCGGGAATGCCACATTCGTCGGTGAATTTGCCGTAGGCATCGACGGGCGAGAGGACATCGAGTCCGTTCGCTTGGCCAGCGAGGTAGTCGTCCGCGCCATGGCCCGGCGCGATGTGCACCTGCCCCGTGCCTTTTTCCATGGTGACGAAATCGGCGGTGATGACAGGAACCTCGCGGTTGAGGAAGGGATGGCGGGCTTTCGAGCCGGCGAGTTCGGCGCCGGTGAATTCGCGTTCGGGGGGAGCGGCCGAGGATTTGGTTTCGGCGAGGAAGGCCTCCCAGAGCGCGTTGGCGATGACGAGCGACTTGGTCGAACCATCCGCGAGAGTGACCACGCGGAGGGTGTATTTTTCCTGTGGGTGGACGGCGATCGCGAGGTTCGCGGGGAGCGTCCACGGCGTGGTCGTCCAAATGACGAACGAGGCATCGCCGATCGGACCGCTCGCGGCGGCGAAGGCGACATGGATCGCCGGGTCGGTGCGCTCGGCGTATTCCACCTCGGCTTCGGCGAGGGCGGTGTGTGCGCCGGTGCTCCAGAGGACGGGTTTTTTCTTGCGATAGACGAGGCCTTTTTCGACGAACTTCGCGAAGGCGCGGATCATTCCGGCCTCGTAGCCGGGATCGAGAGTGAGGTAGGGGTTTTCCCAATCGCCGAGAACGCCGAGGCGTTTGAACTGGCGGCGCTGGATGTCGATGAACTTGCGGGCGTATTCCTCCGAGCGGCGGCGGACCTCGGCGGGCGCGAGGCCGGCGGAGGATTTGACGACGCGGAACTCGATCGGGAGGCCGTGGCAGTCCCAGCCTGGAACGAACGGTGCGCGGAAGCCGGCCATCGTTTTGGATTTCACCACGAAGTCCTTGAGGATTTTGTTCAGCGCAGTGCCCATGTGGACATCGCCGTTCGCGAAGGGCGGGCCGTCGTGGAGCAGGTAGAGCGGGGCGTCCTTCCGGCGCTCCTGGATTTTGGCGTAGAGGCCGCTGGATTCCCACTGGGCGAGGATTTC
>JBILML010000010.1:0-79491 GCA_044375555.1 Terrimicrobiaceae bacterium
ATCGCGATGGCCACAATCAGCGACTCGCGCCAGCCGAGAGCGAAGAGGATCAGCAGCGAAACGCTCACCACAGCGATCGCCATGTGGAATAGGAGTTCGTTGGATTTCTCCGCAGCAGTCTCGCCGTAGTTGCGCGTGACGCTTACCTCGATGTCTGCCGGAATGAGGCTTCCCTTGAGAGCCTCGACCTTGCGCAGGACGGCCTCGGCGACGGTGATGGCGTTCGCCCCGGGACGCTTCGCGATACTGAGCGTAACCGCCGCCTCGTCAGGGGAGTTTTTTTCGGCACGGGAATGCAGGACATACTGCGTCGGCTCCTCGGCTTCATCGAGAATGGTGGCGACTTCTCGGAGATAGACGGGTTTGCCATTGTTCACGCCCACAACGATGTGGCCCACATCCTCGGCTGTTTCGAGGAACGCCCCGGTTTCCACGGCGATTTCCTTGTCGTCAGCGGTCAGTCCACCGGAGGCGAACTGGCGATTGGCCTGCTGGATCATTGGCACGATGCCGGCAGGGCTCAGATTCCGCGAGGCGAGGCGGGCGGGGTCGAGCTGGACGCGCAGTGTGCGTTTGTTGCCACCGATCAGCGTGGTCTCAGCAACGAGCGGGACTTGTTTCACCGCATCATTCACCTCGGCTGCCAAGCGGCGGAGCGTGAGATGGTCATGGGTTTTGCTGTGAAAAGTGAGCGCGAGGATCGGCACATCATCGATCGAGCGCGGCTTCACCAGAGGCATTCCCACACCGGGCGGGATGCGATCGAAATTCGAACTCAGCTTGTCGTTCAGGCGGACGAGGCTGGTTTCCAAATCCGAGCCGACGAGGAATCTCACGATGAGCAGCGACTCGCCGGGGCGGGAGGTCGAGTAGATGTATTCGACGCCTGGGATTTCCCACAAAAGCTGTTCCATCGGACGCGTCGCACGCTCCTCGATCTCCTTGGCGCTGGCGCCCGGCATCGAGACCATCACATCGATCATCGGCACCTTGATCTGAGGCTCCTCCTCGCGCGGCAGGGCGATGACAGCAAATAGGCCGAGAAGGACGGAAACGATGACCAACAACGGCGTCAGCTTGGAATTGATGAAAGCCTGCGCGATCTGCCCCGCCAAACCATGCGCGGAATTGTCGGGTTGTTTGTCGGAGGGGGTCATTTCGCGGCCTCCACTGGTTGGCCGTCAATCAAACGTGCGGGTTCCGTGACGATCACGGCATCGCCCTCGGCCAGACCGGCGAGGATTTCCACGCCATCGGAAAAGGTTTTTCCCGTTTTTACGAGGCGAAGGCGGGCTTTGCCTTGGTCGTTCACAAAAACAATCTCCATCTGTCCGCGCTTCACGATGGCGGCGGCGGGGATACGGATCGATTTTGCCTCGCCGACAGGAACGGCGGCGCGGCCGAACTGACCCGCGCGAAGTTCGGACGATGCGGGGAGATCGAGCTTCACGAGAAAGGTGCGGCTTGCGGCCTCGGCGGTTGGTGAAACCTCGGCGACGACGCCTATGAAGGTTTTCCTGATTGTGGGAATGGTGACTTCAAGGCGGTCGCCAGCATTCACCATGCCGATCAACGCCTCCGGCACATCGGCTTCGAAGCGAAGTTCTCCGCGATCCTCGATTTCCAAAAGCGGCCTGCCTGGGGCAGCGAGATCGCCGACCTCCGCCAAACGCCGCGAAACCACCCCATCGAATGGCGCCGTGACATTCGCGTAACCCATCATGGTGCGGGCTTCGCTCCATGCCGCCTCCGCCACCCGGGCGCGGGCCTCGGCGGCGTCGAGTTCCTGTTTGCTGGAAACCTGCTTCTGGGCCAGCGTGCGCGCGCGGTCCAAGTCCCGCGATGCCTGCTCCCGCTGAGCCTCCGCCTGCTCGAGGCGCGCCTGAATCTCGCGGGCATCGATTTTGGCCAGAAGCTCCCCGGCTTTGACCTTTTGCCCGAGAATGATCGGCATCTCCGAAATGCGCCCGCTCACCTTGGCTTCGATCACCGAACGAATGCGAGTTCTGACCGAACCAACGACCTCCTCCGTCACTGGACGGCTTGCGGACGCGACGGAATGGGTCTCGAGCGCGTGAACCAGCGTCGGGGCAAATGGGAGGAAAAGGGACACCGCGATGCTGCGGATGAGAGTGGTTGTTTTCATGGGCTAGTAAAATCTCCCCTCGACAATATGAGTGAATAATTATATATGCAATCTTAAACTTTATGCCCGCATCCAAAAAAAACACCCGCCGGGACATGCCACCGGCAGCCTTGGAGATGATCGCCGCCCGCTTCCGCGTGCTTGGCGAGCCGA
The DNA here is from genome assembly GCA_044375555.1 of Terrimicrobiaceae bacterium. GTDB lineage: Bacteria > Verrucomicrobiota > Verrucomicrobiia > Chthoniobacterales > Terrimicrobiaceae > UBA967. Next base: position 2,300 of record JBILML010000010.1, read on the forward strand.
ACCGACTGAAGCTTCTTATCGAATTGGAGAGCGGCGAGAAATGCGTGAAAGACCTTACCGAGGCGACCGGCCTCACCCAGGCGAATGTCTCGCGCCACCTCCACGCCTTGCAGGAGAGCGGGATTTTGAGGCGCCGCAAGGAGGGGTTGCAGGTCTTTTACTCGATCGCGGATCCGACAATTTTCGAAATGTGCGACCATGTGTGCGGCAGCCTCTCGACTCGCATGAAAAGTCAGGCATCCTTTTTCGCGAAACCATGAGTTCTGTTCAAAAAAACCTCTCTGAAATCTATGCGCGGATCGAAAGCGCGGCGACCCGATGTGGCCGCAAAGCCTCGGAGATTCGGTTGGTGGCGGTTTCCAAAACCCATCCTCCCGAGCTGATCCGTGAAGCCTTTGAGGCGGGTCAGCGGGCTTTTGGCGAAAGCCGCGTGCAGGACGCGCTTCCCAAACTCGATGCCCTCCCTCCCGGGATCGAGTGGCATTTCATCGGGCATCTTCAGACCAACAAAATCCGAAAGGTCGTGGGCCGCTTTGCGCTGTTCCATGGCGTGGACAACGAAAACCTCGCCGCCCAAATCAACCGCATCGCGGGAGAACTCGGAGTGACGGCGAATGTGCTGCTCGAGGTGAATGTCTCCGGCGAGGAATCGAAATTCGGGTTCGCGCCCGAAAACCTCCCCGCCGCTCTAGAAAACCTCGCTCCCCTGCCCTTCCTGCGCATCCGGGGCCTGATGACCATGGCACCCTACAGCGACAACCCCGACGAGGCGCGGCCGTTTTTTGCGAAGCTCCGCGAACTCCGCAACCGGCTTGCCTCACAGACCGGCCTGCCGCTTTCCGAACTTTCCATGGGAATGAGCGGCGATTTCGAGCAAGGCATCGCCGAGGGAGCGACGATCGTGCGCGTGGGGTCGGCAATTTTCGGTTCGCGCGGCTGAGCATCGGACCCCTTAGTTTTTGTTTGCAATACCCTATTTTTCAGCGGATTCAAAATGACATCGGATGACTCAAAAAATCCAGCATCTCAGCCAAGTGCGCTTGTCTCAGCCATCGAGGCCATCGAGCGAAGCCTACGCCCAGATGGACCGGGCAATGGCTGCATCCCGGATGGCGAGCTCGCGGGCTACGAGTGGAGCGCCCTATTCCGTTGGGCCGCATTGTGATGCAGTTAAAAACGGGCGCCCTCAAATGCCAACAGTTCATGGAATGCGCCCGGCTGATCAGGCCTTGCCGGACTTTTCCTTCGCCAGAAGCATGTAAAGCGCTGGGACGAGAAAGAGGGTGAAAATCGTTCCGATCGCCATTCCTCCGACGAGCACGAGGCCGATCGAGTTTCTGGCGGCGGCTCCGGCTCCGGTGACGAGCACCAACGGGAAGTGGCCTACGACCGTCGCGATGGTCGTCATCAAAACCGGACGCAACCTCACGCGTGCGGCATCTCGGATCGCCTCGAGCTTCACGAAACCCTCGCGCTGGCGGCGGTTCGCGAATTCCACAATCAGGATGCCGTTTTTCGCAATGAGGCCGACTAGCGTGACGAGACCGACTTGCGAGTAGATGTTGAGAGTCGTCGTCCAACCATTCGTCCAGAAAGGCACATTCGGCGCGGGCATTTTGAGGAAGGTGAAAATCAGCGCGCCGAACATCGCCAGCGGCACCGAGCCGAGCAGAATGATGAAGGGATCACGGAAGCTGTTGAACTGCGCCGCGAGCACGAGGAAAATCAGGAGCAGGGCGAGGACCAGCGAGGGCAGGAACTTGCTCCCCTCCGCACGCAGTTGGCGCGACTCGCCGGTGTAATCAACCACATAGCCGGGCGGCATGATTTTCGTGGCCTCGTCCTCTAGAAAACGCAAGGCTTGGTCGAGCGGGCGGATCGCCACGCCGCTCAACTTCACGGCATTGAGCTGCTGGAAGCGCTTGAGCGACCTCGGCTCGGCGGAGTTGCGGAGTGTCGCGACCGAGCCGAGCGGCATCAGGCGGCCTTCGGGACCGGTGACATAAATCTCCTGCAACTGGGCGGGATTGAGCCGGTCGGCGCGCTGGATTTGCGGGATGACCTTGTAGCTGCGGCCGTCGATGTTGAAGCGGTTCACGAAATTTCCGCCGAGCATGGCGGAGAGATCCTCGCCGATCTGGCGCAGGTCGAGCCCGAGCGAGGCGATCTTGTCGCGGTCCAGAACGATCTCGGTCTGGGGCTGGTCGACCTTGGTGTCGATGATCGGCGGGAAGGCGAACATGCCGCTCTTGGCCGCCTTCTGCTGAAGCTCACGGGCGATCTCGAGGATTTGGGCGGGCTCGGCGGTGGATGCGATGACGAACTCCACAGGAAAATCTCCGCCACCCGGCAGCGCGGGCGGAGTGACGGGAAACATCCTTATCCCCGCGAGCTTGGAGAGTTTTGGCGCGATCTCGGCCTGCAACTGCTTCGGCGTGCGATCGCGCTCTCCCCAAGGCTTCAGCACCATGCCGCCAAAGCCGAAGGTCGGCTGCGTGAGCTGGAACGTGTAGGAGGTCTCGGGCACATCCAAAAAAATCTTCGTGGCTTGGTCGGCATAGCGAACGGTTTCATCGAGCGTGGCATCCGCCGGCGCCTCGACGATGCCGAAAATCACGCCCTGATCCTCATCCGGCGACAGCTCGTTCGGCGAGAGGATGAACATGGGAATGCAGAGGAGAAAAATAACCACCCACACCGCGTAGGCATACGGGCGGTTGGCGAGGACCTTGTCGAGCACGCGGCCATAGGAATCCCGGAGCCGCCCGAAGCCCCGCGCCACGACACCAGCAAACCCGCGCTCTTCCATGCCCGGCTTGAGAAGCCACGAACTCATCGCCGGAGAAATCGTCAGCGCCACGATGCCCGAAATAAAAACAGCACCTGCCAGCGTGAAGGCAAACTCTCGGAACAACGACCCCGTCAACCCGCCTTGCAAGCCGATCGGCAAATAAACGGCCGCCAGCGTGACGGTCATCGACACCACCGGTCCGACGAGTTCCCTCGCTCCGAGGATCGCAGCGTCGAACGGCTTCATGCCATCCGACAAGTGGCGCTCCACATTTTCCACGATCACAATCGCATCGTCCACCACCAGACCCACGCAAAGGACGATGGCCAGCAGGGTGAGGAGGTTCACCGTGAACCCCGCCGCCTGCATCAGGAATACCGCGCCGAGAATCGACAAGGGAATTGCCAATACCGGAACGAGCACCGCGCGAAACGATCCAAGGAAAAGAAATATGACGACGACAACGATCAGGAGCGTTTCGATAAGCGTCTTGAGCACCTCGCTGATGGCATCGGTGATGTAAACGGTCGAGTCGTAGCCCACCCCCGCTGTGAGGCCCACTGGCAGCTCGGCTTTGATTTTCTCCAACTCCGCCCGCACGGCGCGGATCACATCGAGCGCGTTGGCGTTTGGCAACACCCACACGCCCATGAAAACCGCCTGCTCGCCGCTGAATCGAACCGCCGAGTCGTAATTTTCCGCACCGAGTTGCACATCGGCGATGTCTTTCAACCGCACCACCGCGCCGCCGCTCTCCCGCAGCACGAGTTGCTCGAACTCCGCGACCGTGCGGAGGTCGGTATTTGCCGTGAGGTTCACCGTCACGAGCGAGCCTTTGGTCTGGCCCACGGCGGAGAGGTAGTTGTTTCCTGCCAAGGCGCGGCGAACCTGCGCGGGGCTGATGTTGAGGGCCGCCATGCGGTCGGGCTTCAGCCAAATCCTCATCGCAAAGGTCCGCCCGCCCAAAATCTCGGCGCGCTGAACCCCCGGGACCGCCGAGAGCCTCGGCTGAACGACCCGCGCGAGGTAGTCCGTGATTTCGTTCGGCTTCAGAATATCCGAGACGAATCGCAAGTAGGCCGCCGCGCGTTTCGAGTCCGCGCTCTCGATATCGATGATCGGCACCTCGGCCTCAGGCGGAAGGTCGCCGCGCACTTGGTCCACCTTCGCACTGATCTCCGACAGGGCCTTGGTCGGGTCGTAATTCAGCTTCAGCCGTGCCGTGATGAGCGAGCGCCCCTGCGAGCTTTCCGACTCCACATAATCAATGCCGTCCGCCGCCGCGATCGCCCGCTCGATCGGCGTGGTGATGAAACCCCGCACGAGATCCGCGTTCGCCCCGATGTAAATCGTCGAGATGGTCACCGAGGCATTGTCACTCCGGGGATACTGCCGCACCGTCAGCGTAAAAATCGCCTGCCCGCCTGCGATCAGCAGCAACAAAGCCACGACGACCGCCAAAACCGGCCGACGGATAAACAAATCCGTAAAACTCCCGCCACCCGTCGAATGAGGATCCGTGTGCATTTTTATTCTATTTCAAGGACTGCGATGACGGCCGGAAGCGTGCGATGAACTTCGCTACCAGCATCGACCGATATTTTTTTATTTCGAGAATGTCCGCAATCCAAGCCTGCAGGATGCGAGTGGAGTAAAAATCAAACATCCTGACTGGCCACTAATTCTCCGCTGTGGGCGGCGAAGCCGGCTCCGAAGGCGGTGAGCCAGAGGCTTTCGGCGTGCGGCGAGGTAGCAAGGGAATGCTCCAAGGCAGCGAGGACGCTTGGACTGCTGATGTTTCCGTATTGGCGTAGAATCTCCCGGGTTGCGCTCAGCTTTTGGCCAGGAATGGCGCGCTCGATGGCCTCGATGACATCCCGCCCGCCGGTGTGCGCGATGATCTTCCGAGGGGCGTTGGAGCTCATGTCATAGAGCTGAGCGACGGCCTTGGCGGCAAGCTCGGGAACTTCGCGGTGGAGCTGGTTTTTGAGGCGTCCACCGGCATTGACGAAGCGGATTTTTTCGCGGTGTTCGGGCTGGTGGATGGTTCGAAAATTCTGGAAACGCAACTGGCCTCCTTGGCTTTCCGCTTTCCAGATGGCGGCGGCGGCTCCATCGCCAAAAAGGCAGAGGCTGATGAGGACGCCGGGCTCGTCGTTGAGATAAAAGGCAGCAGAGGAAATCTCGACGGCGATCGTGGCTACGGTCGCGTCGGGGTTGGCTGCCAGAAATCCGCGCGCCGTTTCGAGAAGGGGCAGCGCCGCCCCACAGCCGAGGCCGAGCAGGTCTTGAAGAAAGGCATTGGGGCGGAGCCCGAGCCTTTCGGAAATGTAGCTACTCAATCCCGGACAAAGATAGCCGGTGCAGGTGCAGACGAGCAGCGCATCGATGCCTGAGGGTTTTATTGAGGCGAGATCGCAGGCTTTGAGAAGCGCCTCAGAGGCGAGCCTCGGCGCGTGGAATTCAAAATGCTGGTGCAGGGCGCCCGCCTCGTAGCCAAAAGTCTTCTTCAAATCGGGATCGCAAAACCGACGCGTTTCGATGCCGGAATCGCCGGTGAGAACTTTCTGCAGGAGGTCCCTCGAACGCCCCCGCAAGCCCTTCATCGCCCCGGATTGGCTCAGGATTTCAAAACATTCGCGCTGGGTGAAGGCGTGCGGCGGAAAGGCGGTGGCGAGGGATTGGAGATACATCAACGAACAAGGTGGAGGAGGGTTTGAAAGGGGAGACACTTCCGGCGGGCCAGGGCGCTGGTGACTCGCAGGCCGAGGGGATTGAGCAGGATTCGGTGAATCGCACCCGCCACGGCGAGGCGGCGATTGAAACGGCGCGCTTGGCTGGCGGTGGATTCCGAGGCGGCTTCCAGCCAGGATTTCCGGCCGGTTGCGTAGTCCACCGCCGGCTGCAGGGCGCACTCCGCGGACTCGAAGGCCATGGTCATTCCATTTCCCGTGAAGGGTGGAATCATACTCGCGGCGTCACCAATGCAGAATTCCGGGCCTTCTTGTTGTCCGGTTTGAAATGCCGCCACCCCGCAAAAGCTCGATTCCTCGATGTCCGCCGCTTCCAAGCGATCGGCGAGAACACCCAGCGAGGACTCGCGAAGCATGGAGAGAAGAAGCGCGCTCCCTTTCGCGCCGCTTGGGGGCTTCTTTTGAAACAACCCGCAGATGTTCACCTGGTCGTCCTCAATTCTCGCGAGCCCGATGTATCCGCCAGGCGAGGTGAACATTTCCAGATCGTGGGTGAGAGGCAGGTTGCGGGCGTGGCATTTCAGCCCGAGCCAGGAGGAGGGTTTCCGTGGACGCCCCGCGGCCCAGATGACGCCAGAAGCGGGAGCCACACGGGAGTTGGTAACCAGCCTGCCCCCGAGAGAGAGGAATTGCTGTTGAAGATGGGCATCGAGTTTCCAGCGGGAAATTCCACGGCCGGGCGCCTGCATTTCGACGAGCCGCCCGGCAGGGTCATTCCAAGACGCGCTGAGAAGATGCGTCGCCTCATCCAGACAATCCCCAATGCCCAGCGTCTCGAGGGTTTCCTCGCTCACGCCGCTGATGAATTCCCCGCACACGCGATGCCTCGGGTAAGTGGAGGCCTCGTGCAGCGTCACCGTCACGCCACGGGATTGCAGCGCGATGCCCAGTGAAAGCCCGGCCAGCCCTCCTCCCGCGATGGTGATGGGGTTTTTCAACGGCGCGAGGCTACTAGCCTCAACGATCCGCGCCAGTGGGATAATTCCCGTAGGATCCATTTTTTTGAATCCAACCCCAAGAGTGCCGGCAGTTCGCCTCGACGGAATCCAGCTCGGATGCTCGCAGGCATGTCGTGGCGGGTCACTTCGCCAAGGAACGGATTCGAGAGTTTGGAAAGAAGCAGCGGAAGGCGCGAGCGGAGTGGTTCGCAGAAAATGATCAGACGAAAGGACTGCAAACGCTCGCCGAGTTCGCGCAACGCCGCATCTGAGAAATGATGCAAGATGAGGCTACCGACACAGGCCTCGGCCTCGGTATCGCCGAGGGTTTGAAAAAAATCTCCGCATCTCCAATCAATCGCCGGCGGAAGACCCGAGGGCCGCGACACCAGGTCGAGACCGGTCACGCGGGATGAAGGCAACGCGGCATGGACATTCCGGCAAAGGCTCCCCTCGCCCGCTCCGATTTCCATGATTCGCGCCGGGCCAGAGATTCGACCTTTCAGTTGCCGCACGATCCATCGCGAATTGCCGAGATAAAAATCAATCCACCGCAAGTCCCAGCGACTCCGGACAGCCCGAGGATCTTCCGGATCCAAGGAGTCCAGAATTTCAGGAACAATCACACGCTCCAGCTTGCTCATGGCAAGAGGGTCCTACCAAAAAGAGCCTGCTTTTTAAATTTTTGATTGGTGCGCAGGGGCAAGGGATTGGATAGCAGGCGGGAGGCTTGCCCTCCATGGAAGGCTCGAAATTTGATTTCCCGATGGAGTTACGGTTTTTTCTTTGGCTTCGGGGCGGGCGACGGAGTCGGGGTGGCGGCGGGGGGGCGGCGAGAGTTCCTCACCCCAGAGCGAGAGGTTGGCGAGGTGGAAGTAGGTGGGTGTCTCGGAGTCGATGAACAGGCGGAACTCTGTGGCTTCGCGTTCTTCGGGTTCGAGCTTGGTGAGGTCCACATTCCAGACTTCGCGGGGTTGGTCGGATTTCCAGATGGTTTCCCATTCGCCGGAGTCGGTGAGGCGTTGGAAGACCATTCCGGCCGTGCGCTCCTTGTATTCGCGGCGGTTCACGATGGTCATGGCCGAGAGGCGGACTTTCGCGGGAAAGGTGAGCTTCACCCATGGGTTTTTCTCGATCTCGGTGTGGAAGGCGAAGGGGATGGTGCTGATCATCGGGTCGAGGAATTTCACCAAACCCTCTGGCGGCGTGTGGGTGGTGTCGCTGCTCGTGGTGGCCTTGGCTTTGGTGCCGATGAGGGTGCCGTATTTGGCGGGATCGGCGGTGATATCGGCTTGGAGTTCCTCGCGGGAGAGCGGGAATTTTCCAAGAACGAGTTCGTAGCCGCCGATGTTGCCGGCGGTCGGTGGGCTGTTGATCGAGAAAACGACGAAGCGGCCTTTGAGGTCCTTGCCGAATCCGTAGCGTGTGAGGGCGCGGTCGTTCGGGGCGCTGGGCTGGAGCGTGACCTCGTGGTCGGCCGGGCGCTTGAGGATCGCCATGTCCTTCGAGGCGGTGCCGGGGTCGGAATTCGTGACGCGGATTTCGATTTTGCCGGCTTTGTCTTGGGCAAGGGCTCGCTGCGCGTAGAGGATGCCGGAGAAAACAATGGGCGATCCCATGTCGTAAACGACGATGAATGGACCCGGGCCCTTGCCGGCGTAGTCGGAGCCTTGGTTGTTCGGCGTGCCGATATCGGCGAGTTTGGCGCCGCCGTCGTAGAGGTTTTTGACGAGATATTTGTCGTCATACTCCGAGGAGGCGGAGGCGGCGAGCGGGGTCCAATAGAGGTCGCCATCGACCATCGGCGGCGGGGGTTGGTCGGGGATTTCGATGCCGAGGACTTCGACTTTCATCGCGGCGAGCTTGGCTTCGAGGGCGGAGATTTCCTCTTGGACGCGGCGTTTTTTGTTTTCCGGGAAACGGGTGGTCACGAAGGTCTTCGCAGCCACCGGGCTGATCGTGGTGTCCCACGCAGCGAGCTGGACGAGGTTCGGGAATTTCGTGAGGAACTCCACGGAACGGTCGGTGACTTCGGTGCCGTTGAGATTGATTTTGGCGAGCTTCCGGAGCGGGGCGAGTTTGGCCACATCCTCGTCGGTCATCTCGGTTTCGTGCAGGCGGAGTTCCTGAAGGTTGGTGAATCCGGCGATGGCGGGGATGGCGGCGCCGGTGAGCTTGGTTTTGCCGGCATCGAGCAGGACGATGTTCGCTTTGATCGGTTCCAAGCTCGCAACGAGGGCGTCGGGGTCGGGTGCCTCGGCGCCGATGAAGACATTCAATTCCGACGAGTCCCTCGAAACGCGGCGCACGGCGATGTAGGGGACTTTTGCGAGGGGCGCGCCGGCTTTGGCCACTTCCTCCCAGGAGAGCATGGGCAACTCGGGCGCGGCGACTTGGAAGCCGAGTTTCTGCTCGAGCAGGGCGAGTGCGGCTTTCGGCGGCAAATCCTCGGTGAGCGGTTGGCGTTCCTTCGCGCCGCGGTCGATCCACCAGGTGAGAAGCTCGAGTTCGGGCTCGGTGAGCTGGGGTTTGCCCGGGGGCGGCATGTGCTCCCTGTCGTCCATCGGGAGGTTTGCGCGCTCGATCATGAGGCTCCCGGCGGCATCGCCCGGCTTCAGAGACGGGCCGTGTTTTCCACCGGCGAGGAGGAGCGCCATGGTGTCCATGCGGAGGTTGCCGTTGCTCTTGGAGGGGTTGTGGCACTCCACGCATTTGGCTTCGATGATCGGCTGGATCGCCGCGACATAAATGGCGGCGTCTTCCTTGGTGCCTTTATCCACAGGGACCGGCTCGGGTTTTCCGCCGAGGGCGACCGGGAGATAGGCGGTGAGGTAGTCCTCGCCGTGCGTGAGCGAGCCGCCGAAGTGACCCGTGGCGGCGACGAGACCCAGCGAGGCGAACAGCAGAAGCGTGTAGGCGAAACGGCCGAGCCAGCCCGGGAAGTGGTGCGCGACGAGCATCCACACGCACGCCGCCGAGGTGGCGATGCCGAACCAGCGGTGGTCGTCGAGGATTTCCCCGCTGTAGTCGCCCGGCCAGATGAGCAAGGTGCCGAGAGCGGTGGAGGCGATCGCCGAGAGGGCGCAAAGCCAGAGCAGGACGCGGTTCGCCGTGCGGAATTCGAATCGGAAAACCCATTGCAGCATCTGAAGCGCGGCGATCGCGGCGAGGAAGCCGATCGGCAGGTGGACGATGAGCGGGTGGAACCGCCCGACGAACAGCATGAGTTTTTCAGGAACCGGAGGCGCCGGCGCGAAGCCGGAGTAGATCAAAGCGGCGGTGGCCAAACTCGCCAGAAGTAAACCAAAAGCAATCCGCACGAGGCGGGAGGGTGTGGTCATTCAGAAGCTCCCCGGAATTTTTTAAGCGAGGATTTCCTTCACGATGTGGCCGTGGACATCGGTGAGCCGGAAGTCGCGACCTTGGTAGCGGTAGGTAAGCCGCTCGTGCTCGATGCCCATGAGGTGCATGAGCGTGGCGTGGAGGTCGTGCACATGCATCGGCTTGTCGATGATGTTGTAGCAGTAGTCGTCGGTTTTTCCGTAGGTGATGCCTGGCTTGGTGCCACCTCCGGCGAACCACATGGTGAAGCAACGCGGATGGTGGTCGCGGCCGTGATTGTCCTTTGTAAGGACGCCCTGGCTGTAGGTGGTGCGGCCGAATTCTCCGCCCCAGATGACGAGCGTGTCGTCGAGCATGCCGAGGCGCTTGAGATCCTTGACGAGCGCGGCCTGCGGCTGGTCGGTATCCTCGCACTGCCAGCGGAGATGGGTGGGAAGATTGGAATGCTGGTCCCAACCGCGGTGGTAAAGTTGCACGAAACGGACATCGCGCTCGGCGAGGCGGCGGGCCATGAGGCAGTTGTAGGCGTAGGAGCCTGGGGTCTTCACATCGGGTCCATACATGTCGAGCGTCTCCTGGGATTCGTTCGAGAAATCGGTGAGTTCCGGCACGGCGGTCTGCATGCGGTAGGCCATTTCATATTGGGAAATGCGGGCGATGACCTCGGGGTCCATGCTTTGGTGGGCCTCCTCGTGGTTTTGACGGGCGAGCTGGTCGAGCATGCGGCGGCGGTCGGAGCGGTCGATGCCATTCGGATCTTGGAGGAAAAGAACCGGCTCGCTGCCGCCGCGGAGGTTGATGCCTTGGTGCTCGCTGGGCAGGAAGCCCGAACCCCACAGGCGCGAGGAGACGAACTGCGCGTTGCCGCGGCCTTGGCTGATCATCACGACGAAGCCCGGGAGGTTTTCGTTCATGCTGCCGAGGCCGTAGCTGATCCAGGCGCCGAACGACGGGCGGCCGGGGAGCGGGTGTCCACTCTGGAGGAACGACACGCCGGGCTCGTGGTTGATCTGCTCGGTGAAGACCGAATGGACCACGCAGAGGTCCTTCGCGACGCTGGCGGTGTGCGGGTAGAGTTCGGAAACCCAGAGGCCATCTTGGTTATTCTCGTATTTTTTAAATTGGAAAATCGAAGGTGCGATCGGTAGGCGGGACTGGCCCGAGGTCATGCCGGTGATGCGCTGATCGCCGCGCACGGATTTCGGGAGGTCCTTGTCGAACTGCGACGCGAGGCCGGGTTTGTAGTCGAAGAGATCCATCTGCGACGGTCCGCCGTGCTGGAAGAGGTAGATGATCCGCTTGGCCTTCGGCGCGAAGTGAGGGGAGCCGAGAAAGCCGCTCTCGAACGGGCTCGTTGGCGCTGCGAAAATATTATTGTTCAGGATCGAGCCCAGCGCCATGGCGCCGATGCCCTGCGCCATTTTTCCAAAAAACTGACGCCGGCTGATGTTGAGGAGGTGTTCTTCGACGGGATTTCTCATAGGTCGTGGTGGGTTGGACAATCAATCGCGGGTAATTGTTTCATCGAGATTCAAAATGGTGGACATGCTGAACGACAAGGCGGCGAGTTCGGTGGGCGGCAGGGATTTTTCGCGGGGGGTCTCGCCGTAGGAGAGGAATTTCTCGGCGTTCTCGGGTTTGGCGTTGAAGCGCTCGAGGTTTTCATTGGTGAAGGAAATCCAGGTCTGGAGTTCCTCGTCCTTCGGATTGCGGCCGGTGGCGAGGCGGAATCCCCGGCGCAGGCGCTCATCGAGCTTTTCCTGCCAGGGGCCATTAATGTCGGTGAAGAGGCGCTCGGCGAGCTTGCGCGAGAACTCGAGGTAGGTCTCGTCATTCATCAACACAAACGCCTGCGTGGGGCTGTTCGTGGCCGCCCGGCGCGTGGAACAGAACTCGCGCGAGGGGGCATCGAAAATTTCCATCTGGGCGGGCGGCACGGATTGTTTCCAAAGGATGTAAAGCCCGCGCCGGAAGAGTTTGTCGCCGGTGTGGCGGGTGTAGAAACCGTAATTAGAGCGGGCGTTCATGGATTTTTCCTTCCAGATTTCTGGCTGGTAGGTTTTGACGCTCGCGCCGCCGACTTGTTCATTCAAAAGGCCGGAGGCGGCGAGGGCGTTATCGCGGATCAACTCGGCTGGGAAACGGAATCGCGGCGCCCGGGCGAGAAGTTTATTCTCGGGATCGATCTCCTTGAGGTCCTCGCGATGCTTGGAGGATTGGCGGTAAGTGGTGCTCATGACCATATTTTTCATGGCGCGCTTCATGTCCCATTGGTTCTCGCGGAAATCCACAGCGAGGTAGTCGAGGAGCTCGGGGTGGGTGGGCAGTTCGCTCTGCAACCCGAAATCCTCGGAGGTTTTGACGATGCCATTGCGGAAGAGTTGCTGCCAGAGGCGGTTCACCTGCACGCGGGCGGTGAGTGGGTTTTCCGGAGCCACCGACCACTGGGCGAGGCCGAGGCGGTTTTTCGGGGCATCCTTCGGCATCGCTGGGAAAGCGGTCGGGGTGGTCCGCTCGCGCGGGCGGTCCTTGAGCGGCTTGTCGTAGGAGCCGCGGTCGAGGACATAGGTTTGAACGGGAGTCGCGCGCTCTTCCATGACCATCACGCGCGTGGCGCAGTTGTCGTAGTGGTTTTTGAGATAATGAGCGCGGGCGAGATCGAGGCCGGTGGCGGACGTCTTGCCGCTGGCATTGGCCTTGGCGGCGAGCCAGGTGTCGTTCATCCAATACTGGCGGTCCTTGTTTTTGAACAACGCCAGCCAGTCGTCGAGGCCGTGCGGGTTGTTGGCGATGGCGACCCGGAAGGAGTTCGACAGAGCGCTCCCGTAAGCAGCCTCGGAGCCTTGGAACTTGAGTTTCACGATGAGTTTGGAGTCCTTCGCTAAAGTCACGGGGGCAGCGAGTTGGAGGAATACCGAGCTATCGATACCGGGGATGCCGAGCTTCCAGCCATTGGCAGGATCGGCGGCCTGCGCGGCAGTGAGCTCGGGGCTGAGGCCCTCGAAGGTCGAGCGGATGGCGGTGACGGCGAGTGGGGTGCGTTTGCCGCCTTGCTCCAATTCCACTTGAATATCGGGCAACGCTTGGCGAATCGTCGCCAAATCCATCCCGAGCACAGAACTCACACTGTCGGACTGGTAGTTCCAGAGATAATTGAACGGATTCACCGAATCCACGCGCACGGTATTGATGGGCGTTTCCAGAAAAGCGAGTTCCTGTGTTTTTTGCTCTGGGCTATTAAGACTCCCTTTTTTTGTCTGATTTCCCGGCAAGCCGAACTTCAAGGTCAACTCCTCGCCGGCAGAAATCGGGAAGATCGGGTGGGTGGCATTTCCTTCCGAAAAAAACCGGTCTTTGTGTTCCGGCATGTCGAAATTGATGGTGCCCAATCCGCCCCCTCCGAATCCATTGTCATCCTTCGCAGCAGCCAATTCTGAGTCTTTTTTCGAGAATCTCTTGGCTCCCGCAGGGGCAAGAACGCCCCAGTCGATGCCCTTGCTTTCATCAGGCACCTTCACCGCTTCGGGGCTCTTGTCGTCGCGCACGCGTTGGAGGTCAGCGAGCATCTTCTCGACGGATTCCATGGCTAGCTTTTGGGGTTCGGTCGGAACCTGCACAAACGGCGGGTAGGCACGGGCGCGACTGCCGTCCTGGCGCTCAAGACCCAGTTCATTAATGCTGTTGAAATAGGCCATCAGGCTGAAGAAATCATTCTGGCTGATCGGGTCAAATTTGTGGTCGTGGCATTGGGCGCAACCGATGGTCATTCCCATCACGGCTGTGCCGTAGGTGCTCACACGGTCCACCGCGTAATGGACAAGCCATTCTTCGGGGATCGCGCCACCCTCATTGTTGATGCCGTGGTTACGGTTAAAAGAGGTGGCGAGCTTCTGGTCGAGCGTGGCGTTCGGGAGGAGATCTCCAGCCAATTGCTCTGTGAGGAACTGGTCGTAGGGCATGTTTTTGTTGAAGGCATTGATGACCCAATCGCGCCACGGCCAGCTCGTGCGGAGCATTTCGTGGTGGAGGGCGTTGCTGTCGCCATAGCGGGCGATATCGAGCCAATCGATCGCCATGCGTTCGCCGTAGTGCGGCGAGGCCAGAGCGCGGTCCACCATGTTTTCGTAGGCCTTGTCCGAGGTGTCGGCCACGTAGGCGTCGATTTCCTCGGGAGTCGGCGGCAGACCGAGGAGGTCCATGTGCACGCGGCGGACGAGGGTTTCCTTGTCGGCTTCGGGAGAGGGCGCGATGCCTTTGGACTCGAGCTTGGCGAGGACGAAGTTGTCGATCGGAGTGCGCGGCCAGGTTTTGTTTTTCACCTCCGGCAAGGCGGGCTTCGCGGGAGCGACAAATGCCCAGTGCGGCTCGTATTCCGCGCCTTGGCGGATCCACTCGGCGACGGTGGCGATTTGCTCCTCGGTGAGCGTCGGCTTTTTCGCGTAAGGCGGCGGCATGATCTCGTGAGGGTCTTTGGTGGCAATACGCTGAAAGAGGAGGCTTTCCTCGGGCTTGCCGGGAACGACGCCGTAGCGGGGCGGCTCGCCGGCTTTGGCAAGGTTGGCGCGCGAGTGCTCCTCGGTGTCTAGGCGGAACGGGCTGGTCTGGTTGTGCGAATCGGGGCCGTGGCAGGCGAAGCAGTTGTTCGAGAGGATCGGGCGGACTTGGGAGCTGAAGGAGATTTTCTCAAAAGCGGGAGCTGTCGCGGCAGCTGCGGTTTGGGCGGCGGCGGGGTTGGCTGGTGCTGCGGCTTGTGCGGTCTCTTTTTTCTCCAAGGAATTGACGGCCGCTTGGTCGGGCGCTTTTTTGCAAGAGGCCAAGGAAAGGATCAGCAAACAGGGCAGGATCGCCAAAGTGGATTTTTTGATCATTGAGAAAAAAGTTGAGAGAGATTAAACGATCACTTCTAAACTAAAGTGCACCCCTTCCGCGCTGGCAAGTAGCGCGTTCGAACTACTCCGCCACCGCCTTCTCATGCAGGGGCGCCATGACACAGCGTAGAAAATGCGGGCGGGGCGGCGAGAGCGAGCGTGGTTTTCTCATCATTTTGTGATGCTTTGTTTTAAAGAAATCGTTAGTGGGATTTGGAGGCGGGGGCTTGGCCGGATTTGGCGGCTTCGCGTTCCCCGACCAGCGAGCCGTAGGTGATCAAGCCGAAGGAAAACACCAGGAGAGCCAACCCGCTCAGGAGCACACTGATCGTGCCGCGTTTGCAGCCCTGCCACTCGCGGAAAACCAAGCCGACGCCGAAACTGAAAAAGACCAGCATCGCCATGTGGATTCCCCAGCTGATGAATTTGAAATTCCCCATGTCGGCGTGGCCAAGTTCATAAAAGATGAATTGGATGAACCACAGCATCCCGCCGATCACGGCCATGAGGTAGTAAAACGCCAGCCGCCCTGCGGAAAAGAGCGTGCGCACCTCGCCGTCGGCCCCGCGATCCTCCAGCGCCTGCGGATCAGCGCCGCCGGGCACCTCAATGAACTCCCGCAGCGTGCCGCGCCGGACGCAAACGATGCCCCACCACACGAGGTTCGTGAGAAGCGTGCCACCGGTGAGGAAAATGTATTTCGGATATCCGGCAAAACCCGCCGCCGCGCCGTGCTGGGTCGCGATGTCATCGATCGGCGTTCCCGCTGCCGCGCCCACGCCGAAGATGCCCGAGAGCACACCGGCGAGCACGACGAGCCAGAGGCCCTTGCGCATGTCGAAGCTGGAATTTCCCTCGGCCTTCGCGGCGAGTTCGCGCTCTTTAAGAAATCCCGCCCGCCCGCAGACCGCCACGCCGATCATCGAGAGAATAAACGCCACCAGCACCACCGTGCCGCCAGGTTTTTGGAAATTGGCGATCAAAGTGCCGTCCAAAATCTGCGGAACCACCGTGCCGAACACCGCCGAAATGCCAATCGCCATTCCATAGGTCATCGAAAATCCGATGCACCGGATCGCGAGGGCGAAGGCCATGCCGCCGAATCCATACAGCGCGCCATAGAAAAAGACTTTCACCGCCACACCCACCGGCGCCTCGCGGAGGACCGACGCCAAATCCGGCACCGTCAGCGCGGAAACCCCAAGCGGCATCACAAACCACGCCACCAAGCAGAATACGATCCAGTAGGTCTGCCAGGACCATTTTGTCGTGCCTTTTTGGGAGATGTAGCAAGTGGCGGCGGCGATGCCACCGAGCGCGTGCAAACCGATTCCGAGGAGAATTGTCATAGAGTTATGGGCTGGATTTCCCGGCGGGCCGGAGCTGCCGGAGGGGCAAATAATTAGATTGATCCGGCCCTAGCATCAATGCCTGATCAGCTTAATCTTGTGGCTGATTTGATCAAAACCCACCAAAACCTCGGAGCCTACGAGTCGCCGTTTTCCGGGTCGGGCGTGGAGTTCGAGCCGGTGTGGACGAATCTCCCGGCGCGCGGCATCGTCCTCCACGAGTGCGGCCACATCGCAGCCAACCGGCGCTGGAACTACCCCGGCGTGTTCAGTCCGTTCTGGCGGCTAGGTGCATCTTGACCGCGCCTGCACACAAGATACTTCCCATCTAAAAACGTCATGATCGACACGCATGTCCACCTCCTCGAGCCAGACCGCTTCACCTACGACTGGACGCAAGATTTCCCCGCCCTCTCAGGCCGTTTCGATCTCTCGGACTATAAAAAGGCCTCGCACGAGTCCGGCATCCAGGCTGCGGTTTTTATGGAGGTCGATTGTGAGGAATCCGATGACGAGGCCCACTATTTTTGCGCCCTTGCGGAACAGCCCGGCTCGTTCATCCAAGCCGTCGTGGCAGCGGCCCGGCCTGAGTCGCCGGATTTCGAGCGGAGCCTCGAGGCGATCGCCCATCCCCGCCTCACCGGTATCCGCCGCGTCCTGCACACCCAGCCCGACGAACTCTCCCAAACCTCCCGCTTCCGCGAAAATGTGAACCGCCTCGGCGGGCTCGGACTCGCTTTTGATCTCTGCGTTCTCCAGCGGCAACTCCCGATCGCCCTGGAACTCGTGCGCGCCTGCCCGCAGACCACTTTCATCCTCGATCACTGTGGAGTTCCCGACATCGCGCCAAACGACGCCCCCGCCGGCGAGGGATTCCTCGCATGGCAAAAAGCGATCCGCGCCCTCGCCGCCGAGCCGAATGTGAACGGCAAAATCTCCGGCATCAGCGCCTACGCGCCCGCTCCACTGCGGAATGCCCCAGGCCTGCGGCCCTACACGGACACGATGTTCGACGCCTTCGGCGCCACCCGTCTCGTCTGGGGTGGCGACTGGCCAGTCGTCAATCTGGGCGATGGACTCCTCGCCTGGTCAACCATCACCCGCGAATTGTTGAGCGGACTGACAGCGGATGAGCGCTTCCAAATCCTCATCGCCAACGCTAAAAAAATCTACCGCATCCCATGACATCCCCTACCGAGAAACCAATCGCCGTCGTCACTGGAGCCGGATCCGGTATCGGCCGCGCCACCGCCCTCCAACTCGCCTCCGATGGATACGATGTTCGCATTTTTGAACTCTCCGCCGAAGCGGCCGGGGAGACGCTGGGCCTCCTTCAAAACGCTGGAGGCACCGGCGCGATCCAAGCGGTGGATGTCTCGAACACCGAGTCCGTCCGTGCCGCCTTTGCAGGCCTCGCCCGACTCGATGTGCTGGTGAACAACGCAGGCATCGCCCATATTGGCAATGTGCTGAACACCTCGCCCGAGGACCTCGACCGTCTCTATCAAATCAATGTGCGCGGGGCCTACCACTGCCTCCACTTTGGCATTCCCATCATGCTGAAAAACGGCGGCGGGAGCATTGTGAACCTGGCGTCCATCGCTTCCAAAGTCGGCATCCCCGACCGCTTCGCCTACAGCATGTCGAAAGGCGCCTTGTTTTCCATGACCCTCTCGGTGGCGCGGGATTTCGTGGACAAGGGCATTCGTTGCAATTGCGTTTGCCCGGCCCGTGTTCACACTCCGTTCGTGGACGGATTCCTCGCAAAAAACTATCCCGGCCAGGAGGCTGAGATGTTCGCCAAACTCTCGGCGGGACAACCCATCGGCCGCATGGGTGAACCAGAGGAAATCGCCACGCTCATCGCGTTTCTCTGCTCAAACAAAGCAGCCTTCATCACCGGTTCCGCCTACGACATCGACGGCGGCTTCACTCTTCTTCGCTAACACACCATGAAACTCATCAAATTCGGCACCCAAGGCTCGGAAAAACCGGGCGTCCTTCTCTCCAACGGAACCTCCATCGATGTTTCCGCCTGCACCCCCGATTTCAACGAGGCCTTCTTTGAATCCGGCGGATTGCACCGGCTCTCCTCGTGGCTCGAAACCCACGCCGCCACCGCGCCTGTCGTTGCACCCGGAACCCGCCTCGGAAGCCCGATTGCACGGCCCAGCAAGATCATCTGCATCGGACTCAATTACAGCGATCATGCGAAGGAAAGCGGAATGGCCGTCCCCGCCGAACCTATCATTTTCTTCAAATCCACCACTGCCCTCACCGGCCCGGACGATGGACTCGTCATTCCCGCCGGATCGGAAAAAACCGACTGGGAAGTTGAGCTGGCCGTGGTGATCGGAAAAACCGCCCGCTCCGTTTCCGAGTCCGATGCCATGGCTCATGTCGCCGGCTATGTCCTCCACAACGACTACAGCGAACGCGCCTGGCAACTCGAGCGCGGCGGCCAATGGGTCAAAGGCAAAAGCGCCGACACCTTCGCCCCGCTCGGTCCTTGGCTGGCCACAACAGACGAAATTCCCGACCCACACACCTTGCGCCTCTGGCTCAAGGTCAACGGGGAAACCAAACAGGACGGCACCACCGCAAATCTCATTTTCAAAATCCCCTTCCTCGTCAGCTACGTCAGCCAATTCATGACGCTTCTGCCCGGCGATGTCATTTCCACCGGCACCCCGGCCGGAGTCGGTCTCGGATTCAAGCCGCCACAATTCCTCAAAGCCGGAGACACCATCGAACTCGGCATCGACGGACTGGGAGTCCAAAAACAAACCGCCACCTGATAAGGGAGGCCTACTCTTTCAGTTCGCAGGAGGTTCCCGGCAGGCGCGGAGTGGTGTAGCGCGCGCCAACGATTTTCACAGGTTCGGTGAAGCGGTCCTGCAAATGCGGGATGTGCTCGAGGAAGATGGCTTCGTGATCGAGGGCGATGTGATTGAACAGCACAAGGTGCTGGTGGAGTTGGCCCATGTCGCCGACATGCGGGATCACGGGAACTCCGAATTTTTTTGCAAGGAGGCTGACGACCAAAAACTCGCTCACGCCCGCCACACGAACGGCATCGACCTGGCAAATGGCCATGGCTCCGGCCTGGAGATAATTTTTGAAAAGAATGCGGTTCGGCACATGCTCGCCGGCGGCGACCTTCACGGGGGCGATGGCCTCGGCGATTGTGCGATGGCCGAGCACATCGTCGGGATGCGTGGGTTCCTCGAGCCAGAAGAGGTTGAGGTCGCGGGTGGCTTCTGAGAAGGCGATGGATTGGTCGATCGTCCATTGCTGGTTGGCATCGACCATGAGACGCACGGAGTCGCCCGCAGCCTGTCGCACGAGGCGGGCACGACGGATGTCGCGATCCAAATCTGGTGAGCCGACCTTGAGTTTCATTGCGGTGAAACCCTCCGCAGCGGACTTGGCGACATTGCTGGCCACTTGCTCGTCGCTGTAGTTGAACCAACCAATCGAGGTGTCGTAACCGGGGTAGCCGGCTTCCAAAATGCCTTCGCGCTCCTTGCGGGTGGCGCGGGGTGTTTCAATCAGGGCGCGGGCTTCGTCGAGGGAGAGCGCGTCGGTGACATACGAAAAATCCAGCGTGGCGAGGAGTTCGTCAGCGGAGAGTTCCAGCAGGAGCTTCCAAAGCGGCACGCCGCGCTTGCGGGCCCAGAGGTCCCAGCAGGCGTTGGTCACCGAAGCGAGCGCAAGGTGCACAAGACCCTTGTGCGGGCCGAGCCAGCGAAATTGTTGTTCGTCGGAGAGCTTGCGCTGGAATTCGCCGAAGCCGGCCATGACCTCCTCGATGTCGCGGCCGACAAGTTGCCGAGCGTAAAATTCGGCTGCGCGGCACACCAGGTCATTTCCCTCACCGAGGGTGAATGCAAGGCCCGTGCCGGTGAGGCCAGAATCGTCGTGGAGCAGCGTGGCGGCGTAAGAGTAAACGGGATCGCGGTGGATGGCGTCGCTGCCGTGGCCGGAGCCAATGGGGAAGCGGGCGTCGCGGGTGGTGATGTTCTTGATCATGGATTTTTAGCGGCGATAGCCGAGTTCCGCGCCGCCGGTGACATGCATGAGGTGGCCGGTGACGAAGCGGGCTTTTTCGGAAAGGAGATAGACAGAGGCCTCGGCAATGACATCGCCGTCGGGGCAAAATCCGAGAGGGTGGATCTCATCGAGATAGCGCGAGATGCCGGCGGGATCGGGTTGCTCGGAGGCCCACTGGCGGAGCATCGGAGTCCAGATGCCGGCGGGGCACACGGCGTTCACCCGGATGCCGTGAACGGCGTAGTCGAGGGCCATCGATTTCGTGAGGGCGTTCATCGCGCCTTTGGTGGCCGAGTAGGCGGCGTGGATTTCCTGCCCGATCTCACCGACCAGGCTGCTGGTGTTCAGAATGCATCCGCGCGAGGCTTTGAGGGCCTCGAAGCCATGCTTCGCAGTCCAGTAAACGCCTTTCACATTGATGGCAAAAAGGCGATCCCACTCCGCCTCGGTGGTTTCGTGCAAAGTGGCGGACGGCGAGGCGATCCCGGCATTGTTGTGAATCGCGTCGAGGCGGCCGAACTGGGCGAGAACCTCGTCGATCGCAGCGGACACCTGCGTTCCGTTGGAAACATCGCAACCGAGCCCGAGGTGATTTTCACCAAGCGACTGTGCCGCCTCTTGGGCCTCTTTCAAATCCGGACAACAAATGGCCACCCGGGCCCCCTCGCGGGCGTAGGCCTTGGCGCACTCGAGGCCTATGCCCGCAGAGCCTCCGGTGAGAAAGATGGCTTTTTCGTTTAAAAGTCCGGGCATGATTCGAGGAAGAATTTGGCGCGATCAGTCGAGATGCATGACCTGCTCCATGCCGAGCCATTGGCTTCCCTTGGGGGTTCCGGGGAGGCGAATCTGGCACGCATCGGTGAGCGGCCACCATTTGTTTTTGGTCGTGGGATCGTTCGCGATGGACGCGAAATCCGCTTCGGGGTTTGTCCCGATGTATTCAAAATGGCTCACGAGAAGACGCTTCCCCGCGATCTCGGTGGCATAGATGTTGTAATTTCGAATGTTCGCCTTGGCAATGGCCGCGCGGACTTCCGGCCAAACATTGGCGTGGAGTTCGCGGTATTCCTTCTCCTTCTCCGGGCGGAGTTCGATGATGGAGCCGTAGTATTTCACCTTCGCCTTCGCGGCGTCTTCGGGTGTCGGGTTGGTGGGGCCGTGGATGGGTTCGGTTTTTGGCATGGTTTGGCAGGCACTCAGGGCAAGGCCAAGTGCGATGGGTAGGAGGGTGGTTTTTTTCATATGGTGAAAGGGGTTAACGAAACACGAGATAAAGCCCGATCACCGAGAGGACGACGATCGAGGCGAGGACCTTGTAGTTGCCGAGGCCAGGCCATCCCGGGTGCTTGAGCGCGTCGAGGGGCTTGGGCCAGTAAAGCTGCTGGGCATCCTCGCCCGCTTGCTTGGGGAAAATCACCATGAGCGCCACTTGCATCGCGACACACGCGACGAACATATAAAAAGCCATCATCATAAATGGCGTTTTAGTTATGAAGAAAGGCACCCAAGCGAAGGTGTCCGGTTGCCAGGTGTTCAGGGTTTTGAGGGTAAACAGGACAGCTCCAATCACCGAGCCCAGCCACATCGTCCATTTCGCGCTGGCGGCCGAGGCGGCTGGCAGGAATATGCCGAGCAAGAAAACACAGGTAATCGGAGGGGCCATATGGGCGATGATGTCGTTCAGGCCATTGAAGATGCTCTCGTAGCGGTCAAGGAGCGGGACGAGGGCGATACCGAGGGCGATCGAGCTGACCGTGGCAATGCGACCCACGATGACGAGTTTTTTGTCCGAGGTCTGCGGGCGGAAGCGTTTGACCACATCGTAGCTCACCATGGTGGCTATGGAATTCGAGGCACTGGAGAGGTTGCCCATGAGGGCGGCCATGAGCGCGGCGGCGATGATGCCCAGCACACCGACAGGCAGGAGTTTTCGGATCATCACGGCATAGACTTCCTTGGATTGCAGCACCGTGACCCCCTCCGGCTTGAGAATCGCACCCGAGGCGTCTTTTTCGACCGTCACTCCAGGTCCGAGCACGAGTTCGACGTTGCCAGCGGGGAATGCGATTTTGGAGAGGTCGAGTGACTCATCGGTTTTCAAGGTGATTGGTGGAATCGAGCCGGCTTGAAGGTTGTCACCGGTGATCGCCACCGTGCGGAGCGTGTCTTCATTCCCGTCGGTTACCAAGTGGGTGACCCGGGCCTGATAGACCCCATCGATGTTACCCTGCTTGATACTGGTGTAGAGCATGATGCCAGGAACGATGAAAATGAAAACGGGAAGGATTTTCAAAAGCCCGCAGAAGATCGCCCCCACGCGGGCGTCGTTCTCGCTCTCCGCGCCGAGCACGCGCTGGACGATGGTCTGGTCAGCGCACCAATACCAGATGCCAAGCACCGGGTAGCCGAGGAAGATCGCATACCAAGGCATCCCGCTGGCGTCGCCGTGCGGGCGCAGCATGCTCATCATTTGCGAATCTGTGCATCCGGGAGCCAAACCGGCTGCGGGCTCCAGCGCGGCCATCATGCCGGCCCACCCACCAGTTTTCATCCAGGCAAACGCCGTCAGAATGAAAGCTCCCACGAGGAGAACGATGGTCTGGATTGTTTCGGTGATCGCCACCGCGGCGAGACCGCCCGTCACCGTGTAGATGCCGGTAAGGAAGCACATCAGAAAAATACACTCCCATTTTCCAATGCCGAAAATGTCGTGAAGGATCAGCCATCCCGCCGCCAGCGGAAACGCGATATGGAAAATAATAGCTGCCAGGATCGAAATAACAGCCAGCCAGTCGCGACACTCACGGCAATAGCGGCGCTCCAGAAAATCCGGCAGCGTGGCAACTTTCGATTTGAGATAAAACGGTGCAAAGAAAAAACCGAGCAGGATGAGCGTGAATGCGGCCATCCACTCGAAATTCCCGTTCAGCAGACCGGAGTCGTATCCTGATTGGGCGAGACTGATCAGATGAACGCAGGAAATGTTTGTCGCAAAGAGAGCCAGACCGATCACAGGCCAGCGAAGCGTGTGCGCGGCCATGAAATAATCGCCTGCGACCGTTTCGCCGTGCTTCGCCCCCTGTCGGCGCGCATTCCAACCGGCCCAGCAGCCGAGGCCGACAACCGCGATGATGTAAATTACAATAATGGACCAGTCGATCGTTGTCATGAGAGGGCTTTGTTTGGGGTTTTAGGAGGTAGAATAGGAACGAAAATTCCTATCGAAACGCCCGGCGCGTTTCTTGCGAATTTATTCGGCGAATGATATTGAACATCCATGCCCAGCCCCTCCGAACCCATCTACAGCGAAGAGGGATCGCGCTTTGGCGTAGATTCCTGCGCGCCACAGTTCGCCGCCATGCGCGATGGCAGGATCCGGCTTTGCGCGCTCACAAAAGGTCACTATCCAGGCATCAAACTGGGTCCCAAGCAACTTCCAGGCATCACCAGCATCGGATACTTCAGCGGCGTGGGAGCGCAGAATTGGGGAACCGAATCGCACCGCAACGAGGGCTTGGAAATCACATTTCTTGAAACGGGTTCGATGGCGTTTTCGGTGGAGTCGAAGAATTATGAACTTCGTCCGGGACATTTTACCACCACGCGCCCCTGGCAGTTGCACAAGCTGGGCGCTCCAGACATCGGCCCTGGAAAGCTCCACTGGCTGATCCTGGATGTGGGCGTGCGAAGGCCCAATCAGGAGTGGCGCTGGCCGCGTTGGTTGGCCATGACGGATGATGACCGCATCGAATTGAGCAAAAAACTCCGCCACACGGAAAATCCGGTCTGGGATGCCTCCCCGGCCATCGGCGAAGCATTCCGCAGCCTTGGCGAATGCGCCGCCCGCTGGCCCGCACCCCAACTCGAGTCGCGCATGATCGCGCTGTTGAACCGCCTTTTTGTCGAGGTTCTCGTTGCACTCGGGGAACAGCAAACCCACCAGAACGAGCACCTGACTTCCCGCCGACGCACCGTGGAACTCTTTTTGCGCGACCTCGCGGCCAACGCCGCAAGCTCCCGCGAGCTCTGGACACTGCCTCAAATGGCGGCCCAGTGCGGCATGGGAGTCACAGCATTCAGCGCCTGCTGCCGATCACTCGTGAACGCCGGGGGAATCGACTACCTCAACCAGTGCCGCCTCGAGCACGCCGCGAGGGAAATCCGGGAAAATCCGGAACGCCCGATCACCAGGATCGCCTTGGATTGCGGGTTCAACTCCAGCCAGTATTTCGCCACGGTCTTCGGCAGGCGCTTCAAAATGACGCCCAGCGCCTACAGAAAGCAGGAATCGCCCGATGGGCGGCGGTGATGGTGGAGTTTGGGGGAGTTTTTCGGATCGGTTCGGCGCTGCCAAGCGGCGGCGAGTAGCCCCAAGAGGGAAGCGAAGTTCCTTCGCAAAAGCGGCATCTTGTTTTTTTATGTCGTGATACAAAAAGCAGCTTGCTTTTGGACTTCTGAATGTAGCGCGGGCGTCCCGCCTGCGTGGGTAAGTCGTTCGATGGCAGTCGGGAGGTTTTTTTGGGGTTTTTGGTGCCCGCGAATGACGGAAGATGGCCGCGAATGGAAAACCAAGGTAGGGTCGGATCGCCGAGCGGACCCAAAATGCAGGCGCGCAGCGCCGCCTGGCGGGAAGAAGGACTCTCACAGGGGCACGGAGGGGAGAAGAAACCGGAGAGCGGAAAGCAGCGGAATTTTGAAAAAATTTCGAGGGAGGTGTGACATGGCAACCCCGCAGCGTTCGAAAGCCGTTTCGGCTTCCGCTACGGGGGAGTGTCGGGGCTGAGGGTGGATGGTTTGTGGGCGGGACGCCCACACTCCTTGAAGGGGCGGTTTTTTACAACTCGCGGGCGAAGGCTTCGAGGTCTGCGCAGCGGATGGCCGCGGAACCTGTCAGAAAGTTTGTGATTGGGTCAAAAACTGAAAGGACAGGAAAATGACTAAAACAACGGAGACAAAAAAGAGAAGTGCAGATGAGATCATCGACATGATCTTGGAGGATTACGGGACGAGTCGAGAGGTGGTCCTGGGAGAGAAAGGGCTTTGAGGGATGCTCAAGAAGCAACTGGTGGAGCGGGCGTTGGCGGGGGAGTTGACGCATCATTTGGGCTACCGTGCCGGGGAGAAGCCCGAGGGAGCGGAAAACCAGCGAAACGGCTACAGCAAAAAAACGGTGATCGGGGAGGAAGGGTTTATGGAAATCGCTGTGACGAAATATATACTGTTAGCCATTCTGCACAAGTAGTTTAAATTGCCAGGAAGCCTCCACAGAACTCTGCAGATTTTGAGCGTTCATCCGTTCGAGAAGATTGCTTTGCATGAAATGCTTATGAAAAATGATTTCAGGAAACCTGGTGGAGGAGATTTTAATCAAATGGAGTTGTTTGACTTATAACTGGACACTAGTGATTTTTTTACTAGAGATCCCGATTTCGGCTTTGTCCTCAACAGCATTTCATCAAGAAATGTCCTTTTGGAACAAGGCACTCCACCTTCTCCCCCTCGTGGCAGCAAAGTCACCATGCCCAGAGCATTTTTGCCTTGCGCAACTTGATGCAAAAATCGCATTGGCAGGGCTTGGAATTTCTGGCAGGTATTTTCCGCCCTCATGAAAAATATCCTCCTCCCTCTCGCAGTCCTTGTTTCCACATCGATCGCTGTTTTAGCCCAAGACTCGGGCGACATCCCTGGCACGCCGCTTGGCTACCAGGCCGATCAAGACGAGATGTTTGGCTATTCGCGATTTTGGTCCTACTACAATCCTTACCCATCCAATTACATTGGCTCGCGGGATTGGTGGGGCGGCAATTCCCTGACTGGCGATTGGTGGGGCGTCAGGAACTACCTCGATGATTCGGGGTTTGAGATTTCCGCTACCTACACCAACAACATCGCTGGCAATCCGGTCGGCGGCATGAGCCAAGGCTTCACCTACACGGACAACACCAGTTTTGGCGCTCAACTAGACTTTGAAAAACTCCTCGGCTGGCATGGGGCCACGCTCACGATCAGCGCCCTCGACCGCAATGGCTCGAATCTCTCGGCGCAAAACATCGGGAATCAATTCACCGTTCAGCAGGTTTATGGCGGTCAGACGATCGCTTTTTACGCGCTCGTGCTGGAGCAAAAACTCCTCGAGGACCGACTCGGCATCAAGATCGGCCGATTCAGCGCGGGCGATGACTTCGCCTCCTCGCCACTCTACTGGCTCTACATGAACAACGGCATCGACGGAAACCCCCAGTCCCTCCCCGTGAACACCGCTTTCTCGACCTACCCGAATGCCGTCTGGGGCGCTCGCCTTCGCGTGGATCCTACGCCGGAATGGTTCGCCATGGCCGGCATTTACCAGGCCACGCAGATCGATCTCTACGAGGGCCACGGGCTGAATTGGAGCATGAACAACTCCGATGGCGTCACGATGGTGGGCCAGGTCGGGTGGACTCCCGAGTTTTTCAAAAAACCCGTCGCCACCTCGAAGGCTCCGTCGGATGGCAAATCGGCGGTCTCCCGCAAGTCGCTCTCCGAGGGCAAAACCTTCAAGGAGCCCGTGGACTCCGAGATGCGCGGTCTGCCCGGCCACTACTGGTTCGGCATGTATTTTTCGCCTTGGGATTACGCGCAGTTCGGCTCGAACGAAACAGCGATCAACTCCTACGGCTTCTACTGGCACGCGGACCAAATGATCTGGCAGGAGACGCCTGGCAGCGATCAAGGCCTCACGCTGTGGAGTGCGTTCGTGCTCTCGCCGCAGCAGAACATTTCGAAGCTCCCCTTCCAAGCAAACGTCGGCATCGTCTATCGCGGTCTGGTCCCCACCCGCAATCAAGACATCACCATGCTCGGTATGGCCTATGGAAATTTCAGCGACGACTATGCGGACACGGTCTCCCAGACCGGCGCCGGCTCGCCCAGCTATGAACTCGCCCTCGAAGCCGGCTACCGAATCCAGATCACGAAATTCGCGTATGTGCAGCCCAATCTCCAGTGGATCATCAATCCCGGCGGCACGGGAAATATCCCAAACGCCCTCGTGCTCGGCGCTCAGATGAGCGTCAGTTTCTGATGCGGCTTGCGACCGCGGCGGTCGTTCTCCTGCTGACCTTCCCGCTCCATGCGGAAGAAGAAAAATCCGATGCCGCCGAGTTTCTTGGTTGGCTTCTGGAAAGCAAACGCGACCTCCAGGGCATCGATTTCAGCGAAGTGCTTGCCGTCACCAGTGGCAAAAAAATCATCCCGGTCAACTCAGCCGGCGATAAGCCGTGGCTCGATAAACTCTCCGCGATCCTGGACCGCACGCTCGCCAAACTCAACGACCCCGCCCACCCGATCCACGCGGCGGGACGTATCAACGAGGCCAGCCGTTTCATAGAAGACGAGCTCATGGCGCAATGTGCGGCCGAGAAAGGCTGGGCTTGCGGCATCCCGAAAACCTCCACCGGCGAGGAACAGCGCAGCGGTTATCCCGACCTGAGGCTCGTTCTTGAGGATGGATCGATCGTTTATCTCGATCCCAAGCTCCACGCCGCTGACTCACGCGAAAGCAGCCTGAGGACTTTTTACTACGAACCGAAAACCACCACCGGAAAAGTCCACGACGACGCCCGACACCTCCTCGTCGGCGTGAGCCACAACCAAGGCCAAGGCGGCCAACTCCGGTTCGAGGGCTGGGAGTTGGTGGATGTCTCTAAAATCAAAGTCCGCTTGAAAGCCGAGTTCCAAGCCTCGAACCGTGACTTGTATCGCGAGGAATCTGTCGTTCTTCAAAGCACGCCGAAGTAGCCCATGCCACCTCTTCGCTGCCAAATCCTCCCTTCTTTCGATCCCGAAAATCGCGATTCCCTTCTCGCGGCATTCGCGGGAATTTCGCCGATTGAAATGGGGCAGGCGTGGTTGGCGGCACCCGAGCCGGATTTCCTCGCTGCCGAGGTGCGCGTGGGGCGCCGGGGAAACTCGCTGATCGTTTCGGCCACGATGCCTGATCTGGATATTTTCACCAAGACGACCAATGCGAATCAGAGGACTTGGGAACTCGGCGATGTGTTCGAAATGTTTTTGAAACCCGAGGGCGATGATTTCTACCGCGAACTCCACATCACCCCTGCGAACACCCGCACTCAGCTTGCAATCGCGGCCGAGGGTGCCACGGGAGAGTTTTTGCCCGATGGGATTTTTGCGAGCCATGTCTGGATCGAATCCGGCCACTGGCAAGTTTTCGCCGCGATCCCTTCGGAAGTCGTCACAGGCCGGGAGGAGATTTCGCCGGGTGAGAAATGGCGTTTTTCCTTTTGCCGATACGATGCGTTTCAAGACGGCCGCCAGCCGATCCTTTCCTCCACCTCGCCCCACCCTGTGCCGAAGTTCCACCGCCCCGCCGAATGGGGCGTGATGGTTTTCGACTAGGCCTTGACCCGTTCGATCTCGGCACCGAGTTCGTTCAGTTTTTCGTCGATCGATTCGTAGCCGCGGTCGATGTGGTAAACGCGGTTCACTTCCGTGATGCCATCGGCTTGGAGACCGGCAAGAACCAGCGCGGCGGAGGCGCGGAGGTCACTCGCCATAACCGGCGCACCACCGAGTTGAGACACCCCTTTGATCACCGCCGTGCCGCCTTGAAGCTCGATATCGGCCCCCATGCGTTTCATCTCCGCCACATGCATGAAGCGGTGCGGAAAAACATGGTCGCTCACCACGCTGATCCCCTCGGTCGTGGCCATCAACGCGCACATCTGCGCCTGCATATCGGTCGGAAAACCCGGATAGGGAACAGCGTCAATTTTCAAAGCGACCCGCTTGGAGCCTGGCCGGATCGTCACCTGGCTGCCATTGGAGAGGATTTCGAAACCGGCCTTCGACAACAAACCCGTGACCGATTCCAAGTGAGCGGGGATCACCCGCGAGACGGTCACCTCGTCACCCGAAATCGCGCCAGCGGCCAGAAAGGTTCCCGCCTCGATACGGTCGGGGATGACCTCGTGCTCAGCGCCATGCAGTTCCTTCACTCCTTCAATAGTGATACTCCGCGTGCCGGCGCCTTCGATTTTAGCGCCCATCGCGATCAGAAAATTTGCCAAGTCCACGACCTCGGGCTCTTCGGCCGCGCCATCGATCACTGTGACTCCCTCAGCCAAAACCGCCGCCATCATCACATTTCCAGTTCCCAGAACGGTGGAGCCGAAATTGCTGCGGAGCGAAATCCTCGCGCCCTTCAAATGCGGAGCGAGAACCTTCACATTGCCGCCGGAAACTTTCACCGCCGCGCCCAGGGCCTCGAACCCGCGCAGGTGCAGATCGATCGGCCGGTCGCCGATCACGCATCCGCCAGGCAGCGAGACGGTCGCCTCATGCTCGCGCCCGAGAAGCGGCCCCAAAATGCAAACCGAAGCCCGCATTTTGCGAACGATGTCATACGGCGCATGGGTCAGAATTTTCTCGGCGCGAATCTGAACCGTTCCACTCGCACGCTCCACCTCGCAGCCCAGCTCACTCAGGATGGTGAGCATGTAGTGGATGTCGCTCAGATCGGGAACGCGGGAAATCGTGCAAGGCTCCTTGGTCAAAAGAGTCGCTGCGAGAATCGGGAGGGCCGAATTTTTTGAACCGCTAATTTTTACGGAGCCCCTTAAGCGGCGCCCGCCGTGAACCAATATTTTATCCATGTCGTGCGAGAACGAATCGTTGTCGCGCTTTGATAGACGGGACACGCCGCCATGTCCCGATTTTTCAAACTGGTCCCTGACCAGAGACCATTTGGAGGATCGAAGAAGGGGTGATTGAGCGGGCCTTGGCTTGGATTTCGGGGAGGTGGCGGGAATGTAGATCGGAGGCTTTGCTCTTGAGCGTTTCAAAAAGATTCCGTGCCGAAGTGGCGTCCAACTTCTGGCCACCTTGGTGATATTGCTCCGCCAGGTGACCCAGCGCGTAGGTGGTGCCAAAAGAAAAAGCGGATCCGGCGACTTGATTGGCGGCTTTGCCCACCATTTTCCCGCCTAGTTTTTTCCCGAGTCCGCCGAGAAATTTTCGAGCAAATCCCTCGAGCATTTGGGAACCGAGTCCGACCCCGGCAACGGCCAGGAATTCCTTGATTCGGGAGCGATCCATTTCGACTCCATGCGACTTGCCGATGCGATAGACCATCTTCATTTGCATTGGCAGGATCGCCATCGAGGCCAGCGTCTCGGGGAGCAATTCCAGCGCGCCGTTGAGAATCGCATAGTTCAAAATCATCCCGCTGTTGTCGGTTGTCGCGGCCGTCGAGGATCCGGGAACGGGTTGGCTCTGGACCGGCGCGAGAACCACTGATTCGACCTCCTTGGCGACTTTCGCGGATTCGGCTGCGCCTAGGCCAAGGGCGGAAGAAATCTCGGCAAGGAACTGCTTTTCAGCGGACGAAAAGGCGCCATCGGATTCACAAACTCCAAGCGCCATTTCGTAGGCCAGCAGGCGCTGGGATGGCGTGGATAGTCGGGAGGCGACCTCGTCGAGAGACAGGCGGCCCATGAGAATTTTCCGGGATAGCGCCGAGGGGTCGCCGGAACCAAGCTCCTCGGCGATCCGACGAATCTCCGATCTTTCGACATCGGATTTCTCGCCATCGCACATCGCAGCCATCAGGCATATGGCCAAAAGCGCGTCGGCTGTTTCAGGAGTCAGCGCGTCATCGATTGTCATGGTTTTGAGAAAGCGGCGACAGCAGTGGGCATAAACCAATCGATGGCTTTGGCGCCAAAAAACCAAAGGGCAGCCCCCACAGCGGCGAAATATAAAACAGTCATTCCGCCCCAGGCGAGGGAGAGGATCACCATCAAGCCGTCGCGCTCTATCCAAGCGAGGGCGGCGGAAAAAATCATCAGCGCGGGGAAAAAGTTGTTGAGCGGAAGATTGGCCATCGGCATCGCCAACAACGCGCCACCAGCAAGGATGAGCCATCCCACAGTTCGGCGACCGCGCTCGCCCTCCACCCACTGCCCGCAACGCTCGCGGGAAAACTTGCGCGTGAAGGAGAGGATCCGGCGAGTGAAGGCGATCACGCCAAGCCAGAATTTCCCATGAATGCGGAGGCCATCAGCGGATTTCGGCAGGACGGGCTTGTGGTGGCCGCGAGCCATTTGCCAACCGAGCGCAATGAAGGACGCCCCGCAAATCATTGACAGCGGACCAAGCGGGACAGGCTGGATGAATGGAACCGCAAGAAGAATCGACGCGAAGCAAAAGGCATTCGGCCCGATCTTCTCCAAGGCGTCGGAGAGTAAAATCCCCTCGCCTGCCGCGTGATCGGCGCAATGGGTCAAGGCGTCGTCGAAGCTGCAAATCTGGCCGGTGTTTTCAGGCATTGCGTCGAAGCATGGGATTCCTTTCCAGCACCCGGGCAAGAATACGAGCATCATCTGTCAGGCCGATTTCTGGAATCGTGTCGGGAATCAAATCCACGCCCTTCAAAATATACGCGGCGGCCACCCCGGCCTCGGCCAGATGGGATGGCAGGGGATCCTCGAGCTTGCCTGCCTCTTCGCATTCGATCCAGTGGATCAGCAGTTCAACGCCCACCTGAAGGTCGTAGTGGATCCGGGCCTGCTCGGTTTGCATTTTGGAACGCAGGGCATCCACATGACCTCGAAGCGACAGGAAATCGGAAACGTTATAGTTTTCCACTTCGGACTCGATGAATTCATCGATCGAAATGGCCTTTCCAGGATTTAACGGTGACATGATGATCGGAGACCTGTGAATGAGCGGCCTCATTCCTCGCGGCGTCCCAGAATGAGAGGCAGGAGATGCCACAGGAAGTAGGCGAGCGAGGTGATGAAGGCGGCGACATAGGTCCAAGCAGCGGCTTTGAGGACGCGGTTGACGCCATCCTCCTCGTGCATCGCCGCGAGGATTCCGGAGTTCCTGAGAGCGACTTTCGCACGGGCCGAGGCGTCGAATTCGACCGGCAGCGTCACGAGGTTGAAGATCATAATCACTCCCCAGCCTGCGGCCATGAGAACGATCCCAGTGTGGGTATTCACAAAACCCGTAAACATGCCGATCAGTGGCAGCCACATGACAATCTGACTGGCGATCTGGGTGGCCCCGACGGCCGCCATGCGCAGATGCAAGGGGGCATAGGCCCGGGCGTGCTGGATGGCGTGGCCGGCTTCGTGGGCCGACACGGCGAGCGCCGCCACGGAGGTGCCATGGTAGTTGCCCTCGCTAAGAACCAAGCGTCTGTGGGAGGGATCGTAGTGGTCGGTGAGTTCGCCAGGGCAGGACTCGATGGTCACACCCTCCACCCCCTCATCCTGAAGGACACGGGCCGCAGCTTGCGCCCCAGTCATTCCGGTGAGCGAAGGCTCGGCGTTGTATTTGCGGTAAACGCTTTTTACCCTGGCAGAGGCCCAGAAGGACAAACCCAGGGTGCCGATGAAGAGAAGGAGTGGTAGTAGCATGGTGAAGAAAATGGCAAAGGGGGGATGATTTGGGAATTACGAAAATCAAAACGATGTGTTTGTATTTTCTGAAGAGTAGATCTCCGATTGGCGGAAGTCCTCTCTTTTGGATTTTTGGCAGTGCTTGCTGAAACAGCCAACCGCAAACGGTTCGCGAAGGCCTCAATAAAGCAGGAAGGCGGCCAAATGGCCGCCTTCAAAACTTCATCGCCTATCAGCTTCCTATGATTAACTGGACGCCTGGCGGGGCTGGATAAATCAGGCTTTCTCGACCTGCCAGTATTCGAGGTCCACGAGGGTATCGCGGCCGAAGATGCTGACGGAGACGCGGAGCTTGCCGCGCTCGGGATCGATTTCTTCGACAAGGCCGTTCTGGTTTTGGAACGGACCATCGGCGACTTTCACTTTGTCGCCCACTTCGAATTGGATCTTGGGTTTGACCGAATCCTCGCGGTCGCGAATCTGTGCAAGCAGGCCGTCGACCTCTTTTGGACGCATGGGAATCGGACGGTCTTTGGTGCCAGCGAATCCGAGGACGCCATTGGTTTCCTTGATGAAATACCAGGTCTTGTCGATGAGTTGGTTGTTCTCATCGAGCAGGTGCATGTTGACGATGATGTAACCTGGGAAAAATTTGCGGGTCGTCTCGGTTTTTTTACCGCGCTTGATTTCCTGAACGCGTTCGGTGGGGATCAGGACCTCGTAAACATGGTCACCCATTTCCTCGGTCGCGATGCGGCGGTCGATGTTTTCCTTAACTTTGGTCTCCTGTCCGGAGAGCACATGAACAACATACCACTGGTCTTTCGGGGCGATGGGCATTGGAAAAAAGTAATTCGGGAGGAGATTCAGGGCTTCGTCAGAAATCCGACGACATTGATTAGGATGAAATCAAAAAATGCGATGTAGCCACCAAGGATCAGCATCGCGACAAGAACCACGACGGTCGAGTCGGTGAGTTCCTTGAAACGCTTGAACCCCTTTTCATTCGGATCCCAAGGCCATGTGGCCTTGCCGAGTTCCACACGAACCTCGGAAGTGAATTTGCGGACTTTGGAAAACATCGTTTTTTTAAATAAGGCGCCACAGGTCAGGAGGGACTCGAACCCCCAACAAGCGGTTTTGGAGACCGCTGCTCTACCAATTGAGCTACTGACCTTTGGATTAAAAAATCCTGCCTATGGATTGGCGCTTAGGCGATAATGTCGGCGACGCGACCGGCACCCACGGTGCGGCCACCTTCGCGGATCGCGAAGCGGATGGTCTTCTCCATGGCGATCGGAGTGATGAGCTCGACTTCCACAGAAACATTGTCACCAGGCATGACCATTTCGACACCTTCTGGCAATTTGACAGTTCCGGTCACATCGGTGGTGCGGAAGTAAAATTGCGGGCGGTAGTTCGAGAAGAATGGCGTGTGGCGGCCACCCTCGTCTTTGGAGAGGACATAGACCTCGGCCTTGAACTTGGTGTGGGGCTTGATCGAGCCGGGCTTGGCGATGACCTGGCCGCGCTCGATGTCTTCTTTCTTGGTGCCGCGGAGAAGCACGCCGACATTGTCGCCGGCTTCGGCGCTGTCGAGGAGCTTGCGGAACATTTCGATGTCCGTAACGGTCGTCTTGGCTGTTGGCTTGAGACCGACGATTTCGACTTCTTCCATTTTCTTGAGGATACCGCGCTCGACACGACCGGTGGCGACAGTGCCGCGACCTTCAATGTTGAACACATCTTCCACAGGCATGAGGAATGGCAGATCCTTTGGACGCTCAGGCGTGGGGATGTATTCATCCACGGCAGCCATGAGGTTGATGATTTCTTTTTCGTAGGTGGCGTCGCCTTCGAGGGCCTTGAGCGCGGAACCTTTGACGATCGGAATGGCGTCGCCAGGGAATTCGTATTTGCTGAGAAGCTCGCGGATTTCCATCTCGACGAGTTCGAGGAGATCTTTGTCATCAACCATGTCGACCTTGTTCATGAAAACAACGATCGAAGGCACGCCGACTTGGCGGGCGAGAAGGATGTGCTCACGGGTCTGAGGCATTGGGCCGTCAGCAGCGCTGCAAACGAGGATCGCGCCGTCCATCTGGGCTGCGCCGGTGATCATGTTTTTGACATAGTCGGCGTGGCCGGGGCAATCGACATGGGCGTAGTGGCGATTTGCGGTCTCGTATTCGACGTGGGCCGTGTTGATCGTAATGCCGCGCTCTTTTTCTTCAGGAGCTGCGTCGATTTCGTCGTATTTCTTGGCCGTGGCGCCGCCGCTTTTTGCCAAAACGGTGGTAATTGCTGCGGTGAGTGTGGTTTTGCCGTGGTCGACATGGCCAATCGTGCCGATGTTGACGTGCGGTTTATTGCGCTGGAACTGTTCTTTAGCCATCTTGGGTTGTTATTTTTTGGTTATTGAGGATCGAGGGAAGGTGGAGCCCATGACCGGGTTTGAACCGGTGACCTCGTCCTTACCAAGGACGTGCTCTACCAACTGAGCTACATGGGCATCTGGCGGCTAGGGCCGCATCGTTCGCGCTTCGATCCGCGTGGTTATGTCTCCCGTGGTTGGAGGCGAGGACGCTGACCGCCTGCACAATCGGCGAGCGGTTGGTGTCATCTCCCCCATCCAATGGGAAGGCAGAACCTAGCCGTTCGAATTTTCGTGTCAAAAACAAATTGACGATGTGCGCAAGGGGCGAAATCGAGCGCCGAGAGAGAGTCAACCCTCTGCGGCCCGCGAATGAATTTCGCGGAGCATGGTGGGGGTCACCCCAGCGAGTGACTCGAGGGCGCCGGTGGCAGCGCCCAATTCCGAGAGGGAATTTGTGGTGGCCACGGCGAGAACGGGGATTCCCGCACGGTGGGCGGCCTCGATGCCGGCGTGGGCGTCTTCGATCACGAGGCAATCCGCAGGAGCCAGGGCGAGCATTTGGGCGGCAAGAAGGAATACATCCGGCGCGGGCTTGCCGTTTGCGACATCATCTCCACAGGCCACGGCATCAAAAAATTCCCCGAGCCCCGTGGCGGAAAAAATCGCATCGAGATTTTGGCGGGGTGTCGAGGATCCGATGGCGCAGGGGATATTTTCGGAGCGAAGGGCCGTGAGCAACTCGCGGGCGCCGGGGAGGATTTGGACGCCGCGATCTCGGACGAGTTCGCGGTAGATCGTCTCCTTGCGTTCCGCGAGTTTGGAAATCTCCGCGGGATCCTTTGCCCATCCGAGGATTTCCGGAATGATGACTTCGTTCTTTTTTCCGAATCCCCGCTTGAAATGACCTTCGGGTAGCGGCCTGGAAATTTCTTCGGAGAGGATTTCCCAAGACCGTTCGTGCTCGGCGGAGGAATCGATGACCACTCCGTCCCAATCAAAAATCACACCCTTCACGCAGAAAGAAGACGGCGAAGCATCTTCACATCCGGGTTGGGACCGACGATGGCCACCGTGATGCAGGATGGATCGAGGATTTGACGGGCGGCCTCGCGGACTTCATCGGCAGTCACCCGGCGGATTCGTTCGTTCACAATCTCGGGCTCGATGATTTCGCCGTGGGCGAGGATCGAACCGCCGAGCCGCATGTTCTGGCTGGAGGCCCGTTCCAACGACATTCGTGCAGACCCGATCGAGTATTCCTTGGCGCGGCGGAGTTCCGCAGCCGGGAGATTTTTTTTGGAAAGCGACTCGCACTGGGCAAGCACGATCGAAAGGGATTTCTCGATATTGCGACGATCGAGTCCGGCGGAGACGCCGAGGTAGCCGCCATCGTTGAGAGTGAGAATGTGCGAACTCACCGAGTAGCAGAGGCCGCGTTTCTCTCGGAGTTCTTGGAACAGGCGCGAAGTGGCGTTCGCCCCGAGAACGACATGAAGCAGGAGCGCGGCGTATCGGCGCTCGTCGCAATGACTGAATCCCGGAAACGCCATCGAGAGCTGAGTCTGTTGGATGTCGCGGTCGATCGCGGCGATTCGTGGTGACTCGGTCGGAGCGGGGCAGCGTTTTGCCGCAGGCGGCTTGGTTTTGGAAAGTCCCTCCAAAAGCCGCGCGACGGAATCCACCACTTGGTCGTGATCCACTTTACCGGCGGCAGTCACCACCGTGCTGGCGGCATTGTAGTGCGATGCCCGATAGGCGCGGAATGCCTCGGCATCCATCGCTTCGATAGTTTGCAGAGTGCCGGTGATCGGCCTTCCGAGCGGATGGCCCTCCCAGAATTTTCCCTCGAGCAATTCCTCCACCAGCGAGGACGGCTCGTCTTGATACATCAAAATTTCTTCGGCGATAACGCCCCGCTCGCGATCGATGTCGCGCGGCGCCAGGCGAGGATTCATGTAGAGATCACAAAGCACATCGCACACGCGCGGGAAGTGCTCGGCCGCCGCCGTGGCGTAGTAGCATGTCCGCTCCTCGGCGGTGAAAGCATTCATGTCGCCCCCCACCCCCTCGATTTCCTCCATGATCCGTCGGGCGGAGCGGCGGGCGGTGCCTTTGAAAAGCATATGCTCGATGAAGTGCGAGATGCCGTTGAGTTTTGCCGGTTCGTTGCGACCTCCCACCGAAGCCCAAATGCCCATCGACGCTGTTTCGGCGTGAGGCATTTCGCAGGTGGCGACGCGAAGGCCGCCGGGGAGTTTGGTGAGCCGGGTTTTATTTGCCATCGGTCGAATCATCGGGAGTTCCAGCGGAAGGGTGAAGGCGCAAAAAATCGACAACGCGCCGGGAAGCTTCGGCCGCGCCGCGTCCGAGCAGAACGAGGTGACCTTGGCCTGGCAGCGTTAGAATCTCAGCGGGAGCAAAACGGGAGCGATCGCCCGATCCAGCCGGCACCACTTTGTCGCTCGCTCCTTGAACGAGAAGTGTGGGCGTCTTCAATGAACGGATCGAGGCCAAGGGTTGAGCGAGGTCATTTTCCATTCCAATTTCTCGCGGCGATGGCGGAGCGAGCGAGGAAAGGAGGTCTTGGAATCGCTCGAGCTCGGAAGGCTCTTGAAGAACACTGTCGATCCAAGCCAGGCGCTCGACGGGACCACCCGAGGAGGTGAGATCAAACGCCGTTCCAAGAACTTTCTCGGGATCGCGAGCCGCATTTTTTAAAAACCAATCCGAGGCCGCATCGCCTCCGACTTGATCAGCCAGCGCCTGAGGAAATGGAATGCCCGCGGCGGGCGGAGTTTCCGAAGTGGCGGCAGAAACCAGCA
This sequence comes from Terrimicrobiaceae bacterium, assembly GCA_044375555.1. Classification (GTDB taxonomy): domain Bacteria; phylum Verrucomicrobiota; class Verrucomicrobiia; order Chthoniobacterales; family Terrimicrobiaceae; genus UBA967. The sequence goes on from JBILML010000010.1 coordinate 40,003, forward strand.
CCAACGCGGAGGCTCGATCCGGGAAATTTTTTGCAAACTCGATTGCTGCCGAGGCTCCCCAACCGAGGCCGATGACGGAGGCTTGGGAAATTTCCAGATAGTCGAGAAGTTGGGCGACCGCTTCGGCTTGGTTTTCCGGCGCAGGGCCCGTGGATAGAGGGGTTCGGAGATAGCCCGGGCGGGAAGGCGTGATGATTTGAAAACCCTCCTCTTCTAAAAAACCACCGAGGGCGAGAGCTTGATCATAGCCGCCGGGAGCGGAGTGAAAAATCAGCACCGGCGCGCCGGACCCACGCACGGCGAATTCCATTTCACCAGCGGGAAGTTTCACCACCTCCGAACGAGCGGCGAGGTCGAGCATCTGACCTGCGCGCCAGGATTGGAACCACGCCAAGTATCCGCCAAGGACCAAGAGTCCGAGCACGGCGACCAGAAACAAAATCCTCAGCAGGAGGCGGCGTGGTGTCATGGTTCAGCGTTTCGACAAGCGGAAGAACAGCACTGTGCCGAGCCCGAAAAATACGAGATTCGGAATCCAGATCAGCATCTGGGGAAAGGCTTCGGCTTTTCCGCGAAAGGTGTCGGCCATCAGAATAAAAAAGAAATAACTGAAGGCCACGACGAGACTGATCGCGAATCCCACCGAGGTTTCCTTCCTGTGCGTCGTGATGCCGAGAGGAATGGCGATCAGGGCAAAGGCGATGCAGGAGAGCGAGGTCGAGAAGCGTTTATTCAGCTCCACAAGTGCCTCCAGATGCTTCTTGCCCTCGATCGTTTTGAGCAGCTCCAACAACTCCGGAAGCGTGTAGGAGCTCAGTCGGCGGTTGGTTTGGAATTCCTTGAAAAACTGGTCGAGCGCCATGGGAAACACTCCCTCTTTCATGACAATCCCCTGTTGGATTTTCGTGAGGTCGGCCGGATTCTTGGAGTCGCGCTGCTCGAATCTCGCATCGAACAACCTCAGCAGCAGCCGGGAATTTTCGATGTCCGGCTTCAACTCGCCCTCCATCGCGTGAATCATTTTGGTAGGGCGGGAACTTTCATCCATCTCGATGACGATGATATTTTGAAGGCGTTCGCCATCCTTGCCGCCGACATAGACGCGCCGGTCCGGAAAGGCGTCCACGATCTCATCGGCCCGGAAAAGTGCGGCGGGATTGCTCGTGGCGATATCCACGATCGCTCGGGTCATCGCCTGCTCAGCGCGGGGGGCGACATCGATATTGATCCAAAAACAAATTCCCGTGAGCAGGACCGACAGAATAAAAACCGGCACGCAAATGCGCGGCACACTGATGCCGCTGGACTTGAGCGCGATCAACTCGCTATCCGCCGACATGCGACCGAACACCAGCAGGATCGCGGTGAGAAATCCCCACGGAATCGTGAAGGTCAGCGAAAATGGCAACACGAGCGCCATGAAAGCCAAGACCGTTAAAATCGGAACATCCGGGTTGTTGACGAGGACATTCAGGAGCTCCTTGAAAATATTCCCGAGAACCAGAACGAGACTGAGGATCAAGACGCCCATGAATGCTGTCACCAGCACACTGGAAGCTACATAACGGTCAAAAATCCTCATCCGGGGCGGGATCGCGGTTTACTCCTCGAAGACTCCCATGCGGCGGAATTTTTCGTAGCGGCTCGTGAGGAGTTTTTCGATCGGGGTCTTGGAGAGGACTTGGAGTTCTTTTTCGATCGTCGCCCGGATGTTGTCAGCGGCCTGCTCGGGATTGCAATGGGCGCCACCGGCCGGCTCGGGAATCACGCCGTCCACGAGGCCCATTTTTACGAGATCGGGAGCGCAGAGTTTCAGCGCCTCGGCGGCTTCGGGAGCGTGTTTGCGATGCTTCCAAAGAATCGCCGCGCATCCCTCGGGGCTGATCACCGAGTAGTAGGCATTCTCCAGCATGAGCACGCGGTCGGCCACGCCGATCCCCAACGCACCGCCGGACCCACCTTCGCCAATCACGATGGAAACAATCGGAGTCCGCAGGGTCATCATGTCGCGGATATTGACGGCGATCGCCTCGGCGATGTGACGCTCCTCGGCGCCGATTCCGGGATACGCGCCCGGCGTGTCGATGAAGGCCACAAATGGGAATCCAAACTTCTCCGCCATGCGCATCAGGCGAAGGGCCTTTCGGTAACCCTCCGGGTGTGGGCTCCCGAAATTGCGAAGGAGATTTTCCTTCATGTCGCGTCCCTTTTGCTGACCGATGACCACGCAACGAATGCCGCCAATCGTCGCTAGACCGCCAGGCATGGAGGCATCATCCCCGAAAAGCCGGTCGCCCTTGAGTTCCACAAAATCGGTGCAGGCCATCCGGACATAATCGAGGAAGAACGGGCGCGCGATGTGGCGCGAGATTTGCACGCGTTGCCAAGCGGTCAGGCTCCCGTAAACCCTCTCGCGGGTGGCCTCGATTTTGCGCTGTATGCTCTCGATCTCGCTTCGGAGATCGATTTTGCGCTCCTCGGATTGGCGGAGCAACTCCCCGAGCTTTTGCTCGAGTTCGACGATTGGTTTTTCAAAATCCAGAGTCTGCTTGTTCATGGCTTGTCAGTTGATGGTGACGGGGGTTCCGGTTTTCACGAGCACATAGATTTCACTGAAATCCTCGGGCTTGAGCACAATTCCAGATGGCATGACTGGAGCCGATCCGTCGGTGGGTGCTGCAGGGGTCGGCTTGATCGTGGCACCGCCAGCGCCGAGGAGGACGAATCGTTCGCTGTCGCCATAATCCTTGTGACCAAACGGCACGCGAGCCTCGCCCTTGCGCGCCATGCGATCCACGACTTTGGTTTCGATCGCGCTCGTGCCGGCGATCTGGAGCGAAACGGCGGGGTATTCCTTAAAGAACTCGCCGTTGTTGAAAATCGTGACTGTCGAATTCGCGCGGTCCACCACGAGAGCGGCCTCGAATTGCGGCACGAGCAATTGCTGGCCGATCTGGAGATTGATCGAGCTGAGTCCATTCGCCCAGTAGATCAACTCGGCGTTGCTTTTGTTCTGAGACGCGATGCGCACGAGCGAGTCGCCTTTTTTCACCGTGTAAACAATGTTCATCGGTGTGGCGGCGGGATCCCGGTAGAGGGCGAGATTGATTCGGCCAAGCACCGCGCGAGCCTCGGCGGATTTCGGAGATTCCGGATGCGCGGCGAGAAATTGGAGCACTGCATCGCGCGCCTGAATCGTATTTTGCGCCAAGGCCGGTTTCATCGCCTCGAAGGCCGCGATGGAGGGATCGGGGGTCGGCTCCGGCGTGGGGGTCGGCGTGGCCGTCTCCTCGATCACATCGAGCTTCTTGTCCTTGTAATAAAGCTCGTGGAGAAAATAGGTGCTGCCTCCAAGAATGCCCCCGACGAGCAACAAAATCGTGAGTGATTTCAAAAACATAAGCGAAGGGCAAAAGCTACCCGCAGGCTTCCGAAAATGGAAACCCCGAAATCAGGTGAGACCGCGGCGTTTCCACTCGGCGATGTTTTCGCCGGCGGAGCGCTGGATCATCTCTGTGGTGAACTTCAACAGGCAGACCTCCCAGACATCGTCCACCCCCGCGATCAGCGCGGCAAAAGGATCATCGCCGCGTTTCAACTCCTCCTCGATTCGCCCCAGCGCCGCATCCATCGGCTCCTTCACGATCTTTTCGGCGAAATTCGTTTTTCGAAATTGGAATCCGTATCGAAGGATTTTGGCCATCGAGGCATTCGACTCCATCCACTCGGCGAATTCGCGCGCCTCGTCGCCGAAGCCCTCGAGGAGCACCTTGCTGAAATGCTGAGCGGTGAGAATGCGTGGTCGCTCCGCCTCGATGGTGCCGGTGCGAACGCGAACGGTATCCACCTCGTCGAGCAATTCGCTCACCAGATTGAAATGGAACCGCGTCGTGCCAAAGGTCTCGATCGCGCTGTGAGGAGCCACCACCACCCGGGTGTTTTCCATCGCGTAATGAAAGTCGTGGTCTTTGAACATGGGGATTAGTTGGAAACCGCCGGTGCTGGAGCGGGAAGAGTTTCGACCGCCACGGGGCTCGAGGGCATGAAAATTTGCAAGGCCACCACCACAAGCCAGACCAAAACGGACAGGGCGGCGAGCCAGGGAAGTGGCGCAGAGAGTTTTTCCTCGGAGATCATTCGATTTTTAGGGCAGCAATGGCATCCATCACGCGGTTGCTGAGGATTTGATAATTCTCGCGGGAGGGATTTTCAACTTCTGCACGGCTGAAATAGATCGGATTGCCGAGCACCACGGTGATTTGCGTGGAGCGAAGGCCCTTGGCGTTTTTCGGAAATGCCTCGTAAGCCCCGAAAATCCGCATCGGCAGGACCGGCGCGCCCGTTTTGGCAATGACCAGACCGATCCCCGCCCGAGCGGGTTGCAAGCCCCCATCGAGCGATCGCGTGCCTTCTGGAAACAAAACCACGGCGTTGCCCTCCTTGGTTTTTTTGATGACCTCGCGGAGGGCGGACATGTCATTTCCATCGCGCTCGACAGGAATCACATTCATCGCCGGAAAGAGCGGGCCGAAAAATGGCCATTTCAAAAGCGTCTTTCGCGCCAGGTAGAAAACCCCGCGATGGCTGCAAATGCCCGCGAGCGGCGGATCGAAAAAACTCGAGTGGTTCACCGCGATGATGAGCGGACCGGACTCGACCATGCGCTCGGGGTGGATGACCCGCATGGAAAAAAACATCCGCGCGAGGAGCTTCGCGAGGTTGTAGAAAATATTGTAAACAATCGTCATTCCGCAGGAATGCCAGAGCCTTTCAAGATGCCGGCGATGTGACCCACGACGCCCTCGATATCGAGGTGTGAGGTATCGATGACATGGGCATCGGAGGCCACGGAGAGCGGAGCAACGCGGCGCGTGGAGTCGAGCTTGTCGCGGTGCTCGATGCTGTCGTCCTGGCCTTGGGCGGCGCGGCGGCGGCGGCGGATCTCCGGGGAGGCGTCGAGGTAGAATTTGTGCGGCGAGTCCGGAAAGACCGCCGTGCCGATGTCCCGCCCTTCCATCACAACATCCAGCCCTTGGCACATGGAGCGAAGCCGCTGGCCGATGAGATTGCGCACGGCCGGAATCGCTGAGTAGGCAGACACGGCTTGGTTCACCTCGATTTGACGGAGTTCGAGATCGGGGATTTCGGCGTTGATGCGAATGTAGGAATCGCCATTTTCCGAAAAACCACTGTCGAGTTTCATCCTCCCCAGAGCCGCCTCCACGCGATCGGGGCGGGCGGGGTCGATCTGCTCGCGAAGCAACTCCCAGGTCACTGCACGATACATCGCGCCGGAATTCACATAGGAAAAACCGAGACCGCGCGCGAGTTTGCGGGCGACGCTGCTTTTGCCAGAGGCGGCGGGACCATCGATTGCGACAACCATTAGGCGGTGGCCGCTGGACGCACGGCGGGTTTGCCGGTCCCCTTGAGGCCGGTGAGTTCACGGGTTTTGCGTTTCATTTTCCCACCCTTCTGCATGACGCGGAGGGTCTGCTCGAAGCCCGGATACGAGGTATTCACGCAGTCCGTGCCCTCCATCACGGTTTCTCCACTGGCGAAAAGTCCGGCGATGGAGAAGGCCATCGCGATTCGGTGGTCGTGGTGGCTCTGGAGTTGGGCGCCTTTGAGCGGAGCGCCACCTGTGATCGCCATGCCGTCGGGGAATTCCTCGACCTTGGCGCCCATCGCCCGGAGGTGCGAGGCGACCACGGCAATGCGGTCGGTCTCCTTGACGCGAAGCTCGGCGGCGTCGCGAATCACTGTCGTTCCCTCAGCCAAAGCGGCAGCGACAGCGAGGATGGGAATTTCATCGATGACATTCGGAATCTCGGCTCCTCGGATTTCGGTGGCGCGGAGTTTGCCGCCCTTGATGTCAAGGTTTCCGATCGGTTCGCCGTGAAGGGAACTCTCGATGACTTCGCGGATGCGCGCCCCCATTCGAACGAGGACATCGATGATGCCGGTGCGCGTGGGATTCAGGCCGACATCCTTGATCAAAAGGCGGGATCCAGGCTGGGCGGCAGCGGCCACCATCCAAAAGGCCGCGCTGGAAATATCCCCCGGCACGGTGAAATCCATGGACTCGGGAACCTGTCCCCCCTCGAGCGTGGTGCGAATTTCGATAAGCCGGCGGTTCTTCGCGGAGTTTTTGTTTTCCCACACCTCCTCGCGTTTCGCATTCACGAGAAAATACTGGAGCATCCGCTCGGTGTGATCGCGCGAACGGACATCCTCGATCACGGTCGTCGTGCCTTTGGCGAAAAGCCCGGCGAGGAGAACGGCGCTCTTCACTTGCGCACTCGCCACGGGCAACCGGTAAGTAATGCCCTGCAAACCGGGACTCTCCTCCACCACCAGCGGTGGGCAGGATTTTTCGCCCTCGGCGTGAAGCGAGGCGCCCATCAATCGAAGGGGATCGATCACGCGCTGCATCGGGCGCTTCGAGAGCGAGGCATCGCCGATCAACCGGGTTTGGAAAGGCTGCGAAGCGAGAATGCCAGCCATCAAGCGCATCGTCGTGCCGGAATTTCCGCAGTCGAGATCGCCGAAGGGCTTCGTGAACCGGCCCCCCATTCCCTCCACGATCAACTTGCCGGGCTCGGGGGATTCGATCATCACGCCGAGTTGGCGCATCGCGGCGGCGGTGCTGCGGCAGTCCTCGCCCTCGAGGAAATTACTGATCTCGCAGCGCCCGTTGGAAAGCGAAGCGAGCAGGACCGCGCGGTGGGAGATGCTTTTATCCGGCGGCACGCTGATTTCGGCGTCAATGGCTGCGGCGCGGCGGGATTTGAAAATGTGTTGTTCCTTGGTGCCCATTTATTCGGTGGACGGCTTTTGAGAGCGGAGTCGTCGGGCATCATAAAGAAATGCCTCGAGCGCGTTTCGATGACCGTTCTGAAGAGCAAGTTTGAGTGTCTCCAGAGCGGTTTGCAAGTCGGTGATTCCCGCGAGGAGCTCTTCGCGGTTGTCTAAAAAAATTTCCGTCCACATGGACTCCGGCCCGCCCGCGATCCGGGTGGAATCGCGGTAGCCCCCGCCGCCGAGTTCCGCCAAGGAGGGGTTCGCTCCCACGGCGGCATGAACGAGCGATGCGGCGGTCGCATGTGGCAAGTGGCTGATCCGCGCAATGGCACGGTCGTGCTCGGAGGCCCCCATCTCGCGCAAAACACAACCGGCGGCACTCCACAAGGCTCGAACCGCCTCCAGAGCCGAGGGATCGGTCGATGCGGTCGGGGTCAAAATACATACCGCGCCATCAAACAAATCCTCCCGCGCGGCTTGGATGCCGTTTTGCTCCGAGCCCGCCATGGGGTGAGCGCCCACGAATCGCCCGCCGAGCACTGGCTCCAGCGCGGCAACAATTTTGGCCTTCACGCTTCCGGCATCGGTAACGATCGCCGCGGGCGGGAGGAGTTTTTTCAACTCGGGCCCAGCCGTGGCAATGGCGTGAGGCGAGGTGCAAAGCACGGCCAGATCGCAGGATTCCACCACCTCCGAGAGATTGGTGGAGACGGCACAGTGCGGCAGGAGTCTCGCAGCTTCCTCCGCTGCTTCAGGCCGACGAGCCCAGAGCGAAATATCCCATGCCGTGGAATGGCGACCCAAGGCCATAGCCAAGGATCCTCCAATCAGACCCGGACCGAGAATGGCAACGCGCCGTCTCAGGGCACCAAAAAGATCTTGCCCGAGTAAGGGCACTTCACCTCGGTGCCGGGGGGAAAGCCACGCACATCCACATACCCCGCGTAGGGCGAGTGGGGACTGGTGACAAAACCCGCTTTGCCGGGCACCGGTGTGCCATAAGAAATATCACGCGGAGCCGCAGGCGCTGGTGGCGGCGTCGCAAAAGGTGTTGGGGTCGGCGCCGGCGGAGCAAAGGGATCGACGACGGCTTGCTCGACATAGCCTTCCGGCGTCGGAGTCGGCGTGGCGTATTGGGTGCCGGCGGCTCCGTATCCGAAACGGTTCGTGCCACGGTTGAAACGGGAGGAATTTTTGTCGCTGGTTTCACAAGCCGCGAGCAACAACAGGGCCGCTGCGGAACCAAGAACGATCAGGGAAGATTTTTTCATAGGAATTGAGACGCGATAGAAAGACACGGAAGCCCCGTGTGTTCAAACCAAAATCTCGGAATACGCTGAAAACCCCAGCGCAAACACCAACCCCGAGCGGGAAAAATCAACCCTTCGCCGAGCGATACCTCCCCACGAAGACCACCCCCACCCCGGCGAGAATCAAAAAGAGGCTCTCCAGCGTTTCCCACCCCACGGCTTCTCCCATCACCAACCATCCCGCCAGCACGGCCACGGCGGGTGAGACGAAGAATTTCGTGGTGACAATCGACGCCGGGAGGTGGCTGAGCAGCCAGTTCATCGCCGTGAACGCCCCGAGCGAATGCACGAAGAGTAAAAACAAAAACGCCGAGATCGTTTTCCACCCGAAATCCGCTTTGGCAATCTCGCCGAATTCCCCAAAGACCGCACCGAGGACAATCAAATAACCGCCGCCGAACAGCATCATCCACATCGAACTGCGCACCGCATCCACATCGGGGGGATGGAGCCTTACAAAAATCGAACCGATCGCGAACAGCAACGCGGAGATCAGCAAAAGGGAGGTGCCAAGGGTTCCACCGGAATTCACCGCGCCGGAAAGCCTCGGAAGCACCAGCATCACCACACCCGCTGCGCCGACGAGCAATCCCACCAGCACGATCCTTGCAGGCTTTTCGCCCTTCGGCCGCAGAAATTCCAGGAGGACTACCCACAGGGGCACCGAGGCTTTGATGATGGCAGCGACGCCGGAGGGGACTCCGAGCTTTTCACCCTGCGTAACCAGCCCGACTCCGCCCACAAACAGGAACAACGCCCCAATCGCCGCGCGACCGATATTTGCCTTCGGCATCAAAATCCGACCTCCGCGCACAGCCGTCCAAGCCATCAGAATCACCCCCGCGCCAAGAATGTGAGAGGCCGCAAAAAGAAACGCAGGCATGGACTCCACACCCGCCTTGATCGCTAAAAAGTTCAGCCCGTAACCCAGATAAACAATCCCAAAAGCCAGCACGATCCGCCACCCCGCCGGTTTGTCTTCTTGTCTCCCGATATGCCCTCCCGTGATCACTCGCACAGATTGTCAGCATCGCCCTGAAATTGGCACAACAAACAGGACACCTGCACCACGGAGACCACGCCGCCCCACCTCGGCACTGAGGCTCAGGATGGCGTGCCGTCGGGGGTCGGTTCCGCTTCCGAAGCACTCGCCGGGCGGTCCCAGAAATACCGTTTCAAAAGCACCTTCAGCGTGGCTGTGAGCGGCACGGCAAGGATCGCCCCCAGCAAGCCGCCGAGGATCAAGCTCCACGCCAACACCGAAAAGATCACCGTGAGCGGATGAAGACCCACCGACTCGCCGACGATCTTTGGCGCGATGAAAATGCCATCGATGTTGTTGGCCAGAATGAAAATCAGCGTCACCAGCAACGGGTGCATCAAGTCCCCAAACTGAGCCGCCGCGATGATCACCGCCGGGATGTAGCAAATCATCATTCCGAGGTAGGGGATCAACCCCAGCACCCCGACCATGATCCCGATCAAAATCGCGAAATCGAGCCCGAGAAAAAGCAACGCCACGGCGATCATCACCCCATCGATCAAGCTGACGATCAGTTGACCACGGAAAAAACTAATGAGGTAGGAATTGATCTCTCCCACCAGCGAAACGATCTCGCTCTTGAGCGGCGAGGCGCGCATCGGCAGATAGCGGCTCCAATTATCCGCAATCGAGGCACTGTCGCGGAGGAAGAAAAACAGGAAGATCGGCACCAAGATCATGCTCAACAGAAATCCGAACACGCCCAAAAACCCGCCGAGACTCCGTTGAACGAACCGCCCGGCCTCCACCGCCAAGTCGGGAAATTTTTGTTGAATCCAAGCGCCGGCCTCCTTGATCGCGTCGCGAACGATCACCGTCATCTGGTCACCAGCCGAGTGTGGCTCCTGCTTGGCATCAAACGGATCAAACTCCGTGAGCTTTTGGAGTTGATTCAAGGTGCTTGTCGCCAGCGCCTCGGTCTTCGTCATGTAAGACGGAAAATTCTGTGCCAACGCAAGCGACTGCCGGTAGACCGGCGGCGCGATGTAGATGATCAAACCCAGGAAAAAACAAGCGAACGCCACATAGACGATCACGATGCTCGCGAGCCGACTGAGCCGCAATCGCATCGAAAATTTCACAACGGGCTCCAGCAGGAATGCCAGAATCGCCGCCACCGCCACCGGGATCAGCACCGGCTGTAAAAACGAAATCCCCTTCACGATAATCGACCCCACGAGCGTCACCACCGCCGCGATGGCGAGGAACGACAGAGCCGTCACCGCGGCCCAGAAAAACTTGTGCTGAAATGGAGTCGGATGCTTCAAAGCGCCCCTTTCCTAGTCCCCACACGCCCCCGGGGCCAAGAAAAACCGCCTACGGAACATTCGAAATTCCATTCTCCAAAAGGGTCCGGCATCCTGGGCGGCATTCCTTTTTAGAAAACTACTCCACGGACCGGCCGCTCGGGGAGTTCATGAAGGTAACCTGGCTTTTTTGGCGCTGGAGGAATTCGGCGGCGAGCTTGCGGTAGGCCGTTGAGCCAATGCCATTCGGGTCGTGTTCGAAAATTGTCCGTCCGTGACTCGGGGCTTCGGCGAATCGGACGGTTCGCGGGATGAGCGTTTTGTAGACGACCTCCTGGAAATGGTTTCGCACCTCGCGCTCGACGGCGGGGTTCAGGTTCGTGCGGGCATCGAACATAGTGAGAAGCAGGCCGGAGATCGAGAGCGTGGGGTTCGCGCCGGTGGCGCGGATGCGGTCGGTGACCTCCATCAAAAGCCCAAGGCCCTCGAGCGCGTAGTATTCGCACTGGATCGGAACGAGGATTTCGTCGGCGGCCGTGAGCGCGTTTGACATCAAGATTCCCAGCGAGGGCGGGCAGTCGAGCAGGACATAATCGAAGGCGTTTTTCTCGCGGAGATCGTCAAACGCCGCACGGAGCCGCATCATGTGGTCGTCCATACGCGCCACTTCCACCTCGGCGCCGGCAAGGTCGAGGTCCGAGGGAATGATCGAAAGGTTTTTGATGCGGGTGGGAGAAATGAGATCAGAGGCGGCTTTTTCGCCAATAAGCGCGGCGTAGATACTCGGCGTCTCGGCGCCCTCCTCCTTAGAAACCAACACGCTGGACGCGCTGCCTTGCGGATCGAGATCGACCAGCAAAACGCGGACCTTTTTTTCCGCAAGGGCGGCAGCGAGGTTGAGGCTGGTGGTGGTTTTCCCAACCCCTCCTTTTTGGTTCGTGATGGCGATGATTTTCATGGCTTGGGGCGAAGGCTAGCGTTGCGAGTAGTGGTTGACCAGCCCCTCCACAACAGCGTCGGCGTATTCCTTGTAAATGCTCTTTCGCATCGTGCCAGCGACCTTTTTTTTGCCGTCGTAGTCGCCCGCCTGCACCCGGGCGAAAACCTCGCGCGAGTTCATCACATAGGGCTCGGCGTAGACGACTGGACACTCGAAGAGCCGGTTCGCGAGAAGGTTTCTCGCCCAAATGTAATCGCTGCCAGGGATGCGGACCTCACCACCTTGGTAGATATAGGGAGGCAATCCGGTGTTTTTGAGGGTGGTTTTGGCGAGCGCCTTCGAGACGGCGACCTCCTCGTTGTGCGAGCCGTTCAGGAGCTTCACCAACATCTCGAACCGCTGGTCCTCAAAAGAGAGTTCCTTTTTGCTCCAACCCCCGGTCACGAGGAAATGGGCGTGGTTTTTGTTGATCAGCGAGGGTTTGGCGGGGTTGCCCCAGGCCTCGGCATTGAAATGCAGCGCGAGGACGAGGTCGGGCTTGATCGAGTCATTGACGAGCACCGCGCGGCGGCGGATCTCGGCGGTGCGGTAGAAAAGCCGCTCGCTTTCCTTGGTGATGGCGAAGGAAGTCGCCTTGTCACCTTTCTCGCGGAGGGATTCGACGGCCAACTTCCGAAGGGCTTCCGGGCGGCGGCTGGTGATCGGCTCGGAGCCGGAACGGGTCAACCAAACCTGCGCGCCGAGAGCCTCCAAGCGCGGCTTGAGAAGTTTCGCCACTCGCAGGGTCATGTCCCCCTCAGTGACCGGCTTGGCGTCCCCGATCTGGAACCAGCGCTCCTCCATTTTCGCCCACTTGCCGCCGATGTGACCGGGGTCGATCGCGATTTTCACCCCAGCGAGCGGCTTGGCAGAATCCTTCGGAATTGCCGAGCGCGGGCGCCAATAGCGCGCGGGCGAAATCTGTGATTTCGCGAAGCGAAGCAAATAGGGTGGTTTGCCCGGCGTGGTCTGAATTTTCGCCATCGTGGGCGTGACGGCAATCACCCCGACCGCCGCATCGCCAGGCGCGTAAATATTCGCAAGCCATTCGATGAACTGCTCGCGCGTGATGGTCTCTTGGAACTTGTCGAGCTCGGACCAATCAGGCCGGTTGCCGAGCGGCGTGGTTTTCGCAAAGGCCGAATGAACCAGCCCCGCCAGACAGAAAAGAATCAACGCAAGAATTCGCACTCGGTTTTTTTAAATGCGTTCACCGCCGGTTGCTATAAAAAGGATTGATGATCCGACTTCTTTTTTTGGGTGACATTGTTGGCGAACCGGGGCGCACGGCTGCCAAAAAAGTCGTCACCGCCATGCTCGCCGACAACGCTGTTGATTTCGTGGTGGTGAATGGCGAAAACGCCGCGCATGGCCGCGGAATCACCCCGAAAATCGCGATCGACCTCCTCCGCGCGGGCGTCGCCGTGATCACGACCGGCGACCATGTTTGGGATCAAAAGGAGACCGCGCCCTACCTCCCCACCGAGCCCAGAGTGTTGCGTCCTGTGAACTACCCGCCGGGCGCACCGGGCCAGGGAAGCATCGTGCTCGACACCGCCAAGGGGCCGATCGCCGTGATGAATGTGCAATGCCGCACTTTCATGAATCAGCAACTCGACAATCCCTTCACCTGCGCGATGCAGGAGGTCGAGCGCCTGCGCGCGGAAACGCCTGTTATTTTCGTGGATGTCCACGGTGAAACAACCAGCGAAAAAACCGCGATGGCCCGCCACCTCGACGGCAAGGTTTCAGCCGTTGTGGGAACCCACACGCATGTCCAAACCGCTGACGAACGCATTCTCCTTGGCGGAACCGCGTTCCTCTGCGACGCCGGAATGTGCGGCCCGCTCGACTCGATCCTTGGCCGCAAGGCGGACGCCGTTGTGCAAAAATTCCTCGACGCCCTCCCCTCCCAATTCCCCATCGCCCGAGGCCCCGTGCAGGTTTGCGGGGCGTTGATCGAGATCGACCCCGCGACAGGCCGAGCCGCCTCGATCTCGCGCTTCCGCCAGGTGCTCGACGAGGCCTAATGGCAAAATCCAGCACCCTTCAGGAACTCCACCGCGAGAACCGCCACACGCTCGCTCTGGCTTTTCCGATCGTCGCCGGATTGGTCGGCCAAATGCTCATGGGGCTTGCGGACACCCTCATGGTCGGCCATGTGGGCACAGTCCCCCTCGCCGCCTGCGGTTTTGCAAACACCCTGCTCTCCGTGCCGCTGGTCTTCGGCTTCGGCGTTCTCGCCGGAGTGAGCGTGAACGCCTCGCACGCCTTTGGTTCCGGCAAGCCGCACCTCGCCGGCGAAAGCCTCCGCGGCGGCCTCGCCATTGCGCTGGTGATGGGTTTGCTCGTCGCTCTCACAGCCCACGCGCTCCTGCGTTCCCTCCCGATCTTCGGTCAACAGCCTGAGGTGAATTCCTCGGCCGCGAACTACCTCCTTCTCTGCGCGTGGTCGATGCCCGCCGTGTTCGTGACAGGAACGGCAAAAAATTTCTGCGAAGCCCTCGCGCGCCCCTGGCCGCCGTTTTGGATTATGCTCGGCGGGGTTTTGCTGAATGTGCTTTTGAACTGGATTTTGATCTACGGAAACCTCGACGCCCCCGCGATGGGTCTCGACGGCGCGGGGCTCGCCACGCTGCTGAGCCGCATCGCCGCGATGGTCGCCATGCTTCTCTATCCGGCCCTGGAATCGCGCCTCCACGCGGCCTGGCCCTCCGATTGGACCGCGCCCGGCTTGTTGCCAGAAATCCAACGCCTCCTCGGCATCGGCATCCACTCGGGCGGATTGAGCCTGTGCGAGGTTACAGGATTTTCCTTTGGGTCGCTGATGATGGGCTGGCTGGGAGTCACCGAGTTGGCGGCCCATCAAATCGCCCTCACCTGCGCGGCGACGACCTTCATGGTGCCTCTGGGAATCGGTCAGGCCGTGAGTGTGCGGGTCGGCCAGGCACGCGGCGCGGGGCGGTTCGGGGAAATCCGTGCGATTGTCCACGGCACGCTCGGCATGACGCTTGGCATCGCTGTGTTATTCGCGGCGGTTTATTTGACGCTCGGCTCGTGGATCGCGGGGTGTTTCACGGACGATCCAGCGGTGAAGGCATTGACCGCGCAACTCCTCGTCCTCGCGGGAGTCTTTCAGATTTTTGACGGCATCCAAATCGCCTCCTCCGGTGCGTTGCGAGGATTTGGCGACACGAAGATTCCTTTTCTCTTCGGCATCCTCGCCTACTGGGTCGTGGCGTTGCCCGTGTCCCACCTCGCCGCCTTCCATTTTGGCTTGGGAGCCTCCGGAATCTGGATGGGTTTTGTCGTGGGCCTCGCCGTCGCCGCCGCAGCCCTCGCCACGCGCTTGCTGGCAAAATGCTCGGCACATCCCGAAACGCCCCGATAGCATTCCGACCATTTGATGGACCAAGAAAAACTCCGCCTCCTCCTGTGTGAACTCGGCACCGCGATCCGCTCGAAGGTCGTGTCGGCGCGTCAGGGCCTTTCGGCAGAAAAGCTCTCCGCCGTTACGGGCGATGCGGGAGGCGACACGATCTTCGCCATCGACCGCTTCGGCGAGGACGCGATCCTCGAGTGGTTTCGCTCCCGTTGGCCGGCCGACGAACCCGTCCAAATCGTCATGGAAGGCCTCGAGTCCGAACTCTGTTTTCCCAAGGGAAAATCCGCCGCCGAGACGAAATGGAAATGCATCATCGACCCCATCGATGGCACGAGGGGGTTGATGTATGACAAGCGCAGCGCCTGGGCACTCGCGGCCGTCGCCCCCCAGCGCGGCGACGAAACCCGCCTCTCCCAAATCCTCGCCACCGCGATGACCGAGATTCCGGTCTCCAAGCAATGGCGCGCCGACCAATTCAGCGCCAGCCTCGACGGTCCGCTCGTCGCGACGTGGTGCGATTGGCGCGCCGGCTCCGATCCCCAGCCACTGAACACCGAGCCATCGTCCGCGCATTCTTTCGACCACGGCTTCGCATCGCTCGCGAAATTTTTTCCCGAGGGCCGCACGCTCACTGCACAAATCGAGGAGCGCCTCTGGGACCAAATCCTCGGCCCGAACCGCTCCCGGTCGCCCGTGGTTTTCGACGACCAATATCTCTCCACCGCCGGGCAGTTCCACGAGCTGATCACCGGCCGCGACCGCTTGGTCGGCGACATTCGCCCGCTCGTCTTCCACGCGCTCGACCAGGAATCCTCCCTCGTCTGCCATCCCTACGACGCCTGCGCTTGGCTTCTTTTGAAAAAAGCGGGCGTCGTTTTCGAGCATCCACTGGGAGGTTTTCCCGACGCACCTCTCGACACCGAAACCGGCGTCGCCTGGATCGCCTACGCCAACGAAACCCTCGCTGCCAAGGCCCGCCCGGTCCTCCAAAAAATCCTCCGGGAGTTTCTGCCATGACCCGCGAACGCCTCCTCGCCCTCCTCGGCGCGGCGATCCTCCGCGGACTATTTGCCACCCTGCGCCTTCGATTTGACGACCGCTTCGGCCTCCTCACCGAAGCGACGCCCAAGTCCTCCCTCTTCTGTTTTTGGCACAACCGAATCCTCGGAATCACTTTCGCCTTCGACCGCCTTTACCCAAAGAACCGCCTCGGCGTCACCGTGCTCACCAGTCCCAGCCGAGATGGCGAAATCCTCGCCCAACTCGTGGCGGCCTTCGGCATGGGCTCGGTGCGTGGTTCAAGTTCCCGCCGTGGCTCCCGAGCGCTCCTAGAGCTCGTCCGCCTCATCCGCCTCGGGCGCGATATCGCGATCACGCCCGACGGCCCCCGCGGCCCCAAATACTCCCTCGGCCCCGGCGTGATCCTGCTCGCTCAAAACACCGGCGCCCGCATCATTCCGATGCACGCCAAATTCAGCCGCTGCATCCGGATGAAAACCTGGGACGGCTTCATCATCCCATTGCCGTTTTCCAAGGTGTCGGTCACAATCGCGGAGCCGCTGGAAATTCCGGAGAACCTCTCCGACGACGAATTCGAGGCTGCAAGAAATCAACTGGAGGAACTTCTAAAAAATGGTGCGGATTGACGGAGCGGCGGTAGCCGCCAAGGTGCTCGTGGAAACCAAACAACGCGTGGACGCCCTGCGCCAACGCGGCATCCAACCCGGCCTTGCCGTGGTGCTCGTGGGCGATGATCCCGCCTCCCGCGCCTATGTGCGCTCGAAGGACCGCAAAGCCGCCGAACTCGGCCTCCACTCGGTGAAGGAGGAACTCCCTGCCGACACAACCCAGGAGGAACTTCTCGCCCTCGTCGAAAAACTCAACGCAGACCCCGCCGTTCACGGAATCCTCGTCCAATCCCCGCCCCCGCCACAGATCGACGAAGCCGCGATCGTCCGCGCCATCGATCCACGCAAAGATGTTGATGGTTTCCACCCCGTGAATGTCGCCAAGCTCGCGCTCGAGGATCCCACCGGATTTGTTCCCTGCACCCCGCTCGGCTGCATCCGCCTTCTTCTCGATTATGGCATCGAAACCGCCGGCAAAAACGCCGTCGTCGTGGGCCGCAGCATGATTGTCGGGAAACCCATGGCGCTCCTTCTCATGAAGCGCGGTCCGGGCGGCGATGCCACCGTCACAGTCGCGCACTCGCGCACAAAAAACCTCGCCGCCGTCACCCGCGCAGCGGACATCGTGGTCGCCGCCATCGGGCGTCCCCATTTTCTCGGTTCCGACCACATCCGCGAGGGAGCGGTGGTGATCGATGTCGGCATCAACCGCATCGACGATCCCTCAAATCCCAAAGGCTATCGCCTCGTCGGTGATGTGGACTACGACGCCGTGGCCGACCGTTGCGCCGCGATCACACCGGTCCCCGGCGGCGTCGGCCCCATGACGATCGCGATGTTGATGTCGAACTGCGTGACCGCCGCCGAACGCCTCACGGTCTGAGCTAAAAGCGTCTCCTCAATCGGTCTATTTTCAGCAACACCGTAAAATGGTCTGGACTATTTTACGATGATACTGAAAATTATCCCATGCTCCCGCGCCTTTACGATCAGTTGTTGAATGCTCATTTTGAAGACAATCGCCAAATGGCATTCCTGTCAGGGCCGCGTCAGGTTGGCAAAACGGAGGTTGCCCGGCGTTTGGCTGATGTTTACCTGAATTTCGACGATTTGGGCGATCGAGCGGTGATTCTGAGGGGTGCGGCAGCGGTGGCCGCGAGGGCGGAGTTGGAACGACCACGCGGCCGGATTCCGATCGTGGCGCTTGATGAAATCCACAAGTTCCAAAAGTGGAAGGCATTTTTGAAAGGGTTCTTCGACTCCTACGGCTCGCAATGCCGGATTCTGGCGACGGGAAGTGCGAGGATGGACATCTTTAAAAAGGGGGGAGACAGCCTGCTCGGGCGGTATTTCCTTTATCGCCAGCATCCTTTCAGCGTCGGGGAAATCCTGCGTCCCGAGCCACCCACTGAGCCTATCCGCGAGTCGAAGCCGGTCGATGAGGCCGCTTGGGAAGCTCTTTGGCGCTTTGGGGGATTTCCCGAGCCGATGGTGCGACAGTCCGCGACTTTTCTTAGAAAATGGCAGACGGCTCGCATGGATCTACTCCTGCGCGAGGATGTGAGGGACCTCACGCGCGTTCAGGAATTGCGAGGCATTGAGACCATTGGCCATCTGCTCGCGTCGCGCTCGGGCGGCCAACTCATTTTTTCCAATCTCGCGACCGAGGTCGGGGTGAGTGTGGACACAGTGCGCCGGTGGGTAACGATCCTGTCCGAGTTGTATGTGGGATTCGAGTTACGGCCATGGTTTCGGAATGTGGCCAAGGCTCTGAGGAAGGAGCCAAAATGGTATCTGCACGACTGGTCGGGAATCACCGATCCGGGTGCACGCGCAGAGACTTTCGCGGCGTGCCATCTGCTCAAGGCCGTGGAGACTTGGACCGATCTGGGACTCGGGGCCTTTGAACTCCGCTACCTGCGCGACAAGCTCAAACGCGAGGTCGATTTCCTGATCGTGCGGGACGGCGAGCCATGGGTGCTGATCGAGATCAAATCAACCCGTGAGACGCTCTCGCCGCACTTGTTCCATTTTCAAAAACAAATCGGCGCGAAACATGCGTTCCAAGCCGTGATGGATTTGCCGCACGAAGCGATCGATTGCTTCGCACATGCCGGGCCGGTGGTGGTTCCTCTGCGGACGCTTTTGTCACAGTTGGTCTAGGGAAAATCCGAGGAAATCAGTAGGAGCTCTCGACCCGCTTGGCGACGTCGCGGTAGCCGTAGTCGACTTCGTAGATTTGCTTCATGCAATCGACGGTCTTTTGGGCGTCGCCCATTTTTTCGTAAACGAGGCCGAGGTTGTAGATGACATCTTTTTTGACGGCATCCATGACCAGAAGCTCGGCGACGGCGTCGGAGAGGGTCTTGGCGGCGAGGTCGAGCATGCCGCGGGCGGTGAAGCATTGGCCGAGCAGACTCATTGCGCGCATGCGGACATTCGGATTTTGGCGGGCTTTTTGGAGTTCGGGAATCGCCTCCTGCCAGTTTTCGAGATCAACGAGAATTTCGCCTAATTCGAAGCGGAGTTGGAGGTCGGTGGGGTTTTGCTCCACGCGGGAACGGGCGGCCTCGAGGGCAAGGTCGGCGCGCTGTTTTTTCAAAGATACCAACTCGGCGGCGTAGCCCTCGGACTCGGGTGTGCCGGGATTCGCTTCGATGAATTGCTCGCGGGCGTCGATGGCGAGGTCGAACTGGCGGATTTGCAAGTCGGAGGCTTTGCGAACGAGCGCCATGTCGGAATTATTCGAGAGCGAGGCGGCGTAATTGAACCAGTTTGTGGCGTTCTCCCAATCCTCTCTCTGCTCGTGGAGTTCGGCGATGCGGCGGGCGGTATCGACGGTGCAATTTTCGCCCTCGGCCTCTGCCTTCGCGTGGAGTTCAGCAAGGAGGTTATCGATCATCTCCTCGCTGCGGACGACACGGGATTGCTGCTCGAGCGCGACGGCTTGATCCTTGTCCTTGATGAGGTCGCGGTAGGTGGATTCGGCCTTGTCCCAACCGCCGGATTTCATCGAAGAGGAGGCGGCGGCATCCTTGGATCCTTTAATGGCGGCGAGGTCGTTCGGGGAGATATCGAGGAGGCGTTGAAAAATCGTGACGGCTTTTTCCGGCGCGCTGTTTTTCAAGTAATGCTGGCCGAGTTCGTGCAGGGCCTTGGTGTCTTTCGGCGAAGCCTCGACAATGGTCTCCAAGGCGAAGGCAGCGATGTCGGGGAGATTCGCGGCGAGCGCGGCATCCTTTAGGAGCTGGTTGAGTTGGGGATTTTGAGGGTCGGTCTCGAGGCTTTTCTCGATGGCATCGAGGGCCGAGAGGGGATCTTTTTTCAGCTGGGACTGGATTTTGATCGAACTGAAGGAGGCGACGGAAAGTCCGGAGAGGAGGCTTTTTTTTCCGGCGGTCTTGGCGATGGCGGACTTTCGCAGGAGTTGTCGCGCGGCGAGGAACTCGGGATGGCTCTTGAGGATCGTCTGAAGGAGTTGGATGGCGTAGCCGTAATTCTTGAGCTGCATTGCGCTCATGGACTTCAGCCAATTCGCCCGGTGGAACTCGGGAAGGTCTTTTTCAGTTTTTACAGGCATGCAAAAGGGAAGGGCACGATAGTCGCGGGAAGTCTCGACAGCAAGCGCGTCAGATCGTTTGCGAGAGGAATCCCCCGTCCACCCGAATGTCGCTGCCGGTGACGAACGAGCTGGCTTGCGGGCTGGCGAGGAAAACAACGGCGCCGGCGAGTTCCTCGGCTTCGCCGAAACGGGCCATCGGGGTGTGGTCGAGAATGGCTTTGGCGCGCGGCGTGGTGGATCCGTCGGGATTGAAGAGAAGGCGGAGATTTTGCTCGGCGGGGAAAAATCCGGGCGAGATGGAGTTCACTCGCACGCCGGTGGAGGCCCATTCGCGGGCGAGGAATTGGGTGAGATTGAGCACGGAAGCCTTCGCGGCGGAGTAGGCCACCACGCGGGAGAGGGGCAGGTGACCGGAGGTGCTGGCGATATTGATCACACTGCCGCGCCCGGCGTCGGCCATCGCCTGGCCGATGACTTGGCAGGGAATCAGCGCGCCGCCGACCAGGTTCAGCTCGTAATTTTCCATCCAGTCATCCGCAGCAATTTCCGAAAACGGAGACTCGGGAGTCACGGTCACGCGGGGATCGTTTCCGCCGGCGGCATTCACCAACACGGACGGGATGCCGAAAGCCTGTGTGGTGGCGGAGAGGAGGTTCTCGATGCTCTCGCGGTCGGTAGCGTCGGTCTCGACGAAAAAAGATTTTCCGCCGGCCTTCGCGATCTCGGCCACGCGGGCTTTGCCACGCTCGGCGCTGCGTCCGGCCACCACAACTTTGGCGCCGGAGGTGGCGAGAGCGAGGGCCATGCTTCCACCGAGAACACCGGTGCCGCCGATAACAACAGCCACTTCTTCAGAGAGGTCGAACAGGTTCGTAGCCATAGGGACGCAGACTAAAAGCCATTCACCTCCTTCCCGCACGGCTTTTTTTGGCTTCCGGTGTCGATCGAGTGGAAGCAAAGTCGGACGCTCCATGTTGAAAGACACCCAAAGCGAACGCGACCACCGCCGGATTCCGATCGACCGCGTGGGGGTCAAGTCGCTCCGCTATCCCATGCAGGTTCGCGACAAGCACCACGCCGTCCAAAGCACCGTGGCGACCCTGCAAATGACAGTCGACCTGCCGCACCATTTCAAGGGCACGCACATGAGCCGCTTCATCGAGGTCCTCGCCGAGCACGGCCCGGTGATCCATGTGGCGAACATCCGCGACATCCTCGAAAAAATGGCTAAGCGCCTCGAGAGTGACTGCGCCCATTTCGACATTGAGTTTCCTTTTTTTCTGGAAAAAAAAGCGCCTGCGACCGGCTCGCCGGGATTGATGGACTACACCGTGCGATTCAATGCCACTCTCGCTGCGGGCAAGATCGATTTTATTGTCACGACCGTCGTGCCGGTGACCACGCTCTGCCCGTGCTCGAAAGCCATCAGCGCCGCCGGCGCGCACAACCAGCGTGGCCATGTGACCCTCTCCGTGCGCTGCAAAAAACCCATGTGGGTCGAGGACATGATCGTGCTCGCCGAGGAGTCCGCGAGCGCCGGTCTTTATAGTCTCTTGAAGCGGCCGGATGAAAAACATGTCACCGAACTCGCCTACAACAACCCGGTGTTCGTCGAAGATCTTGTTCGGAATGTCGCGGTCCGCTGCGAGGAGGATGCCAACATTCTCTGGTATCGCGTGGAGGCGGAAAATTTCGAGTCGATCCACAACCACAACGCCTACGCCTTGATCGAAAAACACCTAACCGCCGAATGACCGCGCCGATTTTTTTGCCGCTTGAAGCGCCGGGGTTTCCCGCTAGTTTTCTCCCCACTTTCCTCGGGGGTATAGCTCAGTTGGTAGAGCGTCTCGTTCGCAATGAGAAGGCCAGGGGTTCGAATCCCCTTACCTCCACTCCCCTCCCCTCCGCATGATCTCGGTCGCCGACCATGTTCGGACTTGGGCGGAGATCGATCTCGATGCCATTCGCCACAACATCGGCGTGGTTCGACGCCAGATCGGTTCGCAGGCGGAAATTCTCGCCGTGGTAAAAGCCGACGCCTACGGGCATGGCGTGGCTCCCGTGGTAAGAACTCTCGCGGCCGAGGCGTCGATTTTCGGCGTGGCGAATCTCAAGGAGGCGCGGGATGTCGCTGCACTGGGGACCGGTTGCGACATCATGCTCCTGAGCGCGTGCCTGCCCGCCGAGCGTCGTGATGCGGTGGAGGAAAAATTCATCGTCACCGTCTCGGGGGCGGACGAAGCGGCGGCGTTCGCGGACTGCGGACCGGCGCGGATCAATTTCAAAATCGATACCGGCATGGGCCGCATCGGCTGCTCGGCGGACTCCGCCTTGGAAGCTCTGCGGGCGGTCCGGCAAATGCGAAATCTCGAGGTGCATAGTATTTCCACCCACCTGCCGAGCGCGGATGAGGACTTGATTTTCACCGAATCGCAGCTTGAGAAATTTGCCGCGATGAAAAATCAAATTCGCGAGATTTTTCCCGCCGCAAAAAACCATGCCCTCAACAGTGCGGGGATTTTAAACCACCCTGTCGAGCCTGGTGAGATTGTGCGCCCCGGCCTGATGCTTTACGGAGCGTCGCCGATCCTCTCGATGCAAAAGGAACTCCGGCCCGCGCTGACCTGGAAAGCCCGCGTGGCCATGGTGCGCGATGTCGCCAATGGGGCCTCGATCAGCTACGGGCGCACCTTTATCGCTCCGGAGAGAATGCGCGTGGCTGTTCTCGCGCTGGGCTACGCCGATGGGTTTCCTCGCCAAGTTTCAGGCAACGGCGCGACGGCTCTTCTCCATGGGAACCACTGCCCGATTCTCGGCCGTGTGACGATGGATCAGATCGTCGTCGATATTGCCGCCTCACCGGATGTGCGGCCTGGCGATGCGGCCACGCTCGTGGGAAATGATGGCGACCAGCAAATCACCGCCACAGAACTCGCCGCGCGCGCCAACACGATTGCATGGGATATTTTCACCGGCATCGGACAACGCGTTCAGCGTTTCCATCACGACTCGGCCGTTAATTGAAAAAGCGGATCGTCATCGGAAAACGGTAGAGGACTCCGTCGCTTGCCTTGATCGCTCCAAGGACTCCGTAGATAACCCAAGCGACCAGAATAATCAGCGGGAATACGAGCGGGATAATCAAGCAGCCGAAGATCCCCACGAAAATCCAAGACAGCGCCCACCACAGCGACCAGGAAATTTGGAAATTCAGAACATTCCGGCCGGCGGCATCGAGTCCGGGAACCTCGTTTTTTTTCATCAACCACACGATCAGCGGAGCGAGAATTTGGCCGAATCCCACGAGCAAAAATCCGGCGAGCGCGCTGATGTGCAAAATCGTGATCCATTGACGGGAATTCGGGGAATCCACGGGCGGGGGTGGCGTTTCTTGATGCGGCGAGTCGTCCATGCCGGAGAGCCTTTCAGCGATCCCGGCGGCGTTCAAGGCGGGTGATTTCCCCGCAAGGAAATTAAAGGTCCTTGCCGCTTGACCGATGTTGACGCACCCCCCATAGTTTCCGATTCCGAAAAAGTGCGGCGGTCGGGAAATCCACCCGCCAACACATTCCGGAACCGAGAGATTTATGAATTCCGAACTCATCACAATGCTGGACTTGTTGGAGCGTGAAAAGGGCATCAAGCGCGATGTTCTGATCGACGCCATATCCACCGCCATCCTCGCGGCCTCGAAGAAAAACTTTACCTCCGGCACCCGGGATCTTCGGATCGATATCGACCCGAAAAATGGCGGAATTCGCGCCATCGCCAAGCTCATCGCCCGCGAGAAATTGGATAATCCCCATGATGAAATCGCGATCGCCAAGGCCCGCACCATCAAGCCCGATGTGGTTGATGGCGAAGAGGTGGAAGTCGAGGTGACGCCGCGCGATTTCGGCCGCATCGCCGCCCAAGCCGCCCGCCAAGCGATCAATCAACGCCTCCGCCAGATCGAGCGCGAGATGATTTATGAGGAGTTCAAGGACCGCGCTGGCGAGATCGTGACCGGCACCGTCCGCCGTTTTGAAAAATCCGATGTGATCATCGACCTCGGCAAATTCGAAGGCGTCATGCCCTCCCGCGAACGCGTGATGACCGAGGACTACAATGTCGGTGACCGACTCCGTGCTTACGTCGTGGCCGTCGAGAGCGGCAACCGCGGCCCCGAGATCATCCTCTCCCGCAGCCACCCGAATTTTGTCCGCCGCCTTTTTGAACTCGAGGTCAGCGAAATCGCCGACCGCACCGTGGAGCTCAAGGTCATCGCCCGCGAGGCCGGCTTCCGCACCAAGGTCGCTGTCCACAGCGCCGATGCGAAGGTCGATCCCGTCGGAGCCTGCGTCGGCATGCGCGGCGCTCGCGTGAAAAATATCGTCCGCGAACTCAACAACGAGAAAGTGGACATCATCCGCTGGGATCCGGATCCGTTGAAGTTCGTTACTGCGGCCCTAAAGCCAGCGAACATCCGCTCCATCACCACCAACGAGGCCAAGAAGACGATTCATGTGCTCGTGCCGAAAGAAGACCTCTCCGTAGCCATCGGCCGCCGCGGTCAAAATGCCCGACTCACTTCGAAAATGTGCGGTTGGGATGTCGATATCCAAGAGGACAAACGCAAGGAAGAGGCTATGCAAAACCAGGCCGCCGAAGCCGCCCACTCGCTCGCCGGATCTCTTGGCATTAGCGAAGACGAAGCCAATATTCTGGCCAATGCCGGCATGACCTCGATTGAGGTGATCCAACTCGCCGGCGCGGAGGATATCGCCGAAGCCCTTGGCGCCGATGTCGCCCTTGGCCAACGCATCCTTGAGGCCGCCCAAGCGCTCCAAAAAGCCTAGGGAGTATGAAAACCTGCTCCCTTCCGAAAAATTATCATGGCAGAGAAAACCAAGAAAAAACCTACCGAAAGCAAGCCGACGGCGACCGCCCGGCGATCGGGCGCTTCCACGCGTTCCACCCGTCCGGCCGCTGAATCACCGGCTCCTACCCCTGCCAAAGAAAAGGAACCCAAAGTCCAAGGCCCAACCGTCGATCTCCTAAATCCGGAGAAAAAGGTTAAAAAGGTCTCCACCCGCGCGGGCATCAAGCCATTCGGCTCGAAAACCACGCCAACTCCTCCCCCACCCGCTCCCGAGCCAGAGCCCGTTGTCGAATCCGCTCCCGAGCCAGAGCCCGTCGCCGCCATCGAGCCTCAGGAGCCCGAGACGCCCACCGTTACCGAAGACGCCTCAGGGAAAAAAATCCTCCAAGTTAAGCCACCGGTCAGCGTCAAAGTCCTCGCTGAACTTCTCGGCCTCAAGCCCTTCCAGCTTATCAAGGACCTCATGTCCTTGCAGATTTTCGCGAATCTCAACCAAACCGTGGAGGCCGATGTCGTCGCCAAGGTTTGCGACATTCACGGCTTCATCTTCGATCGCGAGAAAAAAGACACCTCCAAAGGCCACCACAAGGTCGAGCAGAAGGTCGAAATTCCAAAAGCTCCCGAGCCCGAGAAACTCGTCGACAAGCTCCAATCCCGCGCCCCGATCATCACTTTCATGGGCCATGTCGATCACGGCAAAACCTCCCTCCTCGACGCGATCCGCAAAGCCCGCGTGGCCGCCGGTGAAGCGGGTGGAATCACCCAGCACATCGGTGCCTACAGCGTGAATCGCAAGGGTCACAAAATTACTTTCCTCGACACCCCCGGCCACGCCGCTTTCACCGCCATGCGCGCCCGCGGTGCCAATGTCACCGACATCGTGATCCTCGTCGTCGCTGCCGATGACGGGCTCATGCCACAAACACTCGAGGCCATTTCCCACGCCAAGGCCGCGAAGGTGAAAATCATGGTCGCCATCAACAAAATTGACCTCGCCTCCGCCAATCCCGATCGCGTCAAAAAACAACTTCAAGATCAAGGTCTCACTCCCGAGGACTGGGGCGGCGATACGATTTGTATTCCTGTCAGCGCCACCAAAGGCACCGGCATCGACGAACTTCTCGACCTCATGCTCCTCGAAGCCGAAATGCTCGAACTCAAAGCCAGTGGCTCTGTGGACGCCCGCGCCACCGTCATTGAGGCACAGGTCGAGCAAGGCCGCGGCCCGACTGCTACAGTCATCGTCCGCATGGGCACCCTTCGCTACGGCGATGTGTTCATTTGCGGCAACCACTGGGGCAAGGTGAAACAACTCATCGACGATCTCGGCAAGCCCGTGAAGGAAGCCGGCCCCTCGACTCCGGTGAAGATTCTTGGCCTCAGCGGCCTGCCAAATTCCGGCGACGAACTCGTTGTGATGGAATCGGAAAAATCCGCCCGCATTCACAGCGAGGAACGCCTTTCCGATCTCCGCGACTCGAAGCTCTCGACCCCGCAACGCGCCACTCTCGAGAACCTCTTCGCCAGCATCGCCTCGGAGGCCAAACCCTCCCTCAACGCGATCATCAAATGCGATGTCCAAGGCTCGCTCGAAGCCGTCGTCAACTCGCTCAAGGATATCCCTCAAAAGAAAATCTCCCTCGAGATCATCCACTCCGCTGTGGGCCCGATCACCGAGTCCGATGTCCTCCTCGCCAGCGCGTCAAACGCCATCATCATCGGCTTCGGCACCAAGACCGAGAACACCGCCGCGCAAGCCGCCAAGCGCGAAGGCATCCAGATCAAACTCTACAGCATCATCTACGAATTGATCGATCAGGTCCGCGAGGCCATGAGTGGATTGCTCGCGCCAGAACACCGCGAAACCGTCATCGGCCACGCCGAGGTGAAGCAGGTTTTCGACCTCACCAAAGGCAAGGTTGCCGGTTGCGTCGTTACGGACGGCCGCATCGCCCGCACCGCCCGCGCCCGCGTGTTGCGCCGCAAGCAGCCGATTTACGACGGCGGCCTCGCCACGCTTCGCCGCTTCACCGACGATGTGAAAGAGGTTCGCTCCGGTCTCGAGTGCGGCATCAAGCTGGGCGACTTCTCCGAATACCTGCCCGAGGACATCATCGAGTGCTACACGCTCGAAAAAGTCCCGCAGCAACTCTGATAAACACCGGCGCGGCCCGACCCGCGCCACCCAGCTTTATGAAAAACCGCCTCGCCAGGGTGTGTGAAGTCCTCAAACGCGAAATCGGAGTCCTCGCCACGCGAGACTTCGATTTTCACGGTGACCTCATCACGATTTCCTCAGTGGATATCACGCCGGACCTCAAGCAGGCCCATGTTTACATCTCCGCACTCGGCTCCCCCGGAGCGAGTCGCCGCGCGCTGGAATTGTTTGAGAAAAACCGCACCCAACTGCAGACCGAACTCTCCCGCCGGATGCAGATCAAACACACGCCCCATCTCCATTTCCACATGGATGAGTCGATCGAGCGCGGCACCCGCGTAATCGGCATCATGGATGAACTCGGCCTCCTCGACGAAACCAAGAAATGACCACCTTCGAATCCATCGCTGACACCCTCCGCAACGCCCAAACGATCGGCGTCGCCAGCCACCTCCGCCCGGACGCCGACGCGCTTGGCTCGACCATCGCCTTCGCCCTGTGGCTTCAATCGCTGGGCAAAACCGTCCATGCCTTCAACGAGGAGGGCTCGACCGCAAAATTCCACTACCTCCCCGGCCATGAACTCGTCACTCTCCCGCCAGCCACGCCGCAGAAGTTCGATGTCTTCGTCGCCCTCGACACCTCGGTGAAAAACCGCCTCGGCACCGTGCTGGAAGCCATCGCGCCCGGGACTCCGCTCATCAACATCGACCACCATGTGAGCAACGAGAACTACGGCGACCAGAATTTCATCGACCCCACCGCGCCCGCCACCGGCCAAATCCTCGTGGAATTTTTCCAGAAGATCGGAGCGCCGATCACCCGCGAGATGGCGACCAATCTCTTCGCCGCGATTTCCACCGACACCGGCTCGTTCCAATACGCCGGAACGAACGAGCGGACCTTCGCCGCTGCCTCGCATCTCATCGCCTGCGGCGTCAATGTCCCCGGCCTCTCGCGCGCGATGTATGACAGCCAGCCGCGCCGCCGTTTCAACCTCCTGCGCCACGCACTGAACACCGCCGAGTTTCATTCCGAGGACCGGATCGCCACTTTCTCCCTGCCGCTCGATGTCGTGGAGGAACTCCAAGTCCTCCCCGAGGACAACGAGGGCATCATTGACCACCTCCGCTCGATCGAAGGCGTCGAGGCGGCCGTGTTTTTCGAGGAACTCCCCGAAAACAAGGTCCGCGTCAGCGCCCGCTCAAAAATCCCGGCGATCGATGTCTGCAAAGTCTGCAAACAATTCCAAGGCGGCGGCCATCCGATGGCCTCCGGCGCCCGCGTCCCCGGCTCCCTCCAGCAGGTGAAACACGATTTTCTCAAAGCACTCGATCATGAAATCCGGAACCGAAATTGACGGCGTTCTCCTCGTGGACAAGGCGCCGGGGATGACCTCTCACGATGTCGTCGCCATCACCCGCCGCGCCCTCGACACCAAAAAAGTCGGCCACTGTGGCACACTCGATCCGCTCGCGACCGGACTCCTGATCCTCACCCTCGGCCGGGGCACAAAAATCCAAGACCTCCTCATGAGCGAGGACAAGGAGTATGTCGGCACCCTCCGCCTCGGCGAGACGACCGACAGCCAAGACTCCGACGGCCAGATTTTGGAAACCAAACCCGTGCCGGATTTTGCCCAGGATCAAATCGAAGCCGCCTTCTCCAAATTCCATGGCGATTTCTACCAGACCCCGCCCATGGTCAGCGCGATTAAGAAAGACGGCGTGCCGCTCTACAAGCTCGCCCGCCAAGGAAAGACCGTGGAACGCGAGCCGCGCTTCGTGCATGTCTACGCCCACGAAATTCAGACGGTCCGCTTGCCGGAAATCGATTTTCGCGTCGTTTGCAGCAAGGGTTTCTATGTCCGCACCTACGCCCACGACATCGGGCAGGAACTCGGCTGCGGCGCTCATTTGAAATCCCTCCGCCGCACCAAGTCCGGCCGCTTCTCGGTCGAGGGCGCGGTGACTGTGGATGAACTCAAGAACGGCCCTCGCGAGGCGATCCTCCAGCGCGTTCTCAGCCTGCCCGCCGTCTCGCGGCTTCGGGGCGCGTGATGCGCGTCCTCCGCATCGACGGATTGGCGGAAATCCCCGGCCCGGTGGTGATCGCTGCCGGGGTTTTCGACGGGATGCACCTCGGCCACCGGATGGTTCTGGAAACCGCCCAGCGCGAATCCCAAAAACTCGCCGCCACCGCCGTGGCGCTGACCTTCGACCCCCACCCGGCGACGGTTCTGCGCCCGGACTCCGTGCCAGGCCTGCTCACGCCGACGCCTTACAGACTGCGGCTCATGGAGCGAATGGGCTTCACCCACGCGCTGGTGCTGACCTTCGACAAGGACTTCGCCGCCCTGCAGGCCGAGGATTTCGTCGAACAACTCGGCGCCGCCGCGAATCCCCTCGCCGGCATCTGCATCGGCGAGGGCTGGACCTTTGGAAACCAGCGCCGGGGAAACATCGACCTCCTACGCCAACTCGGCCGTGAAAAAAATTTCTTCACCTGCGAGGTTCCGCCCGTTCGTATCGACGGCATGGTGATCAGCAGCACGATGATCCGGCTCGCCCTTTCCGAGGGTCGCCTCGCCGACGCCGCCCAACTCCTCGGGCGAGACCACACCATCGCCGGCCCCGTCCTTCGCGGCGCTGGCTTGGGTCGCCAAATCGGATTCCCCACCGCGAACCTCGCCACCGACCATCTCCAGCTCCCGCCTGACGGAGTCTACGCCGTCGAGGTTTTGGTCGATGGAAAAAACCACCCCGGCGTGGCCAACCTCGGCATTCGTCCGACAGTCGATCAAACCCGGACCCGTCTCTTGGAAATTCACCTTTTCGATTTCGAAGGCGACCTCTACGGCCGCGAAGTCGAAGTCTGTCTGAAACATTTTCTCCGGCCCGAGCAGCGTTTCGACTCAGTCGATCTTCTCAAAATCCAGATCTCGCGCGATGCCGAGGCCGCTCGGGAATTCCTCGCTAACTCCTCCGCTGCCGCATGAGCGCGCTCTGGCACTTCCGCACCTTTGACGAAAACTTTGGTCCGGACGGCCTACCGCGCGATGTCTATCGCGACCTCTTCGAGCGCCTGAACCGCATGCCCCGCCACGAAGTTCGCGCGCTCGACGCCCGACTCGAGGCGACCATGCGCGAGATGGGCGTGACCTTCGATATCCACCGCGAACTCCCCTGGTGCAAACGCGGTTGGTTCTGCGACCTGCTCCCGCAGATTTTCACTCCTGCCGAATGGGACCCCCTCGCCGCCGGAATCCGCCAGCGACTCCGCGCCTTCGAGATGTTCCTGCAGGACATCCACTCAAAAAAACAAATCCTGCACGATGGCGTCATTCCTGAAGCCCCCGTCCTCGGCAGCGAGTATTTCCAGCGAGCCGCGTGCGGCGTTCCCTCGCCCGGCGGCGCGTTTTTGCACCTCAGCGGCGTCGCGGTTTGCCGGTTGCCCGATGGTCAACTCGCCGTGAAGCACCACTACTTCAGCAACGCGTCGGGCATTTCCTACATGATGCAGAACCGCCGAGCGCTCACCCGCGTGATTCCGCAATCCTTCCAAGATACCGGCATCCACTCGATCTCGGATGTGCCGACCGGCATCGTCGAAATGCTCCGCGCGCATTCGGATGACACCGATCCGATGGTCGTGCTCCTGACGCCCGGCCCGCTCAGCCCCGCTTACTCCGAGCACTGCTTCCTCGGCCGCCGCATGGGCATTCCGCTCGTGCAAGGCGGCGACCTCCTCGTCCTCAACGACAAGGTCTACCTGAAAACTGTCTCCGGCCTGAGCAAGGTGGATGTCATTTACACCCGCCTCTCCGACCGCTGGCTCGACCCCATGGCATTCCGCCGCGACTCGATGATCGGCGTGCCGGGCCTCGTTCATTGCATCCGGAAAAAAAGCGTCTCGGTCGTGAATGCCATCGGCGCGCAACTCGCCGACGACCGCGCGCTCCTGCCTTTCTCGAATCAAATCATCCGCTACTACCTCGCCGAGCGCCCTCTTCTGCCTACCGTTCCGACCTACTGGCTGGGCGATGTCGACCAGCGCCACATGGTTCTCGACGATTTGGAGAATTTCACGATTCGCATCCTCTACGGCGAACGGATCGTGCTCGGCGGCGACGGAAATTTGCCAAGCCACGAAAAGCTCGAAGCCGCCCGCCGGGAGATTCTTAAAAACCCATCGCAGTTCGTGGCCCAACCCCAGACTTGCGACGCCGAGACCATTTCATTTCAGGATGGCGACCGACGCCGACGCCGACAGGATCACATCGTCTTCGCCCTGCGCGAACCTGATGGCGACCTCCGGGTTTTTCCCGGAGCGCTCACCCGCGTTTCCACCACCGAATCCGAATTCACCTCGTCGGAACTCGGCGGCGGCTCGAAGGACACCTGGGTGCAAGTGGGCGCTAACTCGCCAACTGACGATTGGGATTCCTCCCTTCAGCCCGACAGCCAGATTCCCTCGCACGGCGTCACCAGCCGCGTGGCTGATGCCTATTACTGGATCGGACGCTATCTCGAGCGCGCCTACGACCTCGCCGGAATGATCGGTGCGATCGAGTCGCTGGAACTCGAGGAATTGAATCCCGTCGAGCGCATGAACTACCGCCCGGTCTGGAACCGCATCCTGCCAATGCTCGAAGTGACCGGATCCGCATCGCGCCGCACCATCTCAAATCCCGAGGGGCGCTACCGCTTGACCTTCGACCCCTCGGAGCCCGGCTCGGTGCTAAGCACGATCCATCGCGCCTTCGCCAACGCCGAGTCCGTGCTGGAAACCCTCAGCCTGGAAGCTTGGGGCGTCATGAGCCAGCTTCGCGAAAAATTCGATGCTGTGGCGTTCGATCCCGCCGCGCCGACCGAATCCCTCGCCGCCACCAGCCGCGAACTGTGCCTCTTCGCGCGCCAGGCGATTCCCCAGTTTTTTGGCACTTCGAAAGTCACCATGCTCGCCGACGATGGGTGGAGTTTTTGCGAGATCGGCCAATTGCTTGAGCGCGCGGCGATCACTGCGAACGCCACGACCTCCCTTGCCGCATCGCTCGTCGGCCCCGCCGCCGAACGGACCGGGACCCACGCCCGGGAAATCCGTCTCTCGGCATTCTTGCGAATGCTCGGTAGCCGCGACATCTACCGCCGCGTCTACCAAATGCGCATCGAGCCACTCCCGATGCTTGAACTGCTCTGGAAAAATCCCGTCGCCCCACGCTCGGTCCTTTGTTGTCTCAATGGCTGCGCCTCCCGCATTCGCGAGAGCGAGAGCAACCTCTCGCCCGCCACCGGCCGCGCCCTCGCCGCCATTGAAGCGTTGCTCCAATCCATCCGCGTCACCGATTGGGAAACGCTCCTTGCAACTATCCCGGCCGGCTCGGCGAAACCCAAACTCCAATCGCACTCCGAGGATTTGCTGGCGCGCCTCTTCGCGCTCCACACGACGATTTGCGACAGCTTCTTGAACCATCAGGTTCTCATCCACGGCGAAACGGAAACTCTACTCTGACCCATGCTGTTCGAAGTCGTCCACTCCACCTCCTACCAATACGCCGAGACGGCAATGGAGGCGTATCTGGAGGCACGACTCACTCCACCGGAACGCCCGACCCAGCAAATCCTCGCGCACCGCATCGATTTTCTCCCGAACGCCCAAGCCTCCAGCTACACGGATTATTTTGGGAACCTCACGGCTTTCTACTCGATGACGCTTCGGCATCCGCAGCTCAAGGTCGTCAACCACCTGACCGTCCGCACCGCCACGCACCGACTCCCCGCCGGAGGCCTCGCGCCCTCCGTCGCCGAAGCCCGCCAAATCCTCGGTTCCGCTGGCCCCGTGATTTTCGACTACCTCCAGCCCACCCCGACGGTTCCGCTCGGAGGCCCTTCGTCCAACTGGGCCCGCGAATTCATTCGTCACAACCTCCCGCTTGGCGATTGCCTCGAGCGCCTGAACTCCGCGATTTTTTCCGAGTTGAAATACCACTCCGGCGCGACCGATGTGGATACGCCGCTGGACCAAGTCTGGGAGCGGCGCGAGGGCGTCTGCCAGGATTTCGCCCATGTCATGCTTTCGGTCCTCCGCACGGCAGGAATTCCCTGCCGGTATGTCTGCGGCTACATCGAAACCGAGCCGGCGGCGGGCGGACCGTTGATCGGCGCGGTCGCCACCCACGCCTGGGTCGAGGTTTTGGTTCCCGGAATGGAATGGGTTGCTCTCGACCCCACCAACAACAAATGGCAGGGCGAACAACACATCGTCGTGGCGGTGGGTCGCGACTACCTTGACGCCACCCCGGTGAAGGGAACATTCAAAGGATCATCCTCGCAAAAAATGAAGGTGCGTGTGACCATGCGCCGAATTCCTGAAAAACCATGAAACTCAAAATCAAAAAGGAATCGCTCTACAACTACGCGGAGCCCGTTTCATTCTCGCCACACCATGTCCGGATTTTTCCCCGTGTGGATTTGTTCTTGAAGGTCGAGCGGGTTGTTTTCGAAACCGCGCCGGGCGCGGATGTGCAATACCGGCAGGATCTTTTCGATAATCTGATCGCCTATTGTTTCTACCCGAAGACCGGCCTCGAGCTGCCCTTCCGCCTCGAGCTCGACCTCGAGGTGAAGGAGAAAAACCCGTTCCACTTCCTGCTCGAATCGACCGGCTTTAAAATCCCCCCCGAATACCGTCCCGACCGCGCCGAAATCCTCGACCCCTACCTGCGTCCCGAAGGCGGTTGCAAACTCCCTGATCCGCTCGCCCCGACCGTGCCCCGGCCGACGGTCGAGACGCTCGTGAATTTCAATCACTGGATCTACGAGAACATCGCCTATGAATCGCGCCAACTGGGCAAGCCCTACACACCCGCCGAGACTTTGAAAAAAGGCTCCGGTTCGTGCCGGGATTTCGCGGCGTTGCTCGTCGAGGCGCTTCGCCAAAACGGCGTCGCCGCCCGGCTCGCCAGCGGGTTCGTGTGGGAAGGCGACAAGGCCGAGGAGGACAAGCGCGCCTCGAGCGCCATGCACCTGTGGGTCGAAGCCTGCCTGCCCGGCGCCGGCTGGATCGGCATGGACCCGACGAACGGCGTCCTCACCGACCACCACTTCATCACCACCGCTGTCGGCCGCAGTCACGAGGATGTCTCCCCGATTTCCGGGGTGTTCTACTCATCCAAGCCGGTGGAGAACAACCTGACGACCATCTTGAGTGTCGAAAAAACGGCGTGAGTTTAAAAAGGCTGGAAACCCTTTTCGCTCCTTGGGCGTAACCCAATGACCCTGACATGATGAGATTTTTCCAAGGTTGCAACGCGCTCGTCACCGGAGCCTCTTCCGGGCTCGGAGCCGAATTTGCCCGCCAACTCGCTCCGCTCGCCTCGCGCCTCGTTCTCGTCGCCCGCCGCAACGACCGCCTCGAGGAACTCGCCGACGACCTTCGCCGGTTCCACCCGCATCTCGAAGTGCGGATTTTCGCGACCGACCTCGCCACCGCCGACCGCCGCCACGCCCTCGCCGACTGGCTCGCCTCCGAAAAAATCGACATCAATTTCCTCATCAACAACGCCGGTCTCGGCGACCACGGCGAATTCCACTCGAGCGATTGGGCGCGGGTTCAAGCCATGCTGGACCTCAATATCACCGCCCTCACCCATCTCACCCACCTGCTCGTGAACCGCATGATCGTCCAAGGCCGCGCGGCGATCCTGAATGTCAGCAGCGTCGCCGGCTTTTTCCCTCTGCCCACGATGTCGGTCTACTCCGCCACGAAGGCCTATGTGACCAGTTTCTCGGAATCCCTCGCCATGGAACTCCGCCCTCAGGGCATCACCGTCACCGCACTTTGCCCGGGCCCGGTGCCAACCGAGTTTTTCGAAGTTGCAACCCGCCCCGGTGACGAAGACCGAGCCAATAACTTCAAAACCTGTCCCGCCCTCGTGGCCTCGCCCTTCGAAGTGGTTCGCGCCGGCCTCGAGGCCGTGGCCCGCGACCGCGCGCGGGTGATCCCGAATCCTCTCCTCGCTGCCACCGTGGCGATCGGACTCGCAATTCCGTTTTTTATCGTTCGAAGGATTCTCGCCGCCCGCGCCTCCAATCACTAAATTTTCCCAACCATGACAGCTGAAACCAGCCACAACCGGTCCGCCACAAACGTGGGCATCTCGTTCGCCGAGGCGTTTGATTTGATCAATCCCCACCTCTACACGGTCGAGGAACGGATTCGCGCCCAGGCCAAGGCATTCGACCCCGCCGTCGAGGGCTATATCTCCTACATCTGCGGCGCCGGCGGCAAACGCCTCCGCCCCGCGCTCGCCCTCCTCGCCGCCGGAGCGACCGGAAAAATCACGCCCGCCCATGTTGATCTCGCCGTAATCCTCGAACTCATCCACATCGCCACGCTGGTTCACGATGACATCATCGACGGCGCAGAACTCCGCCGCGACCAACCCTCCGCCAACGCAAAGTGGGGCAACTCGATCAGTGTTCTTCTTGGCGATGTCCTCTTCGCCCACGCGCTCAAGCTCTCCACGAATTTCAGCAACTCCGACATCAGCCGCCGCATCGCCGACGCCGCCGCCGAGGTTTGCTCGGGCGAGATCATCCAGACCCAACGCCGCTTCGACCTCAAACTCACGACCACCGACTACTACCGGATCATCGAGATGAAGACGGCCGCACTTTTCTCCGCCGCCTGCGAGCTCGGTGCGTTCATCAGCGAAGCCAGCCCGACCATCATCAGCGGCCTCAAGGCCTACGGCACCAAGCTCGGCGTCGCCTACCAGATCTACGACGACATCCTCGACATCGCCGGCAGCGAGGAGGAAACCGGAAAAACGCTGGGCACCGATTTGCAGAAAGGAAAATTCACCCTCCCGATCCTGCTCCTGCTCCAGTCCGGCAAAGACATCGGCTCGATCCGCGACCTCCTCCTCAAAGACGACCCAGCTGCCATTTCCGAACTCGCCTCGATGGTCGACCGCACCGGTGTGTTGGAAAATTCCAAACGCATCGCTCGAACCAAAATCTCGGAGGCCGTCGAGCATTTGGGCGCCATCCAAGAAAACCGCTACGCCGGCGGACTCCACGCCATTCCAAATCACTTGTCGCACCTGCTGGATCAGCTTTGATCGGTCCCGTGGCGCGCCTCCCCCTCCTTCTACTCCTCGCCTTTGTTGGGACAGGTCCGCTTCGCGCCCTCGATCTTTCCAGGCCTCCCGATCCGAAGGAAATCCGCTCACTGACAGCCGATTCCTACCCCGCCATCGCGCACAAAATTTCCGAAGCCCTGATGGCGGCCTATGTCCCCGGAGCCCGCGGTCGGCCCGGCATTTCCGGAAACCCTGCATTCTCCACATGGCTCGATTTTTACCGGGGCTGCGAGTTGTTGGCCCGCCCTTGCAGCGCCGAGACGATCCCTCTCGTGCGACGCTACTTTTTCCGCGAACGGGCCACCGGGAAAATCTTCTTTCTCGAAACCGGAGTGGTTCGACCAGAGGCTTTGGAGAGCCTGCCGGAGTCCGAATTGGCAGCCATGGCCGAACACTCTCAAATCCGCGCCCGACTCGAAGAAGCCGCCCTGCCTCCGGGATCGACTCTGGCCACCGGCACACTGGGCGAAATCGCCGGGGAGAAATTGTCCGCCGAGTTTCTTTCGAATCCCTCCTTCCTCGCGGCGTTCTTTTCCACCCTCTCGGACCGCGACTACACGCCACTCGTTCTGAAAAATCTGCGCGAAATCCTCGAGTCCCAACCGGACAAGTGGCGCGAATACCAAAACCTCGCCATCGCCATCGCGGTGGTGAACGACTCGCCATTGCCCCAGTTCTGGCCGCACATCCAAGTCACCCCCTCCCTCGTCCCGAAGGAAATCCCCTCGGTCCGAGCTCAATTCTCGCGCTGGGTCGCGGCCAACGAGTCCAGCAAGCTCGACTACGACCTCCGCAAGCTCCCGCCCGACCAACTCAAATTCGTCATCGATGCGTTTGTTTCCGAATCCGAGATCGACTGGGCGCGGAAAAATGTCCGCCACCCGCGCTCGAGGTTCGACCGCGCCTTTTCCGAGGTCGCCTACCAACCCGACCGCATCAAAAACAAACGCTTCTTCTGGAAAGCCTCGCCCTACACGCTGGAAAACATCCGTCGCACGGGTGGCATTTGTGTCGACCAAGCCTACTACGCCATGATCGCGGGAAAGGCTCACGGACTCCCGACCCTCTTCTTCACCGGCCAAGGCAAGGACGGCGGCCACGCCTGGTTCGGCTACCTCAAGCGCGAAGACAAATGGGAACTCGATGTCGGCCGCTATGCCCAACAAAACTACGCCGTCGGCCAAGCCCTCGACCCGCAATCCTGGCAACCGATCAGTGACCACCAACTCCAACTCCTCGCCGCACACTTCCGCGACAAACCCGAATTCGCCGCCTCGATGAACGACCTCGCCATGGCCGCAATCTTTGAAAAAAACGGCAACGCCGTCCGCGCCGATGCCGCCCTCGCGAGCGCGGTGCAAACCTGTCCAAAAAATCCCGACGCCTGGGAACAGCGCGGCGAATTCCTCGCCCGCACCAACGCGCCGATGGAGCAGCAGCGCCAGTTCCACGAAGAGGCCACTCGCCGCCTCGGCTCCAGCCCCGACCTCAAAGTCCGCCACCAAACCGCCCTCGCCAACCTCCACCGCGAATCCGGCGACCAATCCTCCGCAAACAAAGTCGAGCGGGCGATCATCACCCAAAACCGCCGCGACCGCACCGACCTCAGCGTCGGCATCGCCGCGCAAAAAGTGAACGCCGCGATCGCCACCGGAGACCTCGACGCCGCCGCATCCGAGTTCCACAAACAACTCCACTCGATCGGAGAAAACGCCGGCGGCGATTTTGTGAAACAGGTGGGCGTCCCTTTTCTCGAAGCCCTGATGAAGAACGGCCAAAACACCCGCGCCCGCCGCGCCATCGACACCATGCGCCAACAACTCACCCCCGACCCCGGCAGCCTTCTCGACATGGCCCTCCGCGAACTCGAACTCTCGACCAAAACCCGCACAAAGGTTCCGTGATCGATTCGAATCATCGCCAATCCTCCTCACGCCTGATTAAGTTTTCGAAGTGGCCATCCTTGGAAAACTCAATCGCCTGACCGTCCTGAAGGACTCCAGCCCCGGTCTGTATCTCGACGGAGGCGACTTGGGCGAAATCCTCCTGCCCGGTGACGCCATCCCCAAAGGCGCCGCCCCCGGAGATGAACTCGAGGTTTTCCTCTATCGAGACTCCGAAGACCGCCTCGTTTGCACAACTCTCAAGCCCCTCGCCCAAGTTGGCGACTTCGCCCCGCTCGTCGTTCGGGAAGCCCACCCCCGCCTCGGAGCCTTTTTAGATTGGGGCCTTCGCAAAGACCTCCTCCTCCCCATCGCCGAGCAAGAGCGTCGCGTCGAAGAAGGCGAGACCGTTGTGGTGTTTGTTTTCATCGATTATCAAACCGAACGCATCATCGCCACCACGCGGCTCTTGGCCCACACCGACCACACCCCACCCCCATACAAAACCGGCTACGAAGTTTCCCTCCTCATCTCCAGCGAGACCCCGCTCGGCTACAATGCCATTATCAATAACTCCCGCATGGGCCTGCTTTACCGTGCCGAGCTCGGCACTCCGCTCCACATCGGCCAACGCTGCGAAGGCTTCGTCAAAACCATCCGCCCCGATGGAAAAATCGACCTCAGCCTCGACCCAGCCGGATACGCCCGGGTCAAACCGCTCGCCGAGCGAATCCTAGCCACCCTCCGCGCCAACAACGGCCACCTCGCCATGAGCGACACGAGTCCCCCCGAAGCCATTCGCGCCACCTTCCAAGCCAGCAAAAAAGCTTTCAAGCAAGCCCTCGGCACCCTTTACCGCAACCGCCTCATCGACCTCACCCCCTCCGGAATCCAACTAAAAACTCCCCGGTAAGAGCTTCTCCAGCTCGCAGAGAGGGAGTGGGTATGAACCGAGGAGATCGGTTACAAACTGACCCTAAAACCTGAAACCCGTTGTTCAAACTATTTTAAAAGTCTAATAGCAAACTAACTTTGGTATTATTCCTCTTCTGCTGCTTCCGGGAGAGCAGACTCGAACCGGTAGGTTCCGGAGCCGACAGCATAGACGGCAGCTCCGTTTTCCATGCGCAGGAACTTCACGCCCTCTGCTTTTGTCACGGGCTTGCCAGATTCGGTCACTGCAGAGGCATCCTTCGCCGGGACAAACACGGTGGCGGTGGTGTTGGCGGGAATGGTGACGTCCAGCGTCAGCTTGCTGCCGTCCAATTTCCAATCCGTCGAGATCTTACCGCAGATGGAATCGTAGCTGGTTTTGGCCCAGGTCAAGCCCTCGCGAATGACGGGTTGAATCCGAATCCGCTTATACCCCGGCGCATTCGACTGGATGCCGCCAACCATGCCGAACAAATATTCTCCCACCGCGCCGAGGGCGTAGTGGTTGAGCGAATTCATCCCTCCTTGGGGAGTCTTGCCGTCCCAGCTAAC
>JBILML010000054.1:0-8555 GCA_044375555.1 Terrimicrobiaceae bacterium
TTCCTTACCGCTGGATCCCAGCCTGTCCAGCCAGCCAGTTTTTTTCCCTCAAAAACTGGCACCGTCCCTCGCACCCTTTTCACTACTCACAAAATTTCCTGTTGATTTGCTCTGATACTACTGACCCGTTTTCGCCTTTTTTGGCCCTTTTTCCGAGACGGGGGCGCAACCAACAGCGCCCGAGGCTGCGCGCTCACCGAGATCGCACACTCGGCCATCGACGGCGCGGAGGGGATTGGGCAGCTTCGTTGCGTGTCCAGCGAACTTCTCAAACAAATCGCACTGCCCATCGCCCTCTTCGTGGTCCTTTTCGGGATGGGCCTCAGCCTCGTCCCCACCGACTTCCGGCGCGTGGTGCTCCAACCCAAAGCAAAAATCATCGGACTCGGTTGCCAACTCTTTCTTCTCCCTGCCTTCGCCTTCGCCCTCGCATTGATCTTCCGACTCCCCGGGGAACTCGCCGTCGGGCTCATGGTCCTCGCCGCCTGCCCGGGCGGAGCGACTTCGAATGTCATCACCCACCTGTCCAAAGGCGACACAGCGCTCTCCGTCACACTCACCGCCGTCTCCAGCATGGCCTGCGTTTTCACCATCCCGTGGATCGTAGGGTGGTCGATGGATTGGTTCCTGGGCAGTGGTGCGGCAGTCGCCTTGCCGTTTTGGAAAACACTCGCGCAACTCGCATTCGTCACCATCCTGCCGATTCTCTGCGGTATGGCGCTAAGGCACGCCCGCCCCACACTGGCAGTCCGCCTCGAGCGCCCGGCGAATATTTTCGCACTTGTTTTCCTGGCCCTCATCATTGCCGCTGCAGTCGCTCGCGAGAAAGACCTCGCCCACCAATTCGCCGTGGCCGGCCCCGCCGCCATTACGTTGAACCTTGTAATGATGGCGTTGGGCTTCGGCATCGCAAGACTCGCCGGCTTGCCCAGATCTCAACGCGTCACCATCGCCATTGAAACCGGAATCCAAAATGGCACGCTCGCCCTCGCCATAACACTCGGACTTCTCGAAAGCCCAAGCATCGCCATGCCCGCAGTTGTTTACAGCCTCTTCATGTTCCTCAGCGGGGCCGTCATGATCGGATGGTTCGGCCGCCGTCCCGCCTCATCCTGATTATCCTCGCCCCATTCGCCACGATTATCCTTGCACCTTTTCTCAAGTAGCCTCGAACGAAAACTGGGACGCCTACCGCCTTCTCCATTTGATTCCGTAATGGCGGCCATCAGGGATTTGCTGATTTTGTAAGTCTTAAAGAAATTCCTTTAGGAGTAACTCCTGAGCTCGTTAAATTTTTTTCTAAAATTTACATCTCTCCGTCACATCGCTTTCCGCAGGTATCCCAGACCCGATATTTCATTTGAACCACACATCTGAATGTGTGAGTTTTTGTGTGTAATCACCATGGCAACAAATCTTCAATTGGACGATCGGCTCATCGCAGAGGCCGCCGCGCTCGGTAAACATCGCACCAAGAAGGAGGCGGTGACTCAGGCCCTGACTGACTACATCCGCCACCTCCGGCAGGACCGCATTTTGGACCTTTTCGGTAAGGTCGAATTTAACCCTCAATACGACTACAAGCGCCAACGAGTCCGTTCATGAGGGTGCTGGTTGATACGGGCGTCTGGTCATTGGCGTTGCGACGCACAGACGGTCATCTCCATCCGGAGACGGAGGAGCTGCGGCGTCTTGTCATGGCCCATGTTGCCGAAATCATCGGGCCGGTTCGGCAGGAAATTCTCTCCGGTGTGCGGGATCGTCCTCAGTTCGCGAGTCTCGAAACCCACCTCGACGCATTCCCTGATGTTCCCCTGTTGAGCGAAGATTTTGTAACCGCCGCGAAGTTTTTCAACCTGTGTCGATCCAAGGGCATTCAGGGTTCGAATACCGACTTCCTGATTTGTGCCGTCGCCGTCCGATGTGACTTGGCCATCTTTACTACGGATGGGGACTTCCGGCACTTCGCTAAATGCCTGCCCATTGTCCTGCACGAGTTCAAAAAAACGGGTGAGTCCGCCGCTCTGAGGCCACGTCGCCCAAGCTCGAAACAAAAAAAGTGACAGCGACCAATCTCGGCGGCCCGATCGATCTCGATAAAACGCTCTTAAGCGGCCAGGTCTTCCATTGGACTCGCCGCGCCGACGGCTCTTGGAGCGGGCTTTTGGGTAACGAGGCGGTTGTTGTTTCGGAAAAAAACGGCCAGCTCATCTTGCATCAAGGCCCGGCTGATCGGGTTGCGCCTCACTTCGCCCTCGACCATCCGCTGGAGGAAATTTACGCGGCGTTTCCCGAGGAACCCATGAGCCAATCGGCGCTCGCGGCGTGCCGGGGACTGCGCATCCTCCGTCAGCCGCGGTGGGAATGCACGGCAGCCTTCATCACCAGTTCCATGAAACAAGTCGCCCACATTCGCTCGATGTCGCTGGCGATCCGGTCGCGTTTCGGCGAGGTGGTGGAGGGCTCGGAGATCAACGCGTATCCGGCGTTCGAGGTTTTGGCGAAAGCCTCGGAACCCGCCCTACGCGACTGCGGCTTGGGCTACCGGGCGGAAAATCTCCTGAAAACCGCACGCCTGCTCGCCGATGGCACGATCGACCTTGAGGTCATCGCGAAACAGCCCACCGCGCGTCTCCGCCAAACTCTCCAAATGCTCCCCGGCGTCGGCGTGAAAGTGGCCAATTGCATTTTGCTTTTCGCCTACGAACGCCTCGACGCCGTGCCGATCGACACTTGGATACATCGGATTCTTTTGGCCATGCGCAAGGGGCGGGATGGAAAGCCGGCCGTGCTCGCCGCCTACGCGCGGCGCCGCCTCGGGCCTTACGCCGGCTATGTCCAGCAATACCTCTTCCATCACGCCCGTATGATGAAGCGGGCGGGAGCGGTTACTTCACTTCCAGCAACTCGACATCAAAAATGAGCGTCTCGTCGGGGCCGATGAGTCCGCCTGCGCCGCGAGGGCCGTAGGCGAGGTTCGAGGGAATGAAGAGTCGGATTTTGCCGCCGGGCTTGATGAGTTGCAGGCCCTCGGTCCAACCGCGGATGACGGCGTTGAGGGGAAACTCAATCGGCTCGTTGCGCTTGTAGGAACTATCGAATTCTGTGCCGTCGAGCAGGGTGCCGCGGTAGTTCACCTTCACCGTGTTGCTGGCTTTGGGGGCTTTGCCCTCGCCGGGTTTTTCGATGAGGTATTGCAGGCCGGTGGAGGTCTGCTGGATTCCGGGTTTCGTTGCATTTTCCGCCAGGAAGGCCCGGCCCTTTTCGAGTGCGTTTTGCGCCATAGTTGTGTGTGTGAAAGCGATCGCGGCCAGCGCGGCGAGGGTGAGGTTTTTGAACATGGATGCAACGCTACGGGCGCGCCTCCCGCATGGCAACTGCTTTTGCGGGCGGATCAAAAAACACGGGCGAGGTTTTTTTCGACCACCGCTGCAACAATTTCGAGGTCCGCCGGGGTGTGGGCGGTGCTGAGAAATCCCGCCTCGAACTGCGACGGCGCAAAGTAAACTCCGTCCTCGAGACAGCCATGGAAAAATTTCGCAAACCGTGTGCGGTCGCTGCTCATCGCCTCGGCAAGGTGGCGCACCGGCCCCTCTTGAAAATAGAGGCAAAACATCGAGCCGATCCGCTGGAAGGTGAGGGGACGATTCGCGCAAGCCGCCCGCGTGGCCGCCTCGAACGCCGCGCCGGTTTTTTCCAAGTGCGCCCAGCCGTCGATGCGCTCGAGTTCACGGAGTTGCGCGAGGCCCGCCGCCATTGCGAGAGGGTTCCCCGAGAGCGTGCCAGCTTGGTAAACGGGGCCGTCGGGTGAGAGGCGATCCATGATCTCGGCTCGTCCCCCAAAGGCTCCCACAGGCAGGCCGCCGCCGATCACTTTTCCCATCGCCGTGAGGTCGGGCGTGATCTTGAAAATCTCCTGCGCCCCGCCGCGTGCGAGGCGGAAGCCGGTCATCACCTCGTCGAAAATCAACACGGTTCCCTCGCGGGTGCAGAGATCGCGCAGGCCTTGCAAGAATCCCGGCTCGGGCAAATACAACCCGGCATTCGCGGGAACGGGCTCGAGAATGATGGCGGCGATTTCGCCGGGGTTTGCTTGGAATGCCGCTGTGACAGCCTCGAGGTCGTTGAAGGGAATCGTGATCGTGAGTTTCGCCAATTCCTCGGGCACGCCCGCGCTGTCAGGGTGGCCGTGGGTCAGCGCGCCGCTGCCGGCTTTGACCAAAAGCGAATCAACATGGCCGTGGTAGCAGCCTTCGAACTTGATGATTTTATTCCGGCCGGTGAAGCCGCGCGCGAGGCGGATGCAGCTCATCGTCGCCTCGGTGCCACTGTTGACCATCCGAACTTTTTCCACCGAGGGCGCCATGCGGCAGATCGTTTCCGCCATTTCCACCTCGAAGGGATTCGGAGTTCCAAAGCTCAGCCCAGCCTTGGCTGCTTCACGCACGGCTTCGATCACAGGCTCCGCCGCGTGGCCGAGGATCGCCGGGCCCCAAGTGCCAACGAAGTCGATGAGTTCGCGTCCCTCCACCGTGGTCAGGCGACAGCCCTTGGCGGACTTGACGAAAAACGGTTCGCCGCCCACGCCGCGAAACGCCCGCACCGGGGAGTTCACGCCGCCGGGGATTCGTTTTTTCGCTGCCTCGAAAAGTTCACGGGAATTTTTCATCGCGGCATAATCCATGGAGCCACGCCGCGTGGCAATTCACGATGGCGCGGAGATTTTATTTTCCTGCGGTTCGCGAACTTGACTCGCTCGGGGTTTGGCATTTGATAGCTCCGTTTTTATGAAATCGACCCGCCTATTTGCTCTCGCCGCGCTCGCATTCGGCCTCACCGCTTGTCAAACCGCAAAGGTCGCCCACGGCCCGCACTCGTTCTCGTTTGATCCGCCCGCGAAGCAACCCAAGAACCCCGCCGCCGTGAAGGTGAAGCTCAGCACTGGCGCGCAACGGCTCTATGTCGTCGAGGGCAACGAAGTCCTCCTCGCCACACCAGTCACGGTCGGAAAGGCCTCGTCACCCACGCCTCAAGGGGATTTCACGATTTACTCGAAGCAGGAGCGCCGCCGCCGCGTGAGCCAGCCTGGGGCCGGGTATCCCATGACTTACTGGATGGAATTCAAGTCCGCCTATGGCATGCACTGGGGATTTGTGAAGCCCTACCCGAACACCATGGGCTGCGTCCGCATCCCGCTCAAAGCCGCTCAAAAAGTCTTTGGTCTCATTCGCACCGGCACCCCGCTTCATATCGCCAAAAGCCAACCATGGGATGAGACCCATGGAAAAAATCTGCCCCGCCTCGATGACTCCCGCCTGCCCGATCCCCCAGATTCCTATATGAAGAGCCCGCAGGTGTTCGCCGATGCTGCCAAGGGCAAGATGTGGAATTACTGATGAGACTTCGGAGTTTCGACTAGCTC
This sequence comes from Terrimicrobiaceae bacterium, assembly GCA_044375555.1. Lineage (GTDB taxonomy): Bacteria > Verrucomicrobiota > Verrucomicrobiia > Chthoniobacterales > Terrimicrobiaceae > UBA967. The sequence continues at coordinate 5,423 of JBILML010000054.1, forward strand.
CGATGAAAAAAAACACTCAGCCCGAGGAGTCCCTCGAGGAAACGACCCGCTCGATCGCGGAGCACTCGGGAGTGGTGAGCGCCCATCCGGTTCCTGGCAAGTCGGTCATCGAGATCGAATACGATCCCGCCAAACTCTCACAACAAGAACTCCGCCGGATCGTGGGCAGTCACACGCCGGGCATCCCGCTTCAAAAACGAACCCTGCGTTTGGAAGGTGATGCCTCCGAGGCCTGCGCCATCCGGCTGGAAAAGAGGGTCAAAAAAATCCCCGGCGTTCGCAAAGCCACCGCCACCTACATCGGGAAAATTCTTTGTCTCACCTTTGACGAAAATATCGCCGATGAAAAATCGGTCATGGACTCGCTTCGCGCCCTGGGAGCAAGGATCACTACCTACCAGCCGGTTTTCAGGGAAGGGGAGGAGAGTCTTTGGACTCGCGTGAAGTCCGGCTCACTGAACGAGGAGATTTCCTGCGTGCTCGGCTTTTTGTTTTTGATCGCCTCGCTCATCGTCGACCACTCGATTGGCAAAAGCGCGGTGGCGACATGGATTCTTTATGCCGGGGCGTATTTTTTCTGCGGGCAGCAGGGTGTTCGCTCTGCCATCGCCTCGCTCCGGGAGCGGGTGCTCGATGTCGATGTGCTCATGGTCCTCGCGGCGATTGGCGCGGGAATTGTCGGTCAACCCTTCGAAGGGGCGTTGTTGTTGTTCCTTTTTTGCTTCTCGAATGTCCTCCAAAGCTACGCGCTCCAGCGGACCCAAAAGGCGATCCACTCGCTGCTGAAACTTCGACCCGACAACGCACTTGTGAAACGCCCCGGCGGGAACGAACTCGTGAAAGTCGAGGAACTCGCCATCGGCGATATCGTGATCCTTCGTCCCGGCGAGCATGTGCCGGTGGATGGCACCGTCGTCGAGGGCTCAGGCCACATCGATGAGTCCAGCCTCACCGGCGAATCCATGCCGGTCTCCAAGTCCTCGGGAAGCACGATTTTCGCTGGAACTCTCAATCAAAGTGGTGGGCTGGAATTTTCCGTCACCAAGCGCGCCGAGGATTCCACGCTGGCCCGCATGGTGAAGCTCGTGGAAGAAGCCCAGGCCGAAAAATCCGGCACCCAGCGGTTCCTCGAGCAAGCCGAGCAATACTATGCCACCGGCGTGATCGTTTTCACTGCGCTGGTTTTTATTGTGCCGTTTTTCTTTTTTGGGGCGGCCTTCGCCGAGGCCTTCTACCGCGCGATGACCGTGATGGTGGTCGCCTCGCCGTGCGCTTTGGTTATCAGCACCCCGGCGACCGTTCTTTCCGCCATCGGCGGCGCGGCCCGTCGCGGGATTTTGATCAAAGGCGGCTCGCATCTGGAGCGGACCTCGCGCATCGACATCGTGGCTTTTGATAAAACGGGAACGCTCACTCGCGGCCAGCCGATGGTGACGGAGGTCGTGGATGCCGCTACTACCCACAAGCCCGATTTGAATTTGCCCTCCCAGCTTTTGGAAGTCCTCGCCGCAGCTGCCGCCCTGGAGTCGAAATCCGAGCATCCTCTCGCCCATGCGATCGTTCGAAGCGCTTCGATGCTTGGAATGTCACTCCCTGCTGCCACGGACTTTCAAGCCACGCCTGGCAAGGGAGCCGAAGCCACGATTGGCGGGAAACGCCTCGTGGTAGGGAGCGAAAGGCTCTTCCGCGAACTCGACGCGTCGGGCATGGATGCCATCTCGATCAACGCTGCTCCACTCGCTCGAAAGGGAAAAACCTGCGTTTGGATTGGTTCGCGCGACGGCGATGCCGTTTCCGCCCTCGCGGTCGTGGCCCTAGCCGACACCCTCCGACCTGAGTCTCTGCGCATTGTGGAAAGTCTCCACAAGCTTGGAGTCAAAAAAGTCGTCATGCTCACGGGTGACCAAAAAGCCGTTGCCGACGCCATCGCCGAGGAGGCGGGTCTTGATGAGGTTCATGCCGGGCTTTTGCCCGAAGCCAAAGTCTCCGCCATCCAAGAACTCAAAAAGCACGGCCGTGTGATGATGGTCGGCGACGGCGTGAATGACGCCCCCGCGCTCGCGACGGCCGACATTGGCGTAGCCATGGGCGCGGCGGGCACTGATATCGCGATGGAGACAGCCGATGTCGTTCTCATGGGCGATAAACTTGAAAATATCCCGATCCTCCTCGGCATCGCCCGCCACGCCAAAAAAGTCCTCTGGCAAAACCTCGCCTTCGCCTCCGCGGTAATCTTAGTGCTTTTAATCGCCGCATTCGGAATCGACCTCCCGCTCCCTATGGGCGTTGTCGGCCACGAAGGCAGCACGGTGCTGGTCTGCCTGAACGGTCTCCGCCTCCTTATCTACAAGCCGATCGTTTGAGCCACCCCCCCAATTTCTCCCGCTGAGACGCCAATTTCCGGTCTCCGCCCTCAGGTTTCCGCTTTCAAAAAATCTTTCTGCTCCCCCCGTAAATGTCCTATCGGCGGTTTTAGGATGCCCGCCGAAATGATCACTCAAATCCTACAAAAACTCACCGTCGCCATCCGCCAAATCCTCCCGCACACCTGCCCACAGCGCAGGTTTGCCCACCAAACCGAGTTTCCTTTTTGAGCCATGGAAACCGACGCCTGCGGACATCCCATCCGCGATCCCGAGTTGCTTCGCCGGATCGAAAAAGCCAAATCCTCCCAGCGCCTCCGCGACCCACAAGCCGAACTCCACGACCCCATCGAGGACAACCCCCGCGTCCGCGCCATCATCCGCGAAGTCGAGCGCCGCGCCGAAAAAGAATCTCCCATCCAAGGCATCGGGCGCTGTCACGATGTCTGGGGCCGAATGCGCGACATCCTCAAAAACGAGCACGGCATCGTCTGGTATCCCCCGAGCCGAATAAACACCGATCTGCTCTACGATTGAGCATGAGATTCCGCGTCCCTCGCACCCATGAAACCCTTTCCATGGAACGCCGACGACCTCGTCGGCATCAATGAATCTCAAAAGCCGCAAAAAAGACGAATTTGTAGGCACTCGGCTTTAAAAAGGGTCAGTAGTATCAGAGCAAATCAACAGGAAATTTTGTGAGTAGTGAAAAGGGTGCGAGGGACGGTGCCAGTTTTTGAGGGAAAAAAACTGGCTGGCTGGACAGGCTG
>JBILML010000033.1:0-28965 GCA_044375555.1 Terrimicrobiaceae bacterium
AGAATTGTTCACAAACCGGTAGCTCTGGCTTGGCGCCAGCGCGCGAGCTCTGCCCTTCGGGCTCGCGCTGCCGCTACCTTGCCTCCGGCATTTATGAACAATTCTCATGACTTTTGTCCTACAAGACTTGGAGAATAATTTGGAGGAAATCCATGGCGCCAAATAATTCCATCCCTTCGGAAAAGAAAAGGGAATTTCCGGTCAAGCCCACAGGACTCGCAATGCGAGATAAAATCAGGCTCTGAAAATTGACACCGGGGGGCGAAATCGCTTTCATCGCCCTCCATGATTCGCCCGTTTTTCCTGCTGTGTGCGGTGCTTGCCGTCGCGCTAGCGGGTTGTGCCACTCCAGAAGGGCCTGCCACGCGCTTGGACAAGGCCAATGTCCTCCCTCTCGAACTCGACGATTCCTTCCAATTCCGGAAAATTCTCACCTCGGTCTTCGATCCCTATTTGGTCGAACAGCGCGCGCCGGGTGGAAGAACGGGTGGCGTGATTGATTTTGAGCGCCAGCGCCGGACATGGGGAGCCGTTGATAGCCTCGAAGTCTCCAAGCGTCACGGATCGTATTTTACTTTCTTTTGGCGAACCTCCAGTGATTCGGATGTCACGCTTCGCTTGGAATACCGCCAGGCCGGACTTGGCAATTATGTGATGGCCCAAGAGCGCTACTATCCCGCCGCGCGCGGCTCCCATCGCTCCACATTTCAAGTCACGGGTGATGATTTTTTGGAAAACGGCCTCGTCTCCGCTTGGAGAGCTTTGCTGATCGTGAATGGCCGCGTGGTGGGTCTCCGCCAGTCTTCGATGTGGCGCTAGGGGTTGACTTAACAGGGGACGCGTGATCTTAGGTTTTTTCAGGATTTCATGAGCAAATTGTCGAGCATTCGTGTCGGAAGCGCCGCAGGGATAATCTGGATGCAGGTCGATGGTCGGGGCACTTTTGAAAATTGCCAAGGCCTCAAGGAATTTTCCCGCCGCATGATCGCCAAGGGGCATGTGGAGTTCATTCTCGATCTCGAAAAATGCGAACTCATGGACTCGACTTTCATGGGGACTCTCGCCGCTTTGGCTTTCAGCCTCCGCGATATCGAGAAGGGGCTTCTCCGCGTCGTTCGGGCGAACCCGCGTAATTTCTCGCTTCTTGAGAACCTTGGCCTCGACCACCTCTTCTCGGTGGAGCCCGAGCCCTCCGACCCGGCTCCATCCTCGCTGAAAAAAAATCCCGATTCCGCCCCAGAGAAAGATTCCGAAGAAGCTCGGGTGCATATCCTCGAGGCCCACGAAGCTCTGATCGAGGCAGACCCCCGAAACGCCGTGCGGTTCCAGGATGTGATTGATTTTCTGAAATCCGAGGCAACCGACGCCTAAAGCGGTCCGTTCTTGATTGCGGGGGCTGGATTTCAGAAAGTCCACGCCTCCTAAAGCTTCATGTGGACCGCATACCATCTGACGACCCTGGCGTTCGTCGTCGCGTTATTCGCGCTCTATCTTTTGTGGTCGCAAATCCGCTCCCACCGCCTGCGCGCCCGTTTGAAGGAGTTGCAGACCGAGGAGACACGCGTGTTCGATTTTCTCCATGGGATCGGCGCGGCGTTTTCCGAGGGGGTCCGCAGCTCGGAGCTCCACCGCTTGATTGTCGAAAGCGCCATGCGCATCGTGAATGCCGACCACGGCGCGCTCTACATAGCGGACAAGTCCGGCTCCAACCTCACGCCATCCCATCTCTCGGAAGGTTGCCCGGCTTTTTTTGAAGTGCCCGACGAGCTCCTCGCTCAAACCAAAGGCTCGCCCAGCTTGCTCCAGGGCCTGCTCGGCATTCAGCCGGTTCTTCCCGAGAGTCGCGGGCCACTGGCCGATTGCTGGCGCGCGAACGAAGTCCGGATCATCCCGCAGTTCGACACAGGAAAAAATGTTTCGTGCCCGGCGATTCTCGGCCCGCTGGTTTATCGAAACAAAATCCTCGGCGTGCTCGCGCTCGCTGGTCATGGCAACCGCCCCTTCGAGGACAAGCACCTCGCCGTCTTCCGCACCATCGCGGAGCAAAGCGCCTTCGCCCTCTACAACGAGGCCATCTACCTCGCCGCCGGTCAGAAAAAACTCTTGGACCGCGATCTCGAGATCGCACGCGACATTCAGCGCGTTCTCTTTCCCGACGCGGATCCGGTTTTTGCCGGTTATGATATCAGCGGCCTGAGCCTCGCCGCCGGCCAACTCAGTGGAGACTATTTCGATTTTATTCCGCTTGGCTCCGATCGCCTCGCGGTCGTGATCGCCGATGTTTCCGGCAAAGGCGTTCCAGCCTCTCTCATCATGGCCATGTGCCGTGGCGTGCTCCGCCGCGAGGCCCTCGATGCCACCATGCCGGGCGATGTGCTGCGTCGGGTGAATAGCCTCCTTTACCCCGACATCAAGGAGGACATGTTCATCAGCATGGCCTATGCGATCCTCGATGGCCCGGACGGAAAATTCTTGCTCGCCCGGGCCGGCCACGATGCGCCGTTGCTCTACCGCGCCGCCTCGCACAAGGTCGAAACACTCAACCCGAAAGGCATGGCCCTCGGCATTGACAGCGGGGAGGTCTTTAATAGAGTTTGCGCCGATTTAGGCCTCGTCCTGGAGTCTGGAGATTGCATCCTGCTTTACACGGACGGAGCCACCGAGGCACTGAACGCCGACGGCGTGGAATACGGAGTCGACCGCCTCGCCCAAGCCTTGGAAGCCGGCGCGGCTCAAGGCGCCGCCGCTGTCCTCCGACATGTGGCCGAGGATGTCCGGGCCTTCACCGGCCGCGAATCCAAACAAGACGACTTCACACTCATCGCCATCTCTAAAAAATGAATAACCCTACCGAATCCGACACACAGGACTCCGCACCGAATGACGCGGGTCAGGAAGCTGAAATCTCCGAGGTGGACTTCGAAGCCGAGGCCGCCAAGCTCAAAGACCTCGCCCTCCGCGCCCGCGCTGATCTGGATAATTTCCGCAAGCGTGCCCTGCGTGAAAAAGAGGAAGCGATCCGCTATGCCAACAATGGCCTGCTCGAGCGACTCCTCCCCGTCATCGATAATTTCGAGCTCGGCCTCGACGCCGCCAAAATGGCCGCCGACACCGCCTCGATCCTTCAAGGAATGTCGATGGTCCAAAAACAGCTTCACGATTTCTTGAAAAATAACGGCCTCGAGGAAGTCCAAGCCGAGGGTGAAGCCTTTGACCCGAACAAGCACGACGCCGTGTCCCAAGAATTCAGCGCCGACATCCCCGATGGCCATGTCATCCGGCAAGTTCGCAAGGGTTATAAAATCAAAGACCGCCTGATCCGTGCCTCGTCGGTGATTGTTTCCAAAGGCCCTCAATGAGCCGCAAGCGCGACTACTACGAGATTCTCGGAGTCGAACGAAGCGTCACCGAGGACGACCTCAAGAAGGCCTACCGCAAGCTCGCGGTCAAATTCCATCCCGACAAAAATCCTGACGACGATTCGGCCGAGGCGAAATTCAAAGAAGTCGGCGAGGCCTACGAGGTCTTGAGCGATGCCAGCAAACGTGCGGCCTACGACCGTTACGGCCATGCGGCCTTTCAGGGCGGAATGGGTGGAGGCGGCGGGGGCGGTGGATTTCACGATCCCTTCGAGGTTTTTCGCGAGGTTTTCAGCGGCGGGGGCGGCGGGGGAATTTTCGAACAATTTTTCGGCGGCGGGGGCGGCGGAGTGGATTCCTCGGGCCGCCAGCGGGGCTCCGACCTGCGCTACGATCTTCAAATCTCCCTCGAAGAAGCCGCGCGCGGCTGCGAAAAGGAAATCGAAATTCGCAAACTCGATGCCTGCGACCCTTGCGGTGGCTCCGGCGCGCAGAAGGGCTCGAAGGCCGTGGCCTGCCCGACCTGTCGTGGACGCGGCCAAGTCGTCGTCTCGCGAGGATTTTTCCAAGTCGCCCAAACCTGCCCCGCTTGCCATGGCACAGGCCGCATCATCGAAAAACCCTGCCACTCGTGCCAAGGCGAGGGCCGCGTCGAAAAAACAAGCCGTGTGAAAATCAAAATCCCCGCCGGCATCGACAGCGAATCGCGACTTCGGAGCACCGGCGGCGGCGAGGCGGGCCTGCGTGGAGGCGGCTCCGGCGACCTCTATGTGGTCGTTCACATCAAGGAGCATGAGGTTTTCACCCGCAACGGCATGGATTTGAACTGCGAGGTTCCGATCCCCTTCACCACCGCCGCGCTCGGCGGCGAAATCCGCGTTCCCACGCTCGACGGCGCCGTGAGTTTGAAAATTCCCGCCGGCACGCAGGGCGGTTCGACCTTTCGCATTCGCGGTCTGGGAATGCCCGCGCTGCAAGGCACGGCGAAGGGCGACATCCTCACTTATGTGCAGGTCGAGGTGCCGACGCGCCTGGACAGCGAGCAGCGCGAAGTGCTCCAGAAATTCGCAGAGCTTTGCGGCGAGGAGAACAACCCGATCTACAAAAGTTTTTACGACCGCGTGAAGTCGTTCTTCAAATAACCCGCCATGATCCTCACCGCCGCCCAGATGGTCGATGCGGAGAGGGCCGCCTTCGCCGCCGGCGAATGTGCCGAGGGCCTCATGGAAATCGCAGGACGGCGGCTCGCGGAGTTTGTGCATCAATTCCACCCGCTCCCCGGCACCTGCCGTGTTTTTGCGGGCAAGGGTCACAATGGCGGCGATGTGCTCGTCGCCGCCCGATACCTCGCCGAATCGGGCTGGAGAATTGAAATCGAACCCGTCTTCCCCACCCAAAACCTCGCGCCACTCACCGCCAAGCAGCTGGCCGCCCTCCCGACCAAATCCTTGGATGCTCCAGCGTATCCCTTGGTGGTGTTGGATGGGCTTCTCGGCATCGGCTCCACTGGCGAACCACGCGAGCCGGTTGCCTCCGCCATCCAGCGAATCAACGCCCTCCGCCGTGAAAAAGCCGCCTGGGTTCTCGCCGCCGACTTGCCCAGCGCGCTCGGCCATCACGGCGTCGAAGCGGATGCCACGCTCGCGATGGGCTTCGCCAAATCCTCGCTTCTCGATGATGAGGCGACTCGTTTTGTCGGTCGACTCGCCATCGCCCCGCTTCCCGGCGTGGAGGCTCCATCCAACGCCGACCCCGCCGAGGTTTTGGTGGCTGAAAATTTGCGCCATCTTTTGCCGCCGCGATCCTTCGACACCCACAAAGGCACCTACGGACGGGTGGCGATTCTCGCGGGTTCTCAAAACTACCCCGGCGCCGCGCGCCTCTGCTCCGCAGCCGCCGTTCATGCGGGTGCGGGCCTTGTGACTCTTTTCTGCCCGCCCGAAATTTCCCAAATCCTCTCTGCCGCCGTGATTCCCGAAGTGATGGTTTCGCCGATCGAGGATTTCGCCGATGTGCCCGTGGAAAAATTCACCGCCGTGGCGATTGGGCCAGGTCTGGGACGCGAACGCGACGAGATGGTTCGGGATTTTGTGCGGCACTGCGCTGCACCCTGCGTGGTGGATGCCGATGCGTTGAATGCGATCTCGGAATCGCCCGCTCTTTTGAAATCCTGCGCGGGCCCTCGCCTGCTCACTCCCCACCCTTTGGAGATGGAACGGATTTTCCCCCGCCAAAACCTCCCCCGCCGCGCCTGGCTCGAGGCGTTCGTCAGCGAATTTCCAGCTACCCTTTTGCTCAAAGGCTCCCGCACGCTCGTGGGCGAAGCCGGTTCTGCGACTTCCTACAATTCCACCGGCCACCCCGGCATGGGCAGCGGCGGCATGGGCGATGTGCTCACGGGCGTCTGCGCCGCGCTTCTGGCCCAAGGAAAATCCCCGCTCGAGGCTGCAAAACTCGGCGCGTGGGTCTGCGGCCGCTCCGCCGAAATCGCCCTGCGGGACGGTGCCGCCTCCCAGGAATCTCTTAGGGCTTCAGACGTGATTGACCGGCTCGGCTCGGCCTTTGATGATCTTCGCCGCAACCCCCTTTGAACCCATGGCCCAAGCGAAAAACTACTTCCACCAACTCGATGCCCTGCGCGGCATCGCGTGCCTCATGGTTCTCTTCCATCATTTGGTGCCCGGGGCGAGCAGCCACATCGCGCTCGGCCCACTCGGAGTGCGTTTGTTTTTCGTGATGACCGGGTTTTTGCTCATCGGCAACCTGCTCCAGCAAAAGGAGCGTGGTCAGAGGCCGTTTTCCATTTTCAAGGTCTTCTACCAAAAGCGGAGCATCCGAATTTTACCGGTTTATTTCCTCGCGTTCGGTGTTCTGTGTCTTGTCGGCGTCGAGTCGGCGAAGGCCGTCTGGCCTTGGATTACGACCTTCACGATCAATCTGCACATGGGCCTTACCGGGCAATGGCCAGGCAATTTGTCGCATTACTGGTTCCTTGCCACGAGCGAGCAAATGGTTTTCGCGCTCGCCCTGATCCTGCTCTGGCTGCCAGGGCGATTATTGGCTCCGGCGCTGGTGGTTCTATTTGTTGGAGCATGGCTTCACCGCTGGCTCGGCACCGAGTGGGGGCTCGACCCGATGCTGGTCTGGTTCTCGCCACTTTCGTCGATGGATTCGATCGCGCTGGGGGCGCTGCTGGGGCTTTTCTACCGCTCGGACAAGGAGGCTATTTCCAAGCTGGCCCTCAAGCCCTGGGTCGCCCTGCTCGCATGGATTTTCCTGATTCTCGGCACGCTGATCCGGATGAGATTCTCGGAGACGCCTCTCACGCATTTGTCAGAAACTCTGGAGGCCCTGTTCTTCGGTTGGCTGATTCTGCGCACAGCGGTCGGGTTTTCCGGACCTTGGGGAAAAGTCCTCACCTCGCCGATCCTCGTTTACACAGGCATGATCAGCTACGCGTTGTATATTTTCCACCCGATCCTCCACAGCTTCGTCATGTGGGCATTCGGAAAAGGGGGCCTGCCGAATACGCCAGACAAACTCGGCGTGATCCTGGCGGTCTTCGCTCTGTCCTATCTCGCGGCGTCGTTGAGTTGGTATCTCATGGAAAAACCACTCGCCTCGCTCAAACCCAAAGCGCCGCCCGCGAAGGCTTGAGCGCCGCGTGAATCGCCAATTCCCATCTTGATCTCGATCCGGTCGATATTTAGCCTTCGCCCTCCAATGAGGAAGTTCCTGCTCAGTCTGTGCCTGTTTGCGGCGCTATCGACAGCCCGTGCGCAGTTCGGGAGTTTCGGGGATTTTCCTGTGGAAATCACAGCCGATGGCGGCACTCGGTTCGACGAAGGCATCGCAATCGCCGAAGACAATGTCCAAATCCACTACGGCGAATACAGCATCTTCAGCGACTACGCGGAATACAACCCCGACACCCGCGATGTCCTGCTCGTCGGCAACATTCGGGTTTACACGCCGGACCAAGTCCTGACGGGCCAGCGCGCTCTTTTTAATCTCGAGAGCAAACAAATGCGGGCGCTGGAATTTTCCGGCTCTCAATATCCTTTCTACTTTCGCGCCTTCAATTTTCGCTCCGTATCTCCGAAGGAATTTCGAGTGCGCGATGGCACGCTGACCACACACGATTCTTCCCAACCGGATTATCATGTGAAGCCCCGCTCGATTCGTTTTTATCCCGGCGACCGTGTCGTGATGACGAATACGACACTCTATGTCGGGCAGACGCCGATTCTTTGGTTCCCTCTCCTCTATGCCGATCTGAATCGCTCGGGTTTCCAATTCCTCCCCGGTTATGATTCCCGCTGGGGGGCTTATTTGCTCCTCTCGTATTCGTTTCCAGTCACCGAGGGGATCGATGCCGCCGTCCGCCTGGAGGAACGCACGGAGTTCGGCCCCTCTATTGGCCTTGATCTGAATATGAAATACGGCCCGGGTGGTCGGAATTTTGGAAATCTCGTCGCGGACTATGTGTTTGAAACGAAAGATGTGACGACCGTCGAAGCCCCCGGCGAACCAGCCGAGACGCGCACCACAGACCGCTACCGGGTTTCCTTCCAGCAACGACTCTTCCTCACCGATGACATCTACGGAACGGCCGATGTGAACTGGATCAGCGATGTCGATTTTCTCGAGGATTTCTACCCGCAAGATTACCGCAACGACCCTCAGCCCGACACCTCTCTCTCCCTCACCAAATGGGATGAGGACTACACGCTCACACTCCTCGGCCGCTGGCAGGTTAATGATTTTCAAGATACCACCGAGCGCAAACCCGAGTTGGTCTTTGACTTTAAAAACCAATCGTTCTTCGGGCTACCGCTCCAATACGACGGCGAGACGGGCGTGGCTCAACTTCGCCGCGCGTTTTCGAACACGCCCGAGTTCGGTGAAACACAGTTCCCTGATTACCAAGCCACGCGTTTCGACACCTTCCACCAGTGGTCCCTGCCCTCGCAGTTATTCGGTTGGTTGAATGTCAACCCACGCGCCGGTATTCGAGGCACCTACTACAGCGCTAGCGGCTCGTTCATTCAACCCGCCTCAGGCCAGCAGGTCTACGATCCCGTCAGCGGCGAGTTGATCGTGGTTAATCCGAACGACAATCAAACCTCCGAAAATCCCCTTAACGACCCCTCATCGAATCTGAAGCAAAAAGGCGCGGTATTTCGCCCGATCGCGAACTACGGCCTTTCCGTTTCCACAAAATTTTCCCGCGCCTTTGAGCAAGTCCAAAGCCGCGCCTTGGGCCTCGATGGCCTACGCCATGTGGTCGAGCCCTACATCAACTACTCAGGCGTTAACAACATGGGCCCCGCTCCGGAGGACATCTATCAGTTCGACCGCGTCGTGCCGTCCACCCAGCTCCTGCCTCTGGATTTTCCTCAGTTCTACGCGATCGACTCGATCGGCACCTGGAGCATCACGCGCATGGGCTTCAACCAACGCTTCCAGACCCGCCGAGACAACGGCACCTACCAATGGCTGACGTGGAATACTTTTATGGATGCCAATTTTGAAAACCCCTACACCGACGCGCCGGTCTCGAATCTTTTCAATGTGGTCCGCTTTTATCCCCTCCCCTGGGCATCGCTGGGCATCGAATCCCAACTGCCTGTCGTCACCGAGGGATTCACCGAGGTGAATACGACCTTGAGTGTGATGCCCACTCGCGACACGCGCTTTTCGCTCGGACACCGCTACATCGACGGCAACGATTACTTCACCGACAACAGTCAGGTAAATTTCTTCGCCTACTGGCGCCTCAATGACAACTGGAGCGTGAGCCTTTATGAGCAATACGAGTTCGAAAGCCGGGTGCTCCAATACCAGCGCTATTTCGTCAATCGCGACCTCACCAGCTGGGTGGCCTCGATCGGAGCTGAGGTGCGCGACAACCTAGGCGGCGACCAGGAATATGGATTTCTTCTGATGATGACTCTCAAGGATGCGCCACAATTCTCCCTCCCCGTGGCATTCAGCCAAGGACCGGACGACGGGCAACCCGCCGGCGCCGTCGATTGAGAATTTTCACTTCCTAAAAAAACACCCATGAAACTCTGTATTATTGGATCCGGATATGTCGGTCTCGTCTCTGGCGCTTGCTTCGCCGAGGTAGGCCACAATGTCATTTGCGTCGATAACAACGCAAAAAAAGTCGAACAACTCCGCGCCGGAAAAGTTCCCATTTACGAGCCCGGCCTCGAGGACCTTCTGCACCGCAATGTCGCCGCCAAGCGCCTTCACTTCACCACCAGCACCGAGGAAGGCGTGGACGGCTCCGATGTCGTTTTCATCGCCGTTCCCACCCCGCCACAGCCCGATGGCAGCGTCGATCTTTCCTACATCGAGAAAGTCGCCCGCGAGATTTCTGCCGTTCTCAAGCCCGGCCAATACCGAGTGATCGTGGACAAGAGCACAGTGCCCGTAAAAACCGGCGAGAAAGTTGCCGACACGATCCGTCGCTACAACAAGGGTGGCGCGGAATTTGATGTCGTGAGCAATCCCGAGTTCCTCCGCGAGGGCTGCGCGGTCCCCGACCTCATGAAGCCCGATCGCATTGTCATCGGCGGCAACAGCGAGCGCGCCGTTGCGATGATGCAAAAAATCTACGAGCCGTTCATGGCTCCGGTTCTTGTCACCGACATCAACTCGGCCGAACTCATCAAGCACGCTGCCAATTCCTTTTTGGCCCTCAAGATTTCCTACATCAACGCCGTCGCCCGCATCTGCGAAGCCAGCGGTGCGGATGTCGAAAAAGTCGCCGATGGCATTGGCTCGGACAAGCGCATCGGCCGCAATTTCCTCAACGCCGGCATCGGCTACGGAGGCTCGTGCTTCCCGAAGGATATCGCCGCCTTCATCGCCATCAGCGAGGACCTCGGCGTTCCCTTCACGCTTCTTAAGGAAGTTGAAAAAATCAACCACTCCCAGCGCGAGCGTTTCCTTTCCAAAATTCGCGAATCGCTCTGGGTGCTGAAGGACAAAAAAATCGCCGTCTGGGGCCTCGCCTTCAAGCCCGATACCGACGATGTCCGCTGCTCCGTGGCGATCGATCTCGTCAACGACCTCCTCAAAGAAGGAGCCGAAGTCACCGTCTATGACCCCAAAGGCACGGAAAAGGCCCTCGAGTTCGATCTCATCAAGGGAGCCAAGGTCGCCAAAACTCCGCTCGAAGCCGCCACCGGCGCCGAGGCCCTCGTCATCGCCACCGAATGGAAGGAATTCACAACCGTCGATCTCGGTGAACTCAAAAAGGTCATGCACACCGCATTGATCTTCGACGGACGCAATCTCCTCAACCCCGACACCGTTCGCGCTGCCGGGTTCCAATACACCAGCATCGGTCGGAGCTAGGGACCTTCCGGCGGGCGTCCATGCAGCAATACCACCGCCTCCTCCGGCTCGTCCTTGAAAATGGTCGGCCAAAATCCGACCGCACCGGCACCGGCACGATATCCGTTTTCGGAGCGCAGGAACGCTTCGACCTTCGCGAAGGTTTTCCGCTGCTCACCACCAAGAAACTCCACCTCCGCTCGATCATCCACGAGTTGCTGTGGTTCCTTAAAGGTGACACCAACATCCGCTATCTCCGCGAAAACAAGGTCACGATCTGGGACGAATGGGCTGATGAAAACGGCGACCTCGGCCGAGTCTATGGCGCGCAGTGGCGCTCCTGGCGCGGATTCGATGGCACCATCGTCGATCAAATCGCCCGTGTCGTCTCCGACATCCAAAATAATCCCGACAGCCGCCGACTCATCGTCTCGGCCTGGAATCCTGCGGAACTTGACCTCATGGCCCTCGCGCCCTGCCACGCGCTGTTCCAATTTTTCGTGCAGGACGGCGAGTTGAGTTGCCAACTTTATCAGCGCAGCGCGGACCTCTTCCTCGGCGTGCCGTTCAACATCGCTTCCTACGCACTCCTCACCATGATGGTCGCGCAAGTCTGCGACCTACGACCCGGCGACTTCGTCCACTCCTTCGGCGACCTCCACCTTTACAACAACCACCTCGACCAAGCCCGCGAGCAACTCACCCGCGAGTGCCGTCCCCTCCCCCGCATGATCCTGAATCCCGCGCGCCGCCGACTCGAGGATTTCGTCTTCGAGGATTTCACGCTCGAGGGCTACGACCCCCACCCCGCCATCAAAGCTCCGATCTCGATATGATCGCCATCGTCGCGATGTCCCGCAACCGCGCCATCGGCCTCGAGGGCCGCATCCCCTGGCACCTCTCCGAGGATTTGAAATTTTTCAAACGCACCACGCTCGGCCATGTCGTCCTCATGGGCCGCAAGACCTACGACTCGATCGGAAAACCCCTCCCCGGCCGCGAGAATTGGATCCTCTCCCGCCAGGCCGAAATCCCCGGCACACGAGTTTTTCGCTCCCTCGAGGAAATCCCCATCCCGCCCGAGGGAAAAAATCTCTACCTCATCGGCGGAGCCGAACTCTATGCCGCGCTCCTCCCGCGCTGCACCGAAATCCTCCTCACCCGAGTGAACCTCGAAACCCCCGGCGACGCCTTCTTTCCTGCCTTCGAGGACCAATTCGACTCCGGCGAAATCCTCCTCACCACCCCCGAATTCGAAATCCGCCGCCACCGCCGGATCGGGCCAATCCGTCCGATCGGTCCGACAAGTCACTAGAAACACTCCCCGCCCCGCCCCCGAAAAAAAATAAAAAAATCCCTTGTCGTCGAAAAGCCCCCTGATACTTTCATCAGCGTTCTGGGGGGAACAAAAGCCCGCTGTAGCATTCGCTGCGGCGGGCTTTAACTTTTCTAGGGCTTTCTCCTGAGAATTTCCTCATTCCAAAAAACCCGCCTTCCCACTTAGATAGCCGGTTCAAATTTTCATCATGTTCGCTTGGATCCTGAAAAAAATCGTCGGTAGCAAAAATCAACGCGAGTTGCGTCGCATGGCCCCGACGGTCAAAAAAATCAACGAGTTCGAAACCGCCCTCCAATCAGCCCCCGATGAGGCTCTGCGGGCGAAGACCCTTGAGTGGAAGGACCGCCTCTCCAAAATTTCCGAATCCGCCGCACTCGCCCTCGAGCTCGAGTCCATACTCCCCGAGGCTTTCGCCGTCGTCAAAAACGGGGCCCGCCGCCTCTGCGGAAAAACCCTCGATGTCTGCGGCCACCCCCTCACTTGGAATATGGTGCACTTTGATGTGCAGCTCATCGGCGGCATGGTTCTCCACAACGGCCGCATCGCCGAGATGGCCACCGGCGAAGGCAAAACCCTTGTCGCCACCCTCGCCGTTTATCTCAACGCCCTCTCCGGCCGCGGCGTCCATGTCGTCACCGTGAATGACTACCTCGCCAAGCGCGACGCCGAGTGGATGGGCCACCTCTACCAATTCCTCGGATTGACCGTTGGCATTCTTCAAAACGACCAGGCCCCCACCGAACGCCGCGAGCAATACGCCTGCGATATCACCTACGGCACGAACAGCGAATTCGGCTTCGACTACCTTCGCGACAATGGCATGGCCACCTCCCGCGACCAGCAAGTCCAGCGCGGCCATTACTTCGCCATCGTGGATGAGGTGGACTCCATTCTCATCGATGAGGCCCGCACCCCTCTCATCATCTCCGGCCCGGCGACCGTTTCCACCCACCAATACGACCGATTCAAGCCACTCGTCGATCAGTTGGTCAAAAAACAAACGACGCTTTGCAATCGGCTCGCCAGCGAGGTCAAAGAACTCGTCGAGGCCGGCAACTCCGCTGAAGCCGGACGCACGCTTTTCAAGCTTAAACTCGGCCAACCCCGCTCCAAGGCCCTCCTCCGCCACCTCGAAGATCCAGACATGCGCAAGCTCATGGATAAAGCCGAGTTGGAATTTTACAAAGACACCGAAGGCAAGGCCGCGCTCGTCGCTCTCAAGGAGGAACTCTTCTTCACCATTGAGGAGAAATCCCACGATGCCGATCTCACCGAACTGGGCCGGAACTACCTCAATCCGGATGACCCAAACGCCTTCATGCTTCCGGATCTCTTAACGGAAT
Source organism: Terrimicrobiaceae bacterium (assembly GCA_044375555.1). Taxonomy (GTDB): domain Bacteria; phylum Verrucomicrobiota; class Verrucomicrobiia; order Chthoniobacterales; family Terrimicrobiaceae; genus UBA967. The sequence continues at coordinate 13,392 of JBILML010000033.1, forward strand.
TCGCAGACATCGAAAATGATCCGTTGATTTCTCCTGCTGATAAAACCTCCAAAAAATCCGAGCGCCAACAGCATTGCGACGCCCAGGCCGAGCGCATTCACAATATCACCCAACTCGTCAAAGCCTACTGCCTTTACGAGAAAGATGTCGAATATGTCGTTGAGGAAAATAAGGTTATCATTGTCGATACCTTCACGGGCCGCAAAATGCCCGGTCGCCGCTGGTCCGATGGTCTCCATCAAGCCGTCGAGGCCAAGGAGGGCGTCCAGATCGACCGCGAAACCCAAACCCTCGCCACCATCACGATCCAAAATTACTTCCGACTCTACCACAAACTCGCCGGCATGACCGGCACCGCAGAGACCGAGGTTAGCGAGTTTCACGATATTTACCGATTGGATGTCAATGTGATCCCCACCAATCGCACAGTCCAGCGGCGCGACCAGAACGACCGCATCTACAAAACGCGCCGCGAAAAATACAGCGCTACCATCGAGGCCATCAAAGATGTCCACGCCACCGGCCAACCCGTCCTCGTCGGCACCGCCAGCGTGGAATCCTCCGAGTTGTTGAGCCGAATGCTCAAACTCCAGAAAATCCCACACACCGTCCTCAACGCCAAATTCCATGTCCAGGAAGCCGAGATCGTTGCCCGGGCTGGACTCAAGGGCGCCGTCACCATTTCCACCAACATGGCCGGTCGCGGCACCGACATCAAACTCGGCGAAGGCGTTGCAGAAGTAGGCGGCCTTTTCGTCCTCGGCACCGAGCGCCACGAGTCGCGTCGCATCGACCGCCAGCTCCGTGGCCGTTGCGCCCGCCAAGGAGATCCCGGCTGCTCCCGCTTTTATGTCAGCTTCGAGGACGACCTCATGCGAAATTTCGGCGCCAGCGACCGCATGACCAAAATCATGGAAACCTTCGGCCTCAAGGAAGGCGAGGAACTCGAGCACCCCTGGCTCAACCGCAGCGTCGAAACCGCCCAGAAACGCGTCGAACAACGGAACTACATGATCCGCAAACGGACTCTGGAGTTTGATGATGTCATGAACCAACAGCGCGAAGTCATCTACGGCTACCGCAACGAGGTCATGGACTCCCCCAACCCGCGCGAACTCATCACCGAAGTCATCGGCGAGATGATCCCCAAAAAAGCCTCCGCGTTTCTGGAGTCCATGGAAGGCGAGGAGCCCGATTACGACGGCCTCATCCACTGGGTCAACACCACCTTCCCCCTCGCCCTCTCCAAGGAAAAAGCCGCCTTCTCCACACGAACCATCGAGGGAAACGCCCAGTTCCTCGTGGAAACCATTACCGCCTCCTACGAGCGCAAGTCGGAACTCGAGCATCCTGAAGCCCTCAAAGGCCTCGAGCGCTACATCATCCTCAACGCCATCGACCGCCTCTGGCAGGAACACCTCTACGCCATGGACGGACTCCGCGAAGCCGTCTACCTCCGCGCCTTCGGTCAGAAAGACCCTCTCGTCGAATACAAAAACGACGCCTACGCCATGTTTGTGGACCTCATGGACACCATCAAAGGCGAAGTCCTGAACAACCTCTTCCGCAGCACCACGAATCTCCAAGCCTTCGAATCCCTGCTCGCCAACCTCCCCACGTTCCTCTCTCGACCCGAGCAGAACCTAAATCCCGAAACCGCGCCGTCCGGTCAAGCCCCCTCCCCCACTCCCGACCAACCGCCAGCACCGAAGTTCGAACTTCCCCTCAAACGCGAACTCCCCAAAGTCGGCCGCAACGACCCCTGCCCCTGCGGCTCCGGAAAAAAATTCAAATCCTGCTGCGGCCGCACCGCCTGATCCAACTTTTGTTCCACATGGAACAAACCACTCCGTTGTAGAAACGGCAGTCCCCTGCCGTTCCTCGCGCCGCTCCCAACCAAGCCACCTGTGAGCACCCCAGCAGAGTGGGGTGGCTACAACGTCTATCGTCTCTCGGCGCGTTCAGCCCAAAAACGCCGCTTTGTAGAAACGGCAGTCCTCTGCCGTTCCACGCTCCACCCCCAACCAAGACACCCGCCCACACCCCAACCGAGTGGGGTGGCTACAACGTATACCGTCTCTCGGCGCGTTCAGCCCAAAACGCCGCGTTGTAGAAACAGCAGTCCTCTGCCGTTCCACGCGCCAGTCCCAAGCAAGCCCTCCGCCGACACCAACAACCGGAGAGGAGGGCATCTCGGAGGAAGAGCGCCGAAGGCGCCCCGAAGTGCGACCGAAGCGGGAGCGCAGGGAGTCAAAGTGGGGTGGCTAAAACGTCTACCGTCTCTCGGCGCGTTCAGCCCAAAACGCCGTGTTGTAAAAACGGCAGTCCTCTGCCGTTCCTCGCGCCAGTCCCAACCAAGCCACCCGCCCACACCCCAACAACCGGAGAGGAGGGCACCTCGGAGGAAGAGCGCCGAAGGCGCCCCGAAGGGCGACCGAAGCGGGAGCGCAGGGAGTCAAAGTGGGGTGGCTACAAAAACCCCTCTCCCTGCCAGGGCCAATCTTCAGGCTTTTCCACAAGACCAGCCCGCACGGGATTCAACCGCACATAGTCCCATTTTTCGTCATATCTCTCCTGTTGCCGCAGCACATGATCGAAAAACCCATCCTGCCAATGCGGTTTAGGGACATCCCGCTCCATCAGAGTTTTCCCAAGCACCGATTTTAGGGCTTTAACCCAAGATCCCAGCGTAGACCCCGACTGCGGAATCCAAACAAACAGATGCACATGATCCGGCATGATCACAAACCGCCCGACTTTCACATCATGCTCCTCATTTCCACGCCGGCAAAACAAACAGAAAGCCTGGAAAACTTGTTCATTCGCCAAAACGGGCATGCGGCGATAGGTGTTGAAGGTCACAAAATAAAACGGCTCCGTGTTCGCAAAAAGCTCCAAACGAGGCGGCCTTCTCGGATAAACCCCATCGCCATTCATGGCCAAAAAGCTCGCTGCAGGAAATAATACCCGTCAAGACAAAAACAACTGTTTCTTCTGTTGTAGAAACGGCAGTCCTCTGCCGTTCCACGCGCCACTCCCAATCAAGTCCTCCGTCGGCACCCCAGCAGAGTGGGGTGGCTACAACGACTAACTTCCCCCCACGCGTTCATACGAAACTCGCCTGTTGTAGAAACGGCAGTCCTCTGCCGTTCCACCCGCAGCTCCCAACCAAGCTCGCCGTCCCCACCCCAGCAGAGTGGGGTGGCTACAAAAATCACCTTGAAAAGCTACCCCCTTTATAAATCGCCGTAAATGGCTCTAAAACTGAGCGACCCCCACTTGCGCACGTGCCCCCTTCCCTTGCCGAGAAACAGCCCTTACCTGCCATTTTAAAGCAACGATTTTTTCTCGATCTCGCAAAAAATTCCCTCTTGTGTTCCACATGGAACACGCGAATCCCCAAAACATCCACTCCACTCCTCTGTGAACTCTGTGGTCAATCCGCCGTTTGGCGCAACGCCTCGAAGACGCCGATCCCAACCGCCGTGGCCAGATTCAAACTCCGCGCCTCAGTCCGCATCGGGATTCTCAAACAAGACTCCGCATTCGCATGGAGCAACGACTCCGGCAGCCCCTTCGATTCCCTGCCGAAAACCAACCAATCGCCCTTTTGAAAACGGCCCTCCCACAAACCCCGCTTGGCCTTCGTTGTGAAAAACCAAAACCTCGTCCCCTCGCCCGCTTCGCTTCGGAGAGCCTCAAAGGAATCCCAAAGTCTCACGTCACATTCCTCCCAATAATCCATGCCGGCACGGCGGAGCGCCTTTTCATCCAAAGAAAATCCCAACGGCCCGACGAGATGCAGACGCGCCCCGACCGCCAAGCAAAGCCTCGCCACATTGCCCGTATTCGGCGGAATCTCTGGCTCAACCAGAACAACATGCAAAGACGGGTTCGTCATATTTTAACCACGGAGGACACGGAGAACACAGAGAGGGGATAAAGGATGAAGAGAGTTTGATGGTGCGAATATTGATAAAAACGCATGGACTGTGATTGATAAAACATCAAGGTTCAACTCCTCTTTTTTTCCTCCGTGATCTCCGTGGTAAAATCCAAATCCCCTCACCCCTCTTTTTGTTCCACATGGAACACTCGGCCGACTCTTGCAAAGAACGGCCAGCGGATTTCCACCATTTCCTCCCCCAGATCCCTACCCAATTTCTCCCTCAACTCAGGGATCGGATCGCAGCCCTTTGCCTTCCGATAGCGGTCCGTGGCAGAGCAACTGGCACAGTATCCCGCGATATGATCGGCATCCCAAAGTTGCCTCATCTCGAAGTGTGGCACTTGAATTTCGTGAAAAGGAAAATCCATGCCCTTGTAGCCCTCTTCGACCATGCGGCGTTCTTTCGGCCAAAATTCCCCAAGTATTCCGTGATAGAAATCCTGAAAAATCCGGTTGGCTGCCTCGTGCTGCAGTCGCGCGATGCCATAACCCCACACCCCGATGATCCCGCCGGGCTTCGACACACGGCGGCATTCCTGCCAAAATCTCCCGAGATCCAACCAGTGGAGAGCTTGAGCCACCGCCACCAAATCCACGCTCCCGTCCTCCAATCCACTCGCTTCCCCGGAAGCCAATCTCCATTCGACATTCGGCAGGCGGGGAGCATTCCGAAGTTGGGCGGCGCTGGCATCCGTCGCGATGACTTTTTCGAACCTCTGCGCCAATTCCTCGGTGGCTTGACCGCTCCCGCAGGCGCAGTCCCAAGCCAAACTCCGCCCATCGCCCTGGGCTGCGAGCCAGTCGAACCATTCCACTGGATAGCGTGGACGAAATTTCGCGTAGTCCAAGGAACCTGCTGAAAAATACTCCGAGCTCATCGAATCAGAATTATTAACCACCGAGGACACAGAGAGCACGGAGGAAGTTTATGGTTGGCAGGGCGGGGGAGGGGTTAGTGACGAACCGAACTCGAGAAGAGATTGATCACGACCACACCGGCCAAAATCAACCCAATCCCGATGAGCGCGGGGAGATCCAGCGGTTGCTTCAGTAAAAACCAGCCGATAAGAGCTATGAGCGCGATGCCCGCGCCACACCAAAGGGCGTAAACGACCGCCACGGTCATCGTTTTCAATGACATCGACAGCATCCAGAAAGCCAGGCCGTAGGCCACAAGAACGAAAGCCGTTGGTCCCGGCCTTGTGAATCCCTCGGTGGCTTTGAGAAACGATGTTCCTGCCACCTCCGCAAGAACGGCAATCGCTAAATAAATGTAACCCATTTTTGTGTGATATTTTGTGTTTTTGTTGAGCAGGGGTTTCTCACACACTCTTCCTGACTTTTCGGAAAAAACCAGCGAAAATCTTGTTACGCCCTCATCACGAAAGCCAGAACGATGCGCTCTTCAACCAGCGGGGCGGGGGAGGGGATTATCACACGAAGGCGCGGAGGGGGCGTTGTAGAAACGGCAGTCCTCTGCCGTTTGGGAGCAGCCCGCGAATACCAGAAGATGAACGCGAATTGAAAAGCCCAGGGTAGGGGCGGCTCGCCGAGCGGACCCAAACTTCAGGCGCGAAAGCGCCGAATCCCACAAACCAATTCCTCCCGCAGTGACGCTGGGACGCGGAGGAGGGAATTTTGGAAACATCCAGGAATTTGACGCGCTGCAATGTATCCACTCATAGGGCTTTCCTGACCCGACTCCTGCGCGAGGCGCGGAATGGAGCAGAGCCTGAGAACGGTTTCCCAGCTACCTCACTGTTCCTCTGGCAAATCTTGTTTTTACCGCCGGGTTTGAAATTTCATGGGAAGATCGTTGTGTTAAAAAAAGGTCTTTGCATGATATCATGGGTGATGCCATTTTAGATGAGTGCATATTGTTCAGGACACAAATGTATTCGTCTCAGCATTGAGGTCGCAGGATGGAGCGAGCGCTGCTGTTTTGGATCGTTGCCTGGCTTTGATTGATCAAGCGTATCTGGGCGCTTCGCTTTACTTGGAATACGAGGAATTGATTTCGCGAGACAGCGTGTGGGAGGGTGTTCCGGTAACACGCGAGGAACGGGAGATGTTGTTCGACGATTTTTGTGCCGCATCCCGCTGGCAAAGAGTTTACTTCATTTGGAGGCCGAATTTACCAGATGCGTCGGATGACCATGTGATGGATTTGGCTGTGGCTTGTGGAGCCGAGCATTTGGTAACGCACAATGTGCGGGACTTCCAACGCGGCGAGCTTCGCTTTGCACTGCCCGAGGTGGTGACTCCCCTGCAACATTTAGAAAAAAATCGATGAAAACCATTCCCTACCGTTGTGATGAATCGCGGCACAAAGCCCTGCTCGGTGCGGCCAAGGCGTCCGGCACCAGCGTGCAAAGGCTTTTTGACAATTTTGTAACTCATGTCTTGGCTGAGCGTCAGCTCGAGGCGCGCTTTGCAGCGCGTCAAAGCCGAGGTAATCCCGAGCGCGGCCGCCGCCTGCTGGCAGAGATCAGGGAGCGGGTGTCATAACTCAAGGACAAGAGAGGGAGCCTGTGCAGCGTAGCAAAATCTGGTGCGTTTTTAACCGCGATCAGCACGAATCGAAATGCCAAGGGGCGGCTCGCCGAGCGGACCCAAACTTCAGGCGCGAACGCGCCGTCTTGCCGAATCCAGCTTAAATGCTAGCTCGTTGTGCATTTCGAGTAATGATGTCCACCCTAGTAATTGGCGTTTTCTTGAGAACAGATTCGATCCAATCAAATCCAAGCGCTTCTGTTTTATAAATTTTTGCGGCCTGCAGTGTTCGGCTTGAGAATTTATTCACATTGGTATGCACCCTCATTTTTGTGAATTTCAACCCAAGTGCATTTTCATAAAAACGCCTTCCGCCCTCAAGTTGTCGGATAGCCTCTTCGCTATCAAGCGCTCCAGTTGTCGTTGTTTTGACCTGAATTAGCATATTAGCATTGGCTCGATGCCCTATAACTACGACATCGACACCATGGTCTCGTCCTCTAGGGGTCAAAATCACGCGGTCTGCCTCAGGTTCGTAAATGCAAGCAATCAATGCCTCGAAAAGCTCCCAAGAAAGTGCCTGCGCTTCGCTTGCAGCTAACTTTGGTTTTGGTTTCGGAGAAGATGTATTCCCCTTTTGTCCGAAAACCTCCCGGAACATCTCACCCATCGAAACGCTTGGCATAGGCAGGAAGCCCAGTGAGCCGGCCAGATTCCTCTTCTGGGTAATGAGCTTATGTAGGCTTTGGTCGAATGTAGAAATGTTTCTGCTCGGGTGCTTAAGTAATGGGGCATAAACATAGACATCTTTCTTTGAACCAATTCTGTAAGCCCTATCCGTAGCTTGATCTTCTTTTGCCGGATTCCAGTGGCGCTCTAAATGAACCACATGGTTTGCAGCCGTAATATTTAGGCCAGCCCCGGCAGCGATCGGCGATAGGATACAAATCCCAAAGCCCTCCATCTTAGAAAATTGATCAATAAGCTGTTCTCTCGTCTTACCTCGATCATCATTTTCAACATACTTGTTGAGTTTTTTTTGCTCACGATGCGAACTCTCACTTTCAATAGCTTTTGTATCCCCATTGATAATAGAAATATTAATCCCATAAATTGTTGAAAGGTGATCTTGAAGAAGGTGCTGGAATTTTTTCTGAATGGCGAAAATTAAAACCTTTTCTTTCTTTTTTTGAATTTGATCCAACTCATCAAGGAGCCAACCCAGCTTTCCAGATTCTTGGAAATATGCACGGCTCTCGGCCTCAGTTTTCGCTTGTTTTGCAGATTTATCGCCTAAGAGATTAGGATGCAGACTAATTCTTCGAAGTTCCCACATGCAGGTGAGCCAATGGTTAGCTTTTCTCGTTGAGTCCATTTCATCATCGATTGAATTAGCGCAATCAATGATTTCGTCGTAGCGCTCTGCTTGCTGCGGAGTCATTTCAATAACCAATGGTTGATCGGGCGGGGCTTGAATTTTTCTTGGGAGGCCCTCCAAAGTTTGCTCCTTGGTTCGACGCATTACTAACTTCCATTCATCAAGATATTGTCTGAGATTTTTTCCAACTTCTTGAAGTTTAGCGTTGTCAGCCCGGATGGGGTTGATCCAATTTTTTTTGAATTCCTCAAACGAACCAAGCGCACCCGGTTCGGCAGTATCCATCAAACACCAGAGATCGCCCAAATGATTTTCGACCGGCGTGCCACTCAAGGCGATACGGAAGAAACCTTTGAGCGACTTGGAAGCAATGGTCTGCAACGCGTTCGGGTTTTTAATGTTTTGCGCTTCATCGAAAATGACTGCACTCCAATCGCAAGCCGCAAAAGAGAAACGATAATCCCGAAGAGTCGTGTAAGTCGTGATGACGATAGTCCCGGGTTTGTTAATGCAAGAATCATAACCATCTTCAACTTGGCTAAAGTTCATTTGATCGTCCGCTGTGCAGAACTTCAACCCATAGCTTTCGACCTCACCGCCGCCATCTTTTGTTCCCGGGTTGACACGATCTTTCCCATCGTTCACTTGGAATTTCGACAAATCACCGCCAGCGGTTGCTTTAACAATTCTTGAAAAGAGATTTAATTCTGGCGAGTAGGCTTTCTTGATTTCCTTCTGCCAATTCTCAACTAGGGACAAAGGACAAACGATTAAACAAGCTGGTGGCTTTTGCCCTTTTTTCGCCTCCCAACCAGCCAACCACTCCCTTAAGAAAATCAGTGTCGTCAGAGTTTTCCCGAGGCCCATATCATCAGCCAGCAAGGCACCCGAGCCCCAGTATTTGCGATTGGCATCCCAGCGTTGCGGTTGGCCACACTGCTTTGCACACTCCCCAAGCCACTCGATCGCCTCACGCTGGTGCGGATAAGGATTGCGGGGATATTTGGAGTAATCCGGGGATATGCAGATAGAATCGCTGGGAGGGTCGCCTCGCCTGGCTCTACCCCAGGCTATGCTCGAAATATTATCGTGGATTATGGGGACTTGCTGTTCTGAGTCCTCATTTTCAAAAGGTTTAGTCTCCCTTTCGATAATACCGCCCCCTTCAACTTTTCCCTCCTTTTCAGATATAGAACGAATCTCCCAAATGGGTTTTTCTCCCAACTCGCCAGAGGATCCCAGATAAGTGCCTGACCACTCACCGATCCCGATTACACGCGGAAGGAAATCCACCTCCCCGTGAGCGAAATTCCGATTTGCGAGCCAGAGGCCTGGGTTTTTCTTGAAGTCCGATGCGATCTCTTTGGGAATGATGCGATTTTGGGCAACACCACGAGCTTGGGCGCTTTGCTGAGAGGTGAGGGGAATAATGGTTTTGCCAATCCGAAAAATGGCTTGCGTGGTATCGGATCCAAGCTGAGCCAGCCTTTCTTCAACCTCTTTAACATATCGCCCCATCAGCTCGGCCTCCTTCTCCAGAGTGGGATTGATTCCAAGGAGTTCGGGGAGCCCTGCCACAATCGGAACCGGCGTTAAAACTATCGAGCCATCCTTCTGTTCTCGTGCATCAATGATGACCTCCTTCGCTTGGCGGACCTCAACATTTCCGATGGAGGAATAATCGACGCGGCAACCAGCTCTTGCGGACTCAGCAAGGGCATGAATCAGAGTCCAATGGTCGATTTCTGTCCGAGAATCCTTTGATTTCCAATCGGAGTAGGCACGAAGACAATGATAGGTTTCCGCAGAAGGTAAAAAACTTTCATTGCCGACCTTGAGAATGCCCCCTTGAAGCGTCCAAGAATCAAGGTGATACCCAGCGGGATCGACCAAACAAAGTTTGGCCGAAAAGTCTCTTAAATTGGGAACGCTATGAGATTCAAGGAGGAGTGATCCAGGCCATTTCGGCGGAAGCTCTAAAAGCTCTCGGGTCTCGTCGTCCAAGCGAACCGCGTCTTCAGCTGGCAGGTAAATGCCGCCATGGTTGGGTTCTGCAGATGCTTCATCCGTTTCCAGGAGTGCTAAGAAACGGCTGTGGATCGCTTTTACTTTAGAATCCCTTTTGATTAATTTAAGCTGATGTTCTGGATTGGTAAAAAATATTGCTAAACCATTTTCTTTTTGATCTGGGGCCCAGCTACATGTTTTTGTTATTTTTTTAAAAAACATCATTTAAGAGCTGTAAAGGTTTCGCCATTCAATATTGTTAGACCTTAATTGTTGTATAAAGTTCCATTTCCATTTTTTTGGATCGCCTAGATGCTTTACGTAAATATTACATTTTTTTTCGGGAGTAATAAATATTGATTTTGAAAACTCTGTGTCTGAGTTATTCCATAAATTACTAATTGGGAATTTTTTTTCGCCAATAAAACCACGAAGCGCAAATTTGCTCGATCCTTCGATTAAAAAAACATCATCGATACATTTCAGACAAATAAAACTAATAGTGTTTTTATCTCCTTTAACTATTTTGGGTGAAAGACTTTTCTTTATTTTATCACCTAAAGCGCAAAATACATCCACGCTTACAACAAGACGAAAATCGATTGCTCTTCCTGTATAGACAATTGACCGTAGTATGTCTTTTCGGTGTTCAAACTGCTCTCTGTCATCCAAAAGAGATTTAGAAAGTTGGTCTAAAAATTCATCAAGTCCCCATTGAATCAATGCATTGCACGCAACTTGTTTTTCTTGATTTGTAGCCCAACCCCACCAGCGTGAAAGAGCCACTCTATCTAATGTTCGCGGATCACATGCAAAGCTCACTAACAAATCTCGCCAAGATGGAGGCACTTTACCCCCACATTCATTGATAGTTCTTCGGATAAATATTTTAACAGCCTCGGCTCCTAAATCATAGCCAGTGCCAAGTTTTTTTTCTTTCGAATGCACAATGAGTTGTTGCAAATCTGGCTCGACCGAGTTTTGAGATGTTGTCTTTAATCTAAAAAGAACAATTTCATTAAAAAGGCGTTTTTTAAACTCACTGTCATCGGGTATTTTAAGTCGTAACGCCAATTCTTCGACTGTCTCATTTTTTAAGCGCTTTTGTGCAACTTTTTGCGGCGCATCAACATTAAATAAAGTTTCAGCCTCGGTGATATAAGGGGATATTTCTCCTGTCTGCTTCTCAAGGTATTCTTTTTTCCAAGATACTCTTAACCAATTGGCGAGCCAACTCAGACATGGAATCCTCTCTTCGCCAAAATGGGTAAGAAAAAGCCGCGTCGCTTGATCTAGTTTGACTTTGGACTTTTTACCTCCGAGTAAAGACAATCCAACTATCTCATCAAAAGGGGGCAAAAGTTTTCGTTTCTCATCTTCATGCAAATCATTACAGTAAAGATGCAAGAGGGTTGTTTCTCTTCTTGGGAAATTTGTGTATTGCACAAATGGTAATTTGCGCAAAAACCCACTCCTTAATCTATTTCGCACCGCATCTAAGCGGTCAGGCGGTATTGCGCCAGGCGGTGGCAGGCTTTTCGTAATCGAGTCCAACCCTTTAAAACCTGGTGCGAGAAGGTTGTCTCCCAGCCTCAATGGGCGAAGCAGCTTTAATCGCAAGAAAGCGATATCCACGCTAGATGCCCTCCAGCATTTTGATGAGATTATCGGTTTCTGAACGCATTTTCTGAAAAGGCTCCTGTAATTCAGAAAGATCCTTTTTCTCTTGGGATGCCAATGTAAAGCGGATGTCGATGCGTCTGTCTGCAGGATTTCCGATTTCTACACCGGGCTTAGGAATCGCATTTTCAAAACCAAGGGGTCGCGTATCGGCATACCCGCTAATAGAAATCAGCGGGCGTTCTTCCTCTTGGGCAAGAGATTTTAAATCCTTCAACTCAGCGTAAGCTCCTGGGCTCTCCGTCCAATAAAGCCAGAGAGAAATAGCCCGGTAAGTGCTTAACCCCCAGTTTCCCATCTCCCTTCGATTAGGAACAGAATCCGTGTGTCCTTCAATAAAAACCGTGTCCAAAATTTCGCGATTTTTCTCGTTACGAAGTGCATTGAGAAGGGCGGCTCCTATCAGATCGGCCGCAGGCTTATAGCGGTCTTGGATTTCAAAACGATTGAGTTCAAACGAAAGACCTTTTTCTTGGATATGTAGGCCAGTGTCTGAAACCATGACCTCAACACCTTGTTCTTTTAAATCTCGCTGTATCTCTTCAAGCATTCCTCGCAAACTTTTTTCGCGTAACCCAACGCCTTCAAGTGCGCTAGCTACAGCGTTCTGAGCCTGTTGGATTTCCGCAAGACTCTCCTTGAGCTTGATGATAGAGATTTGAACCTTTTGGCGATCATTGTGGAGTTGAATCATCATTACCACCAGTGCGAGGATAAAAATGGCGAGCAAGCTTGCCATCAAGTCGGAAAAGGAGAGTAAAAACGGATTTTCCTCTTCGCCGCTTTTCTTTAAATCAGTGGCAGCCCTTTTCCGAAACATCAGCTGCCTCCGTTTGTATTAAAATCTTCCATGTTCTCACGGAGTTCATTAATATTCTCCTGTAAATCATTTACAAGGGAAGCGAATTGTCCGAGCGATTTATTCACAGCCCCTGTCCATGCATCGAAATGTTTGCGCGTCTCTTCGTCAACTGATTTACCATATTCGTTAATAATAGACTGGAGCTGTTCCTTCATCGATAAAAGGCCCAACTCAACCCCATCGAACCATTGTTTTTGATAAATTATTAGGTTCGAATAAACCTCGTTTGATGAATTAGCTGCACTTTTGATCGCAACCCCAGCTTGAGAAAGGGTCTGGGCAAGTGTATCCACAGAAGCAGGAATAGGTGCTAACTTGTCGGCTGTCCGCTCGCCTGCTGCTGCTGCTTTTTCAGAAGCACTTGCCGCGTCTAAGTGTTTTTTAGATGCTGCTGTAATGCTATCAGATAGTTGAGTAAGCGAACTGCTTACGGAACTCAATGAGGCGGCTGATTTTTGAAGATGTTCTGCTAGTCCGTCAACTTCCGAAAACTTGTCCGCAGCATCCTTAACAGCTTCAACTAATTTATTAGTTTCAGTTACAAGTCTAGTCGTTCGATCATCCTCATTTTTAAGCCGTTTTTCACCCTCTTCTCGGAAGGTAGCTGGAGTATCTCTAAGAATTTTTTCCAATTCACCCAAGGGCTTGCTTATGGACCCGATCACACCAGCGGCATTGGTGATTTCCTTTTGAATTTCAGGAAGCTGTTTTCCAATGGCTTCAAATTGGATGGCAACTGTTTGGTTTTTATCAGCGGCATCTTGTTGTGCCGTTGCCGCTAATTGATTCTTTTCGGCGGAAAGCGTGAAAGTGTCGCGAAGCAAAGCCAACTGAGCAGCGGCTTCTTTCAGAGATTTTGTCCCAGATTCAAGCGCATTTACCACAGTTTGGAGTCCGATTAAACCAGCCACAGCTTGAGTTACTGCTGACTGGGAGGATTTAACAGTGGCATCAACTCCTGATAAAACAGTTTCAAACTTAGAAATGGTTGCAGTCAGGTTTTTATTAGTTTCACCAAATTGGGAGTGAAATTTTGTGGAAATCTCCTTCATGGAGTCCTCCAGCTTAGCCAGTTGACCAATAAGAGCATTGGCCATCATTTCGGCGGATTTCCCAGCGAGATCGCTGGCTCCATCTCCAAGAGTTTTCTTCACTGCATCGGTGATGCTATTACCAAGACGATCAATCGCCTTTTGCATTGCATCACCAATCGCTATTGCAAGACCTTTAATTTTTTCCTCTTGGGCAAGAGAAGAGCGATGAAGATCCACCATGCTTTCCTCGGGGGTATAGCGTGGCACCAAGGCGTCGAAAGCCACTTGGACTTTCTGGATTCTCTTAACGGCGACCCATTCCAAAGCTTTTTCCAGAACGGTGAAAAGGATGCTGGCGAAAACGCCCCACACGGAGGTAATGAAGGCCGTCGAACAACCTTGAATGAGCGGGGCGATACTCTGGTTCAGGTTGTTGATATTCTGGGAGCCGAGGTCTAGGCCTCCGATACCCATGGCAAGACCGACGAAAGTTCCCAGCACACCGAGACCTGTTAGGATCGCCGGGGTGGCCATCAACAATCGGCTTCCAACAATGCCTTCACCCAAATTCGCGGTAGTAAAGATCTCGGTGGCGCTGCCACTCCGTTTAAAGTCTTTATCAAGTGGATCACCATCCTTGCTTCCGGATCTTGGAACTTGGACCAGAAGGTCGTTGAACTCGCGTGCCAACGGACAGGATTTTTGAGAGCTCCACTGAGAGCGTTTCTCGAATGCACCCGCATCGGAGGCCAGATGGCTTGCCAAGCTCAAGTAGGCCCTGGTTTTCAGCCAAACCTGTGCGGTGCGGATCATGGCCCAAAACAACATGCCGAGTGCCACGCCTATCGTAATCACGACCCAGATATCTGTGAGGTCGGTGAGGGTCTGCGGAGGCCAATTTCGCGGCGTCCATGTTGTCGGAAACAAAACGCTCCAACTGATGATTTCAGGTTCGGGTGTCATGAGGATCGGTGGCATTTATTGTGGCAGGGCATGTGCGGACAAAGCAACTCTCGCCAGGGGATTTCACCAAAAGGCCCCATGTGCGGGAGGCGCCATTTGCCAAGGAAACTCACGGATTCAATCATATTTCACGCCGGGGTTCATTTCCGGCGGGCTATACCAGATGATGTCATAGTCGTCCTTGAGGATTTGTTTCATTCGCCGCCACCTGCGGCGGCAGTCGCCCATTCGATATTCCTGCCCCATCTCTGCCTCGACGCGATCGCTGACCTCGCGGAATACCCAATCCAACGCCGGATCTTTTCCAACGGGATCGACCAGGCTGATCCCCATCTTATCGCGCATCCCGATCGCCCTACGGCGCTCCAGTTCGGGATCGACGGGACGAGGCGGCCGCACCGGAACAGGGTCAAGCGGGGCCTCCCGAGACCGCTTCCATGCCGAATATTTTTGCCGGATGAGGAAGGGCGAAAATAAAATCAACACCGGAATCCAAAGCGGGCTCAGCAGTAAAATAAGCGTCCACCTGCCGAGGGTGACAAAAACAGCCTTCGCTTTCGAGGGTCGATGCCGCTTGGGAAAGCGGGGACTATTGAGATAAGGGCCCATCACTCAAAAATCCTGCGCGTTCCCAGCATTGTTGTCCAAAAAACTCCTCGGCCTCCCTGCGCCTCTGCGGGAAATTTTTCTACCAACGCTGACTGGTTGAAAATGATCCATGGTTCAAAAGCGAAATTCAGATTGGCGAGGGGAGTCGCTTGCAGAGTGGCTCGGAGGGAGGAATTGGCGGATTGCGCGAACGAGTTTTTAGAGGATTTGAGTGATCATTTCGGCGGGCATCCTAAAACTGCCGGTAGGACATTTACGGGGGGAGCAGAAAGAAATGTGAACACGGGCCAGCGGGCGCTGGCCGGGTAGCCTGCCACAGGCAGCCCGATGGGCAAGATGAGCGGGAGCGAACGCGGCAACTTTGAAAGCGGAGATCGGAATGCTGGGTCGAGTAAGAAATGAGTTGAAAAGAAACGGCGCGCTCGCGCCTGAAACTTAGGTCCGCTCGGCGAGACGACCCTACCATTTTTTCGATTTGTGATGGCATGAAGTCATGCAGCAACCAGCGCTGGGCAAGCTGAAATGATTGATCCAATGTCCTCGGTGGAACCCGTGAGTGCTTGCAACACGCACGAGTGGCCGAAGGTCCAAAAGGTTCG
>JBILML010000034.1:0-28552 GCA_044375555.1 Terrimicrobiaceae bacterium
GGCAAACCCTACAAATGCGCCATCGTCGCCGCCATGCGAAAACTCCTAATTCACATCCAATCCCTCATCAAAAATCCAAAACTTTCCACTTGCTGAAAACCACAGTTGCTCTGTGGTTAATCCTTCTGCCTCCGCAATGAACTCTCCGCTGCTCCAAGTCGAAAATCTCTCAATCAATTTCCGCACCGAAAACGGTCTCGTCGAAGCGGTGAAACGCGTCTCCCTCTCGCTCGAGCACGGCGGCTCGCTCGCCATCGTCGGCGAGAGCGGCAGCGGCAAAAGCGTCACCGCCCTCTCGCTCGCCCGCCTGCTTCCCACGCCGCCCGCCGAGTTTGCCAGTGGCTCGATCCACTTCGAGGGTCGCGACATCCTCGCGATGTCTCCGGCCGAACTCCGTGCCGTGCGTGGCGGCGGGATCGCGTATGTTTTCCAAGAGCCCGCCACCTCGCTCAACCCCGTCTTTACCATCCGCAGCCAGATCGCCGAGGGCATCCGCCTCCACCGGCCCGAAGTCGAAAATCTCGACGCGGAAGTCGCCAAGTGGCTCGGCGCCGTCGGCATCGTTGATCCCGAGAAACGCATGCATGATTACCCGCACCAACTCAGTGGCGGCATGCAACAGCGCGCCATGATCGCCATGGCCCTCGCCTGCCGTCCCCGCCTGCTCGTCGCCGACGAGCCCACCACCGCGTTGGATGTCACGATCCAAGCCCAAATCCTCGGCGAACTCCGCCGTCTCCGCGCCGAGTTCGACATGGCGCTCATCCTCATCACGCACAATTTCGGCATCATCCGCGGCCTCTGCGATCGCGTCGCCGTCATGTTCCGCGGCGAGATCGTAGAAACCGGCAAAACCGAATCCGTCCTCGAAAATCCACAGCACCCCTACACAAAAGCCCTAATCGCCTGCGTCCCCCGCCTCGGCACCAAACAGCGCCGCCTCCGCACCATCGACTACAACTGGGAAACCACTTCTGCCAAATGACCATCGCCCCGATTTCCGCCCCATCCTCGGAAATTCCCGTTGAGGATTCAACACTCCCGGATTAATGGAGGGGCGATGCTGAACTGGAGCCAATGCGAATCTGTCGAGCGCGAAGCCCTTAAGGTCAGCGGAAACTGGGTCTTCAAGGGCACGCGCGTTCCTGTGAAGGCGCTTTTCGAAAATCTCGAGGACGGCGCAACTTTGGTGCAGTTCTTGGAGCAGTTCCCTGGAGTCGCGCGGCATCAAGCAGAGAGTGTGCTGGATTTCGCCGCCACCAGTTTGGATTTGGCTCCCGCTTGATGAGGATTCTTTTCGATCACGAAAAATACAGAATTATCGTTTGCGATCGCTGCATACAGTTTTGCTTCAGCTCCGTGCTCTCCGTGTCCTCCGTGGTTAAATCTGCTGGATTCAGATTTAGCTGGGGCATCGCCTCACTGGCCGCTTTCATGAAATCTAAATGACCATCGAACGCCTCAAATACATCATCTGGGCCAAAGACCTTGCCCGAGCCGTGACTTTCTACACCACGCTCTTCGGCGCCAAAGTCACCCGCCAAAACGAAAACCTCGCTGAACTCGACATCGCCGGATCCACCCTCGGCATCCACAGCGGCGGTGAGGACGAAACCACTTGGACCGGCCTCGCGTTCCAAGTCCCCGATGTCCTCGCCGGAGCCGCCGAACTCGTCGCCGCCGGCGGCATCCTACGCCACGAGCCGATGTCCGACCAACCTGGCGAGCCGCCCCACCTCGCTCTCTGCGCCGACCCCGAAGGCAACCAAATCATGCTCACCAGCAAGCGGCATTGAGAGCGAATGTGGATCATTCCTTCCGGAGAAAAATGATTTTGCCGTTCATGATTTTGCCCTCATTTTGTTCCCTTGCATCTCATCCGGCGCAAATTCACGCTTGCGCTCCGTAGCATCCCATCAGATTTCTTCCGCGTTTCCATCGCGGGTGTAGTTCAATGGTAGAACGGCAGCTTCCCAAGCTGCATACGAGGGTTCGATTCCCTTCACCCGCTCCCACCCCCTGGATGCATCAATCCGGAAACCGTTTTTCCCGTAGTTTCGATAACGCCTTTTTTTGTGATAATCCCAGAATCCTTGGTTTATGGCTCCTCTCCAGTATTCGAGGTCCGCTTCCCCTTGCGGCTTCCCGCTCGACAACCGCATTGGCCTGCTTATGGTCAGCTCTAGCGATGAAATTCGAAGACTGGCCGGAAGAGTGGCAGGAGTGGGCGCGGCTCACTCCCATGCAACGCTTCTGCGAGAGCGAAAAAATCTTCGCCCAATACCTAGCCATGGGAGGTTCCCTTGATCCCGACCCCGATCCGACAAGTCCTTTCTACAATCCAAGCGAGTGGCACACGGGCTCTGCTCATGGGCGGGCAGGCCTGCGTGTTTTACGGCGCGGCGCAAGTTAGCAAGGACATTGATTTTCTCATTCTCGCGGAGGAGGAAAATTTCCGAAACCTCCAGAACGCGCTGGATGATCTCCAAGCCAAGAGAATCGCCATCCCTCCCTTTCTTCCCGAGGCTTTGGATCGCGGCCACGCCGTGCATTTTCGTTGTCAGGCTCCTTTGGTGGCCGGCTTGCGCATTGATGTCATGACCCGTCTCCGCGCCATGAAGGATTTCGAAACCCTTTGGCAACGGCGAACCGTCTTCGCAGACGACGAAGGAATGGAATACCACCTTCTTTCCGTTCCCGATCTGGTGGAGGCAAAAAAAACCCAACGCTCCAAGGATTGGCCCGTCATCGAGGCGCTCGTTGCCATTCATTACGCCGAGAACCTCTCCTCGCCGACCGCCGATTGGATCCGATTTTGGCTCCTGCAAACCCGCTCGCCCGAGTCGCTCGCCGAAATTTGCGCCCGATTTCCCAAGGAGGCGAGTGGGCTCATCGAAATCCGCCCACTTCTCTCGGTAGCCATCAACGGCGATTTGCTGAGGCTCCGTGTGGAACTCCAGACGGAGGTTCTGCGCGAGCAGGACAAGGACCGCCTCTACTGGGAACCCCTCAAGCGCGAGATGGAGGAGTTCCGCCGCGCCGAGCGCACGGTCGCTCGCTGCGCCGATCCCGAGGGAAACCCAATCAGCCCACCCCCAAGCGGCCCAAAGACCGAATGAGAATCTCTCCTCCCGGGAAATTTTTTTTTGCTGTCCATGATTTCACTAACAGTCCTAACCTGGGTTAGGAATTATCTGATAATTTCATGATAACGCGCATTTAACACGAAGTGTATTTCAGAAATGATGAATTAATAAACCGATGAGATTTCTACTAACCCATCCGAATTTTCCCTCGCAACTCCGCTCCGTCGCCCAAGTGCTGGCGGCGAATCCCAATAATGATGTTCGTTTTTTGACCAATACCGACAATGGTGAGATCGCGGGGGTGAAGAAAATTATCTACCAACCCAAGCGCCAGCCCGCGCCGCAGACGCATCATTATTTGCGCGGCTATGAACAGGCGATTTTGCATGGGCAGGCGGCTTACATGGCTTGTATGGAAGCCAAAAACCAAGGCTTCGTGCCGGATTTGATATTCGGCCATGCAGGGTGGGGGCCTACGCTGTTCCTGAAGGATGCCTTTCCGAATACCCCGATGGGGCTGAACTTTGAATGGTTTTATCACGCGCATGGGACGGATTGCGATTTCGATCCGGCGGATCCGATCAATGCCGACGACGAGGCGAGGATTCGGACGAAAAATGCGACGCTGCTGGCGGATCTCGCGGCGTGCGACGGTGGGGTGTGCGCGACGCGGTTCCAATACGAGCAATTCCCGAAGCACCTGCGCTCGAACCTCGTGATTTGCCATGAAGGAATCGATACGAATTTCTTCAAGCCTGATCCGGTTGGAAAATTGGTGCTGGCGAATGGCAAGCTGGACCTCTCCGGCGTGGACGAGATCGTGACCTACGCGACGCGTGGCATGGAGCCGTATCGCGGGTTTCCGCAATTCATCGAGGCGGCCCATTTGCTCCAAAAAGCCAGGCCGAAGGCCCACGTGGTGATCGCCGGCGACAATCGCGTGGCCTACGGCAAGCAGGCTCCGAACGGAAAAACCTGGAAGGATCTCTACATGGAAAAATTCCCGCTCGATCCGGCGCGCACGCATTTCGTGGGGTCGCTGCCTTACGGGGAATACATCAAGCTGCTTCAGTGCACGAAGGCCCACATCTACCTCACTCGGCCGTTTGTTTTGAGTTGGTCGATGCTCGAGGCGATGTCGTGCGGAGCGCTGGTGGTGGCCTCAAACACGGAGCCCGTCCAAGAGGTGATCACGGATGGAATCAACGGCCTGATGGTCGATTTCTTCAAACCGGACCAAATGGCGGCCACGCTGGACAGGGTGCTGGCGCAACCAAAACAGTTCGACCACATCCGCGAAAAAGCCCGGGCGACTGTGGTGGCGAAATACGATCTGGGGGCATGCCTGAAATACAAGCTGGCCTGGCTCTCGGGGTTGATGAATGCGCGGCAGAGGAATTGACCACAGAGCGCACAGAGTTCACAGAGAGGGGTAATTTTTGAACAGAAGCGATTCCTCTATTCTCTTTTCTGAGTCATCCATGTCCTTTGATTCGCGCCGCTCACCCCTTTGGGGCCGCCTTCGGCGCTCTATCTCGCTTTGCTCGGTTGTGGTAAATTTTGCATGAAAATCCTCGTTACCATTCCGCATTTTCACGATGCCTTGGGCAATGGGGCGTATGGCTCCACCGGCCCGGAGAGCGCGCGGCGGGCGGAGGCGCTGTCACACACGATCGCGGCGATTCACCAAAACCTCGGGCCGCGCCAGGCGTTTCTCTACTGCCTGCACAACCATGTGCCGGGGCGCGGAAATGGCCGTTTGGTGAAGGTCAACGAGCAAGCTGGCGCTTCGATCGACATCGCTGTGTGCACGGTTGGGGACAAGCATTTGGTCGAGCAGTTGAGTGTTCCCCAATCGATGTTCCACCACCAGACGGTGACGGCTGATCCGATGATGATTGGTTTCGCGTGCCAGCGGATTCTGCAGGCGCATCTCGGGAAATACGATTTCTACTGCTACATGGAGGACGACCTGTGGATTGGAGATCCGTATTTTCTAACGAAGATTTCTTGGTTCTCGCGTTCGTTCGGCGACGAGGCCGTGCTCCTGCCACACCGCTACGAGTTGGGAACTGCCGAGCCTCTTCACAAGCTCTACATCGATGGTCCGGTGCGCCCGGATTTCACGGCGCAGTGGCAGGATGTGGAGGACCGCCGCACGCTCGAATCCGAATTCCTCGGCGCGCCGATGGCCTTTGAGCGTTGGACGAATCCCCACTCGGGTTGTTTTTTTCTCAACGCCGCCCAGATGGAAAAATGGGCGTCGTCACCCGGCTTCCTCGACGGCGACTGCTCGTTCGCGGGTCCGCTCGAGAGTGCGGCCTCGCTTGGCGTGATGAAAAATTTCCGAATCTACAAACCCGCCTATAGCAACGCCGGCTTCCTCGAAATTCGGCACCTTCACAATCGCTATCTGGGTGTGGCCCTGAAAACCTCCTGACTCCATGTCCGAAACTTTTTCCGAAACACAAAGTGCCGAGCTCGGCTCGCGCCGACTGTGGGTTCAGCTTTTGCGCGCGCGGTTGATGGACGAGGCGAGCGCGGGGTTCGAACCCGATCCCGAGGAGGTGGTGAATGCCTGGATGGCTTTTTGTAAAAGGCATCAACTCGATCCGGAAAATCCGGCAAAAGTTCCGCCTGAGTTCACAGGTTGCCCTCCAACCGAGTTGAAGGCGGTGGTCGAGCGCGAGGTTCGCATTTCGAAATGGAAGAAAGCCCTTTTTGAGCCTGAGGCTGCCCAGCATTTCGAGCGCCGCAAGCCCGCTCTGGACCGCGTGGTTTACTCGCTGCTGCGGGTGAAAGAGGCGGGGCTCGCGAGGGAGTTGTGGTTCCGCATCAAGGAGTGCGAGGCCTCCTTCGCCGATCTGGCGCCGAAATATGCGAGCGGCAACGAGGTTTACACCGCTGGAATTGTTGGCCCCGTGGCCTTCGGTGCGATGCATCCCTCCTTGGCGGGTGTGCTGAAACCGGCGCGCGCGGGTGAGCTTTTGAAACCCTTTGCTGTTGCGGAGTGGTTTTTGGTGGCCAGAGTGGATCACCATTTGCCGGTGGAATTCGATGAAGCCATGAAACACCAAATGACCGAGGAACTCGCCGCCCAGTGGCTTGATGAAAGGACTCATGGCCGACCAACCGCTTGAAACCACCACCGGCGCGATTGCCGCGAGAATCGCCGCCGGAGAAGGCCCTCTTTCCAAGGCTCCCCGCGAATGGCTGTCGCGCCTCGCCGCGTCAGGCCGCCTCGTTCGGGCCACGATAGGCCAAGTTCTCATCACGCCCGCGAAATCGAGCGGTCATGTTTTCATCGTGGTCGAAGGCCGGGTGCGCTCGCTAGGGATTCGTTCCGGGGATCCCCATCCCGAATTGCTTCAGACGCTAGGTCCCGGAGGCATTGCGGGCCTGGCCTCGTTCGTGGGGAATTTTCCTGTCGAGGCCGCCACAGCGGCGGTGGACAGCGTGTGCCTGATGGTCGAGACGGCCAAGTTTCGAGAGCTTCTCGATGCTCAGCCCGAGCTGAAGCAAAGCCTCGAAAAAACGCCAACGGCGGCGGAGCTTTTTTATCTTCTCTCGATGGATTTCGCGCGTTGCGCGTTGGATATTTCCAAGGTTCCCGACCTTGTCCGAGACGCTCTGCCAGAGGCTGTGGTGGAGTTCGGCCATGCGGAGGCGCGAGAGGGTTTCACTTTTTGGATCGCCGAGGGCGCGTCGCGCGGGATGCGGTGGTCGACTGCCGATGGGCCGTTGCGACGCATGGGAATTCCGACGACCGTTCTCGAAAAGGGAGAAATTCCTGATGTCCCGAAGGCGGCTGGGATTCCCGCTCCGCCCGAGTTGCCGCCGGCGGAGACGCTCTTGGATCCGCTGGTCGACTACCCGGTGCTTACCACCCAGAACGGACCTCTCGAGGAGGTCGTCGCCTGCTTCGGAATGTTGGCGAAGTTTTTCGCGAAGGAATTTCCCAAGGAAGCCGCACGCCGGGTTTTGTCGAATGAAGTTCCGGCGGATCGCAAGCCTTCGCTCCACACCTGCGGCAACATCGCCACGATGTCCGGCTTCGCCGCGCAACTTGTCAAAATGCCCTCGGTGAACCTTGGGCGCGTCGAGACTCCGGCCCTGCTAATGCGTGAAGGCACGGTGTGCGTGCTTTTCCAGACAGGTTCCAAGGGCGTAGCGCTCGCCGATCCACGCACCGGCCTCGAGCGTGGACCGGTGGAGGATTTCCAGAGCCGCCTTCCGGCCGAGATCGAGATGCTGCTCCTGCGGCCACTTCCGAAAGAGGAGAAGGAAAAGTTCGGCTTCCGGTGGTTCCTGCCGGCGATCCGCAAGCACAAGCGCGTGCTGATCGAGGTTTTCATCGCCTCGTTTTTTATCCAATTGCTCGGGTTGGCGAACCCGCTGCTCACCCAGGTGATCATCGACAAGGTTCTCGTCCAAAATTCCATCGATACCCTGAATGTCCTCGGAGTTCTTTTTGTCCTGCTCGCCATCGCCTCTGTGGCCCTCACGGCGGTTCGCACCTACCTCTTTGTGGACACCTCGAACCGCATCGACCTCGCTGTCGGTTCGAGGATCATGGACCACCTCTACAAACTCACGCTCGGCTACTTCCAGCGCCGACCCGTGGGCGAGGTTTCTTCGCGCCTGCATGAGTTGGAAAACATCCGCCAGTTCCTCACCGGCACCGCGCTCACGGTCGGCCTCGATGCGCTGTTTTCGATCGTCTACATGGCGATCATGTTTTTCTACGATGTGAAGCTCGCCCTTGTGGCGTTGCTGGTCGTGCCATTCATGACCGGCGTCACGCTTTTTGGAGCGCCGATCCTGCAGGCCCAAATCCGCCGCCGTTCCGAGGAAGGCGCAAAATCGCAGTCGCACCTCATCGAAACGCTCACTGGCGTTCAGACACTCAAAGCCGGCAACATCGAGCAACCTTCGCGCTGGGAATGGCAAAAACGCTACGCCGGCTTTGTCAGCGCGGGTTTCCATGCCGTCCTGACCTCGACTGCGATGAACTCGGCCACCACGCTGCTCAGCCGTCTCGGCGATCTTGCGGTCCTCTGGTATGGCGCGGTGCTGGTCATCAAGGGCGACCTGACTCTTGGCCAACTCATCGCTTTCCGAATCATCGCGGGCTATGTCACATCGCCGCTCATGCGCCTCGCCCAGAGTTGGCAGAATTTCCAAGAGGTCGCGCTTTCGGTCGAGCGTCTCGGTGATGTCATTGACAGCCCGCCCGAGCAAAAACCCGATGATGCGAACAACATCCCCATGCCTGCCATCACCGGCAAGGTGGAGTTCGACAGCATCACCTTCGCCTACATCCCAGGCCAGCAACCCCAGCTACGGAATGTTTCCTTCGAGGTTCCGGCGGGTTCGTTTGTTGGCATCGTCGGCAAGAGCGGTTCTGGAAAATCCACCGTGCTCAAGCTCATCCCGCGCCTCTACAACGCCGACGCCGGCCGCATTCTCGTGGACGACTACGAGATCGCCAAAGTGGAGCTTTACTCGCTGCGCCGGCAGATTGGAACGGTCCTTCAGGACAGCCTGCTCTTCAACTCCTCGGTCTTTTCAAACATCGCCATCGGCGATCCCGATGCATCGCCGGATGACATCATGCGCGCCGCGCGGGTGGCCGGAGCGCACGATTTCATCATGAGCCTGCCGCAGGGCTACAACACGCAAGTCGGCGAGCAGGGTCGAGCCCTCTCGGGCGGTCAGCGCCAGCGCATCGCCATCGCCCGAGCCGTGCTGCAGCGTCCGCGGTTGTTGATCCTCGACGAGGCCACAAGCGCGTTGGACTCCGTTTCCGAGAACTTGGTTTGCCAAAACCTCGCCAAGGAATTCCAAGGTAAGACGGTGTTTTTTGTTACCCACCGTGTGCGCTCGGTCCAGCGTGCCGATATCATTTTTGTGTTCGATCGGGGTATCTTGATTGAGAAAGGTCGCCATGAAGACCTGATGGCTCTCAAAGGCCATTATTACAGCCTTTACACGGGAGGGAGCACGGTCGAATGAACGCGAAGCCAAACAAGAAAACTAACAAAGCCGGGCAACTTTTTGCGCGATTGCTCGGGGCGATTCCTGCATTGCGCCATGCGTTGAGGCCGGATTCCGACACGATGGTTTTGCGGCAAACGCATTTCTGGTCGCGCTCGATCCTCTGGACGATCATTGGCACATTCGTTGCGGCGGTGCTCTGGGCCTGCCTCGCGCCGATCGATGAGGTGGTCCACGCCACGGGAAAACTCGAGCCGCGCGGCTCTGTGCGCGATGTGCAGTCGCCCGTGGGGGGCGTCGTCGAGCAGTCCTTCGTTCGCGAAGGGGATTCGGTGAAAGTAGGGCAAACGCTCGTGCAGCTAGACTCGAAAGTCTCCGCTGCCGAGGTGAAATCCCTCGAAGAGCGGCTCGCCTCCATGAGTTCGGAGCGGGCTTTCTACGACGGCCTTTTCAGTGAGTCGAATCATGCCGATGCAGCTCCGAAGACCGTTGCCCGCGAGATTGCCGACCTCGCCAAGAATCGCGCCGCGCTCGTTGCCGAGATCAAACTCCTGCGCCGCCTGCGCGATGAAACCGGGGAACTCCATCAAGCCATCCAAACCTCCGAAGCCGAGACTTTCCAGACCAGCACCCCCGATCCCGTGGCGGCGCAACTTGCCGATATGAAGGCTCTCGTCGAGGGAGATTTTGCGCGGGAGCAAGGGCTGGATGCCGATTCGGACAGTCTGAAATATTTTGCCAACGAGCTCACCAGCCTCTCCGAGCAGTATCTGCGCTCCCGCAACCAACTCGAGGAATTGCGGAAAATTCAGGACAACAAGAAGCTTGCCTTCGACGCCTTCACGAAGCTGAACAAGGACGGCAACCTCTCCCGCGTCGACTTCCTCGCCCGGCAGTCCGAGTGGCTCAACGCCATTGCTCAGGTCAAAAATCTCGAAGCCCAGACGCAAAACATTCCCACCGTTTTCAAAACCGAAACGAACAATCGCATTCAAGATAACGGCAAGCGCATCGCCGAGATCGATGCCAACCTCACCAAGGTCCGGCTCGAAAATATGCAGCGCATTTCCGAGGCCGAGAGCCGCCTCGCCGCCGCACGCGAGACTTTGGCTTACCATGAAATCAAGTCCCCCTCTGACGGTGTGGTTTTTGAAATGGTCGCCTCCAAGCCTGGCACGGTCGTCGGCGCGAAGGACCCCGTGCTCCGCATCGTGCCTAGCGGCGAGCTGATCGCGAAGGTGGACATCACCAACCGCGACATCGGCTTTGTCACCCTCGGAATGCCCTGCGAGGTCGAGGTCGATACATTTCCCAAGCGCGAATTTGGTTTTATCGAAGGGGAGGTTTACTTCGTCGGGTCTGATGTTTTGCCGCCTGATGAGGTCCGGAAATTCTACAGCTTCCCGGCCAAAATCTCCCTCGCCAAGCAGTCACTCCAAGTGCGCGACAAATATATTGCCCTCCAATCCGGGATGTCCGTTGGTGTGAATATCAAGATTCGCAAGCGGCATGTGATCAATATTTTCTTGGACAACCTCCTCGGCCCCGTGGAAAAAATGCGTGAGGTCCGCTAGGCAGGAGTGTTGATTTTCCAGCCCGTGCGCCATTAGATTCACCCGATGCTCAAACATTTTCTCAGCTCCAAAATCCACCGCGCGATCGTGACCGATGCGAATGTGGACTACGAGGGCAGCATGGCCATTGACGAGGAATTCCTCGAGGCCGTCGGCATCGCGCCATTCGAGAAAATCCTGATCGGCAACCACGCGAACGGCCACCGTTTCGAGACCTACGCCATCCCCGCTCCGCGCGGCAGCCGCGCCATTGTGCTCAACGGAGCCGTCGCCCACCTCGGCAAAAAAGGCGACCGCATCACGATTATGACCTTCGGCCTCCTCTCCAACGAAGGCGCCAAGGACCACCAACCCAGCGTCATCGTGCTGAACGATTCCAACGAGATCATCAGCCGGAGGGGAATTTAAAATTTCCAAAAACCCTTTGACACGCACAAACACCTCAAACTACAAACCAAATCAAGTTTTATGAAACTGCCCTACTCCCTCCTTCCTACGACACTTGCCATTGGCTTCCTCTTCTCCTCTGCGACCGAGGCTCCTGCTTTTGGAGGTCCTCCTGGCGGACCTTTCAGCAATGGTAGCTACTTCCCTAACGACGGCACATTCTCGGCTGTTGTGCGTGGAGAAAATCTCACTGGCACTTTGCAATTCAGCACGACTGCTGGTTCGGGACCATCGGCTCCTACGACATCCACTACAACTTCTGTAGAAGGATTTGGGGTTAATGCCAGTCAGACACAGTCTACTGCAGGTTCTGGAGGCGTTGGTTCTACTGGAATTGCAACTATTTATTATGACGGCGATACCTACCTTGGCAATTCCCAAGGCTCTTTGAACGGCCAATCCTCTACAATGGCAGTAAATTTTCAAGTAGATGCGCAGGGTCAGGGGGAGCAACAATCTGATACGAACATCATTGTGGATCTTGGTGATTTAATTACAGAAACCACAACTATTGACGCTAATGGAAACCCTGTTATCGTAAGAATTGTAACCCCTCAACGCGAAATAACTACAGGAACAACAATAACCTATTTCGATTCTCTTTATTTAAATGGATTTGCAAACTGCAAGACTTCGAATGCCTTTCCCAATCAGAAATTTGAGGGCGATGGAGAGGCGGAGTTTCAGCAATTGGATTTTAATGGGAATACCCCTTTTCTTGATGCGGTTACGATGCCTATCTATGTCACTGGTGTTCGTCTATCCGATACGGCTGCGACTTTTAATGTCTCAGATGTTCGTCCTCCCAGTTACAACAAGTTTACGGTTCAGACACCCTAATATTTGAAGCTCTTGTTCATGCGAAGGAGGTTTCGAGGCTTCACGATTCTTGAAATCCTCGCCGTAGTCGCAATCCTTGGGGTTTTGTTGGCTCTGAGCTTCCCCGCATTGGAAAAAATCCGCCCCGCCGCCGAAAGAGCGATTTGCATGAACAACCTGAAAAACCTGCGGGTGGCTTTCTCAGGTTATGCCACGGAGGGTTGGCCCCAGATTCCCGAGGGAATCAAATTGGGCTCGCTGGCGGAGCAGCGCTGGTGGCTTGAAAAGACAGAAAAGGAACTCGGTTTTTCCAAAAGTGCCTGGCAATGCCCGACGATCCGACGCCAGTTCGCCAAGGAGCCTGAAAAAGACCGCCCGCTAATCCACTACCTTCCGACCCCTTTTTCCAAAGAACCCAACCGTGCCAATAAATCCCCCCAGATGCCATGGTTCATCGAGATCGGCGACGCCCACGGCCAAGGCAACCTCCTTGTCCGCCAAAATGGCACGGTGGAACCCTCGTCCAAGTGATACCAATGTCTGTAGGAAAATCGAATTTCGATTGCTTTTTTGTAGGGCGGGCGTCTCGCCTGCCATCGAAAGACCTACGCTCGCAGGCGGGACGCCCGCGCTACATTCAGAAGTCCAAAAGCAAACTGCTTTTGGTATGAATCCCTCGATGAAAGGGAATGAAACCTCTGTGGCTACCTCTCGTGATCAATCTAGCGAGTGCAATGTCCCGCCATTTTTCAGCGGGTCATGGAGATTCCCAAGACACACAAGCCTCCTCTTTTGTTTTCTGTGGGCCTTCTTTTTAGCGTCTTCTCTGGCTTCAAAATCCAAGGATTCTCCGGCTTCTGCGCCGCCTTCGGTAGGGCGTGATATTGACATCAGTGTCGTGCGGGGAGGCTCTTGTGAGCTCGTTCTCCAGGGTATTGTGATGCCTCGCGACACCGCGGAATTCAAAATTGCGAAGGAACCTCGGCACGGCATGCTCGAAGGACCTAATCGCATCGACCGGGAGAGTGTCCGCTACCTTTATCGCAACAACGGAGAAAAAGGAATCGATGCAGACCGCGTGGAGTTTAAGTTAAAGACAGGTCCAGCCAATGCGTGGGGGCGGGTTACGGCTCGAATTTTCATAGAAGATCGCCCCAGTCGGCTGGATGTGGAAAGCGAGATACTGGATTTTGGCGATTGCCCGATTGGTCGCCAGGGCTCCTTGCCGCTGGTCATCCGGAATGGCGGCGGAGGTATCCTGCAAGGCAAGGCCCAAATCGGTGAGCCTTGGTCGCTCACGGGGAATGAGAATTTCCAATTGGAGGCCGGCGCGGCGCGCAAATTACAAGTGTGTTTTTCGCCGGTGGGGCCTGGGGAGTTCCGGGGTCTCCTGGAGTTCCAAGGCGGGTCCAAGCCCTATCGGAGGGTGGAATTGATAGGTAAAGGGGTTTACCGATTTGAACTACCCGAGAGGATCGAGCTCCAAGGAAAATCCAGCGCCGATTTTCTTGAAATTACCAACCTCACTTCCGAGGATTTGGCTCTGCAGATTGTCGCCCCAAACCCGCTCATTGGCGCGTCGTCCCTGCTGATTCCAGCGGGCGGTTCTGAGAAATTGAAGCTGGAAATCAAGAGCGGCTCCTACAGTGAAAAAACGGTGGATTTGGAGATCGTAGACGGCCTGGCGATTCGCCGTGTGCGCGTGGATTTGCCTCCTTCTCCCGCGGTGTTGGAGTGGGAAAATGCACCGCTGAAGGATTTCGGAAGGTTTCCCATTCGTCATGTTCCGGAGTTGACGGTCGACATCAAAAATGCGTGGCCGACACATGCCACGGTGCGGATTGAACCCCGAGAGGGAGGGATTCGACTCGCTCCTTCCCAGCCCTCGGAGTTCGAGCTTCGGGAGGGTGAGACGGCGCTTGTCAAGATTGTATGGAACCTTCCCGAGGAGCTTGGCGAGGCCCGTGCGAAGCTCTCCGCGTGGAATGGCGGGCTCGCCACCGATTTGGAGCTGATCGCCGTCGTTGTGCCTCCCGAGGCTGCGCCTGAAGCCGAGGACAAGCCCCAAAAAACCTCGCCTGTTTCTGAATCGGAGCCATCGAAGACGAAGTCTAAAATTTTAAGCGAAGCGGAAGCAAAAGAGCTCAAACTTCGCACGCCCACCGACATTCTTTACCGTCTCGAAGTCGAAAACGGCGCTGCCACGGCCGTTGTGACATGGAATTATCGCGGGCCCAAACCTGTGAATTTCCAACTCGAGCGCAAAGTCGTCGAGCGCGTGACGCTCGATCCTGGAAAGGTTTTTGAAAAAAGGCTCGAGGTGCCTGAGCAGTTGCCGCCCTCGCCGGTCATTGAGAAATGGCAACCCATCGAGGCCAAAGAGGCGGCGATCGAGTGCATCGATGGCACAGCTTGGAAGGGCCGTGTGACGGGCTTGCAGGCCGGTTTCCACGATGTGCGCATCACCGCGCGAGTCTCGGATGGCAAGCGAATCGATGGGGTGGCTTTTGTTGTCGAAGTCGGAAAATTGCCGAGGCCCGCGTGGATGGATTGGACGCTGTGGTCGGTGCTGATTTGCGCTCTCTTCCTCCTTCGTAGGACCATTGCGAAGTGGTTCGGGCTCGCCCCGCCGCCCGAGCCATGAAGCGCTTGGATGACCTTGGCACGATTCTCGCTGTGAGGGATTGAAATTTCCACGCTTCACCAAAGTTTTTACTTTTTTAAATGAACTTTCCGCAGAGAATATGGTCAGAAGTTCCCGATACTTTTATGATTTCCTCCACTAGTCCGCGCTGCAACTACCCCTTGGATTTAACCGAGACGCTGAGAAATTGGGCGAACTCCTCCCAGGCGGAAAAAGATTTAGAAACGGTCTTTGGCCAAGCCCTGCACTGGCCTTCCGCCTATCGCCACCTCGATGCTTTTCGAAGAGGAGATTTCTCCCTGCTCCCGCCTGTAGAGGCTCTCGAAGACGCCGCCATGCCCGGTCTGTGGGGTGGATACAGTCGCGACCTCCGCATGGTTTTTCTTTCAGAGGATTGCCCTGCGGATTTGAAAACGGCGGTTCTGCTCGAGGAGATTGGCCACTTCCTCGATCAGGAGCTGTGCGCCGAGGAAACTCCGGGTGACGAAGGTGCATTGTTCGCCGCCCTGGTTCTAAACCGATCAACGGATTCTGCCGAGGCCTCCTCTTGGGAATCCGAAAATGATCTTCATGAAATCGAGTTCGCCAACTCCTTGATCCCTGTTGAAGCCGCTCCTAAACGGCGTGGTTCGGCAAAAACAAAAGCAGCACCCGCTTCCAAAGTCCGAGGGAAAGTTAAGCCTATCGTCCCTGACACCACTACCAGCCAGGATGGAAATGTGTTTTATGCGAACAAGGACTCCGTTCGCATTGTTCAGACCAAACCCAACCAGCGGCTCGTCGGTTCCAAGGGCAACGACACCTTTGTGGTCAACGATGCGACTGCCAGGATCGAAGACCCCAAGGGCGGCAGGGATACGGTGGAATCCACGGTGTCCTTCAGCCTTCTGAATCTAGGCTCAATCGAAAACCTCACTCTTGCCGGAACAGCCGACTTGGATGCAACGGGAAATATCCTCGCCAATTTTATTCGCGGCAATTCCGGGAACAACTTCATCGATGCTGGATCAGGGAATGACACCGTTAGCGGGGGAGGCGGCAACGACACCGTTTTAGGAGGAGTCGGTAACGATTCGCTTTCGGGCGACGATGGAAATGACAGCCTTGACGGCGGCATCGGAAACGACACGCTTCTGGGCGGGGTTGGAAATGATGTTTTGAATGGTGGCTCGGGGATCAACTCGCTCATCGGCGGCGCGGGAGATGACACCTACTTTGTTGAGAGCCCTGCTGATAAGATCTTCGAGTTGGCGGGGGCAGCCGGTGGCATTGATACCATTGTCACCTCCAACCGCAACATCACCCTCCTCACCTTTAAAAACATCGAGAAGATCGTTTACACCGGCACTCCTGGTGGAGGCGGTGGCGGCTCGCTCATCAGCACACTTGGAAGCGCGAACGACGACTCCCTTTTTGGCAATGATTCCGCCAATACACTCCTCGGCCTCGCTGGAAACGACACTCTGGATGCCAAAGGTGGCAACGATTGGCTTGATGGTGGTTCAGGCAACGACTCCATGATCGGCGGCACGGGCAACGACACCTACATCGTCGATTCCGCGCTGGATGCCGTTGTGGAAACGGATGCCAGCACTCTGGGGGGCACCGATCTCGTCATTTCCTCGGTTTCTTACACGCTTGGCAACAATGTAGAAAACCTTACGCTGAATGCCTCCTTGGCCGTCGCAGACGCGAATATCAACGGCAGTGGCAACTCCCTTTCCAACATCATCACCGGAAACGCCGGAAACAACCAACTCGACGGCGGCGGCGGCGCGGATACATTGATCGGCGGAGCGGGTAACGATATACTCAACGGCGGCGCTGGCGATTTGATTTCAGACAACCTTTCAGGTGGTGCGGGCAATGATACCTACATTGTTGATTCCGACTTGGATGTTATTAATGATTCTGAAGGAGTTGATACTGTCAGAACTTCATCATCGATTAACATTGGAGACGCTACGAAAGTTTCTGGAATTGAGCACTTGTTCTATACAGGTGACACCAAAGTTACTCTTATCGGTAACTCTCTTGACAATAGCCTTGTGGTTGAGCAGCAAAACTTGCCCAATAACGACACTCTGGTTGGCGGTGGTGGCAGCGATACGCTATCCGCTGGGCTTGGAACAAATAGCCTCGTTGGTGGGGATGGCGACGACTACTACATTATTAACTCGAACGACGATATCGTGATAGAAGAGGGTAGCTCTACGTTGAGCGGTATTGATATGGTGGTTGCTAAAGTGTCATTCTTCTCGTTGGAGGGTGGATCCAATGTGGAATATCTCTCCTACGAGGGTTCGGCGAAAGCCACGCTGGTAGGAAGCGACTCTAATAATTTTATTAATGGTGGTAATTACGGAAATAGCCTCCTGGGTGGTGGTGGCAACGACTCGATTACTGGCGGCTCAGGCGCAGATAGTATCTTTGGCGGAGATGGAGACGACA
Source organism: Terrimicrobiaceae bacterium (assembly GCA_044375555.1). GTDB lineage: Bacteria > Verrucomicrobiota > Verrucomicrobiia > Chthoniobacterales > Terrimicrobiaceae > UBA967. Next base: position 17,019 of record JBILML010000034.1, read on the forward strand.
CCCTCGATGGAAAAGGGGGAAGTGATATTCTCCGAGGTGGAGCTGGTAATGATGTTTATTATGTTTACTCGCAGTCTCAAAATGTTCAAGATGATGGGGATAACTCAACAAGCAAGGACAAGGTTTACTCCTCGCAAACATTTTCGCTTCAATACTCTGGCAATCTCTCAAACATCGAGGGTCTTCAGCTGACAGGTAGCTCAAACGCCTCGGGCACTGGAAACTCCCTTGCCAACTCCCTCTTCGGTAACGATGGTCAAAACACCCTGTCTGGAAAGATCGGCAACGATACTATTTATGGAGGTTTAGGAGCAGATATCATTTCTGGTGATGAAAACGATGATTTCCTTGTTGGCGGTGGAGCTCCCCAAGGTGACCTCAATGCGGATCGAACCACGCCAGTCACGATTGGAGTTGGCCAATCATTTTCTGGCACCTTCAATAAAGTCGGAGATGGCATTTTATTGGATAATTTTGATTCCGATTGGATCAGGGCGGAACTGAAAGCTGGTGGAGAATATACTTTTAAACTCGAAATTGCCCCTTCTGGGATTCCCGCCGCGATAAGAATTACCGACTATTTCCTTGGATCTCCCAGAGGGCCAGTGGTTGATGAACGATTGGACGCTATTTATACTTATAATATTGATGATGATGGTAATGAAGCCCTCACTATTACCGCTTTCACCGACACAGAAGTCTACATACCGGTAGTCAGCTCGGGGCCAGGATTAGGGACTTACAAGCTGACATTGAATGATCCTGGCATTCTGCTGCCTAAGAATGAAATCATTGCAGATGATGCTTCAAACACCCTCATCGGTGGACTGGGGCAAGATACCCTCATTTCTGGAAATGGACGGGACAAAGATCGAAAGCCGATAGGCGATCTCCTCCTTGGTGGCACGAATGGAATTCTTGGGCGGGTAGATACTGATAAATCCGGTGATACTCTTATCGGAGGCGATGGAGGTGATACATTGGATGGTGGTGGCGAAGGCATTGGCAGTTACAACAGCTTGGCTGGTGGCAAGGGGAACGACTATTACTATCTACGCTCTGCAAGCGACAAAGTTCTTGAATTGACTGACGGTGGCGATGCCGATGCGATGCTGGTTGGGTTTTCGACTACTACTGGAGCGCTATGGGATATCGATCTAGCGCCCAACGGAAATTATGCGAATATCGAACTTGTTACCTTGACTGGAGCAGCAGCAGTAAAAGTTCTTGGTAATGAAAACAACAACAACATTGTAGGTAACTTCGGTGATAATATTTTCGATGGCCGTGCCGGTGACGACTCGCTCTACGGCGAGGGAGGGAACGATTCGCTTCTCGGTGGGGAGGGGGCCGATTACCTCGACGGCGGCAGTGGTATCAATACCATGGATGGCGGCCAAGGATGGGATACCTACATCGTCAATGACCGCAACGATCGTGTCATCAACGAAATCGCTGGCCTCGATGGCGGCGAGGACCTTGTTCGCACCTACTTCAATTTCGACCCGATCCAAGGTTTGAATCAAAATGGCGACAACACATTCGCCCCGAATCTCGCGGATTTTTCTCCTTCGATCACCAAGTCCCCCTCCTTCGCATCGACCGATTTGGCGTCTTTCTATGCCTTGGAGCACTTCGAGTTGTTGGGCGCCGCCGTTTACGGTGTAGGCAATGCCTTGGGAAATTCCATCAAAGCCGGTAGCTCCTCGGCTCTTCTTTTGGGAAATGGCGGTGAAGACACGCTTCTAGGTGGTGACGGAGCCGATTCCCTCTTCGGCGACACCCCCGATTTTTACGCGACGCCTGATCTCTATGCTGCCGGTGCCAAAGACACCATCACCAAGGAATTTCTCCTCAAAGTCATCGGCAAGAATGCGGAGGATAATTATAACTATGTCGTTAATTTCGCAAGCGACTACCTCGAAGGCGGTGCCGGGGACGACTACCTTGATGGCGGTCGGAGCTTCGATACCATGATCGGAGGCTCAGGCAACGACACCTTTATTCAAGACAATGTGGATGATTACATCGTCGCCACCGGTGGTGGTGTGAATGAACTGGTCAGCTCCGTAAATATCAACCAAGCCCCGGATGGCATCAGCAAGCTCATGCTCGTCGTGGCCAAGCAGGCTGCGGATTCCGGCCAACCCGAGGTCGCCAGTTTCGCCTCGATCGCGGGCACAAAAAACGGCAACAACCGCTCCGTAGCGATCCAATCGGGCCTTGTTGGTCTTTCCCTCACAAATGCGAACACCCTTGAGCTCATGTATGCTCCGCGTGCGGGCGAGGTTTTTGCCAAGGAAGACGGCGTCACGCCCGTCGGTTCTTCGGATCTTATTGTGGGCGACCAAGAGGACGACCTCTCCAATCCCGGCAAATTCCAATACGACCTTTCCTGGTCGGTTGGAACCACTCAAGGCCAAATCGAAAGATCCTATCAGGATGTGGTGGGATATGTCGTAAAATATAAGCGCACCGATATCTCCGGAGATATCTGGCACACCTATGTGAACGGAAAATCCCAAGATTTTCAAGGCACCCATGGAGGTTCCTTTGATCCTCTCCAGCCAACCCTCAAGGTCACCAACCTCGAAGATGGCACCTACGACTTCCAAGTCACCGCCATCGAGCGCACGATCCCGGCATTGCAGGATGGGTCTGCAGCTCAGCATGTGACCCTCCAAGGTGGAGCTGGCAATGACGCCGTGCTCGGGCTCAGGCTCATTCAGGCTCTTCCTGGAGGACTTGTAGATGATTCCTTCACAGATCCCCTGATCCAGAACAATCCCAATTTTTCGACGCCTCTGGGCTTTATCTTTAATCCCGCGCCATACGATCCCATCGAAGGCCTGCCGAATCGCTTTGCCACCTACTTGGATGGCGGCTTTGGAAATGACATTCTCAACGGAGATTTCGTCAATGACCGTAGCGGCGACGATTATACCCTTTATGGTGGACCCGATAAAAACACACTCGTCACCTTCAAGGGACTCAACACCTTGGTCGGTGGCCAAGGGTCGGACACGTTCGTCGTCAAAAACGGCGGCAATGCAATCGGCGACGAGTTCGACTGGGTGATCAAATACGGCAACGAAACTCCCGTGGTTACCCAAGCCGGTAATGTCGGATCCTCTCTCAACGGCGGTCAGCACAACCTCGTCGTCTCACGGGTGGACTTCCTCACCCTCAGTGACGAACTTGTCAACCAAGGCAAATTCATCGACCAACTCGCGCTTGCGGAAGCTGGTCAATTTGGCCAAGGCAACCGGCTGGACAACTTCATTTACGACTCTGCACCCACCGGTCTCAATACCCTCGTTGGTGACAAGGGTCGCGACAGCATCGTGGGTAATGGCGGAGGCAACTTCCTCATCGGAGGCACAGCCTATGGTCTGGATCAAGTGGGCCTCGCCGTGCGGGATTTTGCTGCCGTCTCGGATGGTGGGAATGGACTCACCAACAGCATCTTTCGTGATACCGATCCCGTCCCGGTCGCGCCAAATGGCCCTGGCACTGCCGACCCAAGCCAGTTCTGGTTTGTGCCAGGATACTATGGTGGGGTATATGACCCCAACCGCAACCGTGATACCCTTGTTGCAAACAACCCTTCGAAATTGGACGGAGGTGCAGGTAATGACTCGCTTTTTGGTTCTGAAAAGACGGGAGGCTCCTCCGGTTCTGACATGTTCTATGTTAGTGCCGGCTTGGGAAGCAGTGGTTCCCACAATATTCTCTTAGGCGATGCCGTATTCGGTAATACTGGCAACGATACTATTACCTTCACTGATTCCGATTACCTCTGGTGGAGTGGTCATCTTGAAGGTGCCGTCCTACTCGAGAACTCCTACTCAATCGAGCGGGGGAATGCGGATGGCGCCTCCGATATTTCCAACCTCATTCTACAAGATGGCGCCCCCAGTGCCCGCGAGGCCTTTGGAAATGATGATTCCACGGGGAATATAGGCAACAGCGAAAGTGAGCAAGGCTCCAACTGGATCGTTGGAAATGAGTTCGACAATACTCTAGATGGTGGCGGCGTGGGGGGATCTTTGGGGCTTGGCGTTGGTATCGACACCTTGAAAGGTGGTTCGGGAAGTGATGTTTTTATTGTTGATGGCTATACAGGCTCGGATGTCAATGAATGGAGCCCAAGCTATACATACAATGAAACAAAAGATATAACGACATGGGATAGTGATAGGTCCAAGTCCGTTTACTCGGATGGCGATTATGTCAAAATCTTGGATTTCGAAGCTGGTGACAACTTGGTCTTAAGTGGACCTGCCAGCAATTACTGGATTGGAGCCCCTGCGACGAATCTTCCAACAGAAAACACACCAAGTAACATTGCTCCTCTGGGGTATCTCGATAGGCCCACCAGCACATATTTTGGTATTTACACAGCCGGAACTCCTGATCTTGTCGCTGTGGTGAGCCTAGTGGGTGGATTGGCTCTGGATACTCTAACTCTCCAAGAAGCCTTTACACCAATAAATGGGGATACCATCTCAGGAGATGTGGATGCAGCGAAAGCCGCCAAACTCGGCTGGGGCACATTCTGGAAGCTTGATGGCAGCAGCTTCGCACAATATGTGAACGCGGCCTATGTCAGCAACCCCAGTATTGCTTCGCTTAGCACTCTCGTCCGCTCAGGAGATGATACCTTCATCGGCGGCGTCTTGGCCGATTTCTACAATGGCTACGGCGGTAACGACAGCCTGCTAGGAGGGGCGGGCAATGACACTTTCCTCGGTGGCTCTGCAAACGACAGCCTCTTCGGAGAAGCAGGCGCCGACAGCCTCCTTGGAGAAGCAGGCGCGGATTACCTTGATGGCGGAACTGACGAAGACTACCTTGATGGCGGCGCAGGTTCCGATATTTATATTGTAGATCATGTTGCTGATAATGTTTTTGAAAATGATTTTGCAACACTCACAGGAGGGGTTGACCTCATCCTAAGTTCTATAGATTTTCAATTAGGTGTTCGTAGCATAAATGTAGAAAACCTAAGGCTTACCGGAACAGCGATAAATGGAGTAGGGGACCCTTTTAACAATCTCATAACCGGCAATGATCAGAACAATTCGCTTTTCGGCGGTATTGGGAAAGATACGCTGGAAGGTAAAGGCACTCTTGTTGGAGGAACTGATATATTAAATGGTGGGTTCGATGACGACTTTTACATCGTTGATTCAGCACTTGATCAAATTATAGAAGATGGCACTGGAACTGATACCGTTTTAACATCCGTCTCATTTGATCTCTCACATGCCCTTGTCAATGGCGGCACTGGCCTTGAGAAACTGATCTACTCCGGAATTTCCAATGCGGTCGCTTTAAGTGGCAACGCTTCAGCAAATACCATCATCGGCGGTGCTGGCAGTGACACTTTGGATGGTAAAGCTGGTGTTAATAGCCTTATCGGCGGTGCAGGAGATGATTTCTATGTCCTTGATGTCAATGATGATGATAAGATTTTAGACACTTCAGGAACAGACACGGCGCTTGCAATTGGCACATTAAGCCTCGCTACCCTCTCGGGTGGATCGAGTATTGAGAATATTCAATTAACCGCTGGGTCGGGAACTCTTACGGGCAATTCCCTTGCGAACACGATCACAGGCTTTACTGGCGCGGATTATTTAGTCGGGGGAACAGCAAATGACTCGCTATCAGGAGGTGGAGGCGATGATAATCTCGTAGGATCTTCTTCATCCGCTCGCGGAGCGGGAGAGGTCGATACTCTCACCGGAAATCTCGGTATAGATATTTTTGTATTAGGCGATTCGACGAATGTTTATTACGACGCTAATGCAACCTCTGACTATGCAATTATAACCGACTTTGCAAAGGGAATAGATAGATTGCAACTAAATGGCGTTGCCGGTGATTATGCGTTTGGTTCATTGACCGGAGGATATTACGATTTAACATACGCTGGCGAACTCATTGCTAAAGTTAAGGGCTCCGTCTTGGTTACAGGAGATCTTCCTACAATTGCAGATTTCGTATAGTTTTTATAAAAAACTTGCAATTAATTTATTAATAGATAAATATATTTACAGGCCTTTAAGCTTTCGGGTTCGTATATAAGTTATACTTTCCTTCGTTTTAAATTCTGTAAATTCTGTCTCAAAACACCTGCCTCTATACTCTTCAATTTTGTCTCCCATCTTTTTTACCATTTGAATGAATAAAAAACTCATCCCTCTCTCATTTCTTGGCATCTTGGCCATAAGCCTTGGATATTTTCAATTCCCGCAATTTTTTTCGAACTCGGCACCGGCAGTAGCCCAATCGAGTGCCAATGAGCCATTGGCGCTTCCTGCGGCTTCGCAGGGCCCCGCGACTCCTCCAGTAGCCTCGACCGCCTCCATGGCCAAGACCGCCGCTCCACTGCCAAGCCCCGTGGCTGCGGCATCATCCATTCGCCCTGAAACCACCGCGTTTCTCGAAGCCGTCCTGAACCAACCCGTCTCCATCGAGCACGGCGGCACCCTACGCGAACTTGCCCTTGCCAAGGATGAACTCTATGTTCGTAATTCTGACGGCATGGGCCGCGTTGTCTCGATCCCCTCTGCTAGTAACGCGAGTGAACTTCTCGGCCAGATCGAAAAACTCCACAAAGAACCCGGCTCTGCACCGGAACTCATTCTTTATCCTCCTGGCGCCGCGCGAAACGAATCGACCCGCCGCATCGTAACTCGCGACATCCTCATCGAAGCCGATTCCCGCACCGCTGCAGATTCCTTGGCCACTGCCTCTGGCCTCTCCTTCAAATCCGCCCCCGGCTATGCCAAAGGCAAATACATTTACGAGGCTCCTTCCTCCCCCGAAGCCTTGGCGTTCTTTGTAAAAACAGCGGACTCGGCCTCCCCTTATGTGACGCCTCTGCTGGCTTCGAAAGTCGCGAAAATGGCAATGCCCAACGACCCCCTCGTGCAAAAGCAATGGCATCTTAAGTTTCAAAACCAACTCGGCGCTGTAACTGGCACAGATATGAATGTCGAATCGGTATGGAATTACCCATCCCAAAAAGCCTTCTCCTACGCATCCTCAAACAATACTGGCAGCTACATTCGAGGCAAAGGCGTCACCATCGGCATCGTGGACGACGGCATGGAATGGAGCCACCCAGACCTGTTGCCAAATGTTCTAAGAAATCTTCAAAAAGATTGGAACGGCAAGGACTTCGATCCAAAACCATACTTTTATAATGACAACCACGGCACCGCCTGCGCCGGCGTGGCCGCTGCCCGTGGCAACAACCGAATTGGAGTCAGCGGCGTGGCCCCAGAAGCCAACCTTGTAGGAATGCGATTAATAGCGGATGTCCAAACCGATGCCGATATCGCAGAAGCCATGACATGGTATCCGGATCCCATCCACATAAAAAGCAATAGCTGGGGATATTCTCCTTTTACAACTAACTCGAGCACTGGTCTTTTTCAATTATGGAATCCTATTGTCAGTCCGGACCTGCTTACCGAAGCCGCTCTGGAATACGCTGCAAAATACGGGCGAGGAGGCAAGGGAAGTATCATAACATTTGCCGCAGGTAATAGCGACGAGTTCAAGCTGACTTCAAATGAATCGGCTCAAAAATCTGGTGCGCGCGTCGATTTTCAGGCCCTGCCCAACTCGATTTACACGATCGCCGTTGGTGCTTTGAACAGCCTTGGCAAGAAATCAAACTACAGCCAAGTTGGATCATCACTCCTCATAAGCGCCCCTTCCAACACCACGGATGGCACGGGTCTAGGCATTATGACAACCGACAACAAAGGGCCGCGAGGGTATAATTATGGCGTTCACAATACTCAGTTTACTTGGCCGCCTGTGAATGATTTTAAAGGTTCCGGAGATGTGACTCAAAACTTCGGAGGCACATCCTCTGCGACACCCGCTGTCTCAGGCGTGATCGCTCTCATGCTCCAGCGCAATCCGAATCTCGGCTGGCGCGATGTGCAGGAAATTCTGATGCGATCAGCGGTGAGAATCGATGCAAGCGACAGTGACTGGATCACCGCCAACCGCACCGACCATGTTACCGGCAATGCCACGGTGCCATTCAAGTTCAATGACAAATATGGAGCGGGTCTTGTAGATGCCGCCGCAGCTGTGGCCCTTTCTGGAAACTGGACGAATCTAGGGCCGCAAAACTCCTTTTCGACCTCCAACAACACCATCCAAGCCCTCGGAGCGAACGCTACGGCCAACCGCACATTTACTGTGAATGGGACGATAACTCGAGCAGAGCATGTCACCCTGCAACTCACGGTCGCCGATATCCCCAAGGGAAACCTCACGATCACGCTCACCTCTCCCGGCAACACCACCAGCACCTTCTGCAAACCTCACAGCGATACGCTCAATAAATTCGAGAACTGGAAATTTATGACCGTTCGTAGTTGGGCGGAGAACCCCAATGGAAATTGGACTCTTACCGTCACCAACAACGGCACAACCACCGGCAACATCACCGATGCCACGCTTGTCGTCTACGGAACCGACCCGAGTGCAACCGACTCTCCAACGGCAATGGCTGCTACCGCAACCTACAAGGTCTTTAAAGGAGCGGGTGTTAATCTCAGCGCCACTACATCGAATCTCACTGCGAATGGCACAGTTGGCAGTGTGACATTCTCGGCGAACCTCACAGGCAATATTACCTTTCTCGGGGCTGGGATAAAATCTTCAAATTCAACTATCCCAGTTTACGAATATACTTGGAATACAGCAAATTATTCTACCGGAAATTATCTTGTCACAGCCAATGCCACCTCTGGCAGCGGCGCCCGCGTAGTCACGGCACCGATCGCCATAAAAGTCGATCCCGCTCCCATTGCCGCATGGGACTTTGATACTGGCACCGTCCCACTGGCCACAGCTGTTTCAAGCATTCGCAAATATGCCGCCAATTTTGGCAGTGGCAATCTCACTTTCAATGGTCAGTTCACCGATGGCACCATCTCGAATCGATGGGATGCTTCGCAGGGCGAAATCTACTCTGGATTCGGAACCGAAGAAAATACTGCAGGTGAAATGGTGGCAGATTCTTTATCAAATACCGCATTGATGCTTCGTGCCGGAAAGAATTTCGGAGCTCAAGGAAAGATTCTTGTTTTCGAATTCAGCATGGCAGGGCAGGGAAATCTCAGCGTGAGTTATGCAGCGGATGCTTCAACCGATGGCTTCACAACCCACGATTGGTCCTACAGCTCTAATGGATCTGTGTGGACGGATTTGCAAACCATTACGCCGGGAGCTGGATTCTCCACATGGACATTGAATCAGACGACAGTTTTGAATAATTCCACCACAGCCTACCTCCGCTTGAAGGTCAGCGGAAGCTCTGCGGTATCAGGGCAAAATTTGATCGATAACATTATCCTCTCAGCCACGCCCATTCCGGGTGCCGGTGGGGGAGGTGGCGGCGGCGGAGTTCCAACAAAAACCATAACGTCCGCTTCATCGTCCGCTTCCACAGCAGGCGCATCATCCAATGGATCGTCTTCATCGAGCTCGCCTGCCCAGCCTGATTCGACGATACCCAACACCGCTGATACCCTCGATTGGAAACTCCCAGCCAATCTTCCCCACCAAATGCTAGTTCATGCTGAGGTGGTGGATGGCGCCCGTTTTGTGAACTCCTCGGGCAGCGTTTTGGCAGCCTTTTATGAGCAAAGCGTGTCCGGTTTGGCAAACGCAAATCTTGCTAAAACCGGTTATGTCCTTGCCATTTCATCCGCAAATTCTAAAGGGGATGAAATGCGGCTTCGTGTTTACGATGCCGAAACCAAAAATATCTTTGCCCTTCAAGGCAATGTCACCTTTACAAAAGATACCACGCTCGGCACTCCAACCCAGCCCTTGCGGCTCCGCACCGCTTATGCCGAGTCTGAGCAAAAAATTCCTGTAAAGGCTGGTTGGAATAGTTTTGTGCCAGTTTTGTCGCCCGATCCTGCCATGGTGAAGTCAATCCTCGCTGGCTACGATGCCTCTGAAGGCGATCGATTGGTCGGTCCCTCTGGAGAAAGCACCTACCGCAGCGGTGCGTGGACGCCGCCGACCTACGAAATTCAACTAGGGAAGACCTACTCGCTTCTCCGTGGCAAATCTTCTCCCGCAGAAATCACCCTGCGAGGCAATGCCAACCCGCCTGCAATGCCGGCAACTCTACCGAAGGCAAAGCAAGAGTCACCTGCTGTGGGAACGCTCGCGCCGTCGAACCCTGGCGCTAGTGGAACGGGTTCCTCGGCGGCGCCTGCTCCTCAATCAGGCAACAACTCACCGAACAAGAAGATCAAGTCCTTAAAGGCAAAATCCTCAAAAACAAAGGCCTCCTCAAAAACAAAGGCCTCCTCAAAATCTAAAAAATCTCGATAATGGATTATTGCATAGAGAAATGCTCCCGCCTGTTACAATGCCATGCTCATGGCCTCAGGGAATCAGCGGTGGCATTTTTGGAGGGATTCAAAATTTATGAAGGAAGAACTCCCTCTTCTGGTTCTCGGCCGGCTATCGTTTTTTCCGCATGAGTTGCTGCATTGTCCTAGCAACGGATCAAAACTATGTGCGTCAGGCTTGCGTGACGATTGCCTCCTACGCATTGAGTCATCCGACGAAGCGTTCTGACATACAAGTCCTCGTTCAGGGTGTTAATGCTGCAGGATTAGGGTTACTAAAGACCACGGCAGCAGCCTTTGGGCTCACGCTGGGCATTATTCCAATCGACTTGGAGTGGACTTCCCGTCTTCCAGCGAAGCTTCGCGCAGGCATTACTCATGTTTCGCCGATGGCATACTCCAAGATTTTGGCTTTAAATTTCATTCCGGATTCTTACTCCAGATGTATGGTTTTGGATACCGATCTTCTAGTGGTTGGAAACCTCGATGAATTGCTTCTATAGGGTCAGTCCCACATATTCACATATTTCCTTAAATCTGGCTATTTGATAGCAAAGAAGGGAGTCTGAGCAGGGAATCTAGAATCAGCGGGGAGCAAGATCACGGCATCTGCGCTGCAAGATACGAACGGTTCGGCGTGCCATTCCCACCAATTTTTTTCGAAAAAACGCTACCGCGCCGGCCGCGCAAATTTTTTTCTGTAAAAGTGGCTGATGACTTTTTCTGAAGGTGGCTGTTTTTGTGTTTCTTGGTTTGGTTTCTGTTAGTTCAGGGAGAGGTAGGTTTTGCCGGTTTCCCAGGTTTCGGAGATTTCGATGAGGACGCCGGTGACGAGCCTCAGGAGCGATTCCTCACTCGGGAAGAGGCCGACAACGCGGGTGCGCTTCTTGATCTGGCCGTTGACGTTCTCGCAGGCGTTGGATGTCCGTAGGCGCTTCCTGTGGGCTTCCGGGAAGGCGAAGACGGCGAAGCCTTCGGGCAGGTTCTCCTCGGCCCAGGCGGCGAGCTTGGGCTGGCTTTCCGAGTAGGTTTTCACGAAGTCCTTGAGGCGGTCGTCGGCATGGGGGCGGTCGTCGGCGTTGAAGATGGCTCGGACATCTGAGGCGACCTTGGTTTTGAGGTGCG
>JBILML010000055.1:0-8090 GCA_044375555.1 Terrimicrobiaceae bacterium
CCCCGGAGAACCGGGAGGAGGTCGGCGCGCCGCCGCACTGGCAGCCGATTCCGCTACGCTCCATCGGTTGCCAGTGCGGCGGTCCAATGCCTCGTGCTGACTTTTACAGACGAATCTTTACACTCCCGCAAGCCGCCAAGCAAAGGGCTTGTTTTTCCCGCAGGTTTTGCAAATGGCAAGTGTCTAATTCTGATGGCGGTTAAAGAAAAAACACAATAATAGCTAACGAGCAGATGGAACTAATCCCTATGCCTTCGGCACTTATGGCATTTCGCCTGCGGAGCAGGCTCGGATGCCAGAAGCAAGCAGGGATACCTCACCGCGGATGGTAGCCAACAAAAACACCATGCGATACCTCATCACCTTAGCACTCACGTTAATTTCTTCGATCGCGCTCAGAGCTGGCGATGTTCCAGGCCTGACCGAATTCGCAGAGGAATACTGGGCAGCAGTTCGATCCCAAGACCCAGAAAAGATATATGCTCTTTATGAGCCGAAGATATTCTCAGACCTCTCGCCAGCTGAGGCCGAGTTCATAAAACAATACTGGTTCGAAGGGTATGCAGATACCGCAAATCAACAAGGCGACTCATACGAGCTGAGATCGAAGACTTTAGACACCGATGCAGCGCCATTTCCGAATTGGCGCTGGGCGGCCAAGCCAGAATATCAGATTGAGATACAAACATTCCGAAACGTCCCAAACGGCAAGGAAGGATTGACGATGCTATTGGACATGGTGACTCGGAGGGACGGTCGGTTTTTCATAATTCGAGCTGTGCCGCCCGAAGCGGTATTACAAAAACAGATTCAAAAGAAAAATGGCTAACGAGCCGATAGACCTAATCCAATGCCTTCGGCACTGGTCATGGGTAATTGGGGACGTTCTGTTTGACCGAAGTTTCTTGAGAGGCTAATTTTCTTCCATGTCCACACAACAGCTCACGAGCGAAGCTATGGCGCTGCCGATTTCCGAGCGGGTGTCTCTCGCCCAGGCTCTCTGGCAGAGCATCGATGCGGGTCTGGCGGCGGCAAAGGATCGTGAGGCTGTGGCGGAGGCCATTCGGCGTGACGAGGAGCTTTCCTCCGGTGTGGTGCAGGGTCGCACCCACGAAGAGGTGATGCGGGCTGCGCGGCGTGCTGTCGGATGCGCCTGATTTATCACCCAGATGCCGAAGCGGAACTGATCGAGTCCGCTCGGTTTTATGAGCAGAGGGTTCCCTCGCTTGGTGCACAGTTTCTCGATGCGGCGGAGCTTGCCATAGGCGCGATTCTGGATGCTCCGGAGCGGTGGAGCATCCTTGAGGCTGGTGTGCGGCGATACCTGATGCCGCGTTTCCCTTTTGCGGTATACTACCGCGTCTGGCCGGATCACCTTCGCATCCTGGCGTTCAAGCATAACAGCCGCGATCCGGACTATTGGCGCTATCGTCTCTCGGAGTAGGTCGCGGCGAGGGAGAGATTTTTTTCTTGTGGCCTTGTCTTTGAAAAATCACCGTCGCGCTGGTTCGTAAATCCGAGGGTCGTTGAGGTGCCTGTGGACGCCGACCGGATGGCCATCTCCGCCGACACACTGCCGCGAGAAAAAGTCTGAACCGCTGATCCACGCCGATTGTTTTTGAAAAGGTGATATGCCGTGTGTCCGCGAAGCTGCTCCACCCGCGCCGTGTCATATTGTCCGGCTCCGCCGCAATGTCACGAATGGCGCCACGAACCGCTCCGCTCCACCTCCGCTGCGCCGAATCCTCCACTCCGGCAGGCTCTCCGATAGCTGCGATAAACGCTCACTCTGGGCGGGGCGTTGTTCGGCCTCCGCGCTCGTTCCTCGCACATCGGCCTCTGGGGCGTCTTTTTTTTCGTTTCGCTGGTCCGATAGCGTGCAGTAGCAGGTTGCGGGATAAGTTTCGAGGAGTCCACCGCGCCACCTGCTACAGGCCATTATCGGAAGCGGTCTCCACTTCGCTCCACACGGCGGGGGTTTTACTTCGACGCCATCGAGCATCGTTCACGGCGCGGGGGCGGCGTTGACTCGCGCTGGCAAACTGCCATCGCATCGCCCCGCCCGCCCAAGGCCTGCCGCCGTGCCGGTTCGCTCCCGTCCCGGCTCTAGGCCCCACGCAGAGCATGGCAGGCATCGCCGGCAAATGCTTGCCGCCGCACCGCTCCGAGGATTTGGTCGGGGAGGATTTGGGTGGGGGAGTTTTTGGTCAGAGGGAGGATTTGCGGAAAGCGAGCGCCAACCGGAAAAGTGGCAAAATAATGGCAAACCTAAAAATCGCCGAAAATTATTTTTCCTCGCAACTTGATGTCGCAGAGGAGTGCGCCCCCCGGGACTCGAACCCGGAACCAATTGATTAAGAGTCAACTGCTCTACCATTGAGCTAGGGACGCGTGAATTTAGAGGTGGGACAATAGAATGAGCGTGCCAGACAGTGCCATTCTTTTTTGTGGCGTTTTTTCTGCGCGAAGGGGCGTCTATTCCTCCGGGCGGTCCACGCAGGCGGTGGCGAGGGCGGCCATGCCTTCGCTGCGGCCGAGGAAGCCCATGGATTCGTTGGTGGTGGCTTTGATGCCGATGCGGGCGGGGGGGAGTCCGAGCGGGTGGGGGATCTCCACGCCGCTCGCAAATGGCAAAAGAAACCCTGCGTCTTCGATCATGCTTAGTCTTCTGGCGGAGATGGCGAGAAATGAAGTCGAAGTCCTTCGTGAGCGCATCATCTCTGGACTTGCTCAAGCTCGCAGGGAGGGCGTTGTCCTTGGAAGACACAAGGGAAGCACGATCTCCAATGATGAATTTCTTTCCAAACACGCCGACATTGTTCGTCTTTTGAAATAAGGTCAGAGCATTTGCCATGCTGGGAAGATCACTGGAAAAGGATTCTCCACCGTTCAAAGCGGGAAGAAGATTTTGGATCAGCAGCAGGTTCTTTTGGCGGCTTAACCAAAGAATTCACAAAGACCACGAATCCCACATAGGTTCCAATCGGGATCAGTTCAAACGACCTTGCTTTCGCTCCCTGATCAAAAACTCCGATGGAAGGAGAATGGGAAGTCCATAACAGGACGATCCAAGAACCTTGATGAAATCTTCTCGATCCAGCGTGAGGAGAACATCAGCCCAAGCCAAAGCAGTGATCAAAACTGGTCGATCCTTGCTGGCTGGAAAAACCAAGGCTCGATCAATGGAGACAACATCATCGACAAGAGAAATGCGGGAACGCAAACCAACCCATGTCGCCGTGGATTCAAAAGGAAACTTGGAAAGATTTCTTTCAACCTTATTACGAACCCATGGTCTGGCGATGAGCTTCCAGCCTTGTTTTGCGGCTATATCAATAATGGCTCTCGATGCTCCAGACTTGGAACGGCAAGCAGCTAGAAGGACGCTTGTATCCAGAAAGATTCTCAGGCTCCCGCGAGAAATTTACTGTAGCCATCTTCGTCATCAGCAACCCATTTGTCGATGGTTGCCTTTGGAATATCGCGGACGGGTGGAAGCTCGTCGTCAGTGCGGCGAAGGCGGGTGAGCAAGAAAGCCACAAGTTCCTTCTTCTCCTCAACCGGGAGAACATCGGCGGCTTCTTCTATCTCCAAGAGCGAAATCATGTTGAAACCGTAGTTCAGAGTCTTGAATTTGTCGAATCCGATTGGGAGCAGTTTGAGAGGAATGCCTCCGTGACCCAGATGAAATCGAGCTCTGCGAGTCGATGCGGTGTTTTACCCTGCCTTGTTTTGATTCATTGAGAATTCATTCATCGCCTCTGGAACGAGCATTGGCGGGGGGTTGCAGGTGATTTGATATGCCGTTGTTTTTTCGCGTCTTGAAAAATTCGCGGATATACGAGGGCGGGGGTTTTGTCGGGAGGTGGGGAATGCCGCCCTGCAATCCACCAAAAGTTTTGGTAACTTTTTTGGTAACTCGGACAGAAAAATCAGGCTAAATGAGCAAAAGTGAATTTGCTGGAATCCCAATAAAATTGACTCTCCGCAAAGATAATAGCTAAGCCGGAATAAACGGAGTTAATTACTGTAAATATTTAATATTCAACTGCTCTACCATTGAGATAGGGACGCGTGATTTTGGAGCGGAGACAATAGAACGACCTCGCCGCCAAGCGCCATTCTTTTTTGCGGCGTTTTTTCGGCGCGAAGGGGCGTCTATTCCTCAGGGCGGTCCACGCAGGCGGTGGCGAGGGCGGCCATGCCTTCGCTGCGGCCGAGGAAGCCCATGGATTCGTTGGTGGTGGCTTTTATGCCGATGCGGGCGGGGGGGAGTCCGAGGGCGGCGCCGACGCGTTCTTTCATGAGGGCGAGGTGGGGGGAGATTTTGGGTTCCTCGGCGATGAGGGTGGCGTCGATGTTGTGGAGGCGGATGGATTTTTCGTCCAACAAGGCACGAACACGGCGGAGGATTTCGAGGCTGCTGATGCCGCGAATGCTGGGGTCGGTATTTGGAAAAAGATGGCCTATGTCGGGTTCGCCGGCAGCGCCGAGGAGGGCGTCGGCGATGGCATGGCAGAGGACATCGGCGTCGGAGTGGCCGTCGAGCCCGAGCGGGTGAGGGATCACCTCGCCGCCGAGGACGAGGGGGCGGTCCACGACGAGGCGGTGGACATCATAGCCTATGCCGGTGGCGATCATTCGAGGCCGAGGTCGAATTTTCCGCTGGAGGCGACGATGGAGTATTTCTCGGGGAGGGAGGCGTGGGGCTGCATGTCCACGCGCCCGCCGGCGGTTTCGACGAGGAGGATTCCGGCGGCGACATCCCAGAGGCTGATCATGTTTTCAATGTAGGCATCGAGGCGACCGCAGGCGACATAGGCGATGTCGAGGGAGGCGCTGCCCATCATGCGGCACTTTTTCGCGTTGCGGACCATTTTTTCAAAGAGGGGCATGCCGCGATTGATGGTGTCGATATTTTTGGAAACGCCGACGGAAATGGTGGCCTCGGAGAGAGTGGGGCGGGGGCTGACGGCGATGGGTTGGCCGTTCAGGAGGGCGGGTGAGCCGCGCTGGACGCTCCACAGCTCGTCGCGCATGGGGTCGTAGATGACGCCGATGAGGATTTGGCCGGCCTTGCGGAGCGCGATGCTCACGGCGAAGTGCGGGATGTTGTAGAAAAAATTCACGGTGCCGTCGATGGGGTCGATGATCCATTGGTGCTCGGCGGATTGGTCGCCGCGCAGGCCCTCCTCGCCGTAGATGGCGTGGTCGGGGTGGCGGTCGAGGATGATCGACTCGATGAGGGCCTGGGTGCGTTTGTCGAGTTCGAGCTTGATGTCGTGGGCGAGGTTTTCGTCGACATGGAGGGGTTTGCCGAAATTGGCGCGGAGAAATCCGCCGGCGGCTTGGGCGGCGTCGAGGGCGGTTTGCAGGTAGGCGTCGAGTGTCATTCGGGATTCATATCGGGCGCAGCGCTCTGGTGGAGCAAGACATTTCCGACGCTTGCTGGGCGGTCAGGCGGTTGCTAGGCTTCGCCCATGATGTTCGCCCCGACTTTCGCCAACCTCAGGCTCTCGCCATGCTGCTAAGTCGAGACCAGATCGAACTCCTTCTCGGCGATGTGGACTACATCCTGCCTCGCACGGCGTGCGACAAATTTCCGATCACAAAATCCCGCATCCTTCGCGAGATCGAGCGTGATGCCGACATCCTCCTCGATCTAGTCGAGGGAATGAGCGAGGCGGACGCGAGATTTCTCAGCGTGCCAGCGTCCACGCTGCGATCGCTCATCTCGAGGCGCAGTCGGGGCGTTGCGGCAGAGACTGCTTCTGAGGCTGATCTCTTCACGGCATTCGCCTGAGGAAGCGCTTCTCGACGCGTCCGGCCGAGTCAAAACAAACGCCCTCTTGCTCGAGCAGAAGCCGTTTTTGAGTCAAAGGCTCGCCTGAGATTTTCCCAAAAAATCCGCCGAGCGAGCCATCCGATCGCACGACCCGGTGGCATGGCACCTCGGGCGCGAAGGTGTTTTTCCGAAGGGCTTGTCCGACCGCACGGGCTGATTCAGAGCCGATCTCCAAGGCGATAGCGCCATAGGTCGAGACGCGCCCGCGCGGGATTTTTGCGACGGCTTCGTAGACGCGCGACTCGAAGACCGTGGGGTTTTTTGCAGGTTGCCTCGTCGACGGCATGGGATAATTTGGGCGCGCCATGAAAACCAAAAGCTCCCTTCGCTTGCTTTGCAATTCCGTTTTGGCCCTCGCGGCCTTGGTCGTGACTTCCCTGCCGCTGGCCGCCCAGGACGCGCCATCCGGACCCTACACGCTTCCGCCGCTTCCCTACGCGCCCGAGGCTCTCGAGCCGCACATCGATGCCGAGACGATGCGAATCCACCACAGCAAGCACCACAAAGCTTATGTCGATAACGCCAACAAGCTTCTCGCCGACCAGCCCGAGCTGGCGAAGCTCAGTCCCGTCGAGCTTTTGGAAAATCTCGCCGAGGCCCCCGAGTCGATCCGTGCGGGCCTGAGAAACAATGTCGGCGGGCATGTGAACCATTCGGAATTCTGGCTGATGATGTCGCCCGATGGCGGCGGCGAACCGACCGGCGATCTTGCGAAGGCGATTGAATCCACTTTCGGGTCGTTCGCGGATTTCAAAAAACAATTCACCGATGCCGCGATGAAGCGCTTCGGAAGCGGGTGGGCGTGGCTGGTGGTGAAGGACGGGAAGCTCTCGATCCTCTCCACGCCGAACCAAGACCCGCCGCTGCTCGATGGCTACGCTACGATCCTCGGGCTCGATGTCTGGGAGCACGCCTACTATTTGAAATACCAGAACCGCCGGGGTGACTATGCCACCGCCTGGTGGGATGTCGTGAACTGGCCGTATGTTGCCGAGCTTTACGCCAAGGCGAAGTGAGCCGGCCTGCCAATGACCGCCACAGCTGACGCTCCGCTTCCGGCGAACACCCGGCTTCCCGACAGCCCGCTCCGGCGTGTGGCCTCGCGGTTTTTTTCAAGCCGCCTCGCCGTAGTCTCGCTGGGATTCATTGCGTTCTTTTTCACCGTCGCCCTCGCCGCCGGGGTTCTCCAACTCCTCGGCCTGCCGATGCCGATGGACCCCAACGCCACCAACCTCGCCGCGAAGCTCCAACCTCCCTCCGCCGCACACTGGCTCGGCACCGACAACCTCGGCCGCGATGTGCTTTCGCGGATGGTCGCGGGCTCCACGATTTCGCTGACTGTCGGCTTCGTGGCCATGGCCGTTTCGCTCGGCATTGGGATCATCCTCGGCGCTGTGAGCGGCTATTTTGGTGGGTGGATCGACAATGTCCTCATGCGAATCGTCGATGCCCTGCTTTGTTTCCCCTCGTTTTTTCTGATCCTGAGCGCCATCGCCATCCTTGGGCCAAACATCTGGATTATCATTGCGGTGATCGGCCTAGTCAGTTGGACAGGCACCGCCCGCCTCGTCCGTGCGGAATTTCTTACCCTGCGCGAGAGCGAATATGTCCGCGCCGCTCGCGCCATGGGCCAGAGTGGTTGGAAGATCATCTTCCGCCACATTCTGCCGAATGCCTCCGCGCCGATTTTTGTCACAGCCATCATCAGCATCCCCGACGCCATCCTCGTCGAGTCGGGCTTGAGTTTCCTGAGCTTCGGCGTGCCCCCGCCGCAGGCCACTTGGGGAAACATCATCGCCGATGGGAAAACCTACATCCTCGATGCCTGGTGGCTGATTGTTTTTCCCGGCCTCGCGATTTTCGCGGCCTCGCTTGCCTTCTACATCGCCGGAGACGCCCTCCGCCGCGCCGCTGAAACCCGCCCGCAATGAAGCCGCATCCAGCAAAATTTAACCACAGAGGACACAGAGAGCACAGAGAGGGTGAATGAATTAATGCTACTCACCTCGGTTTTTTTGTCCAAGCCGCCTGCTTTCATAAGCTGCTCCTGTGAATCCTTTTTATCCTGTCAAAGTGTCTAAAAAAACCATTCGGGATGAGAATCTGTCAATTTCCTTCCCTCTGTGCTCTCTGTGTCCTTGTAGGACAAAAGTCATGAGAATTGTTCATAAATGCCGGAGGCAAGGTAGCGGCAGCGCGAGCCCGAAGGGCAGAGCTCGCGCGCTGGCGCCAAGCCAGAGCTACC
>JBILML010000056.1:0-7961 GCA_044375555.1 Terrimicrobiaceae bacterium
GACATTGCACGGCTCGTGGAAGTAGCCGCGCTGGACCAGAAGCTCAAGGACATGGGGGAAAACAGCGCTCAGGAGTTTAACCAAAAGCTCCTTCACATGATCAGCGAACGCCGGAACAGATAAATGGGAATCCTTACTAAGAAAAAAACCACGGACGACGCGCAGCGCTGCAATAGCGAAGTGGTGATCGAAAATCGCAATGGCCTCCACGCTCGCCCTGCGGCGATGTTTGTTAAAATCTCCAGCCGCTACCGTGCCGAGGTTTGGGTTGAAAAAGACGGCGAGCGTGTGAATGGCAAAAGCATCATGGGCCTCATGATGCTCGCCGCTGGCAAAGGGTCCAAACTCATCATCCACGCCGAGGGTGCTGATGCTGAAAAAGCAGTCGCCGAAATCAAAAATCTCGTCGAAACCCGTTTCGGGGAGGACTAGTCACTTTCCCTCACACCCCCTGCGGGTGATTTCTTTTTTTCACTGCTTGGCTTAGATTTTCATCCGCCATGCGACCCGAAAAATTTACCATCAAACTCCGCGAGGCCCTGAACTCCGCCCTTGAGTCGGCCTCGAAGAACGACAATCCCGAGATCACGCCCGAGCATTTCTTGCTCGCGCTCCTCGAGCAATCCGATGGTCTCGCCAAGCCTCTCCTGGAAAAACTCGGCGTCTCCATTTCCTCTCTCGAATCCCGCCTCCGCGAAGCGATTGCCAAACTCGCTAAAGTCCGTGGCGCATCCCAGCCCCAAATCTCTCAAGAACTCCGCAAAATCCTCGATGGCGCCGAGGGGGAAATGGCGGTGCTGAAAGACGAGTTCACCAGCGTGGAGCACTTCCTGCTCGCGCTCATGACCACCAAATGTTCGGCCGCGAAAATGCTCGAGCAAAGCGGCGTCACCCGCGACCGCCTTATGCAGGCGCTTGTCGCCGTGCGCGGGAGTCAGCGCGTTACCGATCAAGACCCTGAGGGCAAATACCAAACCCTCGAAAAATACGGCCGCGACCTCACCGCCGCCGCCCGCGCGGGCAAAATCGATCCCGTCATCGGCCGCGACGACGAGATCCGCCGCACCATGCAGGTCCTCTCTCGCCGTTCCAAAAACAACCCTGTCCTCATCGGCGAGCCGGGCGTGGGTAAGACTGCGATCGTGGAAGGCCTCGCCCGCCGGATCGTCAGCGGCGATGTTCCTGAATCCCTCAAAAACAAGCGCCTCGTTGCGATGGATATCGGCTCAATGGTTGCCGGCGCTAAATTCCGTGGCGAGTTCGAAGATCGCCTCAAAGCCTTTCTTAAAGAAGTCACCTCCAGCGAGGGCGAGGTCATCCTTTTCATTGATGAACTCCACACCATCGTCGGCGCAGGTGCGGCCGAGGGCTCGATGGATGCCTCGAATCTCCTCAAACCCCAACTCGCCCGCGGCGAACTTCACACCATCGGTGCCACCACGCTCGATGAGTATCGGAAATACATCGAGAAGGACGCGGCCCTCGAGCGCCGCTTCCAGCCTGTCATGGTCGGAGAGCCGAGTGTGGAAGACACCATCGCGATCCTGCGCGGACTCAAGGAGCGCTATGAAGTCCACCACGGCGTGCGAATCCAAGATGCCGCGCTGATTGCCGCCGCGGTCCTCAGCGACCGCTACATCAGCGACCGCTTCCTCCCCGACAAAGCCGTCGATCTCATGGACGAAGCCGCCTCCCGCCTGAAGATCGAACTCGAATCCCTCCCCACCGAACTTGACCAGCTCGAGCGCCAAGTCATGCAGCTCGAAATGGAACGAGCCGCTCTCAAGAAAGAAAAAGACGCCGCCAGCCGCGAGCGGCTCGAGAAGTTGGAAAAAGAACTCGCTGACGCCAAGGAGCACGCCGCCACGCTCCGCGCTCAGTGGCTCAAGGAAAAAGAGGAGATCGGCAAATCCCAAAAAGTTGCCGGGAAAATCGAACACCTCCGCGCCGAACTCGAGCAGGCCCAGCGCCGTGGCGACCTCCAGCGCGCCAGCGAAATCCAATACGGCCTCATCCCCGAAGCCGAAGGGGAACTCAAAAAAATCGAACCCGAGACCAAAGGCTCCACGATCCTCCGCGAAGAAGTCACCGAGGAGGACATCGCCAAAGTGGTTTCCACTTGGACCGGCATCCCTGTTTCCCGACTGCAGGAAGGCGAGCGCGCGAAACTTGTTAAAATGGAAGAGCGCCTCATGCAGCGCGTCATCGGCCAGCAGCAAGCCATCAAAGCCGTCTCGAACGCCGTCCGCCGCGCCCGCGCGGGCTTGCAGGACGAGAATCGCCCTATTGGCTCCTTCCTATTTCTCGGCCCTACCGGCGTCGGAAAAACGGAACTCTCGAAAGCCCTCGCCGAATTTCTCTTCGACGACGAAGCCGCGATCATCCGCCTCGACATGTCCGAATACATGGAGAAGCACACCGTCGCCCGACTCATCGGCGCGCCTCCCGGCTATGTCGGCTACGAAGAAGGAGGCCAGCTCAGCGAAGCCGTTCGCCGCAAACCCTACTCGGTTGTGCTTTTCGACGAGGTGGAAAAAGCCCACCCCGATGTTTTTAATGTCCTCCTGCAGGTGCTCGATGACGGTCGCATCACGGATGGCCAAGGCCGCACGGTGGATTTCAAAAACACCGTGCTCATCATGACCTCCAACATCGGCAGTCAATTCATCATGGAAGACCTGCCGGTGGAGGAGCGGAACCGCCGCGTCCAAGAAGCCCTACGCGGCCATTTCCGTCCCGAGTTCCTGAACCGCATTGATGAAATCATCATCTTCGATCGGCTCGATGCCTCCCAGATTACGAGCATTGTGGATATCCAGCTCCAGCGTCTCCTGACCCGCCTGCAGAAACAAAACCTGACGCTGACTCTTGACGATGCCGCCCGGAAATTCCTCGCAAAGGAAGGCTACGACCCCGCTTATGGAGCCCGCCCTCTGAAGCGAGTCATCCAGCGCGAAATCCTCGATCCGCTCAGCTTGGAAATCCTCGACGGCAAATTCCTCGAAGGCGACCACATCACCGCCACCGAAAAAGACAACCGCCTGGTTTTCCTACGTCCCGAGTAGTCCGCTCCCCAAACAGCAGGCTGCTATTGGGATACGCAACGGAATCAATTTTCTGACTTGGTGATTTCGCCCCGCTGCTTGTGGCCCATGGCGTCGTAGGCCGCGTATTTATACATCTCGGAGAGGGTGGGGTAGTTGTAGCAGGTCTCGATGAAAATCGAGGCGGTCTGCTTGAGGAGAAGGGCGGTGAGGCCGATGTGGACGAGATCCGTGGCCTCTTCGCCGATGACATGGATGCCGAGGAGTCGCATGTCGTCGGCAGCAAAGAGAAGTTTCAAAAACCCATCATCTTCTCCGATGATGAAGCCGCGGCTGTTTTGGGAGTAGCTGCTTCGCCCGACGACATACGGGATTTTCTTTTCGCGGAGGGATTCCTCGCTTTCTCCCGCGCTGGAGCATTCGGGAATCGTGTAAATGCCGAGCGGGAGGATTCGGGCGAGGTCCGTTTTGTATTTGAGATCGAAGGCATGGCACATCGCGACACGGCCTTGCTCCATCGAGGTGGAGGCCAGGGCGGGAAAACCAATCACATCCCCTGCGGCGTAAATGTGCGGGAGCGAGGTCTGGTAGTGCTCGTTGACTTGGAGGAGTCCCCGTTTGTCAGGTTGGAGGCCGATTTCTTCGAGACCCATCCCGTTGGTGTTGCCTTGGCGACCGGCGGCGGCGAGGACGGTATCGAAGGACCGGACGCCTGCATTTTTCAGAACGGCTTCAATTTTTTCTCCGGAGGTGAGGGATTCGACCTGCTCGCCAAGGAGGAGTTCGATGCCCATTCCGCGCATGGCATTTTGGAGCGTGACGGAGACCTCGGCATCGAGAAAACCCAGCAGGCGATCGCGTCCATCCACCAAGACGACCTTCACGCCGAGCGCGGCAAAAGTGCAGGCATATTCACTGCCGATCACGCCGCCACCGATGATCAACATCGAGGCGGGGAGTTCGGGAATCGAAAGGATCGTGTCGGACTCGAAAAGCCGAGCGTCGTGCCAAGGGTAACTGGCGGGATGGTGCGGACGGGTGCCGGTGGCAATCAGGATTTTTTCGGCGGTGAGGGTTTGGGCTGCGCCGTCGTTTTGCGCAATCGAGATGGTGTTCGCATCAGAAAAAATAGCCGTTCCGTGAATCACATCGACCTGGTGCCGGCTCATGTTTTTTCCAATCCGGTCGCGCTCGCGGGTGCGGACATTCTGGAAATGATGAAGGAAATTCTTGGCGCTGATGCGTTGGCTGAAGTCGAAATCGAGGCCGTAGATCTCGCGCTTGTGAAAACCCGAGAGGTGAAGTGCGGTCTCGCGAAGGGTCTTGGAGGGGAGCGTGCCAGTATTGGCCGCTGCACCCCCGGGGAAACCTTCCTTCTCAATCATGGCGACTTTTTTCCCGAAATACGCCGCCTGGGCAGCGCCCTTCTCTCCAGCCGGACCCGAGCCGATAACGATCAAATCGTAGTGCACAGCTCTGGATATGACGCTTTGCACTAGGCTCTGCGCAAGGAAATTTCCCGCTGGGACTTCCGAGGGATCCTTCGCCGCCGTGCGGCTTGCGTTCTTTTCAATCAGCAGCGCCTCTGCTTTAGTCCCGCCCATGTCTCGCTCGGCCACACTCGAACGCAAAACTTCCGAAACCGAAATCTGTCTCACCTTGAATCTCGACGGATCTGGAGTTTCCAAAATCTCCACCGGGATTGCGTTCTTCGACCACATGCTCACCCTCTTCTCCAAGCATGGGTTGATGGACCTCGAATTAACTGCCAAAGGCGACATCGAGGTTGATTATCACCACACGGTCGAGGACACCGGCATCCTGCTTGGGCAGGCGATTGCAAAAGCCCTTGGAGACAAGGCCGGCATCCGGCGCTACGGATTTTTTTATGTGCCGATGGACGAGGCGCTCGTTCGCTCTGTGGTGGATTTGAGCGGACGGCCATTTCTGGCTTACAATGCCCCCGCCGATGTGCCAGCGATCGGGTCGGCCTTTTCGTTTCAACTCGTCGAGGAATTCCTGCGCGCGATTTCCGTGAATGCCGGAATGAATCTCCATGTCGATGTCCTCGCCGGTCGTGATGCCCACCACATGGCGGAGGGAATTTTCAAATCCCTCGCCCGCGCGCTGGACGAGGCCACCCGCATCGACCCGCGCGTTCAGGGAATTCCCAGCACCAAGGGCGTGCTGTGAGTTCACCGCTCCTCGGCGTCATCGACTACGGTAGCGGCAATCTTCGAAGCGTCTGCAAGGCCCTCGAAGCCTCTGGTGCCTCGCCGCGCCTGATCACCTCAGCCTCCGAAATGTCCGGTCTCGATGCGATCGTCGTTCCCGGTGTCGGCGCCTTCGCACATTGCGCGGAAAACCTCCGCGCCACCGGCTTGTGGGAACCCGTCCGCGAATGGGCGGCATCCGGCAAGTCCTACCTTGGCATTTGCCTCGGCTACCAACTCCTCTTCGAATCCAGCGAGGAATCGCCGGGCGTCGAGGGGCTCGGCGTTCTTCCCGGTCGCGTCGTGCGTTTCGCTGCCGGCGATCTCAAGGTTCCCCACATGGGCTGGAACTCGCTCCGCAACACCGCCGGTCCGCTCTACAAGGGCTTTCCCGCCGAGGTCTCGATGTATTTCGTCCACTCCTACTACCCGGTTCCTGCCGACGAGGAAATCATCTCCGCCCAGTGCGATTATGGTGTTCCCTTCGCCGCCGGAGTCTCTCGCGGCGCGCTCCACGCCGTGCAATTTCACCCCGAGAAAAGCCAAGCCGCCGGGCTCGCGCTGCTCCGCAATTTTCTTTCCACACTATGAACCTTCTTCCTGCCATCGACCTCATGGGCGGCGAGGTGGTCCGCCTCCGCCGCGGCCTCGCCACCGAAAAAACCGTTTATTCCTCCGACCCTGTCGCCTTCGCGAAAAAATGGGAGGACTCCGGCGCTGATTGGCTCCACCTCGTCGATCTCGACGCTGCTTTTTCCGGTGAACCCCGCAATCTCGATGCCGTCGAAAAAATCTGCGCCGCGGTGAATATCCCGTGCGAACTCGGTGGAGGAATGCGCGACGCCGACAAAATCCAATCCGCCATCGACGCCGGGGTGGACCGCGTGATCCTCGGCACAAAAGCCTGCCAATCCCCCGAAGCGATTGCCGACCTCTGCGCCCGCTTCGGCGGCCAGCATCTCGCCGTTGGCATCGACGCGAACAATGGCCTTGTGGCCGTGAAAGGCTGGACCGAAACCACCGCCACAAAAGCCTCCGACCTCGCCCTCGCCGCGCAGAAAGCCGGCGTCGGCACGATCATCTACACCGACATCGCCACCGACGGAATGCTCGAGGGGCCGAATTTCGCCGAACTGGAAAAACTCCTCGCCCTGCTGGATTGCAACCTCATCGCCAGCGGCGGCGTCTCTTGTCCCGAAGACCTCGTTCGCCTCGCCGCCATGCCCCGCCTGCACGGCGCCATCATCGGCAAGGCCCTCTACGACGGCCGCATCACCGGGAATCTCCGCCAAATCATCGGCTGACCGGGGCAAAGTCCCGCCCGTTTTTTCTTTGGCAGGCCGCAGGATTCGGTCTTCACTCCGCGCAAATGAAAATTGCTCAGGAATTCCGTGAATTCATCTCCCGTGGAAATGTCATCGACCTCGCCGTCGGCGTGATCATCGGTGCGGCCTTCGGAAAAATCGTCAACAGCCTTGTCGCCGAAGTCATCATGCCGCCGATCGGAGCCGCGATGAAAGGCGTCGATTTCAGCAGCCTCTTCGTTTCCCTCGACGGCAAAACCTACGAAACCCTCGCCGCCGCCAAGCAAGCCGGAGCACCAGTCATCGGCTACGGCGTGTTTTTCAATACAGTCATCGAATTTGTCATCATCGCCGCCTGTGTCTTCCTGCTCGTGAAAGTCGTGAATCAAATCAAACGCGAACCCTCCCCCGCGCCAGCCGCCCCCCCCGAGCCCACCCGCTCCGAAGTCCTCCTCGCCGAGATCCGCGATGCTCTGAAAAAGTAGTCCCGTCCCCGCCTTGGCTGAGTGGAGTAATAGGGGCTCTCACGGAGACGCGGAGACACGGAGGCGGGAGTTGTAGCAACGGCAGTCCCCTGCCGTTTGGAAGGAAACCGCGAATGCAGCGTTTCCCCGAACCCAATTTCTCCCGCAGAGCCGCCAAGACGCAGAGGAGGTCATTTTGGCAACACCCAGGATTCTGCCTCGCTTCACTGCGGCTCTACATGATGCCGTTCTGCAAATATGAGAAGGATGCGGGACAGCAGAGGACTGGCGTTGCTATAACGAATTGTCTCCGTGGCTTTGTGCCTCCGTGAGAGCCCCTGTTTTATAAGACGGCCGGGATGGCCGTTCTACCCTCTTTGCGGCTTTGGGTCTTTGCGTGAGGGATTGGGTTGGGGGAGACGGCGCATGCGCGCCTGAAGTTTGGGTCCGCTCGGCGAGCCGCCCCTACCTTGGTTTTTCTATTCGCGGGGATTCGTGTGATTCGCGGTTCGCTCCCAAACAGCAGAGGACTGGAGTTGCTATAACGAATTTTCTCCGTGGCTTCGTGCCTTCGTGAGAGCCCCTCTGTTTTATAAAACGGCCGGGATGGCCGTTCTACCCTCTTTGCGGCTTTGGGTCTTTGCGTGAGGGATTGGGTTGGGGGAGACGGCGCATGCGCGCCTGAAGTTTGGGTCCGCTCGGCGAGCCGCCCCTACCTTGGGTTTTCTATTCGCGGGGATTCGTGTGATTCGCACTTCGCTCCCAAAACAGCTGAGGACTGCTGTTGCTGCATCAAACTTTCTCCGTGGCTTGTAGGACAAAAGTCATGAGAATTGTTCATAAATGCCGGAGGCAAGGTAGCGGCAGCGCGAGCCCGAAGGGCAGAGCTCGCGCGCTGGCGCCAAGCCAGAGCTACCGGTTTGTGAACAATTCTCA
>JBILML010000011.1:0-70828 GCA_044375555.1 Terrimicrobiaceae bacterium
ATGACTTTGTTGCCGTGGCGGCGGTAGATGCGGAAATCCGAGTCCAATGTGAAGACCGTGCTATCCCGGTGGAGTTCGCTCAGGCGCACCAGGCAGGCATCGGCCAGTGACATGGGCCGGTCACGGTAGCGGCTCATCAGCGTGCGGAGGTCCGCCAGTTGATCCTCGATCTCCAAGCCTACCCGTAACACGCCCCGCTCCAGCAATTCGAAGAGCGGATCGGTCTCCCGCCCTTCGCGCTTCAACAGAAAAGCGGCTTCAGTTAGCACTGGCTCACAGGTGAGCAAGGGAGCATGCAGCCGTTTCCACTGCTCGCAAACCCAGGCGTGATGCTCCGAGCCAGCGGCCAGAAAGGTTACCAGCGGGCCGGTATCCAGCAGCACCGCGCCTTTCACTGGCCGAAGCCCTCCATATACTTCGGATTGGTCGCCAGATCACGCGGCAGACCTTTCAACGACCCAGCCAGGTCGCTGGCCAGATCGTAGCAGGTGGCCTTGCTGCCGATGGGACGGGCGTCCAGCGACTGCTCCAGGCACTCGCGGACCAGTGAGGATTTGGTGGTGCCGCGCGCACGCGATGCCGCTTCCAGACGTTCCAGCAGATGGTCCGGCAGTTTGAGAGAAATGGTATTCATAGGCCAAAAGTAATACGGATGAATCTCGTGCGCAATACCCGATTCAGCCGCCCACCCGCCGCTGGACGGTGACGCATGCGTGAATCAGCGACTTGCGGTAGGCGGTGAGGGGGGGGCGATTTGGGTTTCGACTGTGCTGCTTATCAAATGCGATTCGCAGTGCTCCCAAACGGCAGAGGACTGCCATTGCCACAACGGTTTCGCTTCGTGCCACCGTGTCTTGCTTCGTGAGAGCCTTTCATGCCCTCAGCGTTCCTGCGTCTCAGCGGGAGGAGTTGGTTTAAAAGAAACGGCGCGTTCCCGCCTGAAAATTTGGGCTGTTCGGTGAGTTGCCCCTGTTTCTACCTTTATCACTTTGGCCGAGATCAAGGATCGCTGGCCAAGAGGAGTTGGAAGGTTTGCAGGATTTTCAAGGAGTCCGATCCATTCAATTCGCCGAGGCGTTTCAATGACGCGGAGTTGATCGGGCGCAGGAGGTCGCAGGCGACCACAAACTCGAGTCCGGCTCAGCGGATTTGCACGCGGGGTGGGGGTCTTCTTCCTTCGTGGCTTGGTGCATTCGTGTGAGGATGCTTTTACTTCGCGGGAATTCGCGAGATTCGCGGGCACCTCAAGTTTTCAGGCAGCTTTTTCGATCAGGAAGCGGGCGATGGCTCGGGAGGCGGAGGGTTTTTGGAGTTGTAGGAGGTTGCGGCGCCAGGCGCGCCAGAGGGCGCCGTCGTTGGCGATCGCGCCTTTGACGATGTCGACCACATGCTCGGCGCGGCCGGCGGCGAGGGCGCCGATGGCGGTTTGTTGGATGAGGGCGATGTTGCCTTCTTCCTGGCCGGGGACGATGTGATTCACGACGAAGGGAATCTGTGCGGCGATGGCTTCTTGGACCGTTGCGCCGCCGGCTTTGCCGATGAAAAGGTGGTGCGAGCCCATGAGGGCGGGCATTTGATCGGTCCAACCGATGAGTTCGCCGCGTCGGGGCAGACCGGCGCGGGCGATGGCGGAGCGGGCGTCCTCGCGGCGGCCGGTGACGACGGTGGTGTGGAGATTGTCGATTTCGGCAAGCATTTGGAGGGTGCGGATCGCGCGTTCGTTTGGGCCGCCGGGGAAGAAAATGACACGCCATTGGCCATCGCCGGGCGGTGGGGCCGGAAGGAATTCGTCGAACTCCAAGCCGACGGGAAAGCCGAGCGTGTGGATGCGGGAGTGGTCCACGCCATCGCGTCGGAGGACTTGGGCGGTGGGTTCGTCCGCGACGATGGCTCCGTCGCAGGGGTAGCGATACCAAGTCTGGTTGATCATCGTGGAGTCGGTGATGACCGTGTAAAATGGCTTCCGCATCGCAGGCTCGGCCGTCTGGATTTTTTCCATCACGTAGCCGAAGACGGGATAGGTGGAGGCGACGAGGTCGGGCTGAAATTCCCGCAGGAGGCCGTGGACCGCATCGATGAGTTGCTTGAGCAACGGGGACATTCCTTCGATCACCTTCGGGCTGCTGAGCAGGGCGAAGACGGATTTCCAGAGGCGGGGATAGTTGTTGATCGCCGCCGAGTAGCCGCGCTGGATGAGGCGGTTCACGACCGGGTTCGTGCGGGTGTAGGGATCGACGACAAGCGTTTCGATGCCGTGAGGGGATTCGAGGGCGAGGGCGTTTTTGATATTACGCGCGGCGGTGTTGTGGCCCTCGCCCATGCTGGCGGTGAGGATGAGGATTCGGACGGGGCGATGGCTGCTGGCGCTCACAAGTGGGGGATGGTTGCAAAAATCGGGCGCGAATCAAGCCTGCCTCGGCGCGGCTTCGGGGCGGGAGCGGATCGTGCCGTCGGCGAATTTGGTTTCCAGAAACTCGGCGGCGATGGCGTCGGCGGAGTTGCGGAGGATGCGGCCTTGGGAATCCATCGTGATCGTGTAGCCACGGGCGAGGGCGGCGTTCGGATTCAGGGCCTCCAGAACGGCGGCATGGTGGGCAAGAATTTGGCGGTGGTCGCGAAGGCGGGTTTGCGCCGCGCGGTGCATCAGGTCCTGGTCGGCGCGAAGTTGGCGGAGGTGGGTTTCGATTTTTCCGGCGGGATTATGCGCGGCGAGGATTCGGGATTGGCGCTCGAGGGTGAAGCGGTGGGATTGGAGGGAGCTGTCGGCTCCGGCGATGAGGTCGTCGGCGAGGCGGTCGAGGGTTTGGCGGTGCTCGCGGAGGCGGCGGGGTGGTTCGAGGAACAGCGCGGTTCGTTGAAAGGACTCGAGTTGGTTTTTCAGAAAATCGAGGCGCGTGTGGACATGGCGGCGCAGGCGGGCGGAGAGGTGGGCGAGTTGTTCCAAAAGCTCGGCGGAATCGGAAGAGAGGATTTCGGCGGCGGCGCTGGGCGTTGGGGCGCGGAAGTCGGCGACGAAGTCGGAGATGGTGAAATCGATCTCGTGCCCCACGGCGCTGACCACCGGGATCGGTGAGGCGGCAATGGCGCGGGCGAGGATTTCCTCGTTGAATTCCCAGAGGTCCTCGAGGCTCCCTCCGCCGCGGGTGACGACAATCACATCGGGCGGTTCGATGCCAAGGGCGGCGGCGTTTCCGAGGATTTGAACGGCCTCGGCGAATTCGGCGGCGGCACCCCGGCCTTGGACGCGCACAGGAAAAACCAAAACCTCGATCCCGCGCTGGCGGCGGTGAAGAACCTGGAGAAAATCGCGGATTGCCGCGCCGGTGGGCGAAGTGACCACGGCGATGCGGCGGGGGAATTTCGGGAGTGGGCGTTTGCGCGCGGAGTCGAAAAGCCCCTCGGCGGCAAGGCGGCGCTTGAGTTCCTCGAACTTCGCCTGAAGCGCTCCGACGCCGCGCTCCTGAACGCGGCGGACGATGAGTTGGTAGTTGCCGCGCGGTTCGTAGACGGTGAGTTCGCCGAAGACCTCGATCTGCGCGCCATCGTTGAAATTCATTCCGCGAAGCTGGGCGGTCTGACCGGCGAACATCACGCACTGGAGCTGCGACGAGGCGTCTTTGAGCGTGAAGTAAAGATGTCCCGAACTCTGGCGGCGGAGGTTCGAGATTTCGCCCTCCACCCAAACCTCGCCAACGCCATCTTCCAGCAGGGTGCGGATTTTTTTGGTGAGGGCCGAGACGCCAAGAACGACCGGTTCCGCTGGCTTCGGAGGCGCGGCGTCCTTTTTCTTCGGAGCGCCGGATTGGAGGTTGAAGTCGAGTTGCATCGGGTCAGTTCGATTGGAGTGAGGAGAGGATTTTTTCGGCGAGGGCCTGGCTGATTCCGGGGACCTCAGCGAGGTCTTTGGCGGGAAGTGCCTTGATGCGCTCGACGGAGCCGAAGCGCTCGAGAAGGGCTCGCTTACGGGCAGAGCCCATGCCTGGAACCGCATCGAGGAGACTCTCGCGAACACGCTTTTTCAGCAGGAGGCTGTGGTAGCCGTTCGCGGTGCGGTGGGCCTCGTCGCGGATGCGTTGGAGGAGGCGGAGCGCGCCGCTGTCCTCGGGAAGTCGCATGGGGAGCGGCCGGCCGGGCCGATGGATCTCCTCGAATTCCTTGGCGAGGCCGATGATCGGGAGGTGCGAGAGTTTGAGGCGCTCGAGTTCCTTGCGCGCGCTGGAGAGTTGGCCGCGCCCGCCATCGACGATCACGAGGTCGGGCAAGACGGTTTCCTGCTCGCGCAAGAAGCGTCCATAGCGCCGCCGAACAACCTCGGCCATGCTCGCGAAGTCATCCTGGTGGTCGGTTCCCTTGATGCGGTAGGTGCGGTAGTTCGATCTATCCGGCACGCCATTTCGAAAGCGCACCATGGAGGCAACGATGTGGGTGGAGGAGATATTCGAAATGTCGAAGCACTCCATGATCTCCGGCGGCTTCGGAAGCTGGAGCGCGTCGCGGAGCGCGGCGAGGTCGGCCGTGGGATCGATCGTTGTGGGAAGGGATTTTCGGGTGAAGCGCACCATGGGACGGGTGGTGGTTTTCAAATCTTCGAGCAGGTTGCGGAGCTGAACGGCTTTTTCAAATTCCATCCGCTCCGCGGCGGCTTTCATTTCGGTCTCGATCTGCCCGAGGAATTCCCGGCTCTGCCCGTCGAGGAAGGCACAGGCTTCCTCCACGCGGGCGAGGTAGCCGGAGCGGTCGATGCGACCAATGCAGGGCGCGCTGCAATTTTTGATGACATGGTCGAGGCAGTGTTTGTAGTCCTTCTCGTCCGGTTCGGCGGGTCGGCAGGAGCGGATGCCGAACTTGCGTTTGACGGCTTCGATCGTGGCTCGGAGGGCACCGGCGTGGGCGAACGGGCCAAAATATCGGGCGCCGTCGTCTTTTTTTAGACGAGTGAGCGAGAAGCGCGGGAAGGGATCGGCGAGGTGGACGCGCACGAGCAGGAAGCGTTTGTCGTCGCGGAAACTGACATTGTATTTCGGGCGAAATTCCTTGATCAGGCGGCCCTCGAAGAGCACGGCCTCCGCGTCGCTGCGAACGATGTGGTATTCGAGGTTCCAAACGCTGTCGATGAGCGCGCGGGTTTTGAGGTCGGCGGAAAATTTGCGCGACGGCATGAAGTAACTCCCCACGCGGCGGCGGAGGTCTCGGGCCTTGCCGACATAAATCACATGATCGAGCCGGTCGCGCATCACATACACGCCCGGCTTGTGGGGCATGTCGCGGAGGATTTTCGAAAAATCGGCGCGGGTTTTTGGCGAGCTCATCGGATCGGGGTGAATCGTAACCTGCTTTCGGGCGATTTGCATCCCTGCGGCGAGGGGGTGGGGAGGAATTTCTTTCGGCCGTTGAAATGGCTCATGGAAAAAATTAGGTAAAAATCTTAATTCAGCGCTTGCATAAATTTGGGTTTCCGCCATTTTCCACGCCCCTACACAAACAAGATTTTTATGGCATACGCAGTCATCCAAACCGGCGGTAAACAATACCGCGTGGAATCAGGCAACGAAATCGAAGTCGAGAAACTCGACGCCGAAGTTGGCGCTGACATTCAACTTTCCGAAGTTCTTCTTGTCGCCGATGGCGGCAAAATCGAAGTCGGAGCCCCGTTTATCAATGGAGCCAAGGTCGCAGCCAAAGTCGTTGATCAATTCAAGGACGACAAGGTTATCGCCTTCAAGTTCCGTCGTCGCAAAGGCTATCACCGCACGGTTGGTCATCGCCGCCAACTCACCAAGCTCAAGATCGAATCCATCTCAACCAAATAAAATTCCATGGCCCATAAAAAAGGACAAGGCAGTGTCAAAAACGGTCGCGATAGCGTCAGCAAGCGTCTCGGCGTGAAAAAATTCGGCGGAGAATCCGTCATCGCCGGCAATATCATCATTCGCCAACGCGGAACGAAATTCCAGCCCGGCAGCAATGTCGGCCTCGGCCGCGACTACACCATCTGGGCCCTTGTGGACGGACGCGTGAAGTTCGATCGCGATGGTCGTCGTGTGAATGTCGAGCCCGCGGTCTCCGCGAACTAAGTCGACTCTCATTTTAGAAAAACGCGCAGCATCCGCTGCGCGTTTTTTTTTGCCGAAATCCCGGGGGTTACTTCGCCTGCATCCCCACGATGCCGCCCGTGTAGCCGGTCATTTCTAGGTAACCTTTGCCTTGGATCGGGGAATTGGCGAGTTGGCCTTCGGCAGCTACAGCGCCTTCCCAATAGGAAAAGGGCTCAGCAGCGAGTTCTTGTTCGGGAAACCTCGCGCGTGCCGTGAAGGAGAGTTCCAGCGTGGGGATCGAAATCTTCCAAGCGATCGGGTAGCAGCCCTTGGTTTTCGGACTCGTCCACCATTGGGTGGGTTCCAGCGAGAAGTCGGCAAAGTGGATCTTTTGCGTCGATCCATCGGGAGCGATCCAGGTGCCGGAGGAGAAGGAGTCTCGGGTGCCATCCTTGGCACGGATTTGAAAGATCATCAACTCCGAGCCGTTCTCGAATTGGAGGCTGAACCAATCCCAACCGCTCTGATTCGCGGCGAGTTGGTTGGTGGCCCATTCGTGGTCGAACCAGGTCAGGCCGGAGACGGAGTGGATTTTTTTACCGATTTGAACAGTGCCGGTGGTGGCCATGCGGGTGAGCGAGTAGTAGTGCGAGGCGCGGCCCTCGCCTTCAGATTTTTGGCTCACTCCATTTTTCCCATGGATCACGGGATCGCGTTGCGAGCGGAGTGTGAGGTCGACCGACACATCGCCATCCGAGGCGAGGAGGTGAAAATCATGGGGGCCGATGCGTTGGCACGACCATTGATCGATCCAAGCCAGGCGGTCACCACTCTCGAATCCCGCCTCGCCGAATGCGCCACGGGCGAGCTTTTGGAAATGATGGAATTTTTTTGAGCTGATATCGGAGACCGCGAAGTGGGCGAACTTCATGTCGCGCTGCAGGAAGTTCGACGCAGGAATCTCGCGACCAGGTTCGATGATGCCTTGGCGAAAAAAGGTCAGCTGGTAGCCGAAATCCTCGCCGTCCTGGGATTCGAGATTCCCCGTGAAATACCACCACTCGGTTTTGAAATCCGTGTGCGTGCCATGGTCTCTTGGGAATTCGTAATTCCAGCCTGGAAGAGACACGCGCCATTCGGCAAAAGCCGTCGCAGCGCTTGTAAGAATCACTAGAAGAAGAGCGCGCGGGATTGTCATGGGGGGAGACTAGTTTTCAGCAGCGCCGCCATCAAGCGAGGCTCGGGGTTTTTGATAAAATCGGAGCGCCTCGACCGGGCCGGGAAAATCGGAAAGCCGTGAAATACCTGCCACGCCGCCCTCGCCGGGATCGCGAACGAGGTATTCAAAACCCTCCTTGCCGCAGACGAGCACGAAATGGGTGACGCCATTGGGATACCGCACCCGGGCGATGACAGGGTTCCCACGGAGGAGGTTCCAATCCATGAGAAAAAACGACGGCAAATCCTCGTAGTGGGGGAGGAGTTCGTTGGTTTTCGCCGGGTCGATTTCAGCGGCTTTCTCCCAATAAATCCAACCCTCCGGCGTGTAGCCGCCTTCGGTTTTTTTTAGGAAGGCATTTAAGGCTCCAGGATCGGTCGCAACGCCGTGAGTGCCGAGGGCCATGGCAGCCGAGGCGACCGCGCAGCCAACATCGCGGAGCGAATCCGGAGTGTTGCCGAGTGGGGCGTCCGCCCAAAGCGGATCGTTTTGGAGGAAGTGCGGGCCGTTGATCAGAAGCCTCGCTGGAAAATACAAGCCGCCGGAGGTCGGGAGCGGGCGGGGGAGAATCCAGCCGACGGCCCAGGCGGCGAGGAGCAAAAGGGCTGTCGAAAAAAAGAAAATCCTCCACGCGGATTTGCGGGGTTTCCTGCTTGGGAATCGACGATCGGCTTCCATGCTTCGTTTAACGAGATTGCGCCAAGCCTGCCTCCTTGGCCATCTTCGAGCGATGTCGGGTTTTGATTTGAATTCCAGTGGCGCAAACCGCGTCTGGATCACGGGCTCATCCGTGTTAGCGGGAGGCTCCTCTTCGAAGGAGGAAGTTTGGAATGCTCTGGCGAAGGACGAGGTTTTGGCCAAGGCCGCGCCGTCACTCACTGAGTTGGCTTTTGAAGCGGGTTTGGATTCTGGCGATGCGCGGATTGTTTCGCGAACCCAACTCCTCGCTCTTTCGGTTGTCGAGCGGGCCTGGAAGGCGGCTGGGCTTCCCGCTTCGCGTAACAAACTACGTGGCGAGGGAAAAAAAAACCGCCATTCGCGAATCGGTGTCGTGGCCGGAAGTTCACTCGGCGGGCTTTGTGCAATGGATCAGGACCTGCGATCGGCGGGCGAGCCGTCGCCGTATTCCCTGAGCCGTTGGCGGGGTAATTCGACGGCAGCGGCGGTGGCTTTAAGGTTCGGCGGTGGCGGCGCGGATTTTTCGACCAATGCGGCCTCGGCCACTGGGGCTCAAACGCTCTATCTTGCGGCTATGCTGGTTCGTTCGGGAGTGCTGGATGCGGTGGTTGCCGTGGCAGCCGACGAAGCGCCCACGGAAGGAGTGCTCACGGCGATGGAGTCGAACCGAAGCGTGGCGCATTCCTCCGAAGCCCGGCCGCTCGGCGTCTTGCGCAAGGGGATGAAACCCTGCGAGGGCGCGGCGTGTTTGATTCTGGAATCCGAATCCCACGCGCTGGCCCGGGGCGCCAAGCCGATCGCTGAATGGGTGGACGGCGCCGCTGGAAATGAAGCGCGACACTTTCTCGCTCCCGATCCCGAAGGGGAGGTTTTGGGTGAACTTCTCGGCCAAATCCTCGGTCGTCCGGTTCCGGGTGACGCGGAAAATTTTTGGGCATTGCTGCATGCCACGGGGACCCCACGATTCGATGGAATTGAAATTTCCCGCCTGCGTCGATTTTTCGGGGGCAGCTTGCCGTGGATCACGGCCGTCAAGCGAACGACCGGCCATGCGCTCGGGGCCTCGGGAATGATCGAGGCTGTGCTGTCGGTGGAAGGCTTGAGACTTCGAAAAGTGCCTTGCTGGCCATCGAGCACGGACCCCGCGCTGGCGCTGGATGCGTCGCGCCCGGCAAATCCTCCCCAACCGGAATCGGCCTTATTGATCGGGCAGGGGATGGGCGGAACCGTGGTGTTGAATCTTCTGGCGCGGCGATAGGGCGCAAAAAAAAACGCGGCATTTTCATGCCGCGTTTTTCAGTAATTGTTTTGGAAGAATTATTCTCCGACTTCGAGACCCATTTGGCGGGCCGTGCCGCAGAGGGTGCGGAAAGCGGCTTCTTCGTTGCGGGCGTTCATGTCCTTCATCTTCACTTTGACGATGTCCATGACCTGCTTCTTGGTGATCTTTCCGACCTTGGTCTTGTTCGGTTCCTTGGATCCCGAGGCGATGCCGGCGGCTTTTTTGAGAAGGATCGCGGCGGGTGGGGATTTGGTGATGAAAGTGAAGCTCTTGTCTTTGTAAACAGTGATGACAACGGGGAGGATGTCGCCCGATTGCTTCTGGGTTGCCGCGTTGAATTCTTTGCAGAACGCCATGATGTTCACACCCTGTTGTCCCAGAGCGGGACCGACGGGTGGTGCCGGGTTTGCGGCGCCGGCGGGAATCTGCAATTTGATCTGTCCTACGATTTCTTTAGCCATATGAAAAATGTCCCGCAGTTTTTTGCGGAAAAGGGGCACAGGGAATCACGCCCGGGCCCGGGTTGACAAGGAGATTTTGGTTTTATTTCAGAGCGAGGCGAGGACTTCGGCGATTTTGTTGAAGTCGGGCAGGTCTTTCGGGGTGGCGGTTTGCTCGCTGTGGCGGACGACGCCGGCTTTATCGATCACAAACGCCGCGCGGGCGGAGGTGGAGCCGAATCCAAGGAGGTCGGGTAGAAGGACGCCATAGGCGGCGGCGGTTTCCTTGTTCAGGTCGCTGAGGAGCGGGATTTTGATGCCCTCTTTTTTCGCCCAGGCGTCTTGTGCGAAGGGGCTGTCCACGCTGATGCCGACCACTTCGGCGTTGAGCGACTCGTATTTCGAGAGGCCGGCGGTGACATCGCAGAGTTCTTGGGTGCAGACGCCGGTGAAGGCGAGCGGGAAAAAAAGGATGACGGTATTTTTTTGGCCGAGATTCGCGGAGAGCGAGTAGTCGGCTGGGCCGCTGGAGGTGACGGTCTTGAGGGTGAATTCGGGTGCTTTGGTGCCGGGTGCGATTGCCATGATATTTGGATTGGTTTGAGAGCCGCGCATTGTGTCCGGCGCGGGCTGGATGTCAATCGCCGGACTTCGGTGAAATCAATGGCCGTCTGGCTCGGCTGTCTCGAGGAGCTTTTTCGGAAGGGCGTCGCGGAGTGCGTGGAGGGCCTTGCGTTTTTTTGCCGCCTCGATGCGGGAGAAAATCCCATCCCACACGATGAGAGAGATGGGGTAGGAAATGAGAGCGAGAATTATTGCGGAAGGCAGGATTCCGAGCATGTAGGGCAGGGGGGCGGCGGCGAGGGACGAGAGAAATTGGCCTTCGGCGATGTGGATCGGGTCGCGGCCCATCATGAAGCATCCGAGTCGGTATTGGAGATAGACGATGAAGGGGGTCGTGAAGGGATTGCTGATCCAGGTGCCGGTCATGGCGGCAGGGACATTGACGCGGGTGATGTAGGCGATGATCCCGGCGCCAAGCATTTGGAAGGGCAGGGGAGGCATCAGGGCGAAAAAGGCCCCGAGGGCTATGCCGGAGGCAAAGCGCTGGCGGGTGGGATGCCAGAGTTCGGAATCGAATAACCTGTCTCCGAAAAGCCGGTGGACCATCGTCCCCTTGATGTGCTTGCGGCGGGGGAGATGACGGAGGTATTTGCCGAGTTTGGTTCGGCGCCAGTGGATGGGTTTCATTGCTACCGCTTGGGATGGTCTTGGGACTTGCCAGCGAACATCGCTTCTGATCTTTTTTCGGCAACATGAAAAAAATCGAAGCGATCATCAAGCCATTCAAAATGGAGGATGTGAAAGAAGCTCTGGCCGAGGTCGGTATTGAGGGAATGACTGTGAGCGAGGTGAAAGGATTTGGTCGTCAAAAAGGCCATACGGAAATTTATCGCGGCAGTGAATACACCGTGGATTTTCTTCCCAAGGTGAAAATCGAAGTCGTCGTGAGTGACAGCATGCTCGACAAGGGCATCCAAGCGATCACCACAGCGGCCAAGACTGGCAAGATCGGTGATGGAAAAATCTTCGTCCTTCCGATCGAAAACGCGATCCGCATCCGCACCGAGGAAACGGGAGAGAGCGCGATCTAAGATCGGCTCCGTCTCTGCCGGGTGAACAATTTTCAAGCCTTCATCCTCGGACTTGTCGAGGGACTCACCGAGTATCTGCCAGTCAGCTCGACCGGGCATTTGCTCGTCACCCAAAGGCTGCTCGGGATCGACTCGAGCAATTCGGCGGACGCCTTTGCGATCTGCATCCAGGTCGGGGCGATCCTGGCCGTTCTTGGGCTCTACCGCCTGCGCGTGTGGAAAATGACGCTCGGGATGCTCGGTCGGGACGCCGAAGGACGCCATCTTGCGCTCAGTATCATCCTCGCCTTCCTGCCCGCGGCGGTGATCGGATTGCTGCTCGAGAAGACGATCAAAAAATACCTTTTCGGCGGCGAGGAATGGGGACTCTGGCCTGTCGTGGCGGCTTGGTTTTTCGGCGGCGTGGCGATTCTGGCGGTAACGATATTTCGCCGGATGCGCGGGGTCACTCCACGCTCGGGCTTCGAGCTCGAGCAAATAACCTGGCGCATGGCGTTTCTCATCGGGCTCATTCAATGCCTCGCCATGTGGCCCGGGGTGAGTCGGAGTCTGCTGACGATTGTCGGCGGCTTGTTGGTCGGCTTGTCCGTGCCAGCTGCGGTGGAGTTCAGTTTTTTACTGGGGGTCGTCACGCTCTCGGCTGCCACGGCCTACGATGGTTTGAAATACGGGCAGGAAATGCTCGAGCACTATGGTGCCGTTCCTTTGCTCATCGGCCTCGGCGCGGCATGGCTCTCGGCGGTGATTGCTGTGAAGTGGATGGTCGGCTACCTGAAGTCCCACGGCTTGGAGATCTTCGGTTGGTATCGCATCGCCGCCGCGATTGTGGTGGCGGCGTGGTTGCTGTGGCCGACGATGTTCAAGTGAGGACTTCCTTTTCGTGGGAGCCTCTTTAGTTTCGCGCCATGCAGGAAACGATTTTGCCCGATTTGCAGGCGTGTGTCCTTTGCGAGGATGTGCGGCAAGAGGCGAGCGGCCAGCAAACCCTGGTTGGCATCATCGGCATGATTCCCGCTCCGGCCATTCCGCTCGGTTTTTTCAAGCTCTGCCTCTGGACCCGCTGGTGTGGCGGCATCGGCAAATTCACCCAGCACTCGGCGATCCTCAACCCCGAGGATGAGGAGCCCATTGCTTCCAGTGAAGTGTATTTCCAACTCCCTGCCCTCGATGCCCACGCCACGAATGTGCATGTCTTCGGGGGAATTCAATTCACCCGCCAAGGAATCTACACCGTCGAGATCAAGATCGACGGCGAACTCCGCCTCCGCTTTCCGCTCCCTGTTGTTCCTTTGCAGGCCCTGCCGGAATCCTAAAAAAAGAAGCGCGGCCCCCTTTCGGATGGCCGCGCCCGTGATTTAGCGGAGTGCGTTACTTATTGCAGTTTTTGCACTCGTCGCACTTGCCTTTGCAGCAGGTGGCGCAGTCTTTGTCCTTGCAGCATTCGGGGCATTTCGACCCGGCAGCTTGCAACGAACCGACGGCCACGAGGGCAACGGCGATGGCTGTGAGAATGGATTTCATATTGGATTCTTTCTTTGAAATTTCTTTCTTGGGTTTCGTCCGGAAAAACCGGACCCGGCGCGAAGTTAGGCCAGGCCTCGTGGTGGGGGAGTGGGTGGCTTCGCGAAGCGTGCCTCGGCCACCAAGGCGGTGGATGGCCAGCAAACGGCCTGAAAATCTGGAGCAGGGAGGTGGACTTTCGAAAAATCAGCAATCAGGGAAACGCTGGAGGGTGCAGCGGGGCAGGTTCGGCAACCGCAGGCGGCCATGGGCAAGGGCTCGGATGGATCGGCGCAGCAGCAATTCGAGAAGTCGTCGTGCTGGTGAGGAGTGGCGGGTAAGAGAGCAATCATCGGAAAGGCGAGAGACGCCACCGAGAATAGGACTGCGATTGCGAGAATTTTGACCACGGAGGAAAGCTAGGCGTTTTCTTGCGCGGCGCAAGGGGTGGCAAGTTTCGGTTCGACGGACGAGGAGGGATCGTCCAGTTTCTGGACCCTTTTTTAAACGACCATGCTGACTCTTTCGCAAGTAACCAAATCCTATGCTGGGCGTGTCCTGTTTGAGGATGCCGCCCTGCAGGTGAATGTCCGAGACCGGATCGGCCTCATTGGTCCGAACGGTGCGGGCAAATCCACTCTCTTCGGGCTGCTGCTCGGACACGACGAACCGGATGATGGCGTGGTGGTGACGCAGCGTGGAACGCGAGTGGGCTATCTGCCTCAAGAAACCGCATCAGTGAGCGCGCACACGGTGATGGAACTCGCCGCCGGGCCTGAGGCCGACGGGCGGGCGGAGGCGATGGCGAAGCGGATTCTTTCGGGTCTCGCATTTCGTGAGGGGGACTTCCACCGGCCACTCCGTGAGCTGAGTGGCGGCTGGATCATGCGGGCGCACTTGGCGAGGTTGCTCGTCGAGGAGCCGGATTTGTTGCTGTTGGACGAACCCACGAACCACCTCGATCTCGAAACCCTCGGGTGGTTTCAAAACCATCTCTCTGGCTATCCCGGTGCGATTTTGGCGATCTCTCACGATCGGGAATTTCTGAATCTCATCTGCAAAGGGATCGTCGAAATTCGTCACCGCAAACTCGTCCGCTACCACGGAAACTACGATGCGTGCCTGGAGCAGAAAAAAGCCCGCGAGGAGCAGCACCTCGCCGCGTATCGCAACCAGCAGCGCGAGATCGCGCATTTGGAGAGTTTCATCAATCGCTTCCGTGCCAAGGCCAGCAAGGCCGCGCAGGCCCAGGACCGCATCAAGCAACTCGCCCGCATGGAGCGCATCGAGGCTCCGGAGTCCGACGAGGCGACCGTTCATTTCCGTTTTCCGCAACCGCCGAGGGGTGGTCAGCGGGCCATTGCGCTGAAGGGTGTGAAGCAGGCCTACGGCGAGCATGTGGTTTACGAAAACCTCGACCTCGAAGTGGAGCGTGGCCAGCGCACGGTGTTGGTCGGTCCGAATGGCGCGGGCAAATCCACGCTTCTGAAAATTCTCGGGGGTCTGGTTGAGTTGTCGGGCGGGGAGCGCGTTCCAGGCCATAATTGTTCCATCGGCTATTTCGCCCAGCACCGGGCGGAGGGGCTGGATGCCAAACGCAGCATTCTCGCCGAGGTCCAATCCATCGCCCGCCCGGTCCCCGAGCAGGCTGCGCGCACCGTCCTTGGGGCGTTTCTTTTCCGGGGTGACGATGTGTTTAAGCCGATCGGTGTTCTCAGCGGTGGAGAAAAAAGCCGTGTGGCGCTGGTGAAGCTCCTGCTCGATCCGCCGAATTTTCTATTGCTCGACGAGCCGACTACGCACCTCGACATGCCCAGCATTGATGCGTTGATCAACGCGCTGAAACCCTACGAGGGAACGATTTTTTTCGTGAGTCACGATGTGCATTTCATTCGAGCCATCGCGACCTCGGTGATCCATGTGCAGGCTGGAACACTCACTCCCTACGCGGGTGGCTACGAGTATTTCCGGGAGAAAACCCAGGCTGTTGGCGGCGAGCGTGCGGCCACGGTTGCGAGTCTTGGAAATTTCCAGCCGGATCGGGTCGTCGAAAAATCCAGCGAGGGTCCGAAGCTCGGCCTCAAGGAAATCAAAGCCCAGCGCCGCGCCGAAGCCGAGGCGCGGAAGGCCGAATCCGCCGCACGCCGCGCCATCGAGAAGCGGGCGATCGATCTCGAGCGTGAGATCTATGCAATGGAAAATCGCCAGCGCGAGCTGACGGCGATCCTTGAGAGCCCCGAAACCTACGACAATCCCGGTCTCGCGATGGAAACAAACCGAGAGCTCGCCGGATTAGGCGACTCACTGGAAAAAGCAAACGTGGACTGGATGGCCGCTCAGGCGGAACTTCAGGCAAAAGCCTAAATCTCCAGACTATTTCCGCAGGTCGAGGATGTAGTCCGAGGGCTCGTAGTTTTCGATGAGCACCTTGGTCTGCCCGTCGCGGTGCATGCGAGCTTGGGTGACCCAGATTTCCGAGGTTTTGTGCGGCGCGAAGAGGATGTCGTCGTGCGTGGCGTTCAAATGCTCGGCAAATTTGTCGGGAGTGAGTCCACCGCCAAGATGGTCGCTGCGGCCGGTGGCGACATGGATCGTTCCGAGGATTTTCTCGTCTTGGATGTCGCGGCCGGAGGTGGGGAGGATTTGGGTGCCGAAGCCGAGTTCACCGAGTTCGCCAGTGACTGGGTCGGAGACGAGCTTGGCGTTGTGAGCGGTGATGGTGTCGGCGTCGCCGTTGAGAAGTTCGGCTTTCTGGATGCGGCCATTGGCAACATGCATGAGGCCCACGGTGCCGTTTTCGTAGCGCATCGGGAATTGCCCGCTCGCGCCGGTGGGGACGAAATAAATCTCGCCTGCCGGGAGGTTGGCGACATCGGGTTCATCGCCCCGGCAGAGTCCGTGACTTTTTTGAGCCTCTTGCCCGCCGAGTTCCAAGCGGAGCGTGTGAGTTTTTCCGGAGTAGAGGAAATCGATCTCCACCCAATCCGCCTTCGTCATGCCGAGCCGCATTTTTTCAGCATCGATGCTGACATCGTCATAACTGACCGAGAGGCCGGTGCGGAGGATGGTGGGGTTCACGCCATGCAAGGTAGCGCCGCGGAATTTGTATTGCTTCGCGAACGCGGTGAGCGGCGCGGTGGCCGAGTAGGTCGAAACGCAAAGGATGATGTCGTGGTCGGGGTAGATGTCCTTTTCGAGGCTCACTGTGGTGCCTTCCGGTGTCACCGCCTCGTCGGGGAGGTCGAGGTTGCTGCCGCCGGTGATTTTGTAGGCGAAAATGCCGCCGCCCTGGAGTCCGAGTTCCTTCATGACGCGGGCATGAAGAGGCTTGTGGAAAAAGTTCACCGCGTTCGCTTGGATCGGGAGTTCTGGATTTTTAAGAAACTCGAAATTCTTCATCCGCGAGGGATCGGGCAGGTCGATGAGAATGCAGATGCGCTGGCCCTCGCGGGGGGCAAAGGTGCTCCTCAGAAGGGTGGATAGATCGAAGGTTGGAAATACCCGGCGTGCGGCTTGCTCTTGAATAGTCGCTGATTTCATGGACCCATCATTACGACCTTGGATGCGATGACGATTCAATTTTCCTTACAATTATGAAATTTCAAACCCTCTCGATTTTGTCGGCGGCCATGCTGGCTGGAGGTCATTTGGCGCGTGCTTCGGACTTCAACGCGCTTGTGCTCGAGCAAATCCGCACGATGCCCGACGGCGGGGGATACGCCACAACTCGCGAGGCGCATGGGGCCTTGAACTCCTCGGTCCAACCGGATGCCGGCTCGGTATCCATCCAGGCCGCGAAGGCGTGTCCGAGCTACTGTTCCGGCGCGACCTATTTGGTGTTTTTGAAAACGCTGCAGGCTGCCGAGAAAAAAGGGCTCATGCAGCCGCTCGGGAGCGTCTGGGCTTCGCTCGCGCCCAAATCCTCGCCGGATGGCGTCGGCATCTGGGGACGCTGGAATGCGAACGGCCCCGGAGCCTCGCGGCTTTTTCACGAACTCCAGCTCGGGCGGAATTTCACCAGCTACGCCGAGGCGAGGCCGGGGGATTTCATGAAAATCTTCTGGATCGATGCGGTCGGCAAAAAAGAGCGCGGGCATCTCGTGGTTTTTCTGGGCGAGGAGGAGAAAGACGGCGAGCCGCATGTGC
Source organism: Terrimicrobiaceae bacterium (assembly GCA_044375555.1). Classification (GTDB taxonomy): domain Bacteria; phylum Verrucomicrobiota; class Verrucomicrobiia; order Chthoniobacterales; family Terrimicrobiaceae; genus UBA967. The sequence goes on from JBILML010000011.1 coordinate 16,956, forward strand.
GCTTCTGGTCCAGCAACAAGCCGCATGGTTACGGCGAAAAGAGCGTGGCGAAAACTAAGATCGCCCGCGCCATTTTCTCGCGGCTCGAGGCGCCCTCGAATATTCGCAACATCCCTTCGATTCCCAAGAAGGACGAGTATTTGGCGAGCTTGCTGACGCACGAGTCGAGCTTCGCCGAGGCGCTTCAGCAGAGTGGTGTCGCCGCTCCCTGAGGGGCTACAGCGGAAGCGTTTGGTAATCGAGGCAGAGGAAAATCGTCAACTCACCGCCGTCGGGGAGTTGGATTTTGCGGAGCGGTGAGACCTGTGCGAATGCGCCTTTGATTGTTTGGGGCAGATCAGAGCCGAGGAACAAGGCGTTGCGACCGGCGAAGAGATTGTAGCCCTTCTGCTCGGTGAAGAATTCATCCACCACCAGATCGCTCGCCACGAAGTCCGCATACGAAGGCCAGAGGCCGAATTGGCTCGTGAGGGCGGGGGATTCGGGAACAAAGACCGGCGGATACTCGCTGCCGGCGGCTGTTTTGAAAAATACGGCCAGCATCGAGGCTTGGTCAGTATTTTCGGCAATGAGGAAACCGCCGCCGTCGCTCGCGGGAATCTCGCGCGTGGCTTTGTGAACCTCCTTCGCGACGGACAACCAAACTCCTCGCATGCGACCCTCCTCGCGGAGCATGACGGCGCTCTGAAGAAGCGCCAGAGCGACCACCGCCGAGCCAGCGAGGGGCATCCAGCGCGCGCGAGCGACATACCCGATGAGGGTTGCCAGCACGGGAACCAACGCCAGCCAAGCGGGTGTCGAAAAACTCCGGCCGATGAGGAATTGATACACGGCCCAGAAGGCGGGAAGACCCGCTGCGACGAGAAGAAACCGTCCCGCGCCGCGCTTGAGGCCACCGAGCACCAGCGCCGCGAGACCGGCCAGCAGGGCGAGCCCGGCGGCGAAGGAATACTCGCGGAAGAACTCGACGAAGTTGCGTCCCCAGCCGCCGGGTTGAGGGCGCCACCAGGTTTGGAGGGTTCCGCCGGCGATGGGGATCCATTCGAGTTTGGCGTTCCATGCCAGAGGGCTCCAAAGCACGGCCAGCGGCAGAACAACGAGGGCCGTCAATGCGGCCCAGTCGGGTTGCTGTTTGTTTCGAAGAGCGGCCAGGATCGTGATGCAAAAACCCAGCGGCACGAGCACGGATTCGTAGAGGAAGAGGCAAGCCAGTGCGAAGCAGGCGGAGGCGGGTAGCCAGTCCTTGCGGCGTCCCTCGACCGCGGAATAGGCCGCTTGCAGGCCTCCAAGAACGCAGACGAGTGTCGGCATCCAAGGGCCGACGGTCACGCTGTGCGAGTTGAAGATCGGTAGGGCGTTCAAGGCAAGAACGGTCCAAGCCGCCACGACATCATTCGAAATGGTTCGGATCGATTGGAACGCAAGCCAACTGGCGAGGAGGGCGAACAAGGGCCACGCGAAGCGCAGGATTTCCAAGGAGCTGCCGGTAAAAAATCCGAGGAACCGCACTAGGTAAGCTGTGGCGGGCGGGCCATCGAAATACGCCGAGGCCAGGCGGTCGCTGCACATCCAGTAATAGGCCTCCTGGGGCGAGATCCCTTGGGTCGCCAGCCAGATGATCCGGATCAGCGTGAGGATTCCCAGAAAAGCCAGGATGTTTTTTGTTTTCACGGATTCAATAAATCGTGGTGGGCGCTATGGAGCTGCGGGGCGAAAACCGGAGCGAATTTTTTCCAAAGAAACCGAAGGAGGGTCACCACGCCGAGAGCGCAGGCGATTCCGATGAAAGAACCGGCAAGAACATCCAGCGGCCAGTGGGATCCGACATACATGCGGCTGAACGCTACCAGAGCGGCAGGAAGAAACGCAATCCAGCCCCAGCGGCGGTAGAAGAGAAAGCACACAGTGGCCATGGCGAAAGTGTTCGCCGCATGCGCGGAGGGGAAGGACTTGCCGGTGGTGGCGGGGGTTTCGATGGAGGAGGTTTTGGTTTTGAGAGGCAGGAGGACCGCCATCACGCGCGGGGTCGCTTTGGCCAGATCGATCGAGCGCACGCCGGAGAGGACTTCGTTCGGGCGCGGTCGCTGGACGCTGGATTTGAGGGTGCGGCAGACCAAGCCGTCATTGATGCCAATGGCGAGGACGGCGGAAAAAACCATCGCCCGCGCGCGGAACCCTCCGAAGAGCAGCAGGCACGCTCCGGCGACAACCACCAACGGCCACCAGGCGGCCCAACTCGACAAGGTCGCCATCACGACATCCACGATGGGATTCTTCGGCGAGTTGTTGAGGGCAATGAAGAGGCTTTGATCCATGAATGGGTGGTTCGTCCCTAGAGATTGGTGGAACGACGGGTGCAGGCAAGCCTCCAGCGGCAGGGGAGGGGAGAGGAATCGGGTTGCCGCGAGGACCCAGTGTTGTAAAAACCCCAGCATGTTCGGACACTCACCTGCGATTTTGCACACTCGCTCGGGGATGAATTCCCGGCCGATGTCGATTTTCCAATCGTGGGCTTTGGTCGTGGTTTGTGCATTGCTGCTGGGCACTCTAGCGCAGGTTGTCGGCCCCCGGAGGATTCCTTGGGTGGAAGATCATTCGCGGCGGGTGGAGTTGAAGGCGGTGGCGGCTGGGATCGAAATGGTCGACGTGGCTCGTGCCAAGGAAATCGTCGAGAAGGGCGAGTTTTTGGTTTGTGATGCGCGGAAGATCGAGGATTTCGATGCGGGTCACCTGCCCGGCGCGGTGTCGTTTCCTTTCGGCACGCACGAGGAGGCCTACAACGAACTGGCGGCGCTCTTTTCTCCGGAGCAACAGGTGATGGTTTATTGCTCTGGACTCGACTGCGACGATGCCTTGTTGCTGGCAAAATTTCTGCAAGCGCAGGGAAGCTCGAAGGTGGTTCTTTTTGCGGAAGGAATGTCGGGATGGAAGGAGGCGGGGCATCCGCTCGAGTGATATGAATCGCGTGCCAGACAACCGAAATCCCTTGTGGATCGCCCTCGAGTGGGTGGCTTGCCTAGCTCTGGCGGGCGTGCTGATTGCCGCTGCGTTTCCGAAAATCTCGAATCCCGATCAGTTCGCGCTGGCAGTTTATCAATATCAACTTTTGCCCACCATGCTGGTGAACTTGGTGGCGGTCTACCTGCCGTGGCTGGAGATCAGTTGCGCGGCGGCGCTGGTGGCCCTGCCTGCGGCACGGCGTGGTGCGTTGTTGATAGTGGCGGGGATGCTGGTGGTTTTCACGATGGCAATTGCCTGGGTGGTCCTTCGAGGTCAGGCGATTCCCTGCGGGTGCTTCGGCGGGGACGATTCCGCTGAGGCTGGCTGGTGGTCGCTGGCAAGAAATTGCGGCCTCCTGGCGCTGACCGCACTCGCCCTCCGCTCGACGCGGTAAAAATTGTAGCAACGGCAGTCCTCTGCCGTTTGGGAGGAAACCGCGAATGGAAAAACCCAAGGTAGGGGCGGCTCGCCGAGCGGACCCAAGGTTCAGGCGCGAACGCGCCGTTGGCTCAGCAGCAATTCCTCCCGCAGAGCCGCCAAGACGCAGAGGAGGTCATTTTGGCAACACCCGGGATTCTGCCTCGCGTCGCTGCCGCTCTACATGATGCCGTTCTGCGAATATGTGGGATCGCCCCCTTTCCCTGAGCGGTGCGAAGCGGTCTAGCCGACAGGAGGAATACGGAGCTTGTAGTCGTGGTCGATGACTTTGGCGGGCAGGGGCTGGCTCTCGGCTTCGGGAATGAGAACTTGGATATAAGCTGCGCCGTCGTGTTTCTCGATTTTGCCGAGGATGTCGTCGAGCTCGGCTAGGGTGCCGACCTTGGCAGTGAGCCATCCCTTGCAACCAAACGCTTCGGGCAGGAGGTGGTAGTTCAGTCGAGCGATGTCGTCGTAGATGTGTCCGCGTTCGCTGAAAAAGTCCTCGACGCCGTAGATGTCGTTATTGAGGACGAAAATAACCGGCTTGATGCCGTAGCGTCCCATGACGCCGATTTCATTGAGGGTGAGTTGGTGGGAGCCATCGCCGGTGACCATCCAAGTGCGGCCGGACTTTTTGGCGAGGCAGACGCCCAGCGTGGCCGGGGTGGCCCATCCGATGGAGCCCCAGAGTCCTTGGCCCTCGGCGCCGACTCCTTTGGGAAGAACCATGGGATTGAGGTGCATCATGCAAGTGCCCGTCTCAACCACCAGAGTGTCACCGGATTTCAGGCAACGCTGGAGGCGGGGGTAGAAGTTCGCCGAGGAGAGTTTGTCGTCGCCGTTGCCGGTGGCGGGGAGGAGGTCGATTTTTTCGGAGACGACAGGCTGGGGGCGGGTCTTCACCTTCGCGAGAAGACCCGCGAGGACATCGTCAATGGCGGTGTTCACGAAAACCTTAGTGCCGATTTGCACATGGCTGTCCCGGATGGAAATCATGCGGTTAGGGTCGAGGTTGTCGGTGAAAAGGCCCGCATTCAGCTCGGCGAGGATGATTCCGCCGATGTCCAGCACCAGGTCGGCGCTTTCGATGACTTGTTTGACGGAGGCGGGCGAGGAGAAATCGCCGTGGTAGAGGCCGATGAACTGCGGGATCGACTCGTCGAGGGAACCCTTTTCCGCAGGGGCGATGGCGGCGGGAAGGTTGATTTTGCCGAGGAGTTCATGCACCTGCGCGCGGAGGCCGTAACGGGCGGTGAGGGCGGTCACGATGGCGACGGGATTCTTTGCCGCCTCCAGGCGCAGCAAGATCGTGGCGAGCGCGCTTTCCAATTCCGCGGGAACGCTCGTCTGGCGTTTGATTTCGGCGAGGGGGTTTCCAGTGACAGGAGTGCCCACGATCGGGGAATAACCCGAGAGTTCGGAGATCGCGATGTAGGCGGGCTTGCTCAGGCGCAGGGCCTCGCGGATGACGCGCTCCAGTTCCTCGACGCAGTTGGTCGGGGTGAGGACAGCAGTCACTCCCGCCGCGGCACCAGAGATCGGCAGGAAGCGGTGGTAGTTGGTGTCGCCGAGGTTGTGGTGGGTGATGAGATTCTGGATTTGGATGCGTTCGCTGGGCATCCCGACCAGATGGAAAACAGGGAGGCGGTGGGTGAGGCTGCCCATGACACCGTTGATCGCGGAAAGTTCGCCAACGCCGTAGGTGGTCGTGAGCATCGCCGCGCCACGAATGCGTGCGTAGCCATCGGCCGCGTAGGCTGCGTTGAGTTCATTGGCGCAAACGACCCACTCGAGGCCGGGAACCTGCTCGGCGGCATCATTGATGGGAAAGGCATAATCTCCAGGCACGCCGAAAATCCTGTCGATTCCAAGTTGGGACAAGCGGGTGAGTGTGTATTGGGCGACGGTCGGGTTGTTCATATGGTCAGGTTCTTGATCAAGGTTTCGAGGTTTTGGTGATGTGAAAATTGAAACTCCACTTGTAGGGAATCACTGGATTTCGACAACTCTCGGCTTTTGCCAGCGCAGTGGCGGGCTCTCACAAAGACGCGAAGTCGGAACGCCGATGCCCCCGTCGGCATCTGAAAGCATCTCACGCAAATCTGCGAAGCAACTGATGGGGTTGCCGCTGGCTGCGGACTGAGCAGTCAGTGCGCTAGTTCTGCCCTTCGGGCTCTTGCTGCCGCTGCGTTGGTTCGCCACCAGCCATCGAAAGTCGTTCCGACTTCCGCTACCAAGGGGTTGGCGGGATCTTGGAGGGGTCAGCCGACATGAAAGCATGATTCCGCCTTGATCTGCGGGCGGATCGGGCTCTGGAATGCGGTAAAATGGATGTTGTAGGATGGGCGGTCTTATGACCAAACCAACACCATCCCACAACAGTCCAGTCTCTATCGGAATCGACTTCCATAAGCGATACAGTGTTTTTTGCGTCCTCGACGCCAAAGGTGGCATCCTTGAACGCGGGCGTATCGAACACACCACTCCGGAACTCTTCGTCGAGCTGGCCAAGCGCTATCCCAAAGCCCGTGTGGTTTTCGAAACCACCATGAACTGGGCGTGGCTCTACGAAATCCTCGAGCCCCATGTCGGCAACAAGAACATCGTTCTGGCCGACGCCTTCAAGACCCGCATCATCGCCGAGTCCCAAGTCAAAAACGACAAAGTGGATGCCCACATCCTCGCCCGGCTTATGCACGCAAATATGATCTGCGAGGTTCACATCCCCTCCAAGCCCGCCCGCCAGCGAAAGGAAGTCCTGCGCCAGCGCTGCTTTTTCGTGCGCCAGCGCACCATGATCCGCAACCGCATCCACCGCCTCCTCGGCGCCCAGCACAACCTCCAACTTCCCCAGTGCAGCGACCTCTTCGGCAAACGCGGTCTCGGGTTCCTCGACAAACTCGACCTCCCCGCGCCCTCCGGACTCCTCCTCAAGCAACAGCTCGAAATGTTGCGCAATCTCCAAACCCGCATCGCCGAGGACGAGGCCGCCCTCAAATCCATGCTTGAAGACTCGCTCGAACTCGCCTTCATCCAAAGTCTCCCCGGCATGGGCCCCATCCTCGCCGCCGTCGTCGTCAGTGAAATCGACACCATCGGGCGCTTTTCGAGCGCGCAAAAGCTCTGCGGCTACGCCGGCCTCTGCCCCTCCACCTCCAGCAGCGGAGGCAAGACCCACCAAGGCCGCCTCATGTCGCGTTGCAACAAATGGCTGCGCTGGGCTTTTATCGAAGCCGCTTGGGTCTCGGTAGGCTGCTCGCCCTACTTTGCCGACCACTACAAACGCAAACGCGCCCTCGGCAAAAAAGCCAACACCGCCATCCTCTCCACCGCCCGACGCATGGCCCGCATCGCCTGGCAACTCTTGACCGAGAAACGAGCTTTTGAAACCCTACCGCCAGCCCAAAAAACCAAAGGCCGAACCGGTGGAGAAACCGATTCCTCCCCGGTTTCGGTCAATGGGCAGGAGGCTACGGCAATCAGCGCACCACTTTCCCCGGCCGCTCCATTGTAGGACTGGATGGTCGCCGAGGTGAAAACCTCGGACGGCGCACCTTGGGTCAGACTGGAGGGCCGGGGATCTGATTGTCGATTTGGATGGGGGATGAAATAGGCCCGCCCCGCAGAGAAGTTTGATCTCGGAATCTCCACGCCTGACAAACGGAGCGAAGTTTGAAAATCCGCCCCGACGGCAATTTTCCGTCGGCACGGACACCGCACGGCCATGCCTTAAAATGGACTTCCCAAACCCCAAGAGAGGCCCATTGGTCTTTTGCATCAATCTCATCAAAAGCGACTAATAAAATACCCTCTTGACACCGCTTTTTCAGAGAAGTCCCACACATTTACATATTTTGGGAGGCAACTTGTTCTTGGTTCGTGATTTGGGATGGTGGATTGGCGGAGGGGCCGCTGATGCGAGAAGCGTGTAACTGGTGTCGGGTTGATGCCGATGGGGACATCGGCGTTCCGGATTGGGATGTTGGATGTTGGGTTCATTCAGAATTCCCAAGCAGGGTGCGGCGGAGCAGGTCGGCGATGAGGGGATTGCGGCGGCGGAATTTTCATAGGACAGGATCATCGAAGTTTTTGGGCCTCAATTCAGTCCAAGGCTGGGCGTTCGGAACCGGTAGTGGCATCTCCGAGGAAATCGTCAGGCGACGACAGTATTTGACGGAAATTCTCCACGCAACATTCGCGGTCGGATTTTGATTGCCGCATGAAATTGCTGGAGGACGCAGGTGCCGATGGCCCCTCGATTGATGAGGGAATTTGTGATCATTTCGGCGGTTCGCTCCCAAACGGCAGAGGACTTCCGTTGCTACAATGGATTTTCTCCGTGGCTCCGTGCCTCCGTGAGAGTCCTTGTTTTTCAAAACGGCCGAGACGGCCGTTCTGCCCTCTTTGCGGCTTTGCGTGAGGAATTGGGTTCGGGGAAACGGCGCGTTCGCGCCTGAAACTTGGGTCCGCTCGGCGAGCCGCACCTACCATTTTTTCGATTCGCGTCGATTCGCTTCATTCGCGGCAACAGCCATCGAAAGTCGTTCCGACTTCCGCTACCAAGGCGTCGGTGGGATCTGAATTCCGGGCTTTTTAGGGGGCTGGCGCGGGGAGGATTTGGGTGAGGCGGGGTTTCAGGGCCTGCATCCAAAGGGCGTTTCCTTTGTCGCTGGGGTGGAGTTTGTCGGGCATAATCTCCGGCGGAACCTGGCCGTTGGCGTCGAGGAAGGCTTCGTTGAGGTCGAAGTGGAAGATGGTTTTTCCATCGGCCAATGAGGGGAGGATGGCGTTGATTTTTTGGTTGATGGGATGGGCGGCGTCGCCGCGGGGGAAGATGGAAAGCAGGGCGATTTTGGCGTTCGGCATTTTGGCGCGGAGATCTCCGAGGATCATGCCGATGCCTTTGGCGGTGATCTCCGGGGGATCCGCACGATGGCCGGAATTGTTGGTGCCGATCATGACGACGATCACTTTCGGGGAGAGGCCGTCGATTTCGCCATGGCGGAGGCGCCAGAGGACATTCTCGGTCTTATCGGCGTTGTAGCCGAGGTTCAGCACGGTCATGCCGGGGAATGTCTCGGCCACGACCTTCGCGGATGCGGGGCGTTCGAGGCCCTGGGTGATCGAGTCACCGAGGAAGACAAGGTCGATCTCCCTGCCTTTTTCAGCGACCTCCCGGAGCTTGGCCTCGTGGCGGGCACCCCACCAGTCGGTCTGTCTCACAGGTGCGAAAGCCAAGTGGGGTTGCAACTCCTGGGCGGCTTGGGTTTGCCAAAAAGGAACGGATAGGATCGCGGCCAAGGCCGCCCGGCGGAGTATCGGATTTTTTATCACCAGAAGGCCAAATAGAGCACGCCAGTGAGAATGATCACTCCCACGCCGGCGATGGCGGCGAAGCGGGAGGGTTCGAGGCTGATGGCGCTGTTGACCGGGAGTTTTACGGGTTCGCGGAGCGGGGTGAGGAGTGTGGCGATGCCGGAGGCGAGAAGCACGAGCAGGAAGCAGATCGCCATGCGGTCGAGGAACGAGATCGTCGGCGCGAACCAGAGTCCGGCGGAGACGATGGCGTCACTACCTCCCCATTTGAGGACGCCGTAGGCGACGACATTGAGAAGGATGCCCAGGGTGCCGACATAGCGCGGGGCGCGTGGGACGAAGAATCCGATGAGGAAGATGGCGAGGATGCCGGGCGAGACGAAGCCTTGGAATTCCTGGATGATCTTGAAGATGCCGCCGAGTTTCGGGTTGTCGAAATGCGGGGCGACGAGGATGGCGACGAGGACGAAAAGGACGACGAAGACGCGGCCGGCTTTCACGAGTTTCACCTCGTCGGTGATCTTGGTGGCTTTCGCGTAGAGGTCCATCGTGGCGATGGTCGAGGCGGAATTCAGCATCGAGGCGAGCGAGCTGACGACGGCGCCGAAGAGGGCCGCGAGGACGAACCACGAGAGATACCAATGGTCGCGCAGGAGGTTGCGAACGAGCACGGGGAAGGCGGCGTCGTAGTCGTAGCCGACGAGGTGGGGGCCTTCGGTAAGGGTTTTATTGGCGGCCAGGGCCGTGGCGGATAGCTCGTTGATTTTGTTGGCCATGGCGATGGGTTCCGCCAAGGGGGCCGCAGCCACGCCGGCGAGGGCGGCGTTTTTCTGCAGGGCCTTGAGGGCGAGGTCGGGCTGCTTGCTCACGACGGCGTCATCCACTACGATGGTCTCGGTGGGTTTGGAGGACTCAAGAGCGGAGATGTTTTTCTGAGCGGCGGATTGGTGGAGGTCGCCTGAGAAAAGGTTGAATGCGAGGATGCCGGGGATCACGACCACGAAGGGGATGATGAGTTTAAGGAACGCCGCGAAGACGATGCCGAGTTGGCCTTCGGCGAGGGATTTCGATCCGAGCGTGCGCTGGACGATGTATTGATTCAGGCCCCAGTAGAAAAAGTTCGGAATCCAGAGGCCGAGGAGGAGGGCCGACCAGGGGATGTCGGTGTCCTCGAGCGGGCGGACCATGTGGAGCTTGCCGCCTGAGCCGTTCGGGCCGTTTTGGACGACGGCTTCGCCGTTGCGGCCGTCATTGAGGAGGATGAGTCGGTCGAGGGCGTTGGCGTTTTGGAGATCCTCGACGGTGGCTTGGGAGTTGGCGACTTTGGTGGCGATGAGGGTTTCGGCGGGGGTTTCGCGGAGGGTGTCCATAGCGAGCCACATGACGACTGCGCCGCCGGCGATGAGGCCGGCGCCCCAGATGAGGTCGGTCCACGCGCAGGCTTTGAGGCCGCCGGCGAAAACATAGGCGGCCGAGAGGATGCCGATGAGCCAGCAACCGGCGACGAGATCACCGAGGATCGGGGTGCCTGCGTAGTAGCCGGAGATGAATTTCGCGCCGCTGAAAATGACCGAGGCGGTCGGCACAACGACGAGGACGAAAATCGTGAGCAGGGCCATGACGAGGCGGGCCGAGAGACCGAAGCGGTATTCGAGAAATTCCGGGATCGTGTAGATGCCGGTGCGGAGGAAGCGCGGGAGGAAGAAAAAGGCGACTAAAACGAGAGTCACGGCGGCCATCCATTCGTAGGAGGCGACGGCCATTCCGAGCCAGTTGGCAGCGGACCCGGACATTCCGACGAATTGCTCGGTCGAGATGTTCGCAGCGATGAGGGAAAAGCCGACGAGCCACCAGGTGAGTCCGCGGCCGGCGAGGAAGTAGCCGCTCGTGCCGGCGTCTTGGCCAGATTCATCGCGGGCTTTCCAGATGCCGAAGGCGATTACGCCGACAACGGCGATGGTGAAGAGTGAGAGTTCGAGTAGAATATTCATGGAAATGAGGGTGGAGATGAAGGGCCGTGACTACAGCAAAAGCGATTCGCCGTCAGTTGAAAAAAACGACCTGCCCCGACCTCCTAAAAGGGAGGCCGGGTTGGTTGCTCCGGAGGGAACTTTTTTTACTTTGCGGCTTTGGGTTTCGCGGCGCCGATCGAGAGACGGATCGACTGGGGCTTGCCCCACTGGCGGCCTTTGAGGTCCACGCGCCAGAGGTTTTCACCGAGGGACTCAACGGCGGTGACTTCGCAATTTTCGGCGCCCTCTGCGGCGAGGGGCTTGGTGCCACAACATCCGGTAAATCGAATGGATATTGATTTTCGAAATCTCTTGGAATGCGAAGGGCAAAAACTTTGGCTCAGTAACCGGATTGTTTCCTTTTGGATGGATTCGCTTTCGCGATCCAATCTGGCAGGTTCCAGTATTAAGGAGTTTCGGATACTTTACATAAACTTGCCCCCGTATTTCCGAAAAGGGTCCACGCATTGATGCTTTGCTGATGAATCCGCTCGCGGGGCAATTTTCGATCGCCCGCTCAAACTTATTCGGCAATCTTCCACGCCGCAGCGTGGCAGGACCGGCCAGGTGGATGACAAATTCTCCCCCAAATTTCTCCGTAACCGAGCATCCTTATTTTATTGAATCGAATTCGAACCCTCCGGGCAGAACGGCTCTGGCTTTTTCTGAATTCTTTTGAATTCCCTAAGTTTGTTTTTTCCTGCGAAAAATCATGACCAAACGCGCACCAGCGGAAAATCCCTCCACAAAGAATCCCTTTTCAAAACCCGCTCGTAAGGGCAAGAAGCCAAAGCGCGTTGTTTCAGTCCTGTGCACCTCTTTTGGGGTGGAGTTGGGTCTCTCAGGCGCAGGCAAGGATAGGGTCCGCATCGAGTTTCTGGGTCGGGAGACCGGCCGGATTTCATTTTCCTGCCAGGGGGCTTTTGACGGAACGCGATCGCACGCCATCCATCCCGACTTCGATCCCGCACCGGTTCCTTTCGAAATTTCCGAGGATTCCCATCTGATCACCTTGAACTCCTCGCTTTTGCACTTCGTCATCAACAAAGAACCCTTTTCCATTGATGCCTTCCGGCCAGATAGAACTCCTGTGGTTCTTGGCTTGCGATCCAGTGAGGAAACCGAGGGCGGATTCCTTACCCGGCGCTCCCGTGGCCTCGGCGACCGCTTCTTCGGTCTAGGTGAGAAGACCGGCCGATTCAACCGCGATGGGAGAAACTTCACCCTTTGGAACTCCGATGTTCTCGCGCCTGCGGTGAGCGGGGGTTACTCGGAGGTTCCCAATGAAAACCCTTTGCGGGATCCCACCAGCCTAGTCTTTGATCCCTACTACATCTCGATACCGTTCTTCTACCACATGCCCGTGGGGGGCGATGCGATGTCTGGATTTTTCTTCGACAACCCTCATCGCGCCGAATTCGACTTATCGCAAGCTAACGAGTTGGCGATCAGGTTCCGCGACGGCTTCCACACGGAATATATTTTTGCGGGCCCGCATATGTCGGACATTATCGCAGCCTACACATCGATCACAGGCCGCGTCTCCGCGCCCCCGATGTGGGCGCTGGGCCACCACCAGTGCCGCTGGCATGATTACACCCAGAAGGATATCGAGGCTCTCTCGGTAAAAATCCGAACCCACAATGTGCCCTGTGATGTCGTCTGGCTGGATATCGACTACATGCGGGGCTACCGGGTCTTCACTTGGGATCCGGAAACTTATCCCGATCCTGCGGCGTTGATCCACGCCCTCCGTGAAAAAAAACTCCGCGCCATTACGATCATCGATCCTGGCGTAAAGCATGAACCTGGCTACGAAATCTACGATGATGCACTCGAGAGAAACCTCCTGTGCCGGAACGAGGATGGTGGCGTCTACATCGGCCAGGTCTGGCCGGGCGACACGGCGTTTCCGGATTTTTCCAAACTGGAAACCCGCGAATGGTGGGGCAGGCTGAACGCCGCCCATGTCCGCTCTGGCATAGCAGGAATCTGGAACGACATGAACGAACCCGCCACCGGCGATGTGCCGGAGGATGGAATGCTTTTCAATGATGGAACCGAACCGCACGCGTGCCGTCACAACGAATACGCCATCCTGATGGCGATGGGCACGGTGGCTGGCCTACTCGAGGCGATGCCGGACCGCCGCACCTTCGTGCTATCCCGCGCGGGTTCGGCGGGAATCCAGCGCTATGCGGCGAATTGGTTGGGTGACAACTGCTCGAGATGGGATCACCTCTGGATGTCGATTCCGATGGCGATGGGCCTAGGGGTTTCGGGACAGCCATTCGTTGGTGCAGACATCGGCGGATTCATGGGCTCCTGCGGGGCCGAACTGCTCGTCCGTTGGTATCAATACGGCGCCCTTACGCCCTTTTGCCGCAACCACAACACCAAGGGGTCGAGTGACCAATATCCTTGGACCTTCGGAGAGGAGAACCTCGATCATTGCCGCGCTGCGCTTCGACTCCGCTACCGCCTGCTGCCCGAAATCTACTCGGCTTTCCTTCGCTCCATGGAAACCGGAGAGCCCATCCAGCGACCGCTTGTCCATGATTTCCAAAACGACCCCGCCGTTCTTGGGATCGACGACCAATATTTGTTCGGCCGGCATCTTCTCGTGGCACCGGTGTATTTGGAGGGTTGCACCTCGAGGGAGGTTTATCTACCCGCAGGAACTTGGCACTGCTGGCACACCGGCCAGGTTTTCGAGGGCCTCCGCCTGATCACGGCCCAAACCCCTATCGATCGGATACCGGTCTACGCCAAGGGCGGCTCGGTGGTTTCCTGCTGGGTGAATCCTCCGGATTCCACAATGGGTTTCCAACCAGAGGAGATCGAGTTGAACATATTCGCGCCTAGCGAGGATGGCGAAACCGTTTCCTTTCTGCAGGAAGATGATGGAAACACTTTCGCCTTCCGTGAAGGGGCTTTTCTCCGGACAACTTTCACCACCCTTCGCCGAGGAGAGGATTTTCAGCTAGTGGCACAGGTTTCAGGCGATGGATTTTCCGAGTTCTCCAGAACGGAATTCGTGCTGAAATTCCACGGCTTCTCCGGGGCGGAGATTTTTGTGAATGGCAAAAAAATCCACGGCGACAGCCAGCGGCTTCCTAACGACGGACTGGATTTCAAGATTGCCGCCAAGTTTCCCAAGGCTTGAGTTGCCTTATGGTGAAACGGGGCGGAGTCCGAGGGCGATCCCCCCGATGATCGATTGTGGCACCGCCTTGTTCATCCCGGGGCAGGCGTTCCAGATCTTGAAAATTCCGCTCACCGCTTCGATCCTACACATAGCATTCACTGGGTTGCTTTTCGCATCCACGCCACTCCCGTCCCGTGTGGAAATCCGCTCAACAGATTCCGGTGCCTTCCAACTTCTCCGCAATGGCCAACCCTATTTCATCAATGGCGCCGGCGGCACCGGCCATCTGGAGGATCTCGTGAAGGCGGGTGGGAACTCCATCCGCACTTGGGGCATCGAGCAACTCGAGTTGCGGGATGGCGGGAAAAACCTGCTCGACCGCGCTTACGAACTAGGACTCTCGGTTTCCGTCGGGCTATGGGTCCAACACGAACGCCACGGATTCAGCTACGACGACCCCACCACCGTCCAAAAACAGCGCGACGACATCCGCGCCGCGGTCCGCAAATACAAGGACCACCCGGCCGTCCTTGCCTGGGGACTCGGGAACGAAATGGAAGGGCCCACCTCGGACGGCTCCGATCCGCGTATTTGGAAGGAACTCGAGCAACTCGCCCTCATCATCAAAGAGGAGGATGCAAACCACCCCGTGATGACGGTCATTGCCTCGGCCACCCCGACAAAGATCAACTGCATCAAGGAGCATTACCCCTCCATCGACATCCTCGGCGTGAATTCCTATGGGGGAGCAATGAATGTCGGGAATGTGCTGCGGTCCGGGGGCTGGGAAAAACCTTTCTCCCTTACCGAATTCGGACCGCATGGCCACTGGGAGGTTGGCAAGACTGCTTGGGGCGCGCCGATAGAGCCTTCCAGCAGCGACAAGGCTGTAAACTATCATCTAACGAAGACCAGGGTGGTGGAGGACGGCAAGGGGAAATGCGTGGGCACCTATGTGTTCCTCTGGGGCCAAAAGCAGGAGGTCACCTCAACCTGGTATGGGATGTTCCTAAAGACCGGCGAGAAACTTCCTACTGTTGATGCCATGACCATGGCATGGACAGGGAAGTGGCCGAAAAACCGGAGTCCGAAGTTTCTCAGGTTCGACTCGCAATTGGCGAACGCAGTCGTCCCAAGGGGCAAAGAGTTCCATGTTTCAGCGCTTGTGGAAGACCCAGAGGGAGACGCATTGGATTTCCGATGGGAGGTGCGACCCGAAACTAAGGAGGTGAGTATGGGTGGGGACGCCGAATCCGAGCCTCCAGCCGTGAAGGGGTGCCTTATTTCCAGCCGGGGAGGGAAGGTCGTGATCCGGACGCCATCAAACCCCGGCGCCTATCGGTTGTTTCTTTTCGTTCGTGATGGCAAGGGCGGTGCGAGCGCCGATAATCTAGCATTCCAAGTTCGGTGACACTGCGGATTTTTTTCGTATTTTCCATGCGGTCCGCGAGGTTGGTCGGGCTGGAATCTACTCGAAATTTTTATGGTTAGACACATCTGCAGACATTTCCTTGCCCTCCTCGGGTGTGATGAGTCTCACACCGCCATCTAAAAACAGCGCAAGGCCGTTTCCTCCACTGGACCCGTAATCGTAGACCATGCTGTGCCATACAGTTTCATATTTGCCATTAACTGGCGGTTTCGTGGATTGGAAGTAAGGCCCTGTCCCGATATCCGTGCTGGGCGTTCCCGCGACGATGAGCGGCTCTCGTTTTCCACGAACCATCTCTTGGATCGCTCGAACATCCCCGTCCCCTTCATTGATTCGGGCATCCCACAAAAAGAAAAATTTGTTGATGGAGTAACTTCCGTGCCCCTCAAGAAAGCCGATTTGGCTCTTCTTGTTTTTGGAGACCTGTAGGGGGCACCACATGACTTTACTGTAGCCGCCTTTGGTCAGGTTTATGACTTTTTGTTGGTAGTTCTCGCCGAGTGAGCCTTGCTGCGATTCCCAAACGACACGCCGCCAATAGTGGGTGGTTCCGTCCTCGAGGCCATTGGGATCCTGACCAGCCGGGTAGGAGGCGCGTGGGAGTTTGCCGCTGTGCTCTCCCACGAAGTTCATGACCATCATATGTATTTGCCGAAGGTTTCCGGTGGATGTGGCCGTTTGCCCGCCCCGTTGCATGCGCCCTACCACCGGAATGGCGATTGCCGCGAGCAGGATGATGATGGCGATGACGACTAGGAGTTCAATGAGCGTGAATCCCATTGGCTGAGACGGTTTTTTTTCGGGACAGGTGGATGGAGTTTTCATTTGGAGGATTCGTTTTTTTGGATAAAGCGAAGCAACTCTGCGAGTCCCGAAGCGGTCATTTCACCATGATTTTTTCCTGGGATTTCGATCAGATCCGTGGCGGAGTGTTCCGCAAGTTTCATCATTCGCCACAGCATGGCGTTTTCCTCGTAGCGGCCCCACAATTCCATCTCTCGGTCGCCGGTGACGAGCAACATCGGTGGCGCGTCCCCACGCACATGGTAGAGGGGGGCCATTTCATCGACCAGTGGATGCAGGTGCGACATTCCGCGCTCCTTGCGGATCGTGAAGTGAGTGATCGTCTGCCCGCTTAAAGGAACGACGCCCCGCAAGCGGTTCGCATCGATCCCTTGAGCCGCGAGGTATTTTTTGTCGAGTGCCAGCATGGCAGCCAGGTAGCCGCCGGCGGAGTGTCCGCTGAGATAGATTTTTTTGTTGGATCCCCTGTATTGATCGATGTTGTCGAACACCCAAGCGACCGCCGCGGCGGCATCCTCGATATAAACTGGGGACTGGACGGCGGGATGCAGGCGGTATCCTGGAGCAACCACCACGAGATTCTGGTTTTTTAGCTCGTTAGGAATCGATCTTGTGCCCTCTGTGAAGCCGCCGCCATGAAACCAGACAACTACGGGAAGATCGACTCCGCTTTCAGGGACGGAGATGTCCAGTCTGCAGGGTTCGTTTGTCGACTCTTGCTTGTAGGGAATGGCGTCTAGATTCCTGTCCCCACCTCGCGCGAAGAAGGTAAAAGCAGGGAGTAAAACAACGGCTATATGAATAGGTAATCTTGGGAGGTTCATAGCCATTTGAAAGAATGAGCCCGATATAATCGCATCCACGATAGGCGTGAGTCTTGGGTAAAATTTACGTAAAGCGCCCGGCGGGTGTTGCTCTTTTGGTTTTTGTCTGATGGATTGGCATGGATTTCCTCTCTTCATGAAAACGGAAAGCCGCACAAGCCTCCGCGAAATAGCGCAAAAAACTGGACTCAGCCGTATGGCGGTGTCCTTGGCTCTGCGCGGGAAACCGGGCGTTTCGGAAGCCACTCGAAAAAAGGTTGCCAAGGTGGCTGCCAAACTCGGTTTCTCGCCCGATCCGGAGATTTCAAAACTTCTCTCAAGGATTGGTCGCCGGACTGGAAAGGGGCCTGTGGGATGCCTGGCCCTGCTTACTTCTGGTGAAAACCACGGAGCTTGGAAAAAGTTGCCCACTGAAAAAAAATATGTCGAGGGTGCCGAGAGCCGTGCCCTTGAGTATGGCTATCGACTTGAGGAATTTTGGCTGAACGACCCTGCAATGCCTGCGGACCGGCTTGCCGGGATTCTTTGGAATCGAGGAATCGAAGGCGTTGTAGTGGCTCCGATCCAAGGTCGACTTGTCGCGGATTCACCACGTGTTTTGAACTTCGACTTCAAAAGGTTTTCGTGTGTCGAGATTAGCGAAACCGTGGAGCAACCCGATCTCGATCGTGCTATACACGATCAATACATCTCCATGCAGCGAAGCCTTAGGGAACTCGCCCGCCTTGGATATTCCACATGTGGTCTTGTTCTGGAGAGGGCATTGGATTTGCGCGCGAATGGCAAGTGGACTGCAGCGTTCTTGGAGCATCGGTTTTCATCCCCCGGAAATGCCGGACCTCCACCGCTTGTTCTCGATGACTGGGATCCAAAGTCTTTCAAGCGTTGGTTTACGAGGCATAGACCCGATGCCATTGTGAGTGTTGACGGGTTCGGCCTAAGGCTTGCGGAGGCTTGTGGTCTATCCATTCCGCATGATGCTGCCTACGCCACCCTGGACCTCGATGGCGAGAAGGACGGCCCCAAAAATTTTGCCGGCATTGATCAAAATTCCCGTTTTGTTGGCGCTGGGGCGATCGATGTGCTGGTTGCAGCCATCCAGCGAGGACAAACAGGTCCTCCGGCTCACCCCATACGCATCGAGGTCGAGGGTGTGTGGGTCGATGGGCCCTCCGCACCTCAATGTAAGAGGATTGATTTACATAAAGTCCGGCGGTCATTGTCCGTCAGTTGAGTGCTAGGGAGTCTGCACCTGCACATAAACACTCCCTCCCGATTCCGTAACCATGCTACTTAACTCTCAGGCTCCGCTCTTCACTCTCTGCTCAATCGTCATGATGGCTGTCGCTGGTTGCGAGCCGGCAACCGTTCCTACCTCGGAACCTTTACCAGCGGATACGGCCGAGGCGGTGTCGCCTCAGGCCCCCGTCGATGCCGCCGCAGTGCTCAAAGACCTCTCCGCACCAGAAACCAAACAACTCCTGATGCACTACATGCCCTGGTATGAAACGCCACAGGTGAGACAAAAGTGGGGAGCGCACTGGACCGGCCACAAAAACGAGCATGATCCCTCGAATGTGGATGAAAAGGGCTTGCCCGACATCTGGTCCCATAACCACCCGTTGATTGGACTTTATGATTCCACTGATCCGGATGTTTTGGAGTGCCAACTCCTTGAAATGAAACTATCTGGAGTTAACGGTGTCATCGTTGACTGGTATGGAATAGCCGAAGCCGCTGATTTCCCAGATATTCATCTCGCCTCTCAGGCGATGTTCGACGCCTGTGGAACCCATGGAATGAAATTCGCTGCCTGCTATGAGGATCGCACGGTGAAGTTGCTGCTGGACTGGGGCAAAATCACGCTGGAGGAAATTCCACGCCATGTCGCGGAAAATTTCCGCTGGCTCGGGGAGAATTGGTTCCCCAAGCCACAGTATTTCCAATTTGAGGGGGAGCCTCTCCTTCTGAATTTTGGTCCGATATTTGTGACGGATTCCGATGTGTGGGCTGCGGCCAAGGCGGATCTCAACCCCGAACCTCGCCTTTTCGGCCTCCATCATCTTTGGCAGGGAGTCGGTATGGATGGAGGATTCAGTTGGGTGCATACCGAACCTTTCAACGGAGATTCTTCTCCTGATGAAATCATTTGCCGCCTTACTGAAACGCACGCCTATCGGTCCCCCGATCCAAGCAAAGCAATTCCCTCCGCCTATCCAGGGTTCAATGATATTTATGAAAAATCCCTTCTTTCGCCACTCGACCGCCGCGGCGGTCGAACCATCCGTGAAACGCTCCGTGCCGCCATGGAGGGCCCGTGGCCATTGATCCAGTTGGTAACTTGGAACGACTACGGGGAAGGCACTGTTATCGAGCCGACCCACGAGGATGGCTACGATGCGCTGGAGGCGATCCAAGAAGTCCGCCGCAGGGAATTGGGCGAAAAATTTACCTTCACCCCAGAAGACCTTCGCCTTCCAGCGCGTCTTCTCGCACTTCGTAAGGCCAATATTGTTCCCAAAGCCGATCTCGACCGGATATCCACGCTGTTGGGAAACGGTCGGTGCTCTGAGGCTTCGGCCTTGCTTGATCAGGCCGAAAAATAGTCGGCCTCCCCGCTCAGCTGATGTCCCTCCATTCACGCCACGAGACCTCTCCTCAAGACAGGATTCCCGTTGCCCAAAAAATCTTTTACGGCACGGGGCAGATCAGCAACATGATCTTGGCCCTGGCGATCACCAACTTGGCGTCTTTTGTTCTAACCGTGGAGCTCGGTGTCAGCGCCTTTCTGGTTGGTCTCGCAACCGGAATCCCCAGACTTTTCGATGCGCTCACGGATCCTCCAGTGGGTTACCTCTCCGATAACTGGCGTTCGCGCTGGGGGCGTCGCAAACCCTTCCTTCTTGTTGGCATCATTTCCGTTGGACTCACCCTCATGCTCATGTGGCAAATGCCACGCGGTTGGAGCGAAATGGCCTACTTCTGGTTCTTCCTCGGGATGTCACTCGTCTATTTTTTAGCCTACACCTTATACGCTACACCTTTCGTTGCATTAGGATATGAGCTGAGCAGCGACTATCACGAGCGCACGCGACTCATGGGAACGATGAACTTCATCGGATCCCTCGCAGCGGTTCCCATGGCGTGGCTCTTTGCCATCACACAATGGGACATTTTTACCGATGGCATCCATGGCGCCCGAGTTTTAGCCGTCATTCTGGGTGTGCTTGTCATCGCAACAGGACTTGTTCCAGTGATTTTTCTCAAGGATCCAACCGCCCGCCGCTTCCAAAAACGCGAAGGCGCTGGAGAATCCAAGGCCGGTCTTTCGTTCTTTGACGGACTCAAAAAGACCCTCAAAAATAAAAATTTCCGATACATCTGCTTTGCCACATTCGCCTTCTTTCCCGGGCTTACTCTGGTTCAGAACTTCAGTTCCTTCCTCGTCATCTACTATCTTTTTGATGGCAACAAAAGCGCTTCGTCTGTTCTCCTTGGCTGGTCTGGAACGCTTTCATCGTTTCTCGGCCTTGCATTCATCCCGCTGGTTACATGGCTAGGAACACATTTCGGCAAGCGCCAAGCATTCATTCTCTGCGCGTCTGCGGCGCTTTTCGGAACGCTCATCAAATGGTTCTGCTATGAGAAATCCATCCCGTATTTGAATCTCCTTCCTGGCCCGTTCATCGGGCTCGGCTTTTCCGCTTTGTGGGTCCTCATGGGATCTATGATGGCCGATGTCTGCGACGAAGATGAACTCCACACCCACGAGCGCCGTGAAGGCACCTACAGCTCCGTCTACTGGTGGATCGTCAAGCTCGGGCTTTCCGCATCGCTAGTTGTCTCTGGTGCCTTGTTGGGGCTCACCGGGTTCGAGGAATCGCTTGGTGCCGCCCAATCGCCCTCCACATTTTTCTGGATGCGCATTTGCGATATCGTTTTCCCAGCTTTGTTCATAGCTCTTTCTATCTTGTTTATCCGCAAGTTCCCGATCACCGAGGCCCGTGCTTACGAAATCAAGCAGCAACTCGCTGCACGAAAACAAACCGTCTGAAATTTCTACTGCCGAGCAATCGTGCACCGCTCGCTTCAATCTTTGAGTGTGGGTTGTGAAAAAAACTGCCACCTTGGCCCTTATCGCCGCCCTGTTGCTCTCGTGTGAACGCGATCCTGGTGCCATTTCGGTATCCGGTCCGTTTCCGTGGGAGCGATACGAAGCGGAGGATTCCCTGACGAATGGAGAGATTCGCGGGCCGTCTCACCGGTATCTCACGCCAGAGTCCGAATCCTCGGGACGCCGCCATGTGCGTCTCGAAAAAGTCGGCGATCAAGTGGAATTTGCAGCAAGGCGCGAAGCCGATGGCCTGATTTTGCGTTATTGCATTCCGGACTCCCCCCATGGCGGAGGAATCTCCGGATCACTGCAGCTTCTAATAAATGGCCGCCCAGTGACGGAGATTCCGCTCAACTCGCGGCACTCCTGGAACTACGGGGATTTTCCCTGGCCGGACGACCCGCAACTCGGTCGGTCCCATCATTTTTTCGATGAGACCCATGTTCGCATCCCGACTGTGCGCAAGGGGGATTCGCTGGTTTTGCGCAGGGAAAAAAACGATGCCACGGAGTATGTGCTGGTCGATTTTATCGAATTGGAAACCGTCCCGCCGCCCCTGCCAAAGCCGGCGGGCAGTCTTTCACTTGCGGACTTTGGAGCGGTTCCGGGCGATGGGATCGATGACTCGTCGGCTTTGCGGAAGCTTTTGGAGGCGGCAATACGCGAGGGGGTGGTGGCTTGGATTCCGGAAGGGGTTTTCGAATTGAGCGGGGACAGGATTCCTCTGCCCGGAGTCGAAATTCGCGGCGCGGGAATGTGGCATTCGAGATTTGGAGGCTCCCGCCCCATGTTCGTTGGAACGGGGCGGACTGTAACTGTTTCGGATATTGGAATCTTCGGCGACACAAATATCCGCAACGACTCCTCCCCTGACAATGCCTTCGATGGAAATTTCGGGGATGGCTCCGTTTTCCGCAGGCTTTGGATCGAACATTTGAAATGCGGGTTCTGGACCACGGGCGGAACTAAAAACCTGCTGATCGAGCACTGTCGGCTGCGGAATCTGATGGCGGACGGGGTGAATTTTTGCAACGGCAGCTCATACTCGACCGTGAGGGAATGCCATGTGAGGAATTGTGGGGACGATGGACTGGCCACCTGGTCGCCGCGCGAAGGCGGGGAATGGATTCCCGGGATCGGCAACAAATTCCTCGGCAATCTGGTCGAACTCCAGTGGCATGCCAACGGGATCGCCATCTACGGTGGTGCGGACCACCTCGTGCAGGGCAACACCATCATTGGAACTGTTTTTTCCGGCGGCGGCATCCATGTCGCCTCTTCCTTCAACTGTGTGCCGTATTCGGGTCCGGTGCACTTGATCGATAATGAAGTCCGCGATGCCGGTGGAGATTGCTACATCGGCCAGCGAGTCGGAGCAGTTTGGGTTCACGCCAAGGACTCCGATATCGAAACTCCGATCTTCATCGAGCGCTTGCGCGTCTTCGATCCCCAAGGGCCTTTGCTTAGCATCCATGGTCCAGCTTCATCCCGGAATGTGATTCTGGAGCGTGCTGAACTCGGAGCAGGTGCCCAGGAAGCCATCCACATTCTTCCGAATGCGCGCGGCGGAATTGCGTTGTCGGAATTGGAAATTCCGGAATCCGGGTGCGCGATGCTGCTGAACGAAAGCGATGACTTCCGAGTCGAGGAGTTTTGATCTCCGCAGCAAGCAGACTCCAGGGCCTATTTACATAAAGTTCCATAGTCCTCCTCTAACTGCTCATTCGGGTTTGGTGTGCAAGGGTGATGTGCTTGATTAGAGCCCTCGCACTACCCATACACATGAAAAAGAAAATCCTTCCCTCCGCAATGTCACTGCTCACCGCATTTGCTTTCACCGCATCCGCCCAAGACTACGCCACACTCCTTAAGAACGGGGATGCCGCGCTTGCAAAACAAGATTATCCTGCGGCCCTGGTGGAATACACCAAGGCCGAGGAAATCTCCGCCAACCTGGGCGAAAAGTCCTTTGCAGTGGCCAAGCAGGCTCTCGTCAAAAGTGAACAGAAGGATTACCCGGCTGCTGGTTCCTTGGCTAAACGGGCTCTTGAAAATACGGAAATATCGCCTGTTTGCGAAGTCACCGCTCTTCAGGCCTTGGGCCTGTATCAGATGAAGAGCGAACGAGATTTCGCCGCAGCTTCCGAGAGCTTTAAAAAAGCATCGCTGCTTCGCGATGTAGATTGGGCCAAGCCTTACTTGAATCTTCTTCTGGGGGATTCTTTACGGGAGACAGGGAAATACAGCGAAGCCCTTGAAGCTTATAACCGCGTGATCAACCTCCCGAATTCCAAGGACAGCTTAAAGGCCGCAGCCTACTTCAACATCGGACTTGAACAAGTTTACGGGCAGAAAAACGCCACCAAGGCCCGCGAAGCCTTCGACGAGGCAGTTAAGTTGAACCCCGCCCTACGGGCGGAAGCCGACAAGCACCTAGTCGCATTGCCATAACTCTGCGGTCCTTGCCCCCCCCCAACTTCCCTCTTTGTGTAAACAAGCACAAAACGCCTCCTCTCAGAAAATGCATTCAATTGCAGAACAGTTGCCATGCGGTCACCAAGCCTAACCTGAGTCGTTATGTTTCATGCGCGCAAAAGGCCTCTTTGTTTCCCATTGAAGTCTCTTGACCACGATAGACAGTCCTTCCAGTGCATCTTGCACTCAGGTGACTCGGATTCTTCTCTGTGCAAGCCTCATGCTCTCTCTAACCAGATCGGTCGTTATCTTCAAAAAGCTGGCGCTCATTATTTTGTGAAAGAGTGGACGCCTGAGTATCCCAAAAATAGTGGTTTCACTGGCACGATTTTTTCTTGGATCGCTTTCTTCCGAGCGACCGTTAAAGATTCCACGCTTATTCGTTGTAATCCTCCCATGGTCTTTACATTTGGGCTCAGGGTTTTAAAGCAGGTCGTTACAATACTTCTAATGGGAGGAAGCCTAACAAGTGCCTCCGCTCAGACATGGCTGGTGAACCTGAACGACGCCGCTGGGTATCGCGGGGCAAGCCAGAACGGCACTGATGCAAATGGCAATCTCTGGAATAATATCAATCCATGGGGATGGGTTGGGATTCAAACCACATTTGGAACAAGCTCAGGAAATTTTAGAGGCAATTTGCTGGGAACCTCAGCAGGTGTTGATAGTTTTAACGGTCCGCTAGGAAGTAATGTCAGCAACCCACTCACCCAGGCGCAAGTGGATTCCGTGGTCATCGATTCCGCCGCGCTTGGCCTGCTCGGCGGATCAAAAGCCGCCGCTGCCGGATACGCCTCCTCCAATGCAACAAATGGTTGGAATTTTTATCTCGGCAATCTGAATTCCAATCTCACCTACGATGTTTCCTTCTATGGAGCGAATCGCTGGGGTGGCACTTCGGTTTACTCCGCCTTCTCGGGCAGCAACTTTACCACCCAAATCCAATCGATCTCGCTGAATGTTGGAGGCTCCGGAGTTTATAATTCTAACCAAACTGCCACGCTAACGGGCCTAAGAACGGTGGCGACGCAGGATTCAAGCCAAGGTCTCCATTTGCGGATGACTGGTTCCAGTAACGGCACCAGCGGTTATGTGAACGCCATGCTACTTTACGGTTACATTGGTTACCTGGACGGCTCCTCCACGACGCTGAATGGAGCTCCTGCGGCTGGCTACATAGGAAACGGAAACTACACAAACGGCGACAGCCGATCCCTCGATACCGTCATAGGCGGTGGATCTTCACTAACGGTGAATAGCTCCGACGGAATCTTCTACAATTCGACCGTTATTATCAGAGCTGGTGGTGCAACTATAAATGTCGGCGGCAATTTCACAGCTTATGCCTTGAGCGGAAGCGGAAACCTAACCGTCGGCGGGGTAAACCAGTGGACTATCTCTAATTCGGGCAATTATTCGGGCAACCTGACCCTCAGCGGTGCTAAACTGCAGCTTTCGGCCAACGGTTCGCTGGGAACCGGCAACCTCAGCCTTGCCGGAGGCGAATTGCGCATCGGTTCCTCGAATGCGCTGGGATCGGGTTCGATTTCTATCAATTCTGGAGTCACCACGCTCGTTAACTACAACGGCCTCACGGCGCTAACAGGAAACAATCCCATTTTTTTCAACGGGGGCGGCACATTACTAGTTAATGGCTCCTCTCAAATCCTGAGCCTCGGGTCTGGCAATGTGGTTGTAACCGGAAGCAATACTCTTAACGCATCGTCAGGTGGAATGAGGTTCGAGGGCATCATCTCCGGTGTGGGATCGTTGAACTGGCAAGGTAACGGCACCCTTGCGCTGAGAGGCACGAACACTTTTAACGGAAACATCACCACCAACGCCGGAACCTTGGAAATCGGCGGCGCTGGTCTACTCGGCAGCGGGAACTACTCCGGAGCTATTAGCAATAGTGGCAACTTCATCTACGCGAGCACTGCAAACCAAACTCTCTCCGGCATCATCTCCGGCACGGGCGTCCTAACCAAAAACGCCTCCAGCACGCTCACCCTCTCCGGTAACAACACCTATACCGGCGCCACCACTATAAACGCCGGAACCATCGAGATCGGAGCCTCCGGCCGCCTCGGTGCCGGCACCTACGCGCAAAACATAACCAACAACGGAACGATCATCTACTCCGGCACAAATGCTCAAACCTTCTCAGGTGTGATCTCCGGCACCGGCAACCTCATCCAAAACGCCTCTAGCACACTCACCCTCTCCGCTGAAAACACCTTCAGCGGTGGTGTTACCATCAACTCCGGAACCCTCGAGGTCTCCGGCGGCAACGCTCTTAACAATACCACTGTTGTCACGGTTGCCAGCGGCGGCACTTTTCTAGTAACAACCAAGGAGCAAATCAATGGCCTCGCCGGCGCGGGAAATGTGAGTGTTGGCACCGCTGGATTGACCATCTCCACCGGCACCCCCACTACAAGCACATTCAGTGGTGTTCTTTCTGGGTCTGGAACTCTTGACTTTTTTACTGTCTCGGGTGGCGAAATCAATCTGGCCGGTGACAATACGGCCACAAGCTTCACCAACCTGAATGGCGGCAATCTCCGCCTCTCCCATGTCGATGCCGCGAAAAACCTGACGCTGAACCTTTATGGCACCAGCGGTAAACAGCTCCTCTTCGCGGCTGGAAATTCCACCTACAACATCGGCGCTTTCGCTGCTGCCGCCTTTGCCATCGATCTCGGCGGAAACACGATCAGTATCGGATCTAAAAATGTTGCCAGCACCATTAGCGGAAATCTAACAGGCACAGGCGGCGGCATCACCAAGGTAGGCACAGCCGCACTGACGCTCTCGGGAAGTAACTCCTACACGGGCGGGACAACACTGAGCGCCGGCACCCTCAACATCGGTCACGCCTCGGCCCTTAGCACAGGGGCCTTTGTCATCGCCAACGGCACGACCCTCGATAACACAAGCGGCGGCGCGCTCACGCTCGCGGGAAACAACCCGGTTACCATCGGCGGAACTATGATTTTCGGAGGCGCAAATGATCTCAATCTCGGCACCGGAGCGGTTTCCCGGAGCGGAGCCTTGGTTTTTAATATCAACACGAACAAAACCCTCACAATTGGAGGAGCCATCGGTGGAGCGAGCAATGTCAATTTCTATGCGGGTGCTGGCGGAACGCTCGAGCTTGCCGGAGCCAATACCCTCACGGGCTACTTTAATGTGGATGGCGGGAACTTGAAGCTCTCCAATGTCAACGCCCTTCAAAACGCGAACTTCAATCCCTACGGTGCCAGTGCCTCTGTTGAATTCGGCGTTGCAGGCGCCAACAACTACCAAATTGGAATGCTTGTCAGTTCGAAGGCGATCAACCTCGGGGTAAACTCGATTTCCGTGGGTTCAAACAACGAGTCGAATACCTACTCCGGCATCCTCAGCGGAACAGGTGGTGTAATAAAGTCAGGAAGTGGCACATGGACATTGAGTGGCAACAACACCTATACAGGCGCAACCACAATCAGCACCGGCACGCTCACGGTCAGCGGCGGCAGCGCGATTGCGAACACCAGCGCCGTCTCGGTCGCCAGCGGGGCGGTATTTAATCTCGCCGCCAGCGAAGCGGTGGGCTCGATCGCCGGAGCGGGCAGTGTCATGCTGAATTCCAATACGCTCACCGCCGGAGCGGACAACACCAGTAAGACATTCAGCGGATTGATGATCGGCACGGGTGGATTTACCAAATCTGGTTCCGGAACCCTCACCCTCTCCGGCAACAACACCTATACCGGCGCGACCACTATCAGCATGGGAACGATTTTGATTTCCTCCACGGGGCTACTCGGCGGCGGCAGTTACTCGGGCAACATCACCAACAGCGGCACCTTCATCTACTCCGGCACAAACAACCAAACCATTTCCGGAGCAATTACAGGCACCGGCGCCCTCACTCACAACGCCTCCAGCACTCTGAGCCTCTCGGGCAATAATAGCTACTCCGGGGGCACTACTATAAACACCGGCACTTTTGTGATCGGTCACGCAAACGCCGCCGGCACTGGCACGATCACGCAGACTGATGGCAATTCGCTGCTGAAAATCGATACCACTGGCACGATCACGAACGCAATGTCGGTCTACAATGTCCTTGCCAGCCAGAGCGCCACCTTGAGCGGCGCGATCACGGTGAACAACGCCACTTGGGACATCGAAACCGGCGATACGCTCATCATCTCCGGTGACATCAGCGGCACAGGCGGCATCACCAAAAATGGCGCCGGCACTATGATCCTTAGTGGGTCGAACTCCTACAACAGCACGACCACCGTCAACGCCGGCACGCTCAACGCCGCCAGCGAAGGGGCGCTGGGTGCGAACAACACCGTCCAAGTGAACGGCGGCTCACTGCTCGTGAGTGCGAATGGTTCCCTCGACAATAAGTCCGTAACCCTCAACAGCACCAGCACCACGGTGGCGGGGCTGTCCTTCAGCGGAAACTACAGCGGATTGGTGGATAACTTAACCTTGAGCCGAAACTCCATTATCGACCTGGGAGAAGGGGGCGTAGCCATCATGTTTGATACCATAGTCATGAACGACTTCACGCTCGATATCTACAACTGGACCGGCACGACGCTGTGGAATGGGGGCACTGGCAACGACACCGACAAAGTTTATTTCGGCCCGGATCTTAGCGACGAGGCATTGGCACGAATCTATTTTCACAGCGGTGCCGTGGGCGGAGGTGACAGCTTCCTTGGCAGCGGCTTCGACCTCGGTCTTCAGCAAACTAGCTGGGATTCCAGTTTGGATGGCTATCACATCATCCCCGTGCCAGAGCCGGAAACCTGGGCCACCGGCTTCCTTCTCCTCCTCGGCGGCGCTTGGTTTATGTGGAAGCGAAATCGAAAATCGGAGGGCTTGATTCTTGTAGCAAAGGCACTCCTCTGCCGTGCCGAGGCAAAGGGAAATAAACTGAAGTAGAATTTGGGGGAAGAGCCCTGCGGTGTTAAACATCAGCAGGGCCGCCGCTGCGGTCTATCCGGGGAGAATGGCCGTAGCGGTCCCCGCTTTTCAATCAACATCATTAATCACCATGAGGTAATCGGTGCGCGTGACTCCTTCTTGTTGATATTGCCGGGGGAGGTGTTCCGGGGGGAACTTTTTTTACTTTGCGGCTTTGGGTTTCGCGGCGCCGATCGAGAGACGGATCGACTGGGGCTTGCCCCACTGGCGGCCTTTGAGGTCCACGCGCCAGAGGTTTTCCCCGAGGGACTCAACGGCGGTGACTTCGCAATTTTCGGCGCCCTCTGCGGCAAGGGGCTTCGCGCTGTGGAAGGTCAGGCTGCCATCTTGCGCGCCGGCGTCGGTGAGTAGGACCTCGACACGCTCCGGAGAGGTGCGGATGTCCTTGATCTCGGTGGCGCCGATGGAGAGGTGGAGGTTCGAGCCGACGAGCAGGGGCCGGTCGGAATTCAACGGCGTGAAACGCAGGAGAGCCGACGCGAGGTATTCGAGCGGCTGGGTGGTGAAGGTGTCCTTCGCGCGGGCGACGACTTTGTTTTCCCAGAAATCAAAGACGGCGCATTCGACCCCGGGAGGCACCCCGACGGACGCGAAGTTGAGGTTGATGGCTTGCTGGCCTTTGCTCGAGTTGTAGAGGTTGAAGACCGAGAAGTCTCCGAAGGGGCGTTGCGCACTGAAGCCGAAAATGCCATTGCCGGCCGAGGTGCCCAGGGTCCAGAGGCGGGCTGGTTCGGCGCTCGCGGGGCGCATGATTTCAAATGCGCGCCAGGCGGCTTTGGAATCCTCGGTTTGCAGCGGCTCGCTGATCATGGCGGTTCCGCCGACGAGTGTGGTGATTGCGTGCCAAGTGCGCCACATCCCTTCGTGTGGTGCCTCGCTATTTTCGCCGCCCCGGACGCATCCCAGCTCACGGCTGGGGAGTTCGGTGGCGATGTAGGAAACATCCGGATCGTTCTGCCACCAGACATTGTCATAGATCTGGAAGCGCAGGACGGATTTGAGGCATTTGTCGAAGTGGGCCGGGTGCGAGTCCGGGCCGACGCGGGCGGCATCAATGAAGCCGATCACTCCACGAGTCGGTTGACCGAGGCAGGAGAGGATATACATCTCCTCACCAGCGGCTTCGCGATACAGGGTGTAAAGATCTCGGAAGATTTGAAGGCTTGTCTTCGTGGGATCGGTGAAGCGGGAGCCAATGCCATTAAAGTCGATCTTGATGTAGCCGTAGCCACGGTCGCGGGCGTCCTTGATGATGTTATAGAGGAACTTCTTCGACTCCGGATGATCGGGCACAATCCAGTTCGCGCCATCGGGGTGGAAGGGGTTCGCGTTCATGAAGCTCGCAATGCCATCGGCGTTCTTTTGGATTGCCTCGGGATTTTCCTTCATCCAGGGATGCTCGGGGTTGATCATGAGCGGAGCGAACCACACGCCGGGCAGCCAGCCCTTGGCGCGGATGTCCTTCGCCATAGTCGCCATGCCGGAGGGGAATTTCGCATTTCCGCGCCAGTCGCCGTCCATGATTTGATAGCCATCATCGATCTGCAAAACGCCTTTGCCGAAGACATTGGGATTGGAGGCGAGAATGTCCAAAACCTCGCGGGTGTGCTTTTCGTCGATTTTCGTGGTGCGGTCATACCAACTGCACCAGCCGTAAACGGGGCCTCGGTGAAGGCGGGCGCCGTGGGTGGCGGCGACCCAGCGGGTCCAGATGTTCGTGGCAGTGGCTGGGGAGTCGAAGCAAACCATCATCGGCTCGCCACGGCGGCTTTCGCCAGCGCGAACGAGGACGCCTTCCATCTTGGCGTAGGCTTTGAAACCTCCCTCGCGGAAGTCAATTTCGGTGTAAGCCTCTGGAGGTCCAGTGGGTCCGATCAAGAATCCGGCGCCTTTGTTATAAATTAATACCGCTTCGCGGAAGGAAGTCTGCAGCGAGTTCATCATCTCGGCGGGTTTGTCCTCCATCAACGGCGTCACCAGCCATTGATTCGGGGCGTCCACGACGAAACGCCCGCCGGAGTAAGTGCTCAAAAGCTCGATGTAGTTCAGATTCGCATTCTTCGAGCTACGGTTATGAAAAACCCCCTCGAGCGCGATTGTTTTACTTTCTTTCAAAATCTTCAGCGTGATCGTGTAAGCAAGTTCTCCGCCGGGCTTTTGATAGGTCACGGATTTGGCCATCGACAGGCCCATCGGTGTGTCCAGATCGCGCCATTCGGAGACGGATTCCACTGAGTCGAGATCGCTGGAGATACTGGTGTGCTGACCATCGACGAGCGCACGAACCGACGTGCCAAAGGAGAATTCTTTGACGCCCGGAGCGTTCACGAGGATTTGCTTGTGGTCCGGTGAAAACCGGGCGAGCGGCTGAGGTTGTTCCTCAGGTTCGGGTTGTTGGTCTTCCTTGTCGTCGTCGGCAATAGCGCTCATGGCAAAACAGGGGAGCATGGCCAGTGCGAGGGTTCGAGTAGCCCATTTTCTCATGATGGAGTTGGTTTTTTTGATCATGGTTTTGGTTTGGTTAGGAGTTTACCGAGTCGACTCCCGAGGGAGCAGGTCCTGTGAAGGGTCGGAGATTCAAACAAGGTGAATCCCCGATGGGAACAAAAAAGGGCGATGATTTTCCCGCAGCGGCGCGGGCCGTTTCTCAGGGCAGCGGGAAACGCGAAGTGAAGGCGAGGACCTCTTTGCGCAAGGCGGCGAGGGCGCCTTCGTCATGGCGCTTCTTGAGCGCGCCATCGATGAAGTCGGCAACCTGCATCATGTCGTCCTCGCGGAGGCCTCGGGTGGTCATGGCCGGGGTGCCGATGCGGATGCCGCCGGTTTTCATGATCGACTCGGTGTCGAACGGGATGGCGTTTTTGTTCACCGTGATGGCGGCCTTGTCCAAAACCTCGGAGGCCTCGGCGCCAGTGATGCCGGCAGGGCGGAGGTCGACGAGCATGACATGGTTATCGGTGCCGCCCGAGACGATGCGGTGGCCGACTTTGGAGAGACGCGCGGCGAGAGCCTTGGCGTTGCTCACGACCTGACGGGCGTAGTCTTTGAAATCCGGACGCAGCGCCTCGTGGAAGCACACGGCCTTCGCGGCGATGACATGCATGAGCGGGCCGCCTTGGACTCCCGGGAAGGTCTGGGCGTCGATTTTTTTGGCAAACTGCTCCTTGCACATGACCAGACCGGCGCGGGGGCCGCGCAGGCTTTTGTGCGTGGTGGTGGTGACGAAGTCGGCGTGAGGGAAGGGCGAGGGATGCACACCACCGGCGACGAGGCCCGAGATGTGGGCCATGTCCACGAAAAGGTAGGCGCCGACGGAATCGGCGATCTCCCGCATGCGCTGGAAATCGATGATTCGCGGGTAGGCCGAGGCGCCGGCGGTGATCATTTTCGGACGGACCTCTTCGGCTTGGCGCGCGAGGGCGTCGTAGTCGATCATCTCGGTCTCGCGGCTCACGCCGTAGTGGGAAACCTCGTAGAGTTTGCCCGAGAAATTCGCCTTGTGGCCGTGAGTGAGGTGGCCGCCGTGGGCGAGGTCCATGGTGAGGATTTTGTCGCCGGGGGTCAGGACGCTGAAATAAACGGCCATGTTCGCCTGACTGCCGCTGTGTGGTTGGACATTGGCGTGCTCGGCGCCGAAGAGCTTCTTCGCGCGGTCGATCGCCAGAGTTTCCACGATGTCCACATACTCGCAACCTCCATACCAGCGTTTGCCGGGATAGCCCTCGGCGTATTTGTTGGTGAGGCAGGAACCCTGCGCCTCCATCACAGCGCGGCTTGTGAAATTCTCGCTCGCGATCAGCTCGATGTGCTCAAACTGGCGGCGGTGTTCCTTCTCAATCGCGGCGGCGATCTCGGGGTCGGTTTCAGCGAGGGCGGAGGCATCGGGGCGGGCGTCGAGTGTGGATGGCATGGGATTTTGGTTGATGATTCTCATTACGGAGGGGAGCGCCTTTTCGATGCTGCGTTTGCATTCGGCGTAGACCGCGCGGCCTTGTCCGATCGGATCGGGCACATCGGGGCAGCCTTTTTCATCGAAACGCAACAGGCGGACCTTGTGAATAAATTCGGGGAAAAACAAATCGAGGAGCCGGCGGTGGTCCTCGGTCATCACGAAAATGTGCGTGGACCTTTCGAGGAGTTCCTCAGTCACCGGCTGGCTGCGGAATTTCGTGAGTTCCACGCCCTCGGCAGCGAGGACATCGACGGCATCTCGGCTGGCCGGCTGGCCCTTCCCGGCGCTGAGGCCGGCGGACTCGGTGGTGATGTCGCGCGCGTCGGCGGCGAGCTTACGAAACAGCGCCTCCGCCATCGGACTGCGGCACACATTGCCTGTGCAGACGAAAAGGACATGGCGGTTTTTCTGACTCATGCGATGCGCGGCACTTTAGTTCGACGCTCAACCAAGTCAACGCGCGGAGTGCGGCGGGGGCATTGCTCCGAAACAAGCGCTTGAGGGCAAGTGGCGGCGAGCTTATGGATTGATTCATGAAACCCTGCGAATCCACAGAAAATCCAAATTCGCCGCTCGGCGAGGGGACTGTGAACGAGCGGCATTTTGCGATGAAGGAGGCTTGGAAAAACAATCCCGGCAATCGCTACACCGCCGAGGAACTCCGTGCCCCGGGTGTTCCTGGCGAGTGGGAGTTGGTCGCATCCGCAGAGGTGCATCTTTGGCCGTGCCCGTGAACTCCGAGGCAGTCGATTGGAGTGCCGTGAAGCGTGTTCTGTCGCGGATCGGCGAGATGTCGGGGGATTTTTTGGAGGGCAATATCCTGATCGGTGGCGGCGCGGCGTGGTTTTACCGCAGTTTGCTGGAGATCACCAACGATCCCGATTTTCTATTGCCGGCATTCAGTGACGAGGAGGATAGGATTTGGCTTTCCAAGGATATCGACTTCATCGGCACGAAAAGGGAGGAGATCGCGGGTTGTCTTGGGGTTTCGTGCGAAGGGGACCCTCCAGCAGCGGTGATTGACGGAATCTGGATCGACTCGCCAAACGAGGGGCTTTTCATCACGAAGGACAGGGCTTTGCCGACTGCACTTCGAACGGCGTTGCCCAGCGGTGTTGAATTCCTCGTCGCCAGCCCGATCCTCCTGCATCGGGAAAAAACGGAATTGATTTCGAGAAAATCCCGCCCGCAGGACCGCCTGCACCTTAAAACTCTTTTGCAGGCCTCGAGGTTGGTTCTTTGCCAACTCATGGAGATCGACGCATTCACCAAGGGCTCTTGCCGGGAGTTGTTTCGTTTGCTCAAGGAAGCCCAGGAAATTTCGCCGGTCATTCTCATCAATCCAGTTCTTCACCGGAGGATGATTGCCGCGATGGCTCGGATGAGAACGGAACCACTTTGCAGGAGTTGCGTGCATCTATTGGAAAAACAAATTCTGCCCTTGATGGGATCCGCTCCCAACGGTCTTGAGTGAAGGCCTGCGGGAATAATCTTCGTGAATAAAAACGCAAATCCCATCGATGCAGGTTGGCGGTTCGATAATTCCTATGTGCGCCTGCCGGAGGAGTTGTTCATTCCTCAAAATCCCGAGCCGGTCGCGAGGCCCGCGTTGGTGGTTTTGAACCGAGCTCTCGCCGAGTCGATGGGTTTGGATGCCGACGCGTTGGAGGCCGAGGTTTTCGCGGGAAACAAAATTCCACCGGGCGCGGAGCCGATTGCTCAGGCCTATGCGGGGCATCAATTCGGGAATTTCACGATGCTCGGCGACGGACGCGCGATTTTGCTCGGGGAGCATTTGACGCCCGCTGGCGTCCGGCTTGATGTGCAGTTGAAGGGCTCGGGGCGGACGCCGTTTTCGCGGCGTGGTGACGGGCGTGCGGCGCTGGGGCCGATGCTCCGCGAATACATCATCAGCGAGGCGATGAACGGTCTGGGGATTCCATCCACGCGCAGTCTCGCGGTGGCGACGACTGGCGAAACGGTCAATCGCGACACGGCATTGCCAGGCGCGGTGCTGACGCGGATCGCCGCGAGCCACATCCGCGTAGGGACTTTCGAGTATGTGGCGGCGACGCGGAATCTTGATGCGTTGCGCGCCCTCGCCGACCACACGCAAAAACGCCATTATCCAGACCTCGCTGTCGAGTCGCACCGGGCCTTGCTCGAAGCAATCATCGAACGCCAAGCGGCACTCGTCGCACGGTGGATGCTGGTGGGTTTCATCCATGGGGTCATGAACACCGACAACATGGCGCTCTCCGGCGAGACGATCGACTACGGTCCCTGCGCGTTCATGGACACCTACGACCCCGAGACGGTTTTCAGCTCGATCGACCGCCAGGGCCGCTACGCGTATGGAAATCAATCCCGGATTGCGCATTGGAACCTCGCCCGACTCGCCGAGACCTTCGTGCCCTTGCTCGATGACGACGAGCAACGCGGCGTCGAGATCGCCAAGGAAATCCTCGGAATTTTTCCGGAGCGCTTCGAATCCCATTGGCTCGGCGGGATGAGGGAGAAATTGGGTTTATTCAACGCGGAGAGCGAGGATTTGGGTTTGGCTGGTGAATTGCTCGAAATCATGGCGCGTGAACAATGGGATTTCACAAACACCTTCCGAAATCTGAACCCCACCGCCGAAACTCCGGGCCTCGGCGCTTGGCAGGCAAAATGGCAGGCGAGACTTTCGCGACAACCCCAACCGATCGAGGACGCCCTCGCGCGAATGCGCAAGTCGAACCCCGTCATCATTCCAAGAAACCACAAAGTCGAGGAAGCCCTCGCGGCAGCCGTCGATAGCGGCGATCTCCGTCCGATGCATCGCTTGCTCGAGGCATTAGCAAACCCCTTCGAGGAGAGTCCCGAAAAGCAAAACTACTGCGACCCTGCCCCTGCTGGCAGCGAGACGTATCAAACCTTCTGCGGGACTTAATTGGCTTAAACCTTCGCCAATTCCTCGAGCACGGCTTTGTTAAGGCGGATGCCGAGGAGGAAGTTTTCGATCGGAAAGTTTTCGTCCGGGGCGTGGGCTTTGGCGTCGGGGGAGGCTAAGGCGAGCAGCAGGGCGGGGCGGCCGAGGATTCGCTGGAAATCGGTGAGAATCGGAATCGAGCCGCCTTCGCGCATGAGGGCGGTTTTTTTCCCGAAGACTTTTTCAAGCGCGCGGCGAGCGGCGAGGCCTTCGGGGCTGTTCGGGTCGAGCATGAAAGGCTCGCCGCCGTGGCCGTCGATGAACTCCAGGCTCACTCCGCGTGGGCGGTGTTTTTCGAAATGGCGGCGGGCGAGAGCGAGGATTTCGTCGGGTTTTTGATCCGGCACGAGGCGGAAGGAGATTTTGAAGAAGGCGTGGGCGGGGAGGACGGTTTTGCTGCCTTCGCCTTGGTAACCGCCGCCGAGGCCGTTGATCTCGGCGGTTGGGCGGGCGCCGATGCGTTCCATGCCGGAATAGCCCGACTCGCCGGCGAGTTCCTCGACACCTGCTTCGCGGGCGATGTCGGCGTCGGTGAGCGGGGACTCGGCGGCGGCTTGGCGTTCCCACTCCGCGAGGGGTTTCACCTGGTCGTAAAATCCCTCAATCGCCACGCGGCCTTCGGAGTCATGCAGGCTGGCAATGAGGCGGGCGGCGGCGGTGGCGGGGTTCGCGACGGCGCCGCCGTAGATGCCGGAGTGCAAATCCTGAGCCGGGCCGTGCACGCGAACCTCCATCGTGGCGATGCCGCGCAGGCCGTAGCTGAGGGTGGGGTAGCCATCGACAGCCATGCCGGTGTCCGAAATCGCGATGGCGTCGCAGGCGAGTTCGGCGCGGTGTTTTTCCAGAAACCCCGCGAGATGTTTGCTGCCGATCTCCTCCTCGCCCTCGATGAGGAAAATCACATTCACGGGCAGTGATCCTTCGGCAAGCGCCTCGCCGACGCCGAGGATGTGCGCGAGGATTTGGCCTTTGTTGTCCGAGGAACCGCGCCCGAAAATCCTCCCTTCGCGAATCGCGGGTTCGAAGGGCGGGGTGGTCCAGAGTTCGAGCGGTTCGGGGGGTTGGACATCGTAGTGGCCGTAAATCAGAACGGTTTTTTTGGCGGGGTCGCGCGGGGTTTTTCCGACGACCACCGGGTTGCCGGCGGTTTCCTCGCAGCGGGCGTCGAGGCCTAGAGAGCGCAATTTTTCCACCAACCAAACGGCGCAGCGCCCCATGTCCGCCGCATGCGCGGCTTGCGCCGAAACGCTTGGGATGGCGACAAATTCCAGCAATTCCTGAACTCTCGGGTCTGTATTCATAATCTATATGTTGTGGTTGGCGAAACTTTGCTCCACCGGATGTTGTATTTTTGTCCTTGCCCGATCCGGCGTCATTTCTAACCTTCCCGAAACCTAACCAAGCCCGCCATGTATCTGCAATCCCTCGAAATCATCGGTTTCAAATCCTTCGCCGCAAAAACCGTCCTGAATTTCCACCGCGGCGTCACCGCGATTGTCGGACCGAATGGTTGCGGCAAATCGAATGTCCTCGACGCGATGCGTTGGGTGCTCGGCGAGCAATCGGCGAAGGCGCTCCGAGGTGGCGAAATGGCGGACGTCATTTTCAGCGGCACCGACAGCCGGCCCGCGCTGGGCATGGCGGAAGTCTCGATGACTTTCTCGGAATGCGAAAAAGAACTCGGCACGGATTGGAACGAGGTCCGCATCACGCGCCGCGTCTACCGCGATGGCAAGAGTGAGTATTTTCTTAATAAAACTTCCTGCCGCCTGCGCGATATTCACCAACTCTTCATGGATACCGGCGTGGGCCGCAGCGCCTACTCGATCATGGAGCAGGGGAAGATCGACCAAATCCTCAGCAACCGCCCGGAGGACCGCCGCGCGATTTTTGAGGAGGCCGCCGGCATCACGAAATTCAAGGCCCAGAAAAAAGAGGCTCTCCGCAAACTCGAATACACCGAGTCGAATCTCGTGCGCGTGCAGGACATCATCAAAGAGGTGAAGCGCCAGATCGGTTCGTTGCAGCGCCAGGCGGCGAAAGCCCGCCGATACCAATCGATCCTCAACGACCTCCGGGTTTTCGACACCCACCTTTCGCATAAAAACTACCGTGCGCTTTCGACCGAACTCGAATCGCTCCGCGCCCAACTCAACCAAGGCGAAGAGGCCCGCCAGATCCACGAGGTCGAGATCGCGCAGCAGGAGGTCGAACTCGACACCTTCCGCCAACGCCTCCAGGAAATCGAAGCCGAGGCCGGCACAATCCGCGACGGCATGCAAACGCTCCGCAACCGGGTTTTCTCGGCCGAAAATCGCATTTCAACCAACCATGAGCGCACCGCCGAGTCTTCGGCGCTGATCGAGCGGCACCGTCTGGATATTTTCCAAGCCGAGGAAAAAATCCGCACCCAGCAGGAGCAGATCGAGCAGACCGACTCGCTGCTCCAGCAAATGATCGAGAGCCTCCGCACCCACCAGTCGACGCTCGACGAGCATACCGCACGACTTAACGAAGTTCGCGAGGAACGCATCGCCGCCGAGCGCGAACTCTCCTCGCAAAGTTCCGAACTTTCCAATGCTGAGGCGCGTCTCAACTCGCTGCGCGGCGAAATTTCCTCCGCCACCGGACGCCGCGAATCGGGAGAAACCCGCCTCCATCTTTTGCAGAACGAGATCGAAGCCGCCTCTCGCGCCGCAGCCGAAGTTTCCTCGCACCTCGAGGATCTCAAGCGCCGTTCCGACGCGGCCCATCTGGCGCTGGAACATTCCCAAGCCGAAACCTCCGCCGCCATGGCGGACCACGAGACCGCCCAGCACCAGCGCCAAGATACCGAGGCCATCCTCAACGCCGCTGGAAAAGACGCCGCCGGCATCGAGTCGCGCCTCGAGGTTTTGCGTCAACTCCAAGAACAAGGCGAGGGGCTCGACGAGGGAACCCAAGCGATCCTGCGTGGACTCGATAATCCCGATCTCTACCACGCCGCCATCAAGGGCACACTCGTCCAACACATCCAAGTCGAGGAGCGCCTGATCCCGGCCATCGAAGCCGCGCTCGGCTCGGCTCTCCAAGCGGTGATTTTTAAAGACATCGCCGTCGCCGAGACCGCTCTCTCCACGCTCGCCGGCCAAAAGCTCGGCCGCGCCACTGTCATTCCCGCCGAGTGGATTTCCTCCGATTCCGTAGGACAGGCGTCCCGCCTGTCACCCGACCTCATCGATGGCGGCCGGGACGACCGCCCCACATCCCTTCCCTTCGGCGTCTTTGGCCGCGCCAGCGATTGCGTGAAAGGCGACGGCGAGGGAGCGATTCTTGCGCGTCAACTTCTCCGCGATGTCCTGATTGTCGAAAACCTCGAAGCCGCCTTCCGCATGCGCTCTGAGCATCCCCACTTCGCCTTCGCAGCGTTGGAGGGAGGTTTCATCTCCCGCTCCGGCATCATTCACGGCGGAGCCACTGGGGAGAATGCTGGCCAATCCACACTCCAGCGTAAAATTCGCATCACTGAACTCGATGCCTCCCTCGCTGAGGCGACC
The DNA here is from genome assembly GCA_044375555.1 of Terrimicrobiaceae bacterium. Lineage (GTDB taxonomy): Bacteria > Verrucomicrobiota > Verrucomicrobiia > Chthoniobacterales > Terrimicrobiaceae > UBA967. The sequence continues at coordinate 55,952 of JBILML010000011.1, forward strand.
TCGAAAATCGAATCCCTCGCCGTCGCCCGCGCCGCCGCCGTGAGTGCGATGGATCAAGCTACCGACCGTCTTAAGCATGCCCGCGAAGCCATGAACGCCGCCCAAGTGGAATCCGCTTCGGTGGACAACGAGCGCCGACACGCCGAGCGCCAACTCGCAGACGCCGAGGCCAAGCGCGCCTCGTTCCAGCGCGAGGCCGCCAGCATCGAGGAGGGACTTCGCGGAAGCCTCGCCCAACTTTCCGAACTCGAATCCCGCATTGCCGAAACCACCTGCTCGCTCGACTCGCTCCGCTCCGCCCGCTCGGAATGCGAGGCCCGCATCCAGGTCGTCCGCGAGCGCGAAAGCTCCGCCAGCGACGCCCTCAATGAAATTCGTGTCCGCGTCGCCACCGAGCGCCAGCAGCAGGAAGGCCTCCATCGCCAGCGCGGCCCCATGTCCGCCCGCATCGTGGAACTCAACGAACTCCTCGACGCCCGCCGCGTGGATATTTCCAACTACGAATCCCGCCTCGAATCACTCGCTGCCGAAAACGCCTCCCTCGAAATCTCCATCGGCGAATGGCGCGCGGAACTCGAATCCGAAGAATCCCGCCTGAGCGCCGTCCTCGCCCAGCGCTCCGAGGTGAACGAAAGTGCCTCCGCGCTCGAATCCGCCCTTCGCGCCGCCCGCCAACAACTCGCCAGCCTGCAAGACCAGCGCAGTCGCATTGAGGTCAAGGCCGCCCAATCCGAGATGCGAATGGAAAACATCCGCAGCCATGTTTCCCAGCGCTACCAGACCGACCTCGAAGCATTCGAGCCTGACACCTACGGCCTCCTCGTTGCCTTTCGCGACCGTGCGAAACGCAAGCCTGAATCCGCCGAAGGCGAGACCCTTTCCGCCGAGGCGCCCGTCGCCGAAGAGGAGCTACCCGCCGAGCCAATCGCCATGCCCAGCGAGGGCGAGGGGATTCCTTGGGATCACATGGAGGAACTCGTCGCCGAACTCACCGAACGCCTCGATTCCATGGGCCCCGTCAATGTCGATGCCATCCAAGAATTCGAAGAACTCGAGGAGCGCTACATTTTCCTCGAAAAACAAAACGCCGACCTCGTGTCCTCCAAGGCCGAGTTGCTCGAAGTCATCTCGAAGATCAACCACACCACGAAAACCCTCTTCGCCGAGACCTTCGAAAAAATTCGCGAGAATTTCCAAGTTATGTTCACTGAGCTTTTCGGCGGCGGCCGCGCGAACCTCATGCTCATGGACGACTCCGACCCGCTCGAGAGCGGCATCGAGATCATCGCCAAGCCGCCCGGCAAGCAACTCCAGAGCATCAGCCTCCTCTCCGGCGGTGAGCGCACCATGACGGCCGTTTCGCTCCTTTTCGCCATCTACATGGTCAAGCCCAGCCCATTCTGCGTGCTCGACGAAATGGACGCCCCGCTCGACGAATCGAACATCACCCGCTTCATCAAAATCCTCGACCGCTTCGTGGACCAAAGCCAGTTCGTTACGATCACCCACAACAAGCGCACGATCTCCCGCGCCGACATGCTCTACGGCGTCACGATGGAAGAACACGGCATTAGCAAACTCGTCAGCGTGCGCTTCAGCAACTCCACCGACGACCGCGCCAAATCCTCGGAGAGCGTCGCCAAAGCTTTCGGAAAATCCGAAAACCTCGCCAGCGAAGAACCCGCCGCTGAGTCCGGCGATAAAGCGGAAACTTCCCTCATTTAATCCCAATACTCCCAACCGCGACGGGCCCCAAGCACGACGGTGAGGAGAAAAACCATCTTGACGCATGCCAAGCCCATCACTAATTTCCGCTCCACTCTGCGGGTGTAACTCAGTTGGTAGAGTGCAACCTTGCCAAGGTTGATGTCGAGGGTTCGAGTCCCTTCACCCGCTCTCCCCCTCCTTTCTCAAAGAGCTTTTTCAGCGCTGTCGATTAAGTCTCTAGATCCCAAGAAGGCTTGATGGCGTTGAGCGATGAAATTTGATTCTCCAAGACCTTTGCTTTTGCGGGACTTGGCTCAAGGTTTAGGGTTACATGAAGTGCATTCGTTGCGGCTCAGAGAGTCGATTTCCGAGCGTGAAAAACCAAAAGTGACCCAAGCCAATGCTTGAACGAATTTTCTTAAAGAAGCGTGAGGCTCTGGCGTCGCAAGTCGCCGAGAATTTGCTGAGGAGCGGTGCCCGGGATCTTAGTCGGGTGGAGGTGTGGATTCCGACTGCGGGGGCGGGGAGGAGAATTCGGAGCGCGCTGGCGGAGTCGGGGGTGCTCTCGCCGCGATTCACACAGCCGATGCGTGCTCTTTTGCCAAATGAGTGTCGGATGGCCGAGAGATTCGAGCGCGAAGGCGCCTGGGCGCTGGCTTTGGGGAAATTGGATCATCAATTTCTGGAGCCGCTTTTTTCCGATGCCAAATGGGATTCCGAGGGTTCGCGCCTGAAAAGTGGCGGTGTCCTTTGCGATCTGTGTGATTTGTTAGCGGAGGCGGGTTGGAGCCCATCGCACCCTCGAATGAGGGAGGTATGCGGCGAGGACTCGGCGCGGTGGGATGTGCTGGGACGGATTTATCCCTGCTACCTTGCCGCATTGGAGGATTTCGGTTTGACCGATCCGAATGAGGCCCGCTTCGCTGAAATGGCCAACCCTTCGCGTGTGGGTGAGGTGGATCGTTTGGTCATCGCCTGCATTCCCGACCTGCCGCTGGCTGCCCAGCGATACGCTGAGGCGTTGGAATCGCGTGGAGTCCAGACCGAGGTGCTCGTGTGGCTTCCGGAGGGCTTGGGTGGCGGCTTCGATCCTTGGGGGCGGCCGGATCCTCTGGAGTGGGAGGAGTGCCGGTTGGAGGTTGAGTTGAGCCAGATCTCTGCGGCGCGGTCTCCGGAGGATGAAGCCCGACTCGCCATCAACTTTGCTGTTTCATCCCCTGTTTCTGGCGACTACGCGGTGGTTCTCGCAGATCCGAAGCTTGGCATGACATTTCGGAGTGAGATCGAGTCTCGCGGCGGCGCGGCGTTTCTGCCGGATGGCATTCGGTTGGAATTGAGCGAGCCTGGAGTTCTTGCGCTGGAATGGGCTCGGTTTCGCTCTTCGGGCGAGTTGCGAGTGTTGCGCCGACTGATCGAGTTGCCGCATTTCAGTCGCGTCTTGCGTGGCGATTCAGAACTCAAAAACGATGACTGTCTCGCGGTGTGCGACTTTCTGATCGGCGAAGCTGTTCTTTCTGAGATGCCGCAAGCCGAGGCTTTCGTGGGAGTGGAGTTCGATCCTAAAAAAGACAAATCCAAGCGCCGCGCGCAGGCGGTGATTTTTATCCAGTTAGTGAAATCCCTTCTTTCCCTGACGGTGCCCGAATTGCTTGCCAAGGCCTGGCGCTCGGGTGGCGAGAGTCTCGAGGCGGCACGGTCGGTGGCTGAACTCTACGAGACCATTGAGGCATCTCCGCTCTATCGCGACGAAGGGGAGGGGGTGGATCAGGCTTTCGCACGCGCTCTGAAGTCCGAAATGGTTTTCAACTCGTCGAATCCCGGAGAGGTGGAATTGTCAGGCTGGTTGGAGGCCCCGTGGATTGAGGCTCGGAGACTGGCTTTGGGAGGTTGTGCGGAGGGCTTCCTGCCTTCCTCGGTGAACGGACACCCATTTCTTCCCGACTCTAAAAGGAGCTCCTTGGGACTCGCGGACAATGCGGCGAGGTTCGCCCGCGACGCATATCTTTTCCAGTGCCTGTTGCTCACACGCTCGCCAGAGGAATTTCCTATTTCATTCAGCCGATTCGATGGCGAGGGGAGCCCGGCCCTGCCTTCTCGTCTCCTCTTGCGTTGCGGCGAAGACGCGCTGCCTGAGCGGGTGATCGAGCTTTTCGGCGAACTGCCGAGAGGCGCCCGGCGTCCACGACGCTCGAACGATTGGCGATGGACCCTGCCTGCCGCGATGCGCCGGACTGTTGTCAAAATGAGTCCGACGGACTTCGGGCAATATCTCGCCTGTCCCTTCCGATTTTATCTGAGCAGGGTTCTTTGGCTCGATGCCTTCCATTCGGATGCGCGCGAGATGGATGCCAAACTCTTCGGGACTCTTGTGCACGAAGCTCTCGAAAAATACGGAACAGAAACTCCGCTTGAGGCCGATGCCGCCAAAATCGAGCACTTGGTATTGGGATATTTGGAGTCATCCGTGAAGCGGCTATTCGGTTCGTCGCCATCGCCTGCCGTGCGCGTCCAAATAGCAGCCGCCCAAATGCGATTGAGGAGTTTTGCGCGAGTTCAGACCGAGCAGTTCGCGGCCGGTTGGCGGATCGTGTCGGCCGAACGCAAGCTCGAGGCTGATGCGGAAAATCCATTTCAGGTCGGCCCGCTGAACCTCTCAGGGAAAATCGACCGCATCGAAAAAAATGAGCTAACCGGGGAATGGCGTGTCCTGGACTACAAAACCCACCCGAAAGCGACGCTGCCCGGAAAAAAGCATTTTGGCCCGCGACTTTCCAGCGAGTGGTTGCCGTCGGCTGAGCTCGAATTCCACAATGGCAAGCGACAGGTCAAAAAGCGCTGGGCCGATCTCCAACTCCCCCTCTACAGCCAAATTCTGCGCCATTGGCACGGTGCCGAAATTGGCGACGCGCCCGTTCTCACAGCGTATTTCACCCTGTCAGCTGATCCCTCGGAGACATCGGTGAAGAATTTCACCGAACTCCATGATGAGGTCCTGGCCTCCTCGTTGGAATGTGCCAAGGAAATCGCTGGCTTGGTCCACCGGGGTGTCTTCTGGCCACCCCAGCCTTTCAAGACCTCGTGGGATGATCCGTTCAAGGCACTTTTTTTGAATGGAAATCCGGAGAACTGCGTTGCGATGGAGACCGTGGAATTTTTGAAGGGTCGAAAATGAAAAACGAACGACTCATCGCAAACGCTGGGAGCGGCAAGACCTATGCGCTCACCACCCGAATGATCCAACTTCTCGATCAAGGGGTGGACCCCACCAAAATCGCCGCGCTGACATTCACCCGCAAATCCGCAGGCGAATTCCTGTCCGCTGTTTTCGAGCGTCTCGCCCAGGCCGCTCTGGAACCCGTAAAACTCGCCGATCTTCAGCGCGAGCCGCTCCTCGAGAAGCTCGATGCCGCACGGTGCCGCTCCCTATTGAGTGACCTGTCTCGGAAAATCGGACGCCTCGGCATGGGGACGATTGACAGTCTCTTCGCCCGAATCGCCCGCGCCTTCCCTCTCGAATCGGGTCTGGCGGAGGACTTCAACATGGCGGGAGAATCTGAAATTCAAGCCGCGCGAGAGCGGACACTCGCCACGGTTTTCGCCAGTGAATCCTCGACCTCTCTCGAAGATTTTATCGATCTGGTGCGACGCCTCCATCGAAACCAAGGTGAGCGCGATGTCTTTGCTTCTCTGCTGAGCGAGACCAGAGACCTGCACGGGAAATTCCTCGCCACGCCAGACGACGCAATTTGGGGAGATGCCGCCGCGATTTGGGGCGAGGGCGGATGTGCGATCTTGAACGCCGGAGCGGTAGCGCCAGTGGCCGCAGAACTTTGGGAGGCTATTCAAGAAGGGCATCCCCATCTCAACGAGGAGGCATCAACCGCTTGGCAACTCGGTCTGGCCCTCGCCGCGCAGCTCACCCCTCCAAGTCCGTATTCCGAAGACTTAAAAAAATTCATCGCCAAGCTATCGAATGAAAAACAGACCCCGGACGGCCTCCTCTACATCCCGACTCGAAATGCTCACGCCGGCCGGGTTTTTCTGACTCCCACGATCCGAGCGCTGCGAGATGAATTGCGAAATAGCCTGCTCAAGCCCGAATTCGAGTCCGCCCTCCGACGGAGCCAATCGCTGCATGAGTTCATGCAAAAATTTGAGCAGGCTTATTCCTCGCTGGTCCGATCGGCGGGGCTGGTCACCTTCGCAGACATTACGGATTCCCTGGCGCGCAAGGCCGGGGACCTGACCTGGCTCGCCTCCGCCGCCTACCGCATCGATCAGAAATTCGAGCATTGGCTCCTCGACGAGTTTCAGGATACCAGCCGCCCTCAGTGGAAAATCCTGAAAACCTTCATCGACGAAGTGCTCATGGATCCCGCACAGGACCGCAGTTTCTTCTATGTCGGAGACACCAAGCAGGCGATCTACTCCTGGCGCGGGGGCGATCCGGATTTGTTCTTCGAAATCTTCGACGACTTCAACAAACACGCTGAAACCATTGAGGATGCTTCCCCGCTCGATGAATCCTGGCGATCCTGTCAGCCCATTTTGGAGTTTGTGAATCAAGCCTTCGCAGATCTAGAGCCTCTCTGCGGAGCTCTTGGAATTCCCGAATCGACCATAGAAAAATGGACCAAGGCTTGGAGGAATCATGTCACTTCCCCAAAAACCTGGACCCTTCCAGGCTTTGCCGAGTGGATTTCTGTTCCGAAAAACGACGGGGATGAGGACGAGGAAGGCGACGCTCAGGATCGCAAAATTCTCGAAATTCTTGAAACAACACGAGCGTGGGAACGGGGGCTCTCCTGCGCTGTTCTTAAACGCGACAACCGCGGCGTCGAGGCGCTGGCAGCTCTTTTGCAGTCCAAGGATATTCCCGTTGCGGTCGAAGGAAAAACCAACCCCTGTGTCGATAATCCGCTGGGCGCAGCTCTCTTGGCCGCCCTGCGAATGGTGGCTTCCCCCGATGACGCCCTCTCTCAAACCGTGGCCCGTGGTTTTCCCTCCACATCCGCTTGGGGGTTGGACGACAGGCCTTGGGTGTTTCGAAAAAAGACACTCTCGAGTCTGGCTCTGCGAGGCTATGCCACAACCATTCGCGAGTGGATCGATGCTTCCAACCTCGCAGCCGAGCCGTTTTTGAAGGAACGCGCGGCGGCATTCCTGCTCGCCGCCGAGCAGTTTGACGCCAACCGCAACGCCTCGGACGGGATTCCAGATTTTCTTCGCTTCATCGAATCCCGCCAGACGCAGGAAAACGAGTCATCGGATGTGGTGCGCGTCATGACCGTTCATCAATCGAAGGGCCTGGGTTTCGACATGGTCATCGCCAGTGGACTCGACAAAAAAGGGAGAGAAAATGGTGGAACAAACCTCGCACTTGGACCCACCGCCAACGCCGTGAAATGGGGCCTCGTCCTTCCCGCCAAGGAATTCGCGGAGCAGGATGCCGTGCTCCGTGATCAGCTCAAAATCCAAGAGGCAGAAAAGAAATACGGCGACATCTGCACGGCCTATGTCGCTCTCACCCGGGCGAAAAAAGCGCTCTATGTGGTGACTGCGGAACTCGGTGAAAATACGACCTCCACAAATTTTGCCCGTCATCTTCTCCTTCAATTCCATGCTCCCTCCGCACAATTCGGCGACCCCGGCTGGTTTCCGAAATATGAAATCAAGAGCCCCGAATTAACAGAGACCCCCGCGCCCGCCGCGTTCACAGCACCCATCCACGGAACACCAAGGCCAGCTTCCCCATCGTCCTTCAAATCGGAAATTCCTGCAGGAGTCGCGGGCGTTGGAATTTCCAGCTACGCCGCGAAACTTGGCACCGAAGTGCATGAGGCCCTCGCTCGAATCGAGTGGCTGGAAACTTCAGCTCCCACCCCTCATGCGCTCACACCCGAAGCCCACAAGCTGGTGAATGAGTTTTTGGAAAAGCCCCTAGCTCGAGAGGTCTTCACCAAACCCGAAGGAGTCATCCGTCTATGGCGAGAGCTGGCCTTTGATGTCGTGCTGGATGGGCAATGGGTGAGCGGCGTTTTTGATCGGGTTGTTGTGCGATGCGATCAGGAAAACAACCCGCTTTCCGCAGAGATCTACGACTTTAAAACCGATCAAGGCACAGCTCTGGAAATCCAAATTCGCTATGCCGGGCAAATGGAAGTGTATCAAAAAGCCGCCGCCAAATTACTCTCGATCCCCGAGGAATTGGTGACATCCCAAGTGATCGGAATTCGTTAAAAACCACCGAATCTCATTCGATCTTTGGCTGATCAAGGCGCCCTGGTAGCCTCGAGCGCAAAGATCGATACATCCACAGATTCCGCCGCCAGCAGGGAGAGCGGTTCGCCTGTCAGATCGAACCCTGAAAGATGTGCCGGACCGGTGCAGACTTCGGACACGCGCGGAATGTTGACGCGATACGGCGTGTGATAAACTCGCCCAACCATGAGGTGGCCTTTGTGGTTTGTAGAAAAAAGCAGATACCTTTCGATGAGAAAAAACTCGAGTGAGCCCGGTTCTGCTGGAGTGGACTGCGAGCCCGGGGTCCATTCATAGCACCATGGCGCGCCCTTTTCGCCTTCTCGCTGGCATTGGTATCGGATGACTCCAGCTTGGCGTTTGGCGCACATGCTCGCGTGAAAATACGGAAGATGAAAAAAGTGCCGGGCGATGGCGACGGCGATCGGTTGGTTGCAATCAAGCGAGTAAAACCACACCCCGGGATTGCCATTTTCATCATGGACATAAGTCCGAACATTCAGCTCCAGAAACCACGAAATCCACGGCAGGGGAGGCAGCCATGCGGGACGAACACGCTGCATGAAAAATGGCACCACACCGATGTAGGCATCGCCTGCGAAAGTATCGACAAACAATCCCCTCGGCAGAGTGGCTTGCACGGTCGGTGCATCGATTTTCCAATGAGCAAAAAGCAATTCACTCCAACGTTGCTTTCCAACCATGGAAGAAGACGGACGCTCTCTCGCAGCAAGTCGCTGGTCTATCGAAGGAGGGTTCATCACGGAACGAAGTCTACTCGAGTGCAGGCGCTATTCCACTTCGTCGACAGGGCCGGACAGTCGTTGTTTAAAAAGTTTGCGATGCTTGGTCACTCGTCCATTCACGCGCTTGCGCCAGAGGCGAAAGCTGGATGGCTTCAACTCGCGGCGCATGATCCTGATCACATCTTGCTCGGCAGCTCCCGTGCGCGTCAGGATTTCTTCAAATGTTGTGCGATCCTCCCACGCGAGACGAATGATGGTGGAGATCGCCGAAGGGGTCGTATCCATTATCATAGGTCGGCAAAGAGGTTTTTTTGATGGTGCAGATAACGGCTCATTTTTTCCCAAAACGGAAAGAACCCAGAGCCCGCGAGCTGAAACGCATGAGCATCTGAAGCCCGACGGATCAAAGTTAGGGCGACGCCTGACTTGTCGAGTTGCTGGCGCACAGACGGAAGGAGGTCGGCCACGGGCCCCACGGTCGGAGCAAAAGCCACGACTTCCTCCAGGTCATGCTTTGAGGCCCAAGCGGCCAGGCAGGCTGCAGGGTCAGCATGGGTGCTTTGCTCTGTCGGACATGAAAAATATGCTGCCGATCTCGCGAGACCATCAGCTAGGGCTTCCTCTTGAGCGGCGATGCTTCGCTCGCTGAGGGCGGGTGTGTGGCAGTCGTCGAGTTCTTGGGAGAAGGCGGCGACAGAGACCGGGGTGAGATTTGCGAGAGGCCTGACTTCAGGAAGCAAGTCGTCCGCATGAAGCCAAATTCCGATCCGCCGTCCCCTGTCGGGAACCACGGCCGGGTAATCGATCAAGGCCTGTCGAGTTGTGTTGGAAAATTCGGGGGCAACCACCGGAGCAATGGCTCCATCCGCGATCCGCTCGATGCCGGCGCGATGGGAAATTAGCAAATCGGGTGCGTATTTTTCGATGTTCGAGGCTCTGACCAAGTATGTTTTTCTAGGGGTCTGCAAGCCAGCGACCCAACGCCAAGACAGGGTGTTGGTGGCCGGATCCGCGTCGAGAAGGTGTCTGTAAAAAACATCCGCCCCAAGTTCCCAGGGCAAGCGCTCGGCGTGAATCCAATAGCTGGCCCACCACATCCGTGCGTGATTGTGCACATACCCCGTGGCGATCAGTTCTTGAGCGATCGCATCCATGCAGGCCACGCCGCTTTCGCCTGCGGCCACGGCTTTCACGCGCTGCCGTGTCGCCTCGGGCAGTGTCTCGTGCAGCTCCCGCACACGCCGCCGCCAAGAATCCCAGACATCCGGTCGGCGTTCCAACCAACCCTTCCAATACCTCCGCCAGCAGACTTCTTGGACCCATTTCTCGACGCTGTGGAACGGATGCTCCTGGAGGGTGTCTCTCAAAATCTCGTCTTCCAAAAGTGTGCGGAAGCGCAACGCTGCACTGAGGCGCGAGACATTCCGATGGAGCGGTTCCACATGGTTGCGCCGCTTTGCGTATTGACCGACGCCCGGTAGAAAATCAGCCCAAGCCTTGAGAGCGTCGTGACGAGTCAGCGGAAGAAAAGTCATCGCGCAAAGGCCAGGGTCGATTCAACGATGACCCGTTCCCGTTTGTTTCGCCAAGGAGATGACGATCCCCAGGGGGCGCGCACAATTTCGGGCAGATAGTTTGGAATCACGGCGCTGACTTTACGCCCCGCCCACTGTTTTAGATGCAACGCAAGGGCACAACCGCGAATCAAAGATTCGGGGTAAGAACTTTGGGCGATCAGCCCCGCTTCATGCGGCGGAGGAGGGCGTCGGCCATGTCGGCGGGTGTCGCGGCGACTTCGATGCCAGCGGCTTGAAGGGCTTCGATTTTGCCTTGGGCGGTGCCTTGGCCTCCGCTGACGATCGCACCGGCGTGACCCATGCGGCGTCCGGGAGGCGCGGTGGCTCCGGCGATGAAGCCGGCGACGGGCTTTTTGCAATTTTTTCCGATCCACTCGGCAGCTTCTTCTTCGGCCGATCCGCCGATTTCACCGATCATGATGAAGGCTTCGGTGTTTGGGTCGTCGTTGAACATTTTCACGACATCGAGGTGCGAGGTGCCATTGATCGGATCGCCGCCGATGCCGACGCAGGTGGACTGGCCATGGCCGCGGCTGGAGAGTTGCCACACGGCTTCGTAGGTGAGGGTGCCGGAGCGCGAGACGACGCCGACCTTGCCGGGGTTGTGGATGTAACCGGGCATGATGCCGATTTTGCAGGCGCCGGGGGTGATGATGCCGGGGCAGTTCGGGCCAATGAGGCGGGAGGAGCTTTTTTGAAGCGCGGCTTTGACCCTCATCATGTCGATGACGGGGATGCCCTCGGTAATGCAGACGACGAGTTCGATCCCGGCGTCGATGGCTTCGAGGATCGAGTCGGCGGCTCCGGGTGGGGGCACAAAGATCATGGTGGCGTTGCAACCGGTCTGGGCGCGGGCCTCCATGACGGTGTCGTAAACGGGGACCTTGCTTTCGAAGGTCTCGCCGCCGCGGCCGGGTGTGACTCCGGCGACGACATTGGTTCCGTAATCCATGCAGGATTTGGCGTGGAAGCCACCGGATTTTCCTGTGATGCCCTGCACGAGCAGGCGGGTATTTTTGTCAACGAGGATGGACATAGCGTGAAGAGATTTGGTTTAGGCGGCGGCTGCGACGACTTTCTTTGCGGCGTCGGCGATATCGGTGGCGGTGGTGAGTTCGAGGCCGGACTCGGCGAGGAGTTTGCGGCCGGCATCGACATTGGTTCCCTCGAGGCGGACGACGAGGGGGATGGGGAGGCTGACGGCTTTCGAGGCGTTGATGATGCCTTGGGCGATGATGTCGCACTTCATGATGCCGCCGAAAATATTCACGAGGATCGCTTTCACCTTTTTATCCGAGATGAGGATTTTGAAAGCCTCGGTGACTTGTTGCTCGTTGGCTCCGCCGCCGACATCGAGGAAGTTCGCGGGTTCGCCGCCGCAGTGTTTGATGATGTCCATTGTGGCCATGGCGAGGCCGGCGCCGTTCACGAGGCAGGCGATGTTTCCGTCGAGGCCGATGTAATTGAGGTTCGACTTCGAGGCTTCGACTTCGCGGGGGTCCTCCTCTGCGGTGTCGCGGTAGGCAAGGATGTCGGGGTGGCGGAAGAGGGCGTTGTCGTCGAAGTTGAACTTCGCATCGAGCGCGCGGATGTCGCCGGATTTGGTGATGACGAGCGGGTTGACCTCCACCATCGAGCAATCGCAAGCGATGAAGAGGCGGTAGAGATTTTCAAACAGCGCACAGGCGGGCTTGAGGAGCGTGGCGGGAATGCCGAGGAGCTTCGCGAGTTTGCGCGACTGGTAAGCTTGGAGGCCGAGGAGGGGGTCGATCGCGATGTGGTGGATTTTTTCGGGGGTCTTTTCGGCGACGGCTTCAATGTCCATGCCGCCTTCGGTGCTGGCGACCACGACTGGTGCGGAAGTCGCGCGGTCGATGAGGATCGCGATGTAGAGTTCCTTTTCGATCTCGACGGACTCAGCGATGAGGACCTTGCGAACGAGGCGTCCATCCGCGCCGGTCTGGTGGGTGACGAGGGTTTGGCCGAGCATTTTCGAGGCGAGGTCGCGGGCTTCGGCGGGGGTTTTGCAAAGATGGACACCGCCCTTGAAGCCGTTTTTAAACGAACCCTTGCCGCGGCCGCCGGCGTGGACCTGGGCTTTGACGACGAGATTTTTTCCCGAGAGGGAGGTGGCGATTTTCTCGGCTTCCTCCGGAGTGGAGGCGACGCCGCCGGAGCTGTTGGCGACGCCGTATTTATCGAGGAGTTCTTTGGCTTGGTATTCGTGGATGTTCATCAGGTGGTGAAAAGGGCGGTGTTATAGCGGCGGTGCGGGAAGAGTAGCAATCCCTCATTCGGAAAAAAGACGCGGGGTGCGGTGGCGAGAAAGGTGGTTGAATATTTTTTGAAAAAATATCTTGCGCCGAGCAGAGATGTTGTTACTTTGATCTCGTTCTGGGGGGAACAGAAGCCCGTTGTAGCTATCGCTGCGACGGGCTTCAACTTTTCTGGGGTGCGTGGTTTTTCAAGTTTCCCGCGGAGGATTTCATTGGCCTCGATCGGATCGAATTCGGCCTTTATTTTCAATTCGCAATCAAACCCTCGAAAAAATTCGTTTTATAAAAAACGATTTGGAAGGCTTTTACGTGGCGGTTGAATTTTTTTTGAAAAAATATCTTGTGCCGGGCGGGGGTGTTGTTACTTTGGTCTCGTTCTGGGGGGAACAGAAGCCCGTTGTAGCTATCGCTGCGACGGGCTTCAACTTTTACCGGGTGCGTGGTTTTCCAAGTTTGCGACGGAGGATTTCCAGCAGGAAGTGAGTTTCGTCGAGTCGCAGAATGAGACAGGTGAGGAGATAGGCAGCGACTGCCACGGATATCGTCGCGAGGACGCTGACCACGCGCCAAGGGAAGGACTCGGAAGGCAGCAATCCAGGGAGGTAGGAATTTCCAGCGATGCAGACGAGGGCGATCGGCACTGCGGCGATGGCGCAGCGCGCGAGCGTGGCGAAAAATTTCAAGCTATCGAGCGTTTGCGCAGCAGGCCTCATCAGCAAATAGAGCGCGGCGAAATTCAGTGTGGCGCAGATCGTGGTGGAGAGTGCGAGGCCGGTGTGTCCCATCCCGAGGTGGAACATGAAGTAGTTATTCAAGGCGATATTCAAGGCCACGGAGCCGAAGCTCACGAGCATGGGGGTCCATTTCCGATTGATCGCGTAGAAAGCCGGGGAAAGGACCTTGATGCAGGAGTAGGCGACGAGGCCGATGGCGTAAAATTGGAGGGCGAGTGCGGTCTGGAGCGTGTCCTGGCTGGTGAAATGACCGTGTTCGTAAACAAGTCCAATGACTGGACCGGCCATGAACCAGAGCCCGACAGCAGATGGGAGGGTCAAAAAAACGGCCAACCGCATGGCACGGCCTAGGGTGGGGCCAAAGCGGGAGGTGTCGGTGTCGGCGGCGATTCGTGAAATGACGGGCAGGGTGATGGTGGCGACGGCGACCCCGAAGACACCGATCGGAAGCTGCATGAGGCGGAAGGCGCTATTGAGCCAGGTGACGGCCTCGGCGCCGGCGTAGGAGGCGAAGCGGGAATTCACCAGCACATTGATCTGCACGGCGCTGGCGGCGATGACCGATGGCACCATGAGAGTGAGGATTTTTTGGATGCCCGAGTCGTTCCAATGGAAATCCGCAACAAATCGATATCCGGCCTTCCGCAGGCTGGGAATCTGGATGGCGAGCTGAAGGAACCCGCCGACAAGCGTTCCGATCGCGAGACCGATGAGGGCTTCGCGGCCGAATCGGGGATCGATGATCCAACCACAAACGACACCGCCGAGGATGGAGCCGATATTGAAGAAACTGGATGCCAGTGCGGGGGCGGTAAAAATCTGGCGCGAGTTCAGCAGGCCCATCACCAGCGCCGCCAGCGATACCAGCAGGATGAAGGGATACATGATGCGAGTGAGCAGGATCGTAAATCCCACATCAGCGGCTTCGAATCCGGGGGCGAGCAGGTGAACGAGCGGTTCCGCGAATACGATTCCCAGAAGGCTGACGAGGCTCATGAACAGGGCGGCCAGCGTGAGCATTTTCGAAGCCAGAGCCCATGCAGAGTCCTCGCCTTCCTTTTCAATCTTCTGGGAAAAAACAGTGATGAATGCTGTCGAAAGCGCGCCCTCGGCGAAGAGGTCGCGCAGGAGATTCGGAAGGCGAAAGGCGATCAGGAAGAGCCCCATCGCGGCGGTGCCGAAAATGGCGTTGAAAAGGACTTCGCGAACGAGGCCCAGAACGCGGCTGAGCATGATGGCAGCGGCGATGATGCCGCTGGCTTTGGTGTTGAGGCGTTTTCCGTCGTTCATCGCGCGGCGGCCTTGCGGAGGCGTTCCATGATGGCGGCACCGATGCCGGATTCGGGAATTTCCTCGGCGACGATGAGGTCCAGGCCGGCCTCGTCGAGGCGGCGCATGGCACCGTAGAGATTCGCGGCGGCTTCGCGCAGGTCGGATGTCGCGCTGAGAATTTCGGTTTGAGCGAACCCTTCGCGCGGTGCGCTGAAGGCCAGAAGGCCGGTTTTTTTGGAGCGCGGAGCGGGATTTTTTTCCAGCACAAGCGGAGTGCGCGGAGCGTAGTGGCTTTTCAATCCGC
>JBILML010000035.1:0-27051 GCA_044375555.1 Terrimicrobiaceae bacterium
AACGGGGTCCGCTCGCGAGCCAGCGGATGTCGTTGGCGATTTTCATGAGCGCACAGGCGAGGGATTTCACGGCGCCGCTGGCGATGACGAATTCGTTGTGGCCGGAGAGGGCGGCGAATTTGTTCGGTGCAGATTGGAATGGGAGGGCGGTGAGCTTGGCGATGTGTGCGGCGGCGCGGTCGCCGAACTCGGGGTGAGCATTGAGGCCGGTGCCGACGGCGGTGCCGCCGATGGCGAGTTGGTAGAGTCCGCTTAGGGAATATTCGACATCGCGGAGTCCTTGGTCGAGGAGCGTGACATAGCCGGAAAATTCCTGCCCGAGTGTGAGCGGGGTGGCGTCCTGCAAATGGGTGCGACCGATTTTGACGATGTCGGCGAAGGCCTTGGCTTTGGCATCGAGCGTGTCGCGGAGGGTTTTGACGGCAGGGATGAGGCATTCGAGCACGACCGTGGCGGAGGCGATGGACATCGCGGTCGGGAAGGTGTCGTTCGACGACTGCGACATGTTCACATGGTCATTGGGGTGCACCGGTGCTTTGGATCCCATCTCGCCGCCGGCGAGTTCGATCGCGCGGTTCGAGATGACCTCGTTGGCGTTCATGTTGCTCTGGGTGCCGGAGCCGGTCTGCCAGATGCGGAGGGGGAAGTGGGCATCAAGTTTTCCAGAGATCACCTCGTCGGCGGCGCGGACGATGAGGTCGCGCTTGTCGGCGGGGAGTTTGCCGAGATCGGCGTTGGCGAGGGCGCAGGCTTTTTTCAGGATGCCGAGGGCCTTGACCATCTCGGGGGGCAGGATGTCTTCTCCGATGTCGAAATGGATGAGCGAGCGGGCAGTCTGGGCTCCCCAATAGACATTGTGGGGAACGGAAATTTGCCCCATCGAGTCGGACTCGAGGCGGTGGGTGGCGGGGTCGTGTGGTTCGGTGTTGGTCATGGGAAAAGTTTTAAGTTTTAAGAATTAAGTTTTAAGTGGCGGTGGGTGGTGCGGGAGTCGGTGAGGTTGGGGGCTGTAAGCGAACTTTTTTTCTCTCCTCCGTGCTCTCTGTGTCCTCGGTGGTTAATTTTCTGAAATTCGGGTTACAGGTGCCGGACGAGGTCGGATTTTTCGAAGCGCACTTTCGGGAGGGTGGCGTATTTGTCCTCGGTGGCGCGGTAGCCGGCGGCGCAGGCGACGACGGTGTTGTAGCCCTTCGCAGGGAGGTCGAGGATCGCGTCGTATTCGCGGGGATCAATGCCTTCGAGCGGGCAGGTGTCGATTCCGACGAGCGCGGCGGAGGTCATAAAATTTCCAAGGGCGATGTAGACTTGGCGGGCGGCCCACTCGCGGACCCAAGCGGCGCGGGGACCGGCGATGACATCAGCCATCATCATGTCGCGGTAGAAACCCAGCGACTCGAGTGTCACGCCACGGACTTCCGAGATGCGGGCGAGGTATTTTTCCATGTAGGGAACATCGACTGTCTCGGGTATCGCGAAGACGACGAGGTGCGAGGCATCGGTGACTTGCGATTGGTTCCAGGAATGCGGGCGGAGCTTGGCGCGGAGGTCGGGATTTTCGACGACGAAAAATTGCCAGGGCTGGAGGCCGTAGGAGGAGGGCGAGAGAATCAGGGAGTCCTCGAGAGCCGACCAGATGGGGGCTGGGATTTTTTTTGAAGCGTCGAATTGCTTGGTGGCGTAGCGCCAGTTTTGCGCGGCTAGGAGTTGGTCGGTGGAGATCGGATTCATGAGACGCCGATGGGACAACCGAGCGGGGGAGGCATCAAGACATTTTAGGGGGAGGGGAAATGACCCTCGCGGACATAGTGGCGGAAAGCGCCATTCAGGGCCTCGGCGAGATCTTGGCGGCTCCGCCAACCTGTGGCTCGACGGAATGCGGTGGAGTCCACCACCCAGCGGTCCGCCCAGATTTCCTTCGCTCGGTCGCGGGTGAGGCTCGGGGCGGAGCGGCGCAGGGAGGGAATGGAATCAACCAAAAGCGACATGGCTTTTACGACGGCGATCGGGATTGGCAGGGTCACGCCTTTGCCGCCAGCGGCGCGGGCAGCCGTGTCGATCAACTCCCAGTCGGTGATCGTGCGATGGGCTGAGATGTAATGTGGACCCGGGCTCTCGAGGTTCCATGCCGATTGCACGGCCTCGACGACATCATCGACGGAGAGGAAGCTGAATTCCTTTCGACGCAGGCCCGGCTTGGTGCGGATGAGGCCGAGCGCCATTTTAAAAAGAGGGAGGGTGGCCGTGTCTCTCGCGCCGAGGATCATCGGGGGGCGGAGAATGCAAATGCGGCGGTTTTTTTGGCTCTGGAGGGCTCGTTCCAAAGCGAGCTTGGATTTTCCATACCAAGTGAGTGGCGTGTCGGCATCGGATTCGGTGCGGGCGGCGCGACCATGGGGCGTTGGTCCTCCTGCGGATTGAGAGGATAAAACCACCACGCGAGCCGATTCCGGGAGGGCTTCGAGGATACGCAGGGTCCAATCGACATTGGTGGCGAAATACTCGTCGCGGTTCCGCGCGAAGAGAACGCCGGCCGAGAGGAGGGCGTGGGTGGGGTGGATGCCAGAGGGCCAGTTTTCCGGCTCGGGATCGAGGGGCGTAACGGATGCGGGATCGAAACCCTCGATCTCGAGTTGGGCCCGGAGTTTTTTGGCGTCACGAACGGGGGCGAGGATTTGGGTTCCCTGCGAAATTTCGCGGAGAAGAAGATTCCTGCCAACAAACCCTGTTGCGCCCGTGACGAGCAGGGTTTTCATGAACACGCGGCGACGGTTGTTACCGTCCGATCAGGGGTTGGCGGGTTGTGGAGAAGCAGCGGGTTGGGGGGCGTCCTGACGCTGGATGCGATATTTTTCGACCACGGCCTTGGCGTCGTTGTCGGTGTCCGCGAGTTTGAGGAGATCATTGAGCATCTCGGTGTAGCGGGTCTGGACTTGCTGGGCCTGCTGGACGCTCGCTTCGCGCTGCTTGATGAGTTCGGCGAAACGCTTCTCGCCTTCGATGGTCGAGGTGAGTTGGCGATCCATGGTGTCATAGCGCCATTTCATCGAGCGGGAGGCTTGTCCGTTCGCGCTAATTTGAGCAAAGAGGAAAACCGAAAAGGCGAGAGCCAAAATCGCGATCAGAAAATGGATGTTTCCAATCAGCGATGGGGAGGTTTCTGGTGCGGGTTCGTTGTAGTCTTCCATAGGATCAGTTGGTAGGAGCTGGGGTTTGGTTCACTTCCAAGCCGTATTTTTTGAGAAGCTCAGTGATCTTGTTGTTTTTGTTGGTAACGGAAAGTTGTGCGAGGTCGCGCAGCATCGCGGGTCCGATTTGATTTTGAAGTTGGGCGGCACCTTCGATCTGTTGTTGTTGAGCTTGGAGTTGCTGCTGCTGGGCTTGAATCGCGAGTTGGTGGGCTTGGATTTCATCCTGCTGCTTGAGCAGTTTGCTCTCGAAACTTTGGTTGGACCAAGTTCCAACAAGGAACCAGAGGCTGAGTAGTAAGGCGAGTCCGCTGGAGGCGGTGGAGAGGAGGGCGAATGGCATGGGTGATTTGTGAGGATTTACAAAAAGCCCTTTGATCAGATGGCGTCAAGGCGCAAAGCAAGATACTCGTTTGTTCGTTTTTGTCATGAATCCGGAATTGCGCGCTCGGATGGGGGTGCTCATTGTCGCCGGATGTTTCGCACCATATGCATCGCGGTTTTGCTCACCCTCACAAATCTTCATGCGGAAAGTGTAATTTTTATCCATCCCGATGGGGCGGGAATTTCGCACTGGCAGGCAGCCCGATTTTTCTGGGCGGGGCCGGATGCGGATTTGAACTGGGACCGGATCCCGGCGATTGCCGTTTATCGGGGGCACATCGCGGATGCGCTCTCAGCGACCTCCAATGGCGGCGGCACCACCCATGCTTATGGCGTGAAAGTGGGTTCCAATGCCTTTGGCACGGATGGAAAAAATCAGGGGCGGCCGGTGGCGGCTTCGGGCCAGCGAGCCAGTATCATGCAGGAGGCCATCGCGGCGGGTCTGCGCACGGGGTTGGTTAATTCCGGGAGTGCCGTGGAGCCTGGCACGGCTTGCTTCGTGACCAGTGTCGGAAATCGTAAGGATTACGCCGAGATCGTGAAGCAACTCGTCGGATCGGGTGTGGATGTGATTCTCAGCGGTGGCGAGGAGTGGTTCCTGCCCAAGGGGAAAAAAGGCCGGCACGCGCCAGAGGGCCTCCGCGAGGATGGGTTGGACCTGATCGAACAAGCCCGCTCGCTGGGCTACCATGTGGTGTTCGACCGCAAGGAACTCCTGGAGACACCTGATAAAACTCGAAAGCTCCTCGGGATTTTCGCCGCGCAGGACACCTTCAACGATGTCTCGGAAGCTCAGATGAAAGCGGAAAAACTCCCGACTTATGTGGAGGGGGCTCCGACTCTCGCCGAGATGACTCAAATCGCGCTGCGTGTTCTCGGGGACGAGACCTTTCTGCTCGTGGTGGAGGAGGAGGGTTGCGACAACTTTTCAAACTTCAACAACGCCCAAGGCGCTTTGGACGCCCTCAAGCGGGCTGATGACGCCTTCGGCGTGGCGCTCGATTATGTCGATCGGAACAAGGATACGCTCCTCGTCACGGCTGCGGATAGTTCCGCTGGCGCCATGGATGTGCTCGGAAATCCGGCCTCGTCCTTGATCAAATACCAGACTCTGGATGCTCGTGATTCGAATGGTGCTCCCTACAGCCTCGCTTCCGATGGTTCCCAATTCCTCTCGCAACCCGATCGTTCGGGAGAGCGGCATCCCTTTGTCATCGTCTGGGGAACGGTCCATGACGCCTCGGGCGGGATTCTCGTCCGTGCCGCTGGAAAGAACTCCGAAAAAGTTCAGGGGACCTTCGACAACACCCGAATCTACTCCCTCATGCGGGAGACGCTTTTTCCTGGCAAGCCCCAGCCATGATTCTTGATTGGCTCAAAAAAACCGGGCGCCGTTTCTGGGAAGTTACCTGGAATGCCTTCGAGATTTTTTTTGAGATCGAAGGGGGGCACCGCGCGGCGTCGTTTGCTTACTACGCCTTGTTTTCGCTCGTGCCGCTGTTTGCGCTGTTGCTCACGATCGGTTCGGCGTTCGTTCGGCCCGACGAGGTGATTTCCACAGTGGAGAAATTTTTTCCTATGGAAGCCGCGCAGCAGGAACTCGTGTGGAAAATGGCCGCAAGTTTGCAATCGACTCGAGGTGGCGTCAGCACCGTGGCCATGCTGGTTTTCGTGTGGGGGTCGATGCGGTTTTTCGAAGTGCTGGTTCAGGGGGTGAACCGCGCGTGGCACCGTGTGCTTCTTCCTTGGTGGAAACTTCCGTTTAAAAATCTGGGCATGATGCTCGTCATCGCGAGCGCGTTGGGATTCGGGTTGTTCGCTCCCGCGTTGCTACAAGCCGGCGAACGGACCGTGCGATCGTTTGATTTATTTTTGGAACAACTCATTCCGGGCATCCACTTCGAGGTTGTGACCTTGGTCTTTTCGGGAGCCCGATTCCTTCTGGCGGGAGGCTTGATGATTTACGCTCTCTCGGCTCTCTACATGCTGGCTCCGGGAAGTCGGATTTATTTCCGCCAAGTCTGGCTGCCGTCGCTCTCCGTGGCGCTGGCTTTGCAGCTTGGGCAAACTCTCTTTGGCACCTATGTCACGAAATTCGTGAACTACAACGCCATCTACGGCCCCGTCGGGGCGATCATGCTGACCCTCATGTGGGTCTATGTGGCAGGAGTGATCATCCTGCTCGGGGGGTGCTACTGCGCGGCTGGGGCAGGGGTTCGCCCGGGAGACGCGACTACTCCAACCACTGCATGAAATTCCAGTTCGCCGAAATCATCGCCGTAACCACGAGAACGGTGGCGATGAAGCCCAAGAAGGCGGAGAAAGCGGCGGAAAGCAGAATCATGCGAATGAGCGGATCTTGCGGGTCGTTGGCGGGTTCGGTCATGCGGGGATAAAAAAGAACGCGGGGGGGATTGTCAATTCACTCGTGGCGAAGTGCCTTCACCGGGTCGAGTTTGGCGGCGAACCAAGCCGGGATGAGCGCCGCCACGGAACAAATCACAAACGCGCTTAGGCAAATGATCGCCACATCCGACGCCACGATCTCGGCGGGGATTTCGCTGAACTGATAGACCGAGGCTGGAAAGACCTCCACCCCGAGAGCGCGTGACAGAAAATAATTCGCCTCGTTTCGGTATTGGGTGAGCGAGATGCCGAGGCCGAGGCCGATGAGTGTGCCAAAAACTCCGACGACCATTCCCTGAGCGAGAAAAACCCCCACGATCTGGTTCGTTCGTGCCCCGAGGGCCTTCATCACGCCGATCTCGCGGGTCTTTTGCACCGTCACGGTGATGAGGGTGTTCATGATCCCAAAAGCCGCCACCAGGATGATGAACATGAGAATGAAAAACATGACCTGACGCTCCATGCGGATGGCATCGAAAATTTGCTTATTCATATCCATCCAGCTCATCGAATAGGCGGGCGAATCGAGGCGGGAGTTGAGGTCGTTGCGGACCTTGTCGGCGAGGTAAGGATCCTTGGTTTTCACCGCCAGACCATGGGCGGCGGGGCCGAGGTTGTAGAGTTCCTGCCCGATGTGAAGCGGCACGATCAAAAACTCGCTGTCGTAGAGGTAGCGTCCGCTCTCGAAAATCCCCGTCACCTCCAACTCTGTGGGAAGGATGAGTTGCTTCAGCGAGGCGATGTCCTCAGGCTTGCCACCGGTTTTTTCGAGTCGATCGATTTCACTCAGGATCTCTTGGAAATTTCCGGGCGAGAAAATCGTGAGCGTTTCGCCCACGGTGACGCCCAGCTCCCGGGCGAGTTCCGAACCAACAATCGTTTTGCTCCCCTCGAGATCGTATTCGCCCTCGATGATGAAGGGTGTGATATCCACCACGCCTCGCTCCTGCTCGGGATCGACGCCCCGGATTTTGGGAGCCAGTCGGCGATTCTGATATTGGGCGATCACCGGCCCCAGCACGAACGGCGCGACGGCCACGACATCGGGATCTTTTCTTACGGCGGCCGCCGCGTTTTCCCAATCCTCGAGCACCCCGCCGCTGGTCACGACCACATGAGGATCGAAGCCGATGACTTTCCGGCGCAACTCCTGCTCGAACCCCGTCATCACCGAAATCACCAAAATCAAAACCATGATCCCCAGAGTCACGCCGAGAATGGAAATCAGAGTGATGATCGAAAGAAAGGTGCGCTTCGGCTTGAGGTAGCGCATGGCAAGAAACAGGCTGAAACTCTTCGGCATTTCCGAGATTTTCTACACGCGTCTGCCGAGGCCGGAAACAAATTCCTGCAATCCATTGCTCAAGGCCCAGGAGGGACCTGCTTGTCAGGTCCGGAGCATTGCTCGCAAACACGCCGATTCGGCGCTGACAAGCAGCGCCCTCCTCCTCGTATGAATTCGACTACCAACTCAGCCTGCGAATCTCTCCCTGCCAAGGCCACTGATCCGGACTTCTAAGCAGCCCCGCGCGCACCGGGTTCTGCCGCACATATTCCCAGCGATCATCGTAATGTTCACGCCCGCGCATTTGCCGGTCCCAATGTCCTCTTTGCCAAATCGGTTGCTCCAGCGGATCAGGCCAATTTCTTGAGGCATGCGCTTTCCATTTTTTCATCCAGAGATCCAAGCGTGGTTCGATCATCTCTCCTGGTGAACAGAAAAAATGGATGTGATCGGGCAGGAAAATGTAGCGTCCGACAACCCAACTTTCGTCGGCATTCCAAGCGGACACGACTGCTTCCAGAGAACTCGTTCTGTCCAAAATCCGCTTTCTTTCAAAGGAACAAACCGTCACGAGCAAAACAACTGAATGCGACCGGCCTTTGTTGACCTCGTGTGGAAAAGGCCGCTGACGCACGGGATACCTGCCTGGCACTTCCGAGTCCATTGGGCCAACGCACCAAAGATTGCGTGAGCCAGCAAGGAATTCGTGCAGGAATTCGTGCAGGAGGGACCTGCTTGTCAGGTCCGGTTCGATTTTCTCGAACACGCCGATTCGGCGCTGACAAGCAGCGCCCTCCTGGAGCTGTTTTTGGGAATGCGCTTGCTCCGTCAGGGATGCGGGCCTAGGAAAACGAGCAGCCTCAATGCGCCATGGACGACTTTGATTTTGAATTGGTGGATAACGAAAAGCGGCACCTCTCGAGGCATTCCCTCGCGAGGTTGAAGGCCTTGGCGCCGACTTTTTCAGAGCGTTCCCGCGAGCGTTTGGCCTGTGTGGAGCTGATCGCCGAGCGGGAGCAGGCCTTGGCGCAAGTCGCCGTGAAAGTCGCGGCACGGCGTTCGATGTGGGCGCTTTTCCTCTCGGTGGTGGCCCTTGTCGTTCCGATCGTTCTTTTTGTCGCCTGGACGATGTTCCAGCAAAAGTCCGCCGAGGAACCCCGCTATGAGCGTCCGCGCCCCGTCGTGCGCAATATTCCGACTCCGGAGCCAACTCCCGAGCCAGAACCCGAACCGGAGAAGACCCCCGAGCCGCTTCCCGCCTCGCTGGGCGAGTTGCCAGGGCCTACGCTCTGACGGGAGTAAACAGCTCGTGCGCGAGCACGCTCAGGCAGTAGATCGCGGCCGTCTCGGTGCGGAGAATGATCGGACCGAGAGAAATTGGTTGGCACCCGTGGCTTTTGGCCAAGGCGATTTCCGCCGGAGTAAAATCTCCCTCCGGGCCGACAAATACCGTGACTTCGCGGGGCAGGTGGCCGTGCTGCGAGGAATAGTCGGCGAGGACTTCCTTGAGCGTGCGCGCATCGGGTTGGAGGGATGCGATGAGGAGTAGGGATTTTTTGTCGAGGCGTTCGAGGAATTCCCGGGGAGGAACTGGTGCGGCAATTTCGGGAAGATGGTTTTGCCCGCACTGCTTGCAAGCTTCGAGAGCCACGGCCTGCCACTTCTCACGCTTCTTGGCGATTTCATCCGCCTCGAGTTGGACAATCGTTCGGTCGGAAAGGAGCGGCACGACCCGTATGGCGCCAAGTTCCACGGCCTTCTGCACGATGAGATCCATGTTTTTTCCCTTGGGCACGGCTTGAGCGAGCGTGATCGCGCAGGGTGGTGGCGGGGTTTTGGCGGGAGCCGAGATTTTGAGGACGACGCGGGAGCCGTTCTTGGAATCGATCAGCGCGGAAGCCTCGCGGCCTTGACCATCAAAAACAGTCGCACGGTCGCCGATTTCCAGGCGCAGGACATTAAGGCAATGGTGGGACTCCGATTCGTCGAGTGTGGCGGATTCCCAGTTTTCAGGAGCGAGATGGAAGCGGTGCATATTTTTCGAAAATGTAGTCTCGGAGCGCGGCGTGCCAGTGACGCGGGGTGATTCCCGTGGCGGCCGCGAGCTTGGAGGTGGAAAGGATGGAAAAAACAGGGCGCGGCGCAATGAATTGTTTCATCTGCGAGAGGGGAACGCCTCTGACCTTCGTGGTCTTCAAGGCCAGACCGGCCTCGGCGGCAAATTCGAGGGCCTTCTCGCCATACTCCCGCCACGAGCAAGAACCCGCGTTGCAGGCGTGGTAGAGGCCGCCTGGCAAGGGCTGAGAAAGAAATGGCTCGAGCCAATGGGCGACATCCGGCGCGTAGGTCGGAGCGGAAAATTTGTCATCCACCGCTTCCACATGGTCGTTCTCGAGAGCGCGCTGAATGATCATATCTACAAACGAGGGCTTCGCCGGGCCAAAGACCCACGACACGCGCACGACGAGGTGCGCAGGCGAATCGGCAAGAACGAGGTTTTCGCCGTCGAGTTTGGTTTGGCCATACCAACCGCCGGGATTCGCCGGATCAGTCTCCGCGTAGGGAGCCTCTTTTTTCCCGTCGAAGACATAGTCTGTGCTGAAATGAATGAACCGCGCGCCGCGCCGGGAGGCAGATTCCGCCATGACCTGTGGGGCCAGGGCGTTGACCGTTCGTGCCTCCTCCCGGGCGCTTTCGCAGCCATCCACATTCGTCGCGCCAGAGCCATTCACTAAAACATCAAACGCCACTCCGGCGAGTTGCGATCGGAGTTTTTCGAGATTCGAGACATCGGCCTCCGCGCGGCCCCAGGAAACGACTTCGTGGTTTTGTGACCAGCTTTCCGCGAGCGATGCGGCCAGGCGACCCCGGCCACCGAGGATCAGGATTTTTTTCGAGGACATGGAAAAAAGATTAAGCGCGCGGATTCGACGCGCACAGCTGGAAAAATTTTCCATCGGGTCCTGGATGGCGTATCAACTTCGCTTTCCATGATGACCGTCCTCGAAGTCTTGAACGCCGCGACCTCCTACCTCCAAAAGCAGGGCGTCGAGAGCCCAAGGCTCAACGCCGAGCACTTGCTGGCGCATTCGCTCGGAATGCCGAGGAGAATGGATCTCTACCTCGCCTTCGACCGTCCGCTTGGCGAACAGGACCGTGCCCCGCTGCGCGATCTCGTGAAGCGCCGCTCCGAGGGCGTGCCTCTCCAGCACTTGCTCGGAACGGTGGAATTTCTCGGCCGCGAATTTCTTTGCGACGCCCGGGGATTGATTCCCCGACCCGAAACCGAGGAATTGGTCGAGTTGGTTTTGAAATCTGCGCCCTCCGCGATGTCATTTCTCGATGTCGGCACCGGCAGCGGGGTGATCGCGCTTTCTCTGGCTTTGGAAAAACCCGAAGCCCGCGTCAACGCCTGTGACTTTTTACCCCAAGCCTTGGCCTTAGCCGCCGAAAACCGCGCCCGGTATGGACTCGAGGCGCGCGTCGGGTTGATCGAATCCGATTTGCTCGCGGCGGTGGAGGGTTCGTTCGATGTGGTAGTCGCCAATCTCCCCTACATCCCGACGGCGGAAATCTCCGGACTTTCCAGGGAGGTTTTGCAAGATCCCATTTCCGCGTTGGATGGCGGGGATGACGGTCTGAGACTCATCGAGCGTTTGGCGGACCAACTTCCCAAGCATCTTTCCCCAAGTGGCTTCCTGGCCCTCGAGATCGGCCACGACCAATCGGAAAAAGTCATCTCCCTGCTGAATGACCGAGGATTTCAAGAAGTCCTCGCCCATGCCGACCACCAGGGGCGCAACCGCTTCGTCACCGCCCGCTCTTAGCTCGAAGACACCCCAGGATTTAAACGGGGATGCTTGGCAGGGCGGGCTCTCCATCCATCAGGCGATTCCAAGAATCCAGCCTTCCACACTGGCTTCCCATTGCTCAGGCGGGCTCAAGGGTGGGTGAAAATAGGCGCTTAATTTTCCTGCCGCATCGGTTTCCTGCATCCAGCGAGCCGCGCTGTAGGCGTCGTGCTGGTCGGGGGTCCGATCCTCGATCGGGAAGGTTTTGCTCCAAAGGGAAGGATAGACCTCGGCGATCACGGAGCGATCCGCCGGGGGAGTCCAACCCTCGAATGGCCAGAAATGCAGGCGCGGGCCGAGTTCGCGGCGAAGGTGAAGAAGCCACGGCAGGCCGGCATGGGTGGATTTCGCGACCGTGCCTTGCACATCGAAATGAAAAACCGATTTGGCGCGACAGCGGAGTTCCGTCTGGCGTCGCCATCGGGCAAGCCCCGTCCGGGCCGCCCCATTCCCCGTGCTCCCATCACGAATAAAATCCACATAGATGTTTTTCTTATCCGTGGGCCAGTGTTGGTGGAAGTCTTCGAGGAATGTCGGCCAGTCGGGAACGATTCGATGCACCTCGAAATACCGAAGCGGAAAGGAAAACGCATGGTCGATGCCGACAAGCGTCGGGGGCCCTTCGCGGAGGGTTTCCGCGAGCCACTTGGCCACGCCCCGGCGAGTCCAATACTTGCGTGGGCTGGGTGGCGGAAGAACCTCGGTGGGCGTTTCGGAATGCGTGGCCATATAAACGCGAAGGCCCTTCAAACTGCAGTCCGGCGTCCGCGCTCCGGAGTAGTCGATGCCGAGGTAGCGTTCAAATTGAGGCATGGTCGGTCAGGCGGCCGTGAGTTCGGCAGCGGCGGGGCGGTCGCTGCCCTCCAAAACCTGAATCCTCACACGAAGCCTCAAAGCCACGAAGGAAGTCTGTTGTGGCAACGGCAGTCCTCTGCCGTTTTTAAAGCAAACAGCGAATGAGGCAAATCCTCGCGAATCGAAAATTGTAGCCGACCTGCGTTGTTGTAGCGCGAGCGCGCCGTAGCAGGCCGCCGCCATCTGGTTGCTGAGGCAGAGCCATTGCTTGATATGTGAATATGTGGGACTGACCCCCAGGGGAGAGCGGCTTCCGCTGACGGGAAGTCCATGGGTGAGAGTCGTCGCATGGGGAGAAACAGCAGCCAACAAAATTTGGAGGGACGACCTCTGTGTCGTCCTTGGAAAAAGCGAGTGATGCGGCGCCGACGGAGCGGCGCCCTCCAGGGCATGGGGGCGCGATTTATTGGAGGACGACCTCTGTGTCGTCCGGGGATTTGGGCGCGATGGCGCAGCACCCCAAGTTAGAGGATTTCGAGGAGGAA
The DNA here is from genome assembly GCA_044375555.1 of Terrimicrobiaceae bacterium. Lineage (GTDB taxonomy): Bacteria > Verrucomicrobiota > Verrucomicrobiia > Chthoniobacterales > Terrimicrobiaceae > UBA967. The sequence goes on from JBILML010000035.1 coordinate 12,452, forward strand.
GGGGGCGGTGCGGCTGGTTTTCGACTGGGCGATTTTTTCGGGGGTTCCGGTGGCGACGACTTTGCCGCCTTGGGAGCCGGCTTCGGGGCCGATGTCGAGGATGTGGTCGGCTTCGGCGATGATGTCGAGGTGGTGTTCGATTACGACCACTGTGCCGCCTTCGTCCACGAGGCGGTGGAGGACTTGGATCAACTGCGCGACATCGTGGGCGTGGAGGCCGATGGTGGGCTCCTCGAGGATGTAGAGGATGGATTTGCCTTTGCGGGTGGTGCGGATTTCCTCGGCGGCGGAGGTGGCTCGGCGGGCGAGCTGGGTGACGAGTTTGATGCGCTGGGCTTCGCCGCCGCTGAGCGTGGGGCTGGGCTGGCCGAGCTTGAGGTAGCCGAGGCCGGTTTCCTGGAGGAGCGAGAGCGGACGGCGGATTTTCGGGTGGGCGGCGAAGAACTCGACCGCCTGCTCGATAGTCATGTCCATCACATCGCCGATGGATTTTCCGTTGTAGAGGATTTCGAGGGTGGAGGGGTTGTAGCGGCGTCCATTGCAGTCCTGGCAGGGCATGTAGGAGGCGGGGAGGAAATTCATCTCGAGCTTGATGACGCCCTGGCCCAGGCAGGCTTCGCAGCGGCCGCCCTCGTTGTTGAAGGAGAAGCGGCTGTTCGTGTAGCCGCGCATGCGGGCGGCGGGGAGGCTGGCGAAGAGTTTTCGGATTTCGTCGAAGACCTTCACATAGGTGGCGGGGGTGGAGCGGGAGGTTTTGCCGATCGGGGATTGGTCGACCTCGAGGACGCCGCCGAGGTTTTCAAATCCGCTGATGCCGGTGTGGAGGTCGGAGTGGAGTGGGGCGCGTTTGCGGGTGAGGGCGTCGCGCACGGCGGGAACGACGATGCCGCGGATGAGGGTGGATTTGCCGGAACCGGAGACTCCGGTGAGGACGGTGAGGCGGTGGAGGGGAATGCGGACGGATTCGTTTTGGATGTTGTGGAGGCGGCAGCCTTTGAGTTCGAGCCACTCGTCAGCGGCAGGGCGGCGTGATCCGCGAATCGGGTGCTTCATCGGCTCGCGGAGGGCGCGGGCGGTGTGGGAGGTCGGGTGCTCGAGGATTTCGGCGAGGGTGCCGCTGGTGACGATTTCGCCACCTCGGCTGCCGGCACCGGGGCCGAGGTCGATGATGCGGTCGGCGCGGCGCATGGTTTCCTCGTCATGCTCGACGACAACGAGCGAGTTGCCTTTTTTGGCGAGGGTTTGGAGGGCGTCGAGCAGGCGTTCGTTGTCGCGCGGGTGGAGGCCGATGGTCGGCTCGTCCAAAACATACAGCACGCCACGGAGGTTCGAGCCGAGCTGGGCGGCGAGGCGGATGCGCTGGGATTCGCCGCCGGAGAGGGTTTTCGCCGAGCGGTCGAGCGCGAGGTAGTCGAGGCCGACCTTGGCGAGGAAGCTCAGGCGCTGGCGGATTTCCGTGACGATGTCGCGGGCGACCTCGGCGGCGGGGCCGGTGAATTCCAGCGAATCGCAGAGCGAGAGGGCGGCGGAGGCCGGCGAGTGGGTGAAGTCCGCGATGGAGGTTTTTTGGATGCGGACATGGGTGGCGGTTTCGTTGAGGCGCGTGCCTTTGCAAATCGGGCAGGGGCGGGGTTCTTCATCCTCGAGTCCCTCATGGCGGCGCTCCTCGTCGAGTTCGGCCTCGATGGCGGATTCGAAATCATGGTCGCCGGAGCCAAGGCCTTTCCAGACCTCGCCAAAACCTCGGCAGTGCTGGCACCAGCCGTGCGGGGAGTTGAAGGAAAACAGGCGGGGGTCGAGGGGCTCGAACGCGCGCTGGCACGAGGGGCAATTCATCTCGGTGCTGAGCGTGGTGGATTTGCCCTTGGCATCGACGAGGCGGGCGGTGCCTTTGCCAAGGCGGAGGGCCTTGCGCACGAGGTCGTCGGCTTTTTTCAAATCCGGCGCATCGAGTTCGCCAACGATGGCGTCGATCGTGTGCTCCTTGAAGCGTTCGAGTTTTTGGAAGGCGTCCACGGCAACGCGGTCTCCATCGACGATGAGGGTTTCGATGCCTTGGCGGGCGGCGGCGCGGGCGACTTCGGTGTGGAAGCCTTTGCGGCCTTTCACAAGGTTCGCGAGGATTTTGACGGGGCCCTTGGCGGCGTGGGCGCTGACTTCCTCGGCGATGGCGGTGGGGGTGCGGCTGGCGACGGCGACGTCGCAGTCGGGGCAAAATTGGGTGCCGAGTTTCGAGAAGAGGAGGCGGAGGAAGTGGTAGATCTCGGTGACGGTGGCGACGGTGGATTTGCCGCCGCCGCGTGTGACGCGCTGCTCGATGGCAACGCTGGGCGGAAGGCCTTCGATCGAGTCCACATCGGGCTTTTCGAGTTGGTCCACAAACTGGCGGGCGTAGGCCGACATGCTGTCGAGGAAGCGGCGCTGGCCTTCGGCGAAGAGGATGTCGAAGGCGAGGGTCGATTTGCCCGAGCCGCTGAGGCCGGTGACGACGACCATGCCGTCACGCGGGATGTCGATGTCGATGTTCTTGAGGTTGTGCTCGCGGGCGCCTCGGACGGAGATGAAATTCGAGCGCGGGGGAAGGGGAAGTGGGGATTCCTCGAGCAGCGAAGGACCCGACGGAGCGGGTCCCTCCAGGAGAATTTTGAGGAAGCGGGCGGTGTGGGACTCAGGGGATTCGAGGATTTTTTCGGGGGTTCCCGCGGCGACGATTTGGCCGCCCTCGTCGCCGCCTTCGGGACCGAGGTCGATGACCCAGTCCGCGCACTTCACCACTTCGAGGTTGTGCTCGATGACGATGACGCTGTTTCCCTCATCCACGAGGCGGTGGAAGACTTTGACGAGCAGGGCGACATCGTCGAAGTGGAGGCCGGTGGTGGGTTCGTCGAAGATGAGGAGGGCCTTTTCGCGGGATTGGCGGATGAGGTGGTGGACGAGTTTGAGGCGCTGGGACTCGCCGCCGGAGAGGGAATTCACGGGCTGGCCGAGCTTGAGGTAGTCGAGGCCGACCTCGGCGAGAAGGGTCAAGGGGCCGGTGATTTTTCCGGACTTGTCGAGCGGCTTGAAGAATTCGACGGCCTCGGCGGCGGTGAGTTCGAGGACTTCGTGGATGGATTTTCCGGCGACTTGGATTTTCAGCAGCGGCGGGCGGAAGCGGGTGCCGTCGCATTCGGGGCAGCGGAGGAAGAGGTCGCTGAGGAATTGCATCTCGACCTTCTCGAAACCCAGGCCGCCGCAGCGGTCGCAGCGTCCGTTGCCGGAGTTGAAGGAAAAGCTCGAAGGCGTGAAGCCGGCGGCTTCGGCGGCCGGGGAATCACCGAAGAGGCCGCGGATGTGCTCGTAGACGCCGAGGTAGACAGCCGGCGTGGAGCGGGGTGTTTTCGAAAGAGGGGATTGATCGACCATCACGACCTCATCCACTTCCTCGTCCCCTTCGATCGATTTCACGAAGCCGGCGGCTTCCTCCTCGGGCGCGTCTTCGCCGATCAGCTGGCGGTGGAGGACATCGCGGACGAGGGAGGTTTTGCCCGAACCCGAAACTCCCGTGACGGCGCAGAGGACACCGAGGGGGAATTTGACCGAGAGGTTTTTGATGTTGTGGTGGGTGACGCCTTTGAGGGTGATGTGGCCGGTGGGCTTGCGGCGTTTTTTCGGGACGGGGATGGATTTTTTCCCCGTGAGGTAGTCGGCGGTGAGGGAGTTTTTGGCCGTGGCGAAATTTTCGGCAGGGCCGCAGTAGAGGAGGTGTCCGCCCGAGCGGCCGCGGCCGGGGCCGATGTCCACGAGTTCGTCGGCGGCGCGGATGACGGCTTCTTCATGCTCGACGACGAGGAGGGTGTTGCCCTTGTCGCGGAGGCCGCGGAGGATTTCGATGAGGCGCGAGGTGTCGCGCGGGTGGAGGCCCACGCTGGGTTCGTCCAGGACGAAGAGGGTGTTGACGAGCGAGGCGCCGAGGCAGGTGGTGAGATTGACGCGCTGGATTTCGCCTCCGGAAAGCGAGCGGGTCGGTCGGTCGAGCGAGAGGTAGCTGAGGCCGATGCGGCAGAGGTAGGCCACGCGGGAGGTGATTTGTTTATGGACGAGCTGGGCGGAGGCGTCGGCGTGGGGGATCGAGAGATTTTCGAGGATGGGGAGGAGGCGCTTGAGGGGGAGCGCGGAGACGGCGGGGAGGGTGAGGGTTGGTGAGGTTTCGGAGTCAGTGCCGACACGGGCGGGACGCCCATGCCCCTTTCTTTTTGGAGCGGGGGTCGAGGAGGTTTCGGAGTCTTGGGATGACAGGCGGGACGCCTGTCCTACGGGGGAGGTTGGAAGGCGGAAGTTGAGGGTGTCGGGCTGGAAGCGGCCGCCGTGGCAGACTGGGCAGGGTTGGTAGCTGCGGTAGCGGGAGAGCAGCACACGGATGTGCATTTTGTAGGCTTTGCTCTCAAGCCAGCGGAAGTAGCCGTTGACGCCATACCACTCGCCGGATTCCCGGGCTTCGGTGGGGTTGAGCCCGGGTTCGCCCTCGATGACGAAGTCGCGGTCGGCTTGCGGGAGGCGTTCGAAAGTGCGGTGGATGTCGATGCCGCGCTTGCGGCAGTGGCGCAGGAGGTCGTCCTGGCACTCGGCGGATTGGCCGCTTTGGAAGGGGCGGATGACGCCTTCGGAGATCGAGAGCGAGGCGTCGGGGATGACGCGATGCATGTCGATGCCGATGATGCGGCCGAAGCCTTTGCACTCGGGGCAGGCGCCGAGGGGGGAGTTGAAACTGAAGAGGCCGGGTGAGGGGGGGCGAATGTCGAGATCGCAGGGGGCGCAATGCCAACCGGAGGTGTGGTAATCGATTCGAGCGGTGGCGGGGTCGATGACGGCAAGGCGGTCGTTTCCAAGACGGAGGGCGGCTTCGATGGACTCGTTGAGGCGGGGGGAGACGGCGCTGCGCTCCTGAAGCTTGGGCGCCGACGGAGCGTCGCCCTCCATGGGGTCGGTCACGGGTGGGACGCCGGTGCTGCCTTCGATATCGATGCGGTCTTGGATGACGAGGATTTCGGCGGGGAGTTTCTTGAGGGATGAGGGTTCGTCGGTGCGGAGGGTTTTTCCGTTGATCCAGATGCGGAGGTAGCCTTGTCCGGCGAGGAATTCGAAAAAGTCGGAGGGTTTCGTTTTTTCCGGGACCTTGATCGGGAAGGCGATGAGGAGGGATTTTCCGGGGTGGGCGGCGAGGATTTGGCGGAGGATCGAGCCCGGGGTGCCGGGGAGGATTTCGCCGGAGCATTTCGGGCAGAAGGCCTTGGCGGCTCGGGGGAAGAGGAGCTTCAGGTAGTCATTGATCTCGGTGATCGTGCCGACGGTCGAGCGCGTGGTGCGGACATTGTTCGCCTGCTCGATGGCGATGGCGGGCGGGATGCCTTCAATGCTGTCGGCGAGCGGTTTATCCATCCGCTCGAGGAACTGGCGGGTGTAGGGACTGAAGGTCTCCACATAACGCCGTTGTCCCTCGGCGTAGATGGTATCGAACGCAAGGCTCGATTTGCCGCTGCCACTGGGTCCAGTAACGACAATGAGCTTCCCTAGGGGAAGCTCAAGGTCAATTCCTTGGAGGTTATTTTGTCTGGCTCCGCGGAGCCGAATGTAATCCACCCGTGAAATTCAGCGGGGGATTAGCCCTGCTTGCCGCGGAGTTCTTCGGTGCGGAGAAGAACGCGCTGGCGCATGATTTTGCCGGATTTGAACTTCACCGTGGCGCGGGCTGGGATGACCACATCGTGTTCGGGTTTGTTCGGGTTGCGGCCGACGCGGGATTTGGTGAGTCGGACTTCGAAAACACCGAAGTTGCGGAGCTCGACATCGCTGCCGGTGGAGAGGGCTTCGGTGATGCCGTCGAGAGTGAGCTGGATGACGCTGAAAACTTCCTGTTGGGTGAGTCCGGTTTGTTTGCTGATCTGCATTACCAGATCCCGTTTGGTGAGGTTAGCCATTTGAGTGTGATGTTTAGTTGGTTTTAATAAAGGGGGCGGATTGAATACCAAGGGACTGCGCGGTCAGCAACCCGATTTCGGAAAAATTTCCGCAATCAAAAAAAGGGCTTGATTTTATTTCGGGCGTTGCGGGCCGACGGTTCCGTCGATGTTCACATGGACCACCGTGCCGGCTGGTGCGGAAGTGTCGGAATCCATTTGGATCAAAGCCCGTCCCGTTTCCGAGATTTCGATCAGGGTTCCACCTTTGGTCTCATTGGCGGAAAGGGAAACGACGGCGCGTTGGCCAATTTGGAGATTCGAGCGGTTGGTAAAATGGGCCTCGACCTGAGACGCAGAAATGATGGCGGCCTCGTTCGCAAAAGGGTGGGTGCGTGTGTAGTTCCAGACCGTTAAGGAAAAAGCGGCGAGGCAGAGCAGGATCAGGCCGATGGCGACGGCGCGGCCGTTTCGGCGTTTCGGTTTAGTTTCCATGGATGGGCGGTTGGGCCTCGATCGCTCTCTCGAAATCGGCGAGGCAGGCGGCGATGCCACGCGGGTCGCGCAGGAGGGAGGTTCCCACCAAGGCGGCATCGAACTTCGAGGAAACGGAGGCGATGGTCTCCGGCGCGAGGCCGCTCTCCGCCACGCGGAGGCAACCGGCGGGGAGATGGGTCACGAGATCGAAGACGGACATTTCGAGGCTGAAATCTTTTTGCGACGAACCGGTCGAACCGACGAAGCCCGAGGTGGATTTGAACTTCCGGCTGTTGATGCCAACGACGCGCGCAGATTTCGGGAGCAAGGCGATTTCGTCGAGGGTGTGGATTTCAAAAAGCGCATCCATTCCGAGCTCGAGGGCGAGTTGGTGGAAGTCGTGAAGCTGGGTGGCATCGAGCACATTGGCCATGAGGAGAATCGCATCTGCACCATGAGCGCGGGCTTCGAGGATTTGGTAGTCGTCGATGAAGAAATCCTTCCGCAGCACGGGTTGGGGGAGCGCTGCGCGGAGTCCGGCTAAATCCTCGACGCCCATGCCGAAGTGGGTGCGGTTGGTCAAAATCGAGACCGCGCGCACATGGCTCGAAGCGGCGTAGGTGGCCGCAGCGGCATCCACATTTTCCTTGCGCATCGGGCCGACGCTCGGCGAGCAGCGCTTGATTTCGGCAATCAACCCAAATCCTCCCCGGCCGAGAGCTTCGGCAAAATCGCGGGCGGGAGGGGCGTCGGGCAGACGGGCGCGAATTTCAGCAAGGGGAACGGCTTGCTTGGCGGCGGCGACTTCCACGCGCACATCGGCCAAAATTTCGTCGAGGATCGTTTTCAAGGTTTGGGATAACTGCCAAGGACTTTGACCCCCGAGCAAACAGCCGCCAACTCGGGCAGAAGGGTGGTTTTTTCCAAATCCTCGCGGTGGCCATCCGCTTCCACGAAAAACAGGGTGCCGGTCGAATCGTCGCTGGCCGGGCGGCTCGCGAAGTGGACGAGGTTGACTTCCCGTTGACGAAATGGCTCGAGCGCGGAAACGAGCGCGCCGGCTTTGTTCTCGATGCGAAGCATGATCATGGTGCGATCGGTGCCGGAGGGCTTGTTTGGCTGTCGGCCGAGAACGAGAAATTTCGCTCCGTCGTTTGTAATGATCTCCGCGCAGATGTGGAGATCGGTGGTTCCCAGACTGTCGAGGGTGGGGGAGGTGTGGCCATGCCCCGGCTCCTCGAGCGGCACGACCCCGCAATCCGCGTGCTGGCTGGAAGTCAGTGAAAAAACCTCCGAAACCGAGTCGCATGGGCGGTAACGAACACTCGAGCCGAAACGCCCGAGAGCGGCTTGATGTGCGGGGCTGCCGGAGGGGCCGAAGCACGCGATGACGATGTCTTTTTCCAAGGCCAGCGAGGCGGACATGATCTCGCGGTAAATGGCGCGAATCGACTCGGGGCGCAATGGCCCCTCGCTGCGCTCGACCAGACTCCGCAGAAGCTTCATCTCGCGGTCGGGCGAGTAGATCGGCAGGGAGGCGCGGTTTTTGATGACACCGATTTCCTTTGCGAGCGTGGCGCGTTCGTTCAGGAGCCTGAGGAGCTCGGTGTCGAGGGCGTCGATCTGTTTCCGGAGAGTGTCGAGGTCGGGCATGAGGGAGTTTTAAGTTTTAAGACTTAGGTTTTAAGAGGGGGTGCTTGAATCGGTGGTCGATGAGGGGTCGGTGTCGGATGCCGAAGGGTTGTCTGTGGCCTCCTCTGGAGCGGGCTCGGCGGGCGTTTCGGCAGGGGTTTCTTTCGGCGGCTCGGCTTTTGGAAGTGGTATTTTGCGCAACTCCGAGGCGTTTGGGAGGTCATCGAGATCCTTCAATCCGAAGTGCTCCATGAAAAATTGCGAGGTCTCGTAAAGGAGTGGGCGGCCTGCGATTTCGGAGCGGCCGGCGATGCGAACCAGGTTTCGGTCGAGCAGCGTCTGCATCACGCCATCGACCGCGACGCCACGCACGGCTTCGATGTCGGCGCGGGTGATGGGTTGGCGGTAGGCGATGATGGCGAGGGTTTCCATCGCCGGGGCGCTCAGGCGGGCTTGGCGGTTCTCTGGAAAAAGCTGTCGCAGCCAAGGCGCGAAGTCGGCCTTCGTCACCAACTGCCAACCTGCCGCACTCTCGCGGACCTCAAAGGCCCGGCCGGTCTCGGCGTATTCGCGCTCGAGTTGTTCGATCGCGTCTTGAAGTTGCGCGGACTTCACTTTCGCGAAGCAGGTGATCTCGGGATTTTCCTTGGCGGCTTCGGCAGCCCCTTTCAGGAAATTCGAGAGTTCTTTGGCGGAAACGGGTTTTTGAGAAGCGAAGAGGATGGATTCGACGATGCGGTGGAGTGGGAAGGCCGGCTCGGCGACTTGCTCGGCCACGGAACTTTCGGGATTGGCGGACGACTCGTCGATTTCGGGTTGGTCGGTATTTTCTTCGCTCATGAGAAATAAGGTTGGGCGTCGCTGATTCGGTCGATCCAGATTTCCCCGAGATCCCCGTCTTGGCGAACACGGAGTTGTTTGAGTCGGATGAGTTCGAGCATGGCGAGAAAGGTCACGACGATCTCGGTGCGACTGGCGGCATCGGCGAAAAGCTCCTCGAAACGCAGAGGCACACCGGCCTGCGTGATTCGCAACACATGGTCCATCTTGTCGGAGACGGTGTAGTTCTCGGCGAAAATCTCGCGCAGGTCCTCTTTCTTCGAGTCGATGCGCTTGAGGATTTTCTGGAAGGCGTGGATGAGATCGAAAATCCCGACCTCCTCGACGAGTAAATTTTCCGCCGGCGGGAGGTTGGGCATGGCGGGCACGCGGGCGAAGAGATTTTGCTGCATCGCCTCGTGGTCGCGGAGCTTCGCAGCCGCTTCTTTGAATTTCTTGTATTCGATGAGTTGGCGGATGAGTTCGAAACGGGGATCGTCCTCCTCGGCATCCTCCTCGCCCATCTGCTGGTCGGTGGGCAGGAGCATCCGGCTTTTGATGTAAAGCAGGTTCGCGGCCATCACGATGAACTCGCCCGCGAGGTCGATGTTCAGAACCTGAAACGCCTCGAGGTAGGCGAGGTATTGCTTCGTGATCCGCTCGATCGAGATGTCGTAAATATCCACCTCATCGCGCTTGATGAGATAGAGCAGCAGATCGAGCGGCCCCTCGAAGACCTCGAGTTTGACCTTATAGTCTTCCACCAGGCGTTAACGCCGCTTGTAGCCGCGTTTTTCAGCCTCGCGCTCTTGTTGCGTGCGGTGCTTTTTGAGCTCCTTGTGCTTGGTCTTGAGCTTGCTGATTTGGCGGGAAAGTTTGTCCACGACCTTGTCGATGGCGGTGTAAAGATCGGCTTCCGCGTCTTCGGCATGGAGGTCGGGGCCGGGAAGGGCGAGGTGGACCTTCACATGGAAGGGTTTTTTGCGATCGTGGTTGTGGAGAAGAACGATGTGGGCGCCGAGGATCGTCTCGCCATGGCCCTCGAGGTGACTGACCTTTTCGGCAACGAATTCGTGAATGGCACCGGTGAGAGTCAGGTTTCGCGGAGTGATGTGGATTTGCATGACAGTTTTCTTTTAAAGCGGCGGCGGTTTGTTGACAGCAAAAATCCTCTACGGAAATTGCGCAGCGGGCGTGCCGACCCTGAGAAGATCGAGGAGTTTCGGGTAAACGAGTGGGGTGTTCGCCCCGGGTTGGGAAGGGTCGATCATGTCGTGGGGGATGTTGAGTTCGGCGGGAAATTCGTAAGCGAGGATTTCGGCAGGGTAGCCCTGTGCGGCGAGTTTTTGGGTGATCGAGTGGGTGAGGGAGTTGTTCGCGGCGATGTCGCAGGCGGTGGTGATGAAAAGCACGCGGCGGCAAAGCGGGGGCTTGGAAGCAAGGTTCGAGCGCACATTGCGCGAAAGCTGCACGCAGTCCGCCATGCAGCGGGTGCCGAAACGCGGGTAGGCGTGCGGCGGGCCGGCGAGCGATTCCTTTTTGTCGGGATCCCACCAAACATAAAAATTCGGGAGCTTGGAGAACAATGCGCCGGCGAAATCCGTGAGCGGAGGCGACATTTCGTAAACGCCGAAAAACGGCGCGAGGATCGCCACCTCGTCGAGACCCTGGCGGTTTTGCGCCATCCAAGCCGCCGCAACGGCGCTGCCCGATAGCCCAACCAGAGTCACGCGCTCGCCAAGACCTGCGGCGATATCAAGTCCCGCCGCCGCTTGATCAATCAAATCCTGGCCGGACTGCAGGCCCTGCTCGCCATTCAAACGATCACGGTAACCAGCCAACCTCGCGCGAGGAACGACGACATTGTGGCCTGCGGCGTGGATTTGAGCGGCGAATGAAGCGAATTGCTCCGGGCAGTTCGTCAATCCATGGAGCAGCACAAAAGACCGGTCGGTTTTTTGCCCGTGATGCAGAAGTCGGCTCGCGCCCGATGACGAGAGAGGGAGGGAGGATTCCGTCGAGCGAAGTTTGTCGAACATCGCCACCGCCTCGTCGAACGATCCGGCAGGATGGGGCTTTGAATCGAAGGCCGGGATTTTCCAGACCATCCATCCGAGCAGTCCGGCAATCGCCAGCGCGGTGGCTAGGAAGAGTCGCTTCATCGGAATTTCGGCGCCCAAGTCGGGCGGGCTTTGGCGGCGATCAGGAACCCGACTCCCATCAGCACGAGGAACAGTGACAAAAACTGCCCCCGCGTGAACATTCCCGTCAGCGGCGCATCGGGTTCCCGGAAAAACTCCCCGACAATTCTCAGCACCGCATACGCGATGAAAAACACCCCCGTCAGCACCCCGTCAGGCAGGCGGAACCTCGTCCGGAGAATCCACAAAATCGAAAAGAGCAAGGCCCCTTCCAGAAGGCCCTCATAAATCTGCGAAGGATGGCGCGGTGAGAGGTTCGCCTCCAAAATCCCGCGGAGTTCGGGTCGTCCCGCATTTTCCAGCACCGCATCCAGCGTGCCCCATTGCGGGTTCGCCGCTGAAGCTGCAACCAAAACCTCCCGCACCCGCTCCGGGTCCGAGGCGTAGAGTTCCTTCGGAAAATACACCGCCCAAGGCACGGTGGCTGGACGCCCGTAAAGTTCTCCGTTGATAAAATTCGCGCACCGCCCGAGGAACAACCCGACCGGTGCTGCCACCACGATGTTGTCGCCCACATTCAGCCACGGGATTTTTTTTCGCCGCGCGTAGATCCAAGTAAAAATCACGATGCCGAGGATCCCGCCGTGGCTCGCCATCCCGCCCTCCCAGAATTTGAAAAACACGAACGGGTCGGCTGCAAATTGAGCCCAATCGTAGAAAACCATGTAGCCCAGCCGACCGCCCAAAATCACCCCAAAGAGCGCCGTGCCCGTAATGAAATCCGCCACCGCATCTGGCGCAATGTCACTGAATCCCCGCCGCGCGAGGTGCACCCCGATTCCATAAGCCGCCAAAAACGACGCGACATAAGCGAGCCCATACCACCGCACGCCAAAAGTCTCCCCGAAGCGGATCAGGAACGGACTCAAGTCATGGATGTAATACGCGAACATGTTGGGTTTGGCTTTCGGGCCGCGCGGTGCGATACCATGCGGTCATGCCGTTGGCTTGTCGACTTTTTGCCTTTGGGGAAAAACCACCCGCCGTCAGTGTCGAATCCATCCTCTCGACCGCACCCGCCCCCGGCGAGGTCGTGCTCCGAATGCTCGCCGCGCCCATCAATCCCGCCGACCTCAATGTCATCGATGGAACCTATGGCGAACTCCCTCCGCTCCCAGCCACGATCGGCAACGAGGGCGCCGGCGAAATCCTTGCTGTCGGCGCGGGTGTGGAAAATCTCCGTATTGGCCAGAAAGTCCTCCCGCTCGCTTTCAGCACTTGGACGAGCGAACTCATCCTCCCCGCGAAAAACGCCATCCCGCTCCCCGACGACATCGACATTCACCAAGCCTCCATGCTGACCGTGAATCCCGCCACCGCCTGGCGACTCCTTCACGACTTCGCCTCCCTCCAACCCGGTGACTGGATCGCTCAAAATGCCGCCAACTCCGGCGTTGGCCGCGCCGTCATTCAACTCGCACGCCACCTCGGCTTTCGCACTTTGAATGTGGTTCGTCGGCCCGAACTCCTCGAGGAACTCCGCGCCCTCGGCGGCGATGTGGTCGTCACCGAGGAGGTCGACCTGCGCCGCGAAGCTCGCGCCCTTTGCGGCAGCACGCTTCCGAAGCTCGGTCTCAACTCCGTCGGAGGCTCGAGCGCATTGAATATCGCCAACGCCCTCGCGGCGGGTTCGCCCCATGTCACGATTGGAGCCATGGCCCGCCAGCCTCTGAAAATCCCGAACGGCCTCTTGATTTTCCAAAACCTCGCCTTCCGAGGTTTCTGGCTGCGTCGATGGAAAGAAAACGCTCCCGCCGCCGAGATTCAATCCACCTACGCCACGCTCGCCGACCTCCTCCATCGCGGCATCCTTCACACGCCCATCCATCAAATCCTCCCGCTTTCTGAAGCCCCCGCCGCTCTGGCCGCCGCGATGCAAGATAAGCGCACCGGGAAAATCCTTCTCGATCTCCAAGCCTAGCTCACCGCCACACTTCTCCTTGCCCGAATCCAGCCGGTGAAGCACATTTCCGGCCTTCAAAAAATGCCCGGCGTTTATATCAAGACCTATGGCTGCCAAATGAACGAGCGCGACTCCGAACAGGTGTCGAAAATGCTCGTCGAGCGAGGCTATCGAATGGTCGAGGCCGAGGGCGAAGCGGATGTGATTTTGCTCAATACCTGCAGCGTGCGCGACATGGCCGAGCAGAAGGCGATCGGCAAGATGGGCATGCTCCGCAAGCTCCGAAAAACAAGGCCACACCTTGTCCTAGGCTACCTCGGCTGCATGGCTCAGGCCCGTGGCGAGTCGCTCCTTCAAACCTCACCCCATGTCGACCTCGTCGTCGGCACCCAGAAATTCCACCGCGTGGCGGATTATGTTCACGATCTTCTGCAAAGCCGCCAGCACGCGCTCATCGACGATGTGCGCCGACCAATTGTGGATACTGACGAAGAGCCCGGATCCCAATCCACCATCCGCGAGCAGGAAGTTGAGATAGGGCAGGTGACGGCTTTCGTTTCGATCATGCAGGGCTGCAATATGCACTGCGCGTTTTGCATCGTCCCTCAAACGCGAGGCTCCGAGCGTGGTCGCCCCATCGCTGAAATCGTTGCCGAGGTCCGCTCGCTGGCTGAACGCGGGGTCAAAGAGGTCACACTCCTAGGCCAGATCGTGAATCTCTACGGACGCCACGAATTTCCCAAGGTCGATGGCAAAAGCCCATTCGTTCAATTGCTCGAGGCTGTCTGCGCGATCGATGGAATCGAGCGTGTGCGTTTCACTTCCCCGCATCCGATCGGCTATCGCGACGATTTGATCGAGGCCTTTTCGCGCCTGCCGAAGCTCGTCGAGCATGTCCACCTCCCGCTCCAGAGCGGCTCCGACCGAATCCTCAAAATCATGCGACGAGGCTACACCGCCGAGAAATTCCAAAAACTCGCCGAGCGGATCCGCGCCGCCCGTCCCGGCATGGCGATCACCAGCGATATCATTGTCGGCTTCCCCGGCGAGACCGATGAGGATTTCCAAAAAACCCGCGACCTGTGCGAGGCGGTCTCCTTCGACAACGCCTTTGTCTTCCGCTACTCACCCCGCCAAAACACCCCCGCCGCCACGATGGAGGCTCAGATCTCGGAGGAACTAAAGGAGGCCCGCAACCAAGAGTTGCTGGATGTAGTGAACCGCCATGTCGCCGCGAAACTCGACGCGCTCATCGGCACGGAGGTAGAAATCCTCTGCGAAGGCGCCAGTCGCCACAACACCGAGCGACTCTCTGGCCGCTCCCGCACGAACAAGATTGTTGTTTTCGAGGGTGCTCCCCGCCACATCGGCCAAATCTTCCCCGTCAAAATCACCCGCGCCTCGGGCTCCACGCTCTACGGCGACCCAGCGATTTTGGAATAAACCACGGAGGAATTGAATGCCGGAGTGCCTCAAACCCTCTGGAGGGCACTCTGGAAAAATGGAAAAAAGCGATAATACGCGGGACTGGTATCTTTTCAACAAGCCTTCCGAAGCAGGCGGGCGAGCCCGTAGGGCTCTAGCTCGCCGGACTGCTTCGGAGGCGCGTTGAGGCTGCCCCAATGGCATCTT
>JBILML010000012.1:0-70124 GCA_044375555.1 Terrimicrobiaceae bacterium
CCTTTTGACCAAAAGGAACACAGGCGATACGAAATGAAGATCACAAAAAAACCACTCCTCGATTTTGAAAAAATCGAAATCCGGAGTTCCGACTTTTCAAATGCTCCAACCCCGACAGGCTGCTAGCCAAGAAAGAGGACATCCTCACGATGAGCCAGGCCGAAGTCGCCCTGAAAAAATCCCGAAGCCGCCAAGTTTCGATCCCTGCAATTCCATCAAAAACCTCCCCCGAAACTCCCGCATCTCTCTATCGCCACTGCGCCCCCTCGGTGGTTTCCATTGGTTCAATTTTTCAATGTGGAAAATGCGAGGAGTGGCATAGCGGCGGAGCGGCGAGCGGTTGGATCGCCAGTCCCGACGGCCTTATCGTCACCAACGCCCATCTTTTCGAAAACGGCAAAGACGACCCGATAGGTGTGATGACGCTGGATGGTGAGATTTTCGCAGTGAAAGAAATCGTCGCCTCCGATGTGGAAAAGGACATCGCCATCTTGCGAATCGACCCCGGCAACAAGACTCTTCGCGCCCTGCCGCTCGCAAACTCTGCGGAACCCGGCGAGGAAGTTCATGTGATCAGTCACCCACAGGGTCAGTATTATTGCCTAACCAGCGGCAAGATTTCGCGCTTCCACCGCGACCATTTGAAGGAAGACCAAGAGCCCACCGATTGGATGAGCATCACCGCCGACTTCGCCGGAGGAAGTTCCGGCGGCCCCGTCCTCAACAAAAACGGCAAGGTCGTCGGCATGGTCGCCAGCACCCTGACGGCCTACTCGGAGGCTTCCGATTGCAAAACCCGCCCCGGGCCCGATGTGCAAATGGTCTTCAAAGACTGCATCCCCCTCCCCTCGCTCCGGTCTATGTTCCAGAGCCAAGAATAGCGCTGAGCGTCTACTTGGGAAGTTGGCCGGCGAGGGCGGCGATGCCCAAGGCGATTCCTCCGACGGCACCGCAGCAGAGTAGCAACATCAAGAGCATCGAAACCACCACGCGCCAGAGGTCGGTGCGGTGGACTTCCTTCAGCGCGATGACGCCATAAACGAGGTGCGCCACGGGATAAAGATAACCGCCGCAGAGCGGAACGAATTGGAGCACCGAGGTCGCTCCGCTCGTGTAGGCGAGCGCACGGAAGGTCGCTTCGAACCCATGCCGACTAGCCCCGGTGAGCATTAAAAATAAATGCACCATCGCCGCCCAAACAAAAGCGCCCGCAATCAAGAAGATTGGCAGAAACAAAAGAACGATGAGGCCAATGGCGATCAGAGTTCCCTGAGTTATATCCTTGGCGGCTTCGCCCAAAAACATCTCGGGATTGATCGAGGCGGCGACGAGTTGGTAGCAGATCGCGATGCCGCCACTGATCCAACCGACGATCGTGTAAAAAAACAAAGGCCGGCCTATCCCTCCGGTCGGGGGGAGGTTTTGGAAAGTGAAAACCGGCGCGGAGAAAACCTGCCGCACCGTCTCGATGCCAGCGCCAATCGAAAGCCCCGAAGCCCTCTCCCAAGCGGGTTCACTGATTTCCGGATTGGTTTTTTGTGCCTCCTCGACAGGAATAGAAGGATTTCCCTCGGGCGTTGGCTCTGGCAAATCCGTGAATGTGGAGAGTGGCTGCCAGGTTGGCATCGGTTCGCACCACGCAAGATCCGAGGAAAGAAAGCGCCCGGATTTCAAGCCATCGGCGACCTCCTGATCGTTGAATTTTCCGAGATTTTCGCGGTTGCGATTGATGTGAATCATTGCCATGGACAGCTTGCCTAGCGGCTTGCAGGCTCCTCTTCAAGCCTCGCAACATTCCAACATTTTCTGGGGCATCGAAGATTGACATGGCGAGAGTCGCTCTAAATATTCCGCGCCTTGGGAATCTCAAATCCCGTCGCTCTTTTTTTCAGAAAAACCAATCCGTCGGCCTAGGAAAGCAAGGGTGGAAGTCCCTCACTGTCGCGCAAAGGTCAAAGTCCGGGTTCGAACCGGCGGAGAAAACCGCACAGCGCCTGTAATGGCGCAACGGCAGCGCATGACTGTCCGTGCCGGGGGTAGTCCTTTCGACTCGGGGGAAGGGATTGTCCAACGACATTCCCCGTTAGTGAAAAAGGACAGAAATGAAAAAAACAACGCTCGCGGCGCTCGTCGCGATTCACAGCGTGGTTTTGGCCCATGGTCAAACCACCGATTCCGCCGATAACCCCATCATCACGGTTACCAAAAACGCGCAATCCGACTTCCAAATCGGCAGTGCGTTTTCCCGGATCGACGCCGACGAAATTAACCGCTCACAACAGGGTGCTTTGCTGGATGTGCTCAACATCACACCGGGCATTCAGGCCATCGAAGCCGGCGCGCCGGGAGGTTTTGGGGAGGTCATGATCCGTGGCAACGGGCCTTCGCAGTCTCTGATTCTTGTTAACGGCGTGAAGGTGAATACCGGCATCAATCAGGACGCCGCTCCCTTTCTGAGTTACGCGGGATCCAAGGGCCTTCGCAAAATCGAAATCGTCCGCGGCCCGCAGAGTTCGCTCTACGGCTCGGAGAGTATCGGCGGCGTCATTTCGCTGGATACCCAGCGCGGCGAGGGGAAGCCAGGCGTGGATTTGTTCGGGGAGTTCGGCAGCTTCGCAACATTCAATGAAGGCGTGAGCAGCCAGGGCGAGATCGGGAATTTCGCCTACTTCGCCTCCTACGAGAATCTCTACACGCAGAACGACCGGCCAAATAACGACTACACGGTGAATCGCTACGCCCTGCGCCTTGATTATCAGGCCTTGGAAAACTTAAGCCTGCGTTTCAACTACACGGGACAGGTGGGCCAGTATCAGGAGCCGGGGAGCGTGCGACCGCAGGATTGGGGCAACAACAACCCCGGGCAGTATACGAGAGGCGAGAGCAATATTTTGAGCCTGATGGTGGATTGGCGGCCTATCGAATTCTGGACTCAAAAATTGACGCTAGGAACCAACATCGAGCGCTACACGCTGACCGATCCCGCCTACCCGGGGAACTTCGAGACGGACAGCAACACGATCAACAACGCGACGAACTATTGCACGGACTGGATGAATGTTTTCCAAATCTCGCGCCAGAATCGGCTCTCGCTCGGGATTTCCTTCGATGCCTACACCGGAGATTTCTACTCCCGATACGGCACAGGGCCCGCGACGGTCTTGCCCACCGAGTCTCAGACCGATGTGGCGTTCTACGCGCAAGACGAATGGGAACTCGTGAAAAACCTCTTTCTCACCGGAGCGGTCCGTTACGACAGCTACTCGCAAGCCGGCAGCGCCCTCACTTACCGGTTCACTTCGGCCTACCTCGTTGAGAAAACCAACACGAAATTCCGTGGCAGCTATGGCACTGGCTTCAAGGCACCGAGCCTGGTCCAGCTTTACTCGCCGAACCCCTACTACCTCGGAAACTTGGATTTGGCCCCCGAGAAGTCGATCGGCTGGGATGCTGGGATCGACCAGTATTTTTTCAACGAACAGGTCAAACTCAGCGCCACCTATTTCCAGAACTACATCAACAACCTCGTCGTCGTGGAAACCGACCCAGCGACTGGCCTCGGCAGGTTTGAAAATATGAACACGGCGAATAACAACGGCGTGGAGTTGAGCGCCGAGATGTCGTTGTTCGAAAAATGGAATACGCGGATCGCCTACACCTACACGCAGACGACTGTCATGACCCAGTTTCCTCAGCAGAAAAACATGATCAGCCTCGATACAAACTACCTCCTCACGCCGAAATGGCTGATTGGCTGCGGAGCCAGTTTTGTTGGTGGACGCACGCAGTTGGATTACATCGCGGGAGAGGTCGTGGAGATGCCCGATTACGCCACGATGCGCGTTTACTCGCGCTATGAGATCAACGAGCACGCCGCTGTCATGGCCCGAGTGGAGAATGTCACCAACACGGCTTACGAAACCAATTTGGGCTACCCCTCACTGCCGATTGGATTTTACGGCGGGGTGGAAATTTCCTTCTAAGAAAAGCCCGGCGATTTACTGGTTCTGCATGCCGGTGATGATGCTGATCAGTGGCAGGAAGAGAGCGATGACAATCGTTCCGACCACCACGGCCAGGAAAACAATCATCACCGGCTCGAGCAGGGAGGTCAGGCCCGTGACGGCGTTGTCCACCTCGTCGTCATAAACATCGGCTACTTTCAGGAGCATCTCGGGGAGCTGTCCGGTCTCCTCGCCGACATCGATCATGCTGATGACCATCGGCGGGAAGACTCCACTGGCTTCGAGCGGCTGAATGATCGATTCGCCCTCGCGCACGGCGTCATGGACTTTGGAGATGGCCCCGGCGACGACGGCATTTCCGGCCGTGTCGCGGGTGATATTGAGAGCTTGGAGGATTGGCACACCGCTGGTGACCAGGGTTCCGAGCGTGCGGGAAAATCTTGAGATCGAACTCTTGCGGGTGAGATCGCCGAAAACCGGGGAGCGGAGCAGAAAGGCATCGATGAACGCGGAGCCTTTTGGCGTGCCCGCCGCAAATTTGTAGGCGACTCCCAAACCAAAAATACCGCCAATGAGCAAAATCCAGTTGTCTTTTACAAGATTGCTGGAGCCGATGACGAATTGCGTGAGCCCGGGAAGCTCTTTTCCTCCGAGCATGTCCGCGAAAATCGCCTCAAATTTGGGAACAATGAAAACGAGCAAAAAGCCCATGATCACCACCGCGATGAGCAAAACAATCGCCGGATAGAACATCGCCGCGACGACCTTGTTTTTGATCTTTTGCGCTTTTTCTTGGAACTCCGCGAGGCGCAGAAGAACGATCTCCAGCACGCCGCCGAGTTCGCCCGCTTTCACCATGTTCACATAGAGCTTGTTGAAAATCTTCGGATGCCCGGTGAGCGCCTCGGAGAAAGTGCCGCCGGCTTGAACCGACTCCGCGATGCTGACGATGGTTTTTTTGAGAACCGGATCGGGCTCCTGCTTGGAAAGAACGGTGAGGCCGCGAAGCAGTGGCAGCCCGGCATCGATCAGCGTGGCCAACTGCCGCGTGAAGATCATGAGCGTCCGGGCCTTGATGGTCTTCTTTTCAAGGAACGGGATGTTGATATTGAGTTTGATCTCTTTTTTCAACGCGCTGCCCCCTCCACCAGCGGCCTTAACTGCTTTTGCCTTCGCTTTTCCACCCTTGCCCTCCTCGCTCAGGCTTTTGGGGAAATACCCCGCCTGCCTCAATTGGGCAACGGCGTCGTTTTGCGATTCGGCGTCGAGAACGCCAGAGGATTCCTGGCCGCGAGCATCAAGGGCGATGTAGTTGTAACGAGGCATAGAGGGGCACTGGTGAGTGTCGGTATATAGGATAGCCGCGGCGCGAATGTCGAGAGGCGAATCCTTATTCTGCGACGAAAGGATTTCTCGTGCGTTCGTGCCCGACAGTGGTCGCCGGACCATGCCCCGGGAGGACAATCGTCTCCTCTGGAAGCGGGAAAATTTTCGTCCGGATTCCCTCGAACAAAAGCGGCCCATCCCCGCTCGGCAAATCCCAACGCCCCACCCCCTCTCGGAACAACACATCGCCCCCGACCAGCGTCTTCAATTCAGGAAAATAAAAGCAAAGGCTCCCTGGGCAATGGCCTGGAACATGGAGCACCGACATCTCGAATCCCCCCACCTCGGCCACAGTTCCTTCTTCGATCAGCCGATCGGCGGTAACGGGTTCGAACTCGATGTCGAACCCGTGTTTCTTAAAAAACGAGCCGTCCCCGACCATCACGGCCGTATCAGGATGAAAGCCCACCCGGCAGCCATGCCGACGCTGGATTTTCGCCGCGTCCATCACATGGTCGAAATGCCCGTGCGTGAGCAAAAGCCAGTCGATTCGGTGGCCCGCAAAAAAGTCATCCGATCCCTCGGGGGCATCAAAAAGCAGGTTCCCGGCCGGGGTTTCTAAATAGAACGCATTGGTCTCGAGGACTCCGCCGGTGAATACTTTGAATTGGTTCATGGTCATGTGGGTGAAATCAGAAGTCGCAGAGATTTGATTTTTGCAGGAGTCTCTGCAAGGTTTTCACTCCAATCATGAGGTATATCACCAAATCCGCCGCTCTGGCGGTGATCGCCGCGACGGTGTTGTGGCAGGCTCCGGCCTTCGCTGGAAAACTCAACCCCGAGGTAGAAGGCCGCGTCGCGCTGGCCGTTGCCAACTGGCTTCAGCAAGCCCACTACAGTCGCCAGAAATTGGATGACGAGATGTCCGCCAAACTCCTCGCGACCTACCTCGAACTCTTGGATTACAACAAACTCTACTTCACCCAAGAGGATGTGGATGAGTTTAGCCAAAAATACAGCGACAAGCTCGATGACATGATCCTCCGCGGGGATCTCAGCCCCTCGCGGGAAATCTTCCAGCGTTTCCTCGAGCGCGTCCAAAGCCGGGTCGAATCCAACAAAAAACTCGCTGCAGAAAAATACGACTTCCAAGGCAATCGCTCCGTCGAACTCAACCGCCAGAAATCCCCCTGGCCGAAAAACCTCGCTGAAGCCGACCAACTCTGGCGCGCCCGCGTCGAGGCCGAGCTTTTGCAGGAGGAACTCAGCGAACTCAAACTCCGCACGCCGCAGGAAACTCTCACCCGCCGCTACGATCAGTTTCTAAAGAATGTGAAGGAAATGGAGGGCGAGGATGAGGTCAGCACCTTTCTCAAAGCCCTCGCCCTGAGTTACGACCCCCACTCCGACTACATGAGCCCCAGCGAAATGGAGAATTTCCAGATTTCCATGAAGCTTTCTCTCGTCGGCATCGGAGCCGTTCTTCGCTCCGAGGATGGATATGTGAAAATCATGGAACTCGTCCCCGGCGGCCCTGCCGACAAGGATGGACGACTCAAAGTCGGCGACCGCATCATCGGCGTCGCTCAAGGTGATGAGGACTTCGAGGATGTCATCGACATGAAACTCGACAAAGTCGTCGAAAAAATTCGCGGCAAGAAAGACACCTCGGTTCGCTTGCAGGTCATTCCCAGTGATGCGGACGATCCCTCCAAACGCTCCGTCGTCGAAATCTCCCGCGACAAGGTCCAACTCAAGGATCAAGAAGCCAAGGCCGAGTTGCTCGATGTCAAAGGCCCGGACGGAAAAATCTCCCGCATCGGTTGGATTTCCCTGCCTTCCTTTTACGCGAACATGAGTGGAAGCGGGGAACCCAAAAGCACCACCACCGACGTCACCGCGCTTCTGGAGCGTTTGAAGAAAGAGAACATCGAGGGGCTCGTGATCGACTTGCGCAGGGACGGCGGCGGATCGCTCGAGGAGGCCATCAATCTCAGCGGGCTTTTTATTGAGAGCGGCCCTGTGGTTTTGGCCAAGGATCCCAGTGGAAATATCACCAACAACATCGATAAGAACCCAAGCATTGCCTACACCGGCCCGATGGTGGTCGTGATGAACCGCCTCAGCGCCTCGGCAAGCGAGATTTTCGCCGCAGCCATGCAGGATTATGGACGCGCTGTCGTCGTGGGTGACGAGCGGAGTTTCGGTAAAGGAACCGTCCAGACCGTTCAAGACCTCGACCGCTCCATGTCGCTTCCGTTCTTCAATTCGAACCGCCCTCCTGCCGGCGCGATCAAACTCACGATTCAAAAATTCTACCGTGTCAGCGGCGGCTCCACTCAGCTCAACGGAGTCGAGTCGGATATCGTTCTCCCTTCCCGCACGGACAGCCCAAAAATAGGCGAAGGTGCCTTCAAGAATCCGCTCGGTTACGACGAGGTCGCGCCCGTCCCCTTCAAGCTCAGCCCGACAGCCGGGGAGCTTTTCGTCGCGGAACTCCGCGAACGCTCAGCCCGACGCATCGCTGCGGATCCCGAGTTTCTTTATGTCAGCGAGGACATGCAACGCTTCCGCGAGCGGTTGGAAAAAAACACCATCAGCACCAATATGGATGCCCGCAAAAAAGAACTCGCCGACGACAAGTCCCGCACCGAAGGCCGAAAAGCGGAGCGTCTGGCTCGCGGCCCGATCATTGATGCGAAGGTCTGGCAAGTCACCCTGGACGATGTGAACAACAATCGCGAAGACCTCGAAGTCGTCGCCTACGAGCGCGAGCGGGATAAAAAATACGACGATCCCGAGGAGGAAGGCGAAGGCAGCGATCCGAAGGATAAAACTCCCGAGCCCGATCCGATTCGCAACGAATCTCTACGAATCATGGCGGACTTGATCGAATTCAACTCGACGAAGAAAACCGTCAGCGCCAATCCCGAGGCGAAATTGCCCGTCACCAAATAGACCCCGCAGCCGCTTTTTTTAGCGCGTCACAACGATCGGAATTTCCAAAACGCGAGGTTTTAATCCCCCAATTCGCAGGATCAATTTCTTCCCGTCGAGTTCGCGCTTGGGCTGGATATTTCCGATCACAATCCGCGAGGAGGTCTCACTCATGGCCTCGATTTTCGAAGTCATCATCTCCTCCGGAAGATCGACCGAATCGACCTGGAATTTTATTCCGCCGGGGCTGCGCACAATGATCGTTCGCGAGAGCGGCGCGGCGGCCTTCGTGTCCAAACGAAGCACCGAGGGCGCCGCGATCAACTCCGCCGGCAGGAGAATCAATGCATCCACCGAGAGGTTGTTTTTCACTCCCCCACTCTCGATTTGGATTTGAATTTTATCTTTTTGCTGCCCCGGCAAGAGATTCGCCACCGGCTTCGCCCGGAGGGTAAAACCATCCCCGTCCTTCAGCGGAGCAGAGGAAATCTCGAGCTTTCCCTCGGTGGTTTTGGCCTCCAGAAAAACCAGTGGTTTCTTCGCCAGATCACGGATCGTCACTTCGGCAAAAACCTCCGTCGATTTGGGATTTTTCCGAAGCGTCATCATCGGCGGCTGGATCTCGATTCCCGATCCGACCACGCCTCGGAGCGAGAGTTGAAATGGCTTGCCGGAGGGATCGTTCGTTTCGAGAAAGAGGCTTTTTTCCTCCGAACCTTTTCGTCCCTGCAAGGAGACGGTGACCGGGATGCCAAGCGTCGCACCGGGGGGAAGCGTTTTGTTCGACAATAGAAAACTGGTGCAGCCACAGGGCGCGTGGATTTTTCGGATCAGCAATTCCGCATCGCCAGCGTTACGGATTTGGAAAGTGTGCGAGACGGGCTTGGCACCGTCCACCGTTCCGAATTCATAAACTGGCTCCAGACATTCCAGCTTGGGAGTCGGCTTCGCGTGAAGATTCCAAATCGGAAAGACGGCAACCAAGCCGATGCAAAAAAAGAGTGTGCGATTCATGAAACAATCGGAATCATAAGAGCCGAATCATACTCCCGCAACGCCGCATGGATTTTATCGACCTCAAAGCCCAATACAGAAAATTCGAGCCCGCAATCAACGAGCGCATTCACCGCGTGCTGGAGCACGGCCGCTTCATCATGGGGCCGGAGGTCGAGGAATTGGAAACCGTGCTCGCGGATTTCGTCGGGTGCCGCCACGCCATCACCGTGGCCAGCGGCACCGACAGCCTGGAAATCGCTCTCCGAGCCGTGGAAATCGGCCCGGGCGACGAGGTCATCACGGTTCCATTTACCTGGATCAGCACGGCGGAAGTGATTCTCCAAGTGGGCGCGAAGCCGGTCTTCGTGGATATCGATCCGCTGGATTTTAATATCGCCGTGGACCAGATCGAGGCGGCCATCACACCCCGCACAAAAGCTCTTTTACCCGTCAGTCTTTTCGGTCAAATGCCCGACTACGACGCCATCAACGCGATGGCCGAAAAGCATGGTCTCACCGTCATCGAAGATGCCGCGCAAAGTTTCGGAGCGACCCGCCATGGCCGGCGGAGCTGCGGCGTCACGGCCATCGCCAGCACGAGTTTCTATCCCGCAAAACCTCTTGGCTGCTACGGCGAGGGCGGCGCGCTTTTTACAAACGATGACGACCTTGCGTTGAAAATGCGCGCCATCAGAACCCACGGGGGAATTCGCCGGCACTTCCACGACCTCGTTGGTATGAACGGCCGCTTCGACACGCTCCAAGCCGCCATCATGCTCGGCAAATGGCCCGGTTTTGCTGACGAAGTCACAGCTCGCGGTCGCCTCGGCGCGCACTACTCGGAAAAACTCCACGATGTTTGTGAGACTCCCCAAATCCGTGAGGGGAACACGCATGTTTACGCTCAATACACTCTTCGCGCTTCGCACCGCGACGCGCTCGGAGAGACCCTGAAAGCCAAAGGCATTCCGACCGCCGTCTATTATCCCAAGTGCCTCCACGAGCAGCCGGTTTTTTCCCATCTCGGATATCAATACGGCGACTTCCCCGCCGCCGAAGCCGCCTCTCGCGAAGTGATCAGCCTGCCCCTCAATCCCTATCTCACACCAGCCGAGCAGGAGTTCGTGATCCGAGGAGTTCGCGAATCTCTGGCCGAGCAAAACGGATAACCAAAAAAACATTGGCTCAGGGTTTGACACCGCGAAACCGTTCATTCATTGTCCCCGGCTCTCAACGATGAAAACCTATTCTGCCAAAGCCGAGCAAGTCGACCGCAAGTGGTGGGTGATTGACGCCGCCGGCCAACCACTCGGCCGCATTGCCGTTCAGGCCGCCAATCTCCTCCGCGGTAAAAACAAAGCCATCTTCACCCCGCATGTCGACACAGGCGACTTCGTGGTCGTCCTCAACGCATCCAAAGTCGCCATCGGCGGCAAAAAGGAAACCGCCAAAACCTACATGAGCTTCTCTGGCTATGTCGGCGGTCACAAAACCGAGACGTTTCGTGCACGCCGCGAGCGCCGTCCGGAACTCATCATCGAGCGCGCTGTTCGTGGAATGATCCCTCACAACCGCCTCGGCCGCGCCCTCTATGGCAAGCTGAAAGTTTACGCTGGCAGCGAACACCCGCACACAGCACAGAATCCGCAACCCGCCTGATTTTTATTTCCATGAGCAAAACAGAAGACCCAATCCAAACGACAGGTCGCCGTAAAACCTCCGTTGCCAGCATTCGCATGCAATCCGGAACCGGCGCCATCAAGGTCAATGGCCGCGATTTTACCGACTACTTCGGCAGTCTCTCGCTTCAAAACCAAATCCTCCGTCCGCTGGAAATCGCCAACGCGGTTCACAGCTACGATGTCACCGCCAAAGCCACCGGCGGCGGAATCAACGGCCAAGCCGGCGCCCTGCGCCTCGCCCTCAGCCGCGCCCTTATCGAGGTCAACGAAACCCTCCGCACCCAACTCAAGCAGGAGGGTCTCCTCACCCGCGATCCCCGCATGAAGGAGCGCAAAAAGCCAGGTCGCCCCGGCGCCCGGAAACGCTTCCAATTCTCCAAGCGCTAATCGCACTTATCAGATTTCCAACAAAAAGGGCCGCCAAACCAGGCGGCCCTTTTTTTATGCAAGCCGCAACCTTGGCCTTGGCTGGCAGATTAAGCCTCGGTCTGCTCGGAATAAATCCCCAGCGGTTTGACCGGGCTGGTATTCAGGGATTTAACGCGTTCGTGGATTCCAGGGGCGATTTCGGGTTGGCGGGCGTAGGCCATGGCGAGCATTTCCAGTTTCGCATCGAGATTATCGACCATGTTCAGCGCGATGGCTTCGGGGGTTTTGGGTTCCACGGGCGAGCCGTATTGTAGTTCCCCATGGTGCGAGGCAATGAGGTGCAGGAGGTGCAGGCGGACATCTTCCGTGGCGGGAGTGAGTGTTTTCCATTCCTCCACGGGAAGTTTTCTCCAGAGCGAGTTCACCAGTTCGATTCCGATCGAAATGTGCCCCAGCAATTCGCCCCGGATCTCTCGAGGGATGCCAAATCCCGCTTCCGGCGGGCACATCTCCCAAAGTTTCCCAGAGTCATGAAAAAGCACACCGGCGAGCAAGAGATCGCGGTTCAAGTCCGGGTAGGCTTGAGAAACCGAATCCGCCGTTCGCATCATCTGGCCGGTGTGTCGAAGGAGTCCGCCGCGATGGGCGTGGTGGTTGAAACGAGCGGCGGCGGCGCGTTTAAAGCGACTTCCGAATTCCTCCAAGAAAATCGCGCAGAGGGCGTGCAGGCGCGGATCGCGAATCTCTCCTGCTAGACGAACGACATCGCCAAAGTCGCGATCGACCGAGAGGGATTCTTCCGTTCCACCAGCGAGGAGGGTCTTGATTTCTTCCTCATCCAGAGTGCGAAGGCGCCAGCGCCTGGCGTCCAGACCGAAGGCACCATTCACCACAAAATCTCCCTCGACCTCCAAGAAATCTCCTCGTGAAATCTCGGCGCAGTGGCGGAAAGCGTCGGTATCGGTCCATGCCCGGAGCGTCAGCGAATCCCCGGCATCGCGGAGTTTGAGCTCCCAGTAGGGTTTGCCATTGGCCGACTCCTTTTTCACGAGTTCATCGACCTGTCCCCTCACCCGCGCAGAAATCGCAATGACTCCGGCCTCGGAGCGAATTTCAGAAATGGATCGAGGTTCGCTCATGAGAGGATCAGCCCCGGTCCGCACCAAAAAGGCCACGCTCCTTGATGATTCGAACGACTTCCGGCGGAACCATTTTTTCCCAAGCGGAGTCTCCCGTTTCGATCATGTCGAGCACGCGCGGCGAGCGAATCTCGAGATTGGCGGCTTCGTATGTATCGATAGAGCGAATCAAGCCACTTGCGCGCAAATGGGCATACAAGTGCTCCATCCCCTCGGGCGGACGGAAATTTTCGCAAGTCACCAATTCCCCCTCGGGAGTGATGACCGGGTAAACATAGAGCCGGACATTCTTTTTGAAGAGTCGCCCGAGAGCTTCGAGAATGCCTCCTTCGAGGTCCGTGTAATGGGCCGGATTGAAAATCTCGTTCAGCCCGGGGATGCCCATGGGAAGGCCAATGGGGGACTCGGTGTAGCGAGTCAAAAAATTCACCAAGCGATAATACTCGCCGTAATCCGAGATCAAAACCGTCCGCCCCAGCGCGGCAAGCATGTCCACCCGATCGAGGAAATCGCGCAAATTCAGATTGCCGCCGGCGAGCAGGTTTTTGGTGGTGATCTCCATCAAAATCTGAGGCTGGTTTCCTTGGACGCCTTTCTCTTTTTCGAAAAGTCGCAGAGCGCCATCGAGCATGTCATTCGTTACGAGAGTCACCGGGCGAAAACTTCCACGCTCGACGAGGATGGGCTTCTTATAAAACGCATCTGCGGGTTGGACCACTTCCCCATCGGCGCTGAACAGCGTCGCTCGCGTGAGGCCCTGAACGACGAGTTCCAGACTCATCAAGCGGTTATCCACCGCGCCGAAAGCTGGACCAGAGAATCGGATCATGTCCACCTCGATCCGGCCGGGCTTGAGGTCATCCAGGAGCGAACCGATCATCTCGCGCGGAGTGGCGTTGCGGAATGCTCCGTGGATCAAATTCACGCCCACAATGCCAAGCGCTTCCTGCTGATTGAGATTCTCCCCATCAAGCATTCGCAGATGCAGGATGATGTCACTGAATGCGGTGCCCGGCGCGTGCTGGAAACGCAGCCCCATCCAACCGTGGGATTCATCGTGTCGCCGGAAACTTCGGGCCGCCACGGTGTCTGCAAACACAAAAAAACGGCGGTCGCGTCCCGCCGTTCTTCCAAGACGCTCGAGGAGCAACCCGCTCTCGTGTTCGAGCATGGTCTGCAAACGCTCGCGACTCACATACCGCCGACATGTGCCATAGATCGCATCGCTGAATGCCATGTCGTAAGCCGACATCGTTTTCGCAACTGTGCCCGCCGCGCCGCCGACCGTGAAGAAATGCCTCGCGACTTCCTGCCCCGCTCCGATTTCCGCAAAGGTTCCGTAGAATCCCTTACCAAGATTGACCTGAAGTGCTTTGCCCGCCGTTCCGAATTGACCTCCCAGATTTTCCATAGGTTTCAATCCAACACACGAAATGTATCGGTCTTTTCCAAGCTCCGAATGAATGCGGCTGCCAGTTTGGCGGCATGGCGGGCATCGGCGAGCGAGACCATTTCGACCGGCGAATGCATGTAACGCAGCGGAATCGAGATCAACCCGCACGCCACGCCATCGCGGCTCGTGTAGATGACATCGGCGTCCGTGCTGGTGCTGCGCGAGACCGCCTCGTGCTGAAGCGGGATTTTGTGTTTCTCGGCGACCTCGATCAGCCGCCTCATGACGAGCGGGTGGTTCGCCGCGCCGTGGGAAATTGTGGGGCCCTTGCCGAGTTCCACCAAGCCGTGCTCCTTCACATTGATCCCTGGCGTGTCGGTGGCATGGGTCACATCAAAAACCAACGCGACTTGGGGCCGAATGCGATGAGCGGCCATCTGCGCGCCGCGGCAGCCGATTTCCTCCTGCACCGCATTGACGGCGAAGGTCGAGGCTTTCGGGCGCGACTTGCCTCGATGGAGTTCCTCGAGGGCTGTCGCCAAAACAAAACCTCCGATGCGATTGTCGAGCGCCCGGCCAACGATGCGGTCGTTCTCAAACTCGATCGCGTCATCCACAAAAATCGCCGGGGTGCCGACACGGATTCCGAGTTTTTCCACCTCCTTGGCATTCGACGCGCCGACATCGATATAGAGTTCCTTCCAGTCGAGCGCCTTGTCGTTCGACTTATCGCGGATGTGGATCGCCGTGTTGCCAATCACACCGGGCACTACGCCCTTTGAACCGAAAAGCCGAATCCGCCGGGCAGGAGCCAGCGTGCGGTCCGACCCGCCGATCGGCCCGACGGCGAGGAAGCCCTTGTCATCAATATATCGAACAATGAACCCAATCTCATCCGCGTGGGCCTCGAGCATCACCCGCGGCGCCTTGGCATCCGATCCCTCCAAAACCGCCCAAGCGTTCCCATGGGGATCGCTCTCGATGCGATCCGCATGCGGCTTGATGTTTTTGATCCAAAGTTTCTGCCCATCCCGCTCCCAACCCGAGGGGCTGGGCGTGGCGAGGATTTCGAGGAGATGCGAAGTTTTCATGTCGCGAGACTCGGGTGTCCCTTTCGGCATTTCAAGAAGGGACCCACTCGGGACTTAAAAACAAATTTTTTTAAATTGCCCGATTTGGCATTGCCAAGCCTCCCGAGTTTCCTTACGAAACCTCTCCTATGCCAAACCTTACTAAGCGCGATCTCGTCATGTCGATCGCTGACAAAACCGGTCTAACCCAACAAGAAGTCTTCAGCGTGATCCAACACACGCTCGACGGAATCGTCGAAGGACTCGCCACCGGCCGTGATGTCGAACTCCGCAATTTCGGTGTTTTCGATGTCCGCCTCACCAAACCCCGCGTCGGCCGCAATCCCAAGAAACCACAGAACGAGGTGCAAATCCCACCACGCGCCATCGTGAAGTTCCGCGCCGGCAAAATCATGAAGGCTCGCGTCCTCGAACGCACCGCCCTCCTCTCTCAATAAAATGGCGCGGCGGAAAAAAGTTTCGACCCGCATCAAGCGGGACAAAATCAATCTGACAATCCACCCGGATATTCAGACATGGGCCAAGACCTTGGCCCACCGCCGAACCGTTTCCCAACTCTTCGAGGATTTGGTCGAGGCCGAGTGGCATCGCCGCCAGAGCCCGCCGCAGGCATCCATGATTCCTCCGGCTCTCGCACAGCCACCACTCCAGCAGCAAGCCTACGACCCATCCTCCCAGATTCTGGCCAATTACCGCTACCGGCAGCCTGTTCAGCAACAGCAGTAACAGGCTCCGGTTTAGCGGAGTCCCTGGGGCGCCCCTCCTGCAGCCCCGTTTTTTTGAGATGAAAGTCGTTTCCCGACTCTGGGCCATTCTTTTGGGGCTACTCCTCCTCTCTGCCGGCTTATCCAAAATCGGCTCCCCCTTGCGAATGCTGGCCGACATTTACGCCTACCAAATTCCCCTCCCCGACTGGCTGGCGAACGCCGCCGCCCACTCGCTGCCTTGGATCGAAATCCTCCTCGGAGCCCTTCTGATTTTTGGTTGCTGGCGAGTCACCGTGACATCCGCCACCCTTCTCCTGCTGGCGATTTATACATTTCTCACCGCGCAATCCTGGTGGCGAGAGCTGCCCATCGAATGCGGTTGCCTCGATTTTTCGGGGATTCACCCCGCGCTGGCTTTTCTCGAAACTCCAGCAGGCTCGACGGTGCGAAATCTCCTCCTGCTCCTCGCGACCACCGCAATGGGGATTTTTCAAAAAAACCACCCGCCCGCTAAGAGCCTCAATCCATGAAACTCCTCACTTACTTTTTTATGGGCGTCACGACCCTGTTGACCAATACACACGCTGCCGAACCTGTCTCGCCGCTGGATTACACCTACGGCTTCTGGGCCGAGAATTGGCGCCGAGCCCCCGCCAAAACCTCCCCCGACTTGCTTTGCATCGAATCCGGCCACTACGCCTTGGAGTGGAATATCCAAAATCCCCGGGCACTTCGTTTCGGGCCACTCGTTGACGGCCTCGGCTACCGCCAAGCCGGCGAATCAGGGCTGTCGCGCTTTCAGGATTTGCCGCCGGCGGAGTTGGAGGCCGAGGTGAGGGTCGATGGCCGAATTTACAAAATGACCGCCTGTCGCGCCGGGCAGGACACGAACAACGAAACCGCTCTCGCCAATATCTGGCTCTGGGAATCTGGACGCATCGCCCAGCACTACGAAATGCGCGAATTGCGCTTCGAGGATTCCGACGGAAATGTCCTGCCCGCGGTGACTTCGATGGCCCTCGTCGCGTGGCCCCAAAACCTCGCCTTCACCCTCGATGTCCTCCCGGAGTTCGACTACGCCAACGGCCCCTCACCGGGTCGGAGCGGCAATGGATTTTCCGTTCGCACCGTGCCATTGGAAATCCCCCGCTCGCCCGAACTCGATTCGAAGGAATTCACCGTCGCGTGCTCTTTTAAGCGCGACCAACGCTCCCGCTCCGGCGGGACGATTTTATTCGGAAAAAACCACAACGAATACTGCGAGGGCTACTTCGGAGTTAACATCGGACGCTTCGGCAAGATCTCGGGAATCCTGAATATCGGCGGCACGCACGAGGGCATCCACCAAGTAAACGCCCATACACCCCAGCTCGAGGAAAAGATCGAATGGCAGCACGCCGCGCTTTCGTATGACGGAAAAACGATGCGCCTGCATGTGAATGGCCGACTCATGGCGGAAAAGGAAATCGGCCTCGAGCGCAAACCCGGCACGGGCGCCCTGCGCTTCGGTCGCCGACCGGACGATGTGCAGCCCTGCCTCGAAGCGATTTTCGATGATGTGCGGGTTTGGAACCGCGCGCTCACGACCGACGAGATCGCCGCCATTTCCAAAAACTCCGAAAAACTCCCTCCGAGCGAGGATTTGGTTTTCGAACAAACCTTCGATGACGCCCCACCCATCGACCACCCGGTTTTCCAAGACGCCGTGCTGTCTTTGCGATTCAAGTCAGCCCATGACGAGTGGTTTGCCGAGCGCACGATCACAGGCGACTGGAGCCATTCCCGGAGCGAAAGGATTTCACTCCCCTGCGAGGCGCCCGGAGGGAGCGATCCTGCCGCAGGCCTCTCGGTGCAAGTCCATGCCAGCAGCAACCAAACCGTTCCTACAGCCTTCGAACCGCAGTTCAACGCCTTTCTGGCGAAAGCGGATTTCAGTCGAAACACCCCCTTGGCCGATCGATTAAAAAGAGCCGAGACCCCAGATAAGAATGGCTTTGGGAATTACGACGACTTCGTGATCGAAGTCGAAAATTCCAGCTCCAGCCCGCGCTCCGTGCCGTTCCTTCTCGAAATGCACGGCACGGCTGGCATCACCGGACTCGTTCCCATTTTGTGTCAACCCGATGGCACACCCACAGGAATCCCGGTGCAACTCTCCAAAAATTGGCACCACCCCACCTTTCCCAATTACCTCCGCGCTTACGCGCTGATCCCTGCCCCCGCTGGAAAAACCTCGTATCTCCTGCGAGTCGCGTATGGGTTTTATGGCACCCTCCCGACCGCCAGCCTCGGCCAACTCTCGTTGGTCGGTTGGGGCGAGAGCACGAATGGTCGCTGGGATCAATGCGCCATCGGCACTTGGGGTGAGACGATTTGTTTGAACCCCGAATTCTCCGCGAGCACCAACGCCATCACCGACATCCGCGCCCTTTTCACTCGTCAGGGAAAAGACGGGAAACCTTGGCAGTGGTCCGACGCAGGCTGGGGGGCCGACTGGCTCACCGCCTGGGATTCCGATGGAAAAAAACTCCACACCGGTCGCATGAAGGCCTCTTACCTTTCTCACGGCCCCTGCCTCCCTGAAGTCGTCTATCACGGTTCCTACGGCACGAAGGGCGAAGTGGACCTCACCGCGACGGTTTCGACTCCACGCACCGACGACCACTCGAAAGTCTTCTTCCGCCTCCGCTACGATTTTCGTGCCGACCTACCCGCCAAGGATGTTTCCCTATTCCGACTCGGCCGCGGCCATGTTTTCGCCCCGAAAATTTCCATCGGAAGTCGAGAGGGCTTGATCCAAGAACTCGACGCCCCCGTCGGCTTGAAGGCCGGCGATCTCCATCTCGACCGCCTCGCCTTCACCGGCACCGCCCCGTGGTGGCTGGGATTTCCAGGCTCGAAAATGGAAGGCACCCCGAGCGGAAGCCGCGGGTTTGTGATTCGATCCTATCGCTCGAAGTTTGGCGGGAAGTCCTACGACACACCTCTCGTTTCCCTCCCGGTCGGCGCGGTCGGCGGATTTAAGCGAACCGAGCAGGGCTACGAAAACATGCCTGCCGCTCCCGAATCCCGCTGCCATGTGGATGCCATCATCGTCCCACCCACTGAAATCGAAAAATTCCAAGCTGGCGACAGCGTCGAAATGGAATTCGAAATCGATGTCGTCCCCGCCGAAGTCGACGACTATTACGGCCCGAACGAGGTTTTCCAAAAGCACCTCGCGGAAAACCCCGGATCTTGGAAAACCTTCCACCGCGCCGCCACGGCGAACGACCTCCAAGTCGAAGTTCAAGGCGGCAAGCTCCTCCGGAATTTCCCCATCCTCATCCAAGTCGATCCCGGCGCAAAAACCGTGCGCGTTAAAATCCAAGGAGGCACGGGTGCCGTTCCAATCCGATTCCAAGGCCTCGAAGCCGCGAAGGGCTACGAACTCAGCCAACTCGTATCCGCCGCCAAGATCATGGACCAATACCTCCCCGTCATGGAGGAATTCGCCCCGTCGATTGCAAATCGGATCGAACCCCAAACCATCCCGCTCGACCAAGGCGTGAAAGGAAACGACTTCTGGGAAACCTCCTTCGACCCAGACTCCAAAACCTACACCCGCACCTACAACCTCCCTCTCGATGGCAAACCCGAATCGATTTGGGTGTTGAAACGATTCCAATAAGCCAGCCGGACGGCAATGAAGGGCGACTAGATCAGACCGACATGCCGACCATTTCCTTCATCGAGGCGGCGGTGAACTCTCGGTTCATGCGGCCGATGAAGGCGGCTGGGACGCCGGCGGGGCAGACGGCTTCGCAGGCGTAGTAGTTCGAGCAATTGCCGAACCCCTCTTCGTCCATTTGGCGAACCATGCTGAGAACGCGGCGGTTTTTCTCGGGCTTGCCTTGGGGGAGAAGTCCGAGGTGCGTGACCTTGGCGCTCACGAAAAGCATGGCCGAACCATTCGGGCAGGCGGCTGCGCAGGCTCCACAACCGATGCAGGCGGCGGCATCCATCGCTTGGTCCGCGATGACTTTTGAAATGGGAACGGAGTTGGCGTCGGGCGCGGAACCGGTGCGTTCGCTGATGTAGCCACCGGATTGGATGACGCGGTCAAAGGCGCTTCGGTTTGTGACCAGATCGCGCTGAACAGGAAACGCGTCAGCGCGGAACGGCTCGATGGTGATCGTCTCGCCGTCTTGGAATTTCCGCATGTAGAGCTGGCAGGTCGTTCCACGGCCTTTGCCGTGTGGGATGCCATTGATGGTGAGCGAACAGGTTCCGCAGATGCCTTCGCGACAGTCGGAGTCAAACTGGATCGGCTCGATATTTTTGCGGGTGAGGCCCGCGTTCACGATATCGAGCATTTCCAGGAACGAGGCGCCGGCTGGAATATTTTCGGCCTCGTATTCCTCGAGAGTGCCGGGAGCGTTGGTGTCTTTTTGGCGCCAGACTTTGAGGTGGAAATTCATGGTGAGGATTATTTGTAGCTGCGGGTTGAAAGTTTCACCTGTTCGTAAACGAGAGGCTCCTTCACGAGATTCGGCATGTTGCCATCGCCGGTGTATTGCCATGCGGAGACGAACGCGAAGTCTTGGTCATTGCGAAGGGCTTCGCCCTCGGGGGTCTGGTGTTCGGTCCGGAAATGCCCGCCGCAGGATTCGTCGCGCACGAGAGCGTCGAGGCACATGAGTTCCCCGAACTCGAGGAAATCGGCCACGCGGCCAGCACGCTCGAGTTCCATGTTGATGCCATTCGGGTCGCCCAAAAGTTTGAGGTCGCTCCAGAATTCGGCTCGGAGTTGTTGGATTTTTCCAATGGCTTCTTTGAGGCCTTCGGAGCTGCGGGCCATCCCGCAGTAGTCCCAAATGAGAAGGCCCAGGCTGCGGTGGAAATAATCCACGGGTTTGGTGCCTTTGATGTTGATGAGCTTTTGGACGCGGGCTTTGGACTCCTGGAGCGTCTGCTCGAAGGCCGGATGCTTGGGGTCGACCTTTTTGCCAAACTGCGAAGTGAGGTATTCGCCGAGGGTGTAGGGAATGACAAAGTAGCCGTCGGCAAGGCCCTGCATGAGCGCGCTGGCTCCGAGGCGGTTCGCGCCGTGGTCGGAGAAATTCGCTTCGCCGAGCACATGGAGGCCCGGGATGTTGCTCATCAAATTGTAGTCCACCCACAGGCCACCCATCGTGTAGTGGACCGCCGGATAAATTCGCATCGGGCGCTCGTAGGCGTTTTCGCCGGTGATGTTTTGATACATCTCGAAGAGGTTGCCGTAGCGCTCCTCGATCGTTTTTTGGCCGAGGCGCTTGATGGCATCGGCGAAGTCGAGATAAACACCCAGCCCGCCTGGACCGACTCCCCTACCCTCGTCGCAGGCTTCCTTCGCGGAACGCGATGAGATATCGCGCGGTGCGAGGTTTCCGTAGCTCGGGTATTTCCGCTCGAGGAAGTAGTCGCGGTCGGCCTCGGCGATTGAGGCCGGTTCCTTACCGCAATCCTCTTTGCGCTTGGGAACCCAAATGCGGCCGTCGTTGCGGAGCGACTCACTCATGAGCGTAAGCTTACTCTGGTAATCACCGCTGACAGGAATGCAGGTCGGGTGGATTTGCGTGTAGCAAGGATTGGCAAAAAGCGCGCCGCGTTTGTAGGCACGGAAAGTTGCCGAGACATTGCAACCCCGCGCATTCGTCGAGAGGTAGAAGACATTGCCGTATCCGCCGGTGCAAAGGAGCACGGCATCGGCGGCATGGGTCGAAATTTCACCGGTCTTCAGATCGCGGACCACAATGCCCTTCGCATGGCCATCCACCACGACGAGATCGAGCATTTCGGTTTTCGGGAACATTTTCACCGCCCCGGTGGCGATCTGATGGCTCAAGCCGGAGTAGGCCCCGAGCAGGAGTTGCTGGCCAGTCTGGCCGCGGGCGTAAAAAGTCCGCGAGACTTGGGCTCCACCGAAGGAACGGTTGTCGAGCAATCCACCGTATTCGCGGGCGAAGGGCACGCCCTGCGCGACGCATTGATCGATGATCGAAGTGCTCACTTCGGCGAGGCGGTGGACATTCGCTTCGCGGGCGCGGAAGTCGCCTCCCTTGATGGTGTCGTAGAAAAGCCGGTAAACGCTGTCGCCGTCGTTCTGGTAATTCTTCGCGGCGTTGATGCCGCCCTGCGCGGCAATCGAGTGGGCGCGGCGCGGGCTGTCCTGGTAGCAGAAGCACTTCACATTGTAGCCCTGCTCGGCAAGCGTCGCGGCGGCGGAAGCCCCTGCGAGGCCGGATCCCACGATGATCAGATCGAACTTCCGCTTGTTCGCGGGGCTGACGATTTTCGCGTTGTTTTTAAAAGTCGTCCACTTCTTGTCGAGCGGACCGGGTGGAATTTTGCTGTCGAGTGTCATTGGAGGACTCCTTTCCCAAGGCCGAAGAAGAAGATCGAAACGGGAATCGAAATGTAGCCGACATAGAGCGCCCAAGCGAGGACGCGACCGGCAGTTTCGTAGTTTTGGCGGATGCGGCGGTTGGTGATTCCGAGGGTTTGGAAAAGGCTCGAGAGGCCGTGGCTCAAGTGGAAGGTCAGGAGGAAAAGGCCGATGATGTAGATGAAAACCACCGGGCCGTTTTGGAATCCGGTGACCACCATTTTGTAGACATCATGGACCTCTTGGCCATCGAGTGTCGTGTGCATGGTGGCGAAGGCTGGATCGACCACGCGAACGGTGAAATGGGCCAGATGAAAGATGACAAAGGCGAGGACGATCAACCCGCTCAACCGCATCGTGCGGGCGAAAACCGTGGTTCCGACCGGATTCGAGGCGATGTATTTTTGAGGACGCGCGGCTTTATTTTCCTGCCAGAGCTTCATCGTGAAATAAATGTGAGCCACGAGGATTCCAAGCAGCGCGAGACGGATCACCCAGAGGAGCGGACCAAGGCTTTGGAGTTTGGCGCCGTAGGCGTTGATCGCATCCGGGCCGAGGAAGATGGTGAAGTTTCCGATGAGGTGGCCGATAACGAATGCCACGAGGGCGATTCCAGTGACGGCGACGGCAGTTTTTTTTCCAATCGAGGAATTGAGCCAGAGCCAACCCGGGCAAGGGCCCGTGCGAGCGGAGGCAGAGGGTGAGGTAATCATGTGTGAGCGAAAAAGGGTTCTAAAAAAATTAGGCTGCCGGTGCAATCTGGAATCCAAGAATTGCGCGAATATTTACGAGCGCCCGATTCTGAGGGATGTCGGATTTTCGAGCCCAGCCGCAAAAAAACCACCGAAACTTAGGTGGGCGATCCCCAGGCAGAAAATGGCTCACGGGAGAGTTGGGAATTATAATAGCGGGGATCTTCGGAGACTTCCTGGCCGGCCCATTCGGGTAGGGAAATGACTTGGTCTTCGCTCTCGAGTTCGACCTCCGCCACGCGCAGTCCCTCGTTTTCACCATGAAAAATATCCACCTCCCACTTCATGCCGTCATGCATGGCGATGTGGCGGGTTTTGTCGATCAAGGGCGGCGCGCACATGGCCAGCATGCGTTCGGCATCCGCGACAGGAATTGTGTATTGCATTTCCAAGCGGGAAATCCTGTTGCGACTCCCCTTCACCGTCAGCGTGGCGAAATCCCCAGCGATGCGAACTCGAACGCTTTTCCCGGCGTCCGCGCACAGATAACCTTGAGACAAACGCTTAGGCTCACCAACGACCTGATCTCGCCAGGTTTCCCCGACGAGGAGAAATTTGCGTTCGATTTCAAGAGGTTCGCCGGATGGATTAACCATGGAGTGGGATTCTTGCAGCGGTCTCAATCCTCATTCGCCAGCGAGGCGGCAATGAAGGCCTTGAAGAGCGGATGTGGGTGGTTGGGCTTGGACTGAAACTCGGGGTGGTATTGGCAAGCAAGGAACCATGGGTGGTTCTTGAGTTCGATCAACTCCACCAAGGTTCCATCAGGGGAAGTTCCGGAAATCACAAAGCCCGCCGCCTCCATTTGCTCGCGGTATTTTTGATTGAACTCGTAGCGATGCCGATGGCGCTCGGAGGCATGGGTTTTTCCGTAGACTTGGTGAGCCAGGGTGCCTTCACGGATTTTGGTTTCCCAAGTCCCCAATCTCATGGAAGCCCCTTTGTCCGTAATATCGAGTTGCTCCTCCATCATGGAAATGACCGGATGAGCGGTGCCGGGATCGAACTCCGTGCTGTTCGCATTTTCGAGACCACAGGCATTTCGCGCGAATTCGATCGAGGCGACCTGCATGCCGAGGCAAAGGCCCAGAAACGGAGTGCGGGACTCGCGGGCGAATTTGGCGGCCTTGATTTTGCCCTCCACTCCGCGCTCGCCAAAACCTCCCGGCACGAGAATACCAGCGACGCCTTGGAGATATTTTTCGGCCCCTTCGACTTCAATATCCTCGGCATCGACCTGCACGATATCGATCGCACAATCCTGGGCGGCGCCAGCGTGGGCGAGGGATTCGTAGATGCTTTTGTAGGCGTCCTGAAGTTCGACATACTTGCCGACGATCGCCACACGGACGCGCTTCTTGGGATGGATGAGGCGTTGAACGAAGCGCTTCCACTCGGAGAGGTCGGGCTCCGGAGTTTCCAGTCGGAGAAGGCGACAAACGATGGTATCCAAACCCTCCTCGCGAAGATTCAGCGGAGCTTCATAAATCGAATGCTCCACATCGCCAGCCTCGATCACGGCGTCGAGCGGGACATTGCAAAACATGGAGAGCTTCTGGCGGACATCTTGGTCGAGTGGCATCTCGGTGCGGCAAATGATGACTTGGGGCTGTAGACCAATCTCGCGGAGCTTCGCAATGCTCTGCTGGGTGGGCTTGGTCTTAAGCTCCCCGGCGGCCTTGATGAATGGCACGAGCGTGACATGCATGATGATCGCGTTGTCCGGGCCGACCTCGAGGATGAATTGGCGGATGGCTTCGAGGAATGGCAACCCCTCGATATCGCCGGTGGTGCCGCCGATTTCCGTGATCAAAATATCCGCGCCGGAATTGGCTCCCACCGACCGGATGCGATTTTTAATCTCATCGGTGATGTGCGGAATGACCTGCACGGTTTTGCCGAGATAGTCGCCGCGGCGTTCCTTCATCAGAACGGTTTCGTAAACCTGCCCACTCGTCAGATTGTTCTCGCGGGAAAGGACGCAATGCGTGAAGCGCTCGTAATGGCCGAGGTCCAAATCGGTCTCTGCTCCATCGGAAAGGACATAAACCTCGCCGTGCTGGAAGGGGCTCATCGTGCCGGGATCGACATTGAGATAGGGGTCGAGTTTTTGAAGCGTCACCTTGAGTCCACGCCGCTCCAGAATCGTTCCAAGGGATGCCGCCGCTAGGCCTTTTCCAAGAGAACTCACCACGCCACCGGTCACGAAAATATACTTCATGCGGCGGGAGAGTAGCGGACGCTTTTTGAAAATCCAGCCTGCCAATTTTTTTGAGGGCTGCCGATTCAGTGACTGACTAAAACTCGAGGGACGATTAGTTTTTTACGCCATGATCGCGAGATTGAAAAATACGAAGCGCTGGTTTTTTCGTGGGGTGGTTATTTTGGTTCCGCTGGTGCTGATGAGTTCCTGCGAGACCGTCGACCGCGACGCTCCAGCCCGGGCCGCGATGGCAGCCGCCATTCGATCCGAACAGCCAGGAAATTACTTCGTCGGCCGCCGCATGTTTAAGAAGGATTACAAAATGTGGGGCTGGGTGCGCGATCCGGGCCAGCCTTGGAAAACCGCGAAGCTCGTCATGTTGAACGAGCAAACCCGCCTCGCTCCCGATCGGGTGCGCGGGACTCTGGGCGATGACAACAACTGCGAATACCGCCTCGAGGGACGCTTCACCGGTGAGACTGTCTACGAGCCGGCAAGCGACCGTTTTTATCCGGAGTTTCAGCTGACCGGCTTCGAAGTCCTCAACACAAAACCCGGCCCGATCTACCTCGACAAACGCCAAGAGGATCCCGAAATCCGAATCATCATGGCGCCGGCGCATTGATGGAAACGCCCGAACTTCTCTCCCCTGCAGGGGACTGGGATTGCCTCAAAGCCGCTGTGGCAAACGGCGCCGACGCTGTGTTTTTCGGACTCTCGAAATTCAACGCCCGCATGCGCGCTGACAATTTCCGCGAGGAGGAATTGCCTGAGGTGATGCGATTCCTCCACAGCCACGGCGTGAAAGGCTATGTCACTCTGAATGTCCTGATCTTCACGGAGGAATTGCCCGATGCCGTTGCCGAACTCCAGGCACTCCACGAAGCCGGGGTGGACGCCGTAATCATCCAGGATGTCGGTCTCGCCGAGATCGCGCGCCGAATGTTTCCAGACCTGCGCATCCACGCCTCCACGCAAATGACGATCACCTCGCCGGAGGGCGTTCGCTTTGCCGAAAAACTCGGAGTCAAACAAGTCGTCCTCGCCCGCGAACTCTCACTTCGGGAGTTGGAAAAATTCCCGCCCAGCCTGCCTTTGGAGACCTTCGTCCACGGAGCGCTTTGCGTGGCTTATTCCGGCCAATGCCTCACCAGCGAAGCGCTCGGACGCCGAAGCGCGAACCGGGGCGAATGCGCCCAAGCCTGCCGGATGCCGTATGAATTGATCGTCGATGGAGCGCTGCAAGACCTCGGCGACAAACGCTACCTCCTCTCACCCCAAGATCTCGCCGCCGTGAATCAAATCCCCGACCTGATTGCGAAGGGCGTGCGCTCCTTCAAAATCGAAGGCCGCCTCAAGTCGCCCGAGTATGTCGCGGCCGTCACGAGCGTCTACCGCAAGGCCATCGACGCCGCACTGGGTGACACATTCGAGAAGATTTCACCCGAAGATTGGTATCGCTTGGAGATGACTTTCTCGCGCGGCCTCTACACCGGCTGGATGCACGGCGTGAATCACCAAGAACTCGTCGGAGCGAGGTTCGGAAAAAAACGCGGCGCCTTTGTAGGGCTCGTGAAAGATTCTGCCCGCGACCATGTGGAACTCGACTCATTTACCGTCAATCTCAAGCCGGGCGACGGCGTGGTGTTCGACACCGGTGGCGACACCGAGCGCGAGCAAGGCGGGAGAATTTTCGAGGTGCGGGGCCATCAGGTTTTCTTCGAGCACGGGAAGATCGACTTCCGCAAAATCCCCGCCGGATCGAGGATTTGGAAGACCAGCGATCCCGCATTGGACCGGGAACTTCGAGGAAGTTTTTCCGGACGAATCACCCCGCGACAGGAGTGCCTCAAACCCCTGGATTTAGTCATCTCCGGTCAAATCGGAGAGCCATTGAAAATTCAATTCGGATTCATCGAGGTTGCCTCGCGAATGCCAATGGAGATGGCCCGAACGCATCCCCTCACCGAAGAATCCTTCCGCGCTCAACTCGGCAAACTGGGTGGAACCGGCTTCGTTCTTCGCAAACTCGATTTCCAGGTCCTCGGCGCAACCATCCTTCCACTTTCCGAGTTGAATCGGCTGCGCCGCGAACTGGTGGACCGTCTCTCAACACAAACCCGCGAGACCTCGCCGCGCTGCTCCTTGACCGAGCTTTTGCCGAACCACCAAAATCCCGCGAACAATGAAGCCAGGCTGTCTGTTCTCGTCAGAACGCCCGACCAACTCCAAGCCGCTCTCGAGGCGGGGATGGACGAAATCCTCGTAGATTACGAAGACATCCGCCGCTACAAGGATGCTGTCGCCACTGTGCGCTTGGCGTCCTCCACAGCCTACATTTTCCTCGCGACCCCGCGCATTCAGAAAGCCGGCGAGGAGGGCTTTTTCAAACTCATCGCCAACGCCCAACCAGACGGCGTTCTCGTCCGGAACATCGGTGGTATCCAGCATTTCGCCAAAAACTCCCTTCGCCTCCTCGGCGATTTCTCGCTCAACATCGCGAACCCCCTCACCGCCTCGGTTTTTAAAAACCATGGCCTCGAGC
Organism: Terrimicrobiaceae bacterium; assembly: GCA_044375555.1. GTDB lineage: Bacteria > Verrucomicrobiota > Verrucomicrobiia > Chthoniobacterales > Terrimicrobiaceae > UBA967. The sequence goes on from JBILML010000012.1 coordinate 27,512, forward strand.
GGCTCACCCTTTCGCACGATCTCAATGCCGACCAAATCCTCGCCCTCCTCCGCCAAGCGCCGCCGGATTGGTTCGAGCTGACGATCCACCACCACATGCCGATGTTTCACATGGAGCACTGTGTTTTCGCCGCCTTCATGTCGGGTGGCACGGACCACACCAATTGCGGTCGCCCCTGCGAGAAGCACCGCGTCCACCTCCGCGATCGCGTGGGAATGGAGCACCCACTCCGAGCGGATGTGGGTTGTCGCAACACGCTCTTTCACTCCACCGCGCAAACCGGCGCGGCTTTTTTCGAAAAATTCCACGCCGCTGGCCTACGCTATTTTCGCATCGAGTTGCTTGAAGAATCCCCGGAGGAAACCCGCCAAATCCTCGCGGCCTACCGCGAACTCCTCGCCAACCGCCGCGCCGGAGCCGATCTCCACCGTGAACTCCACGCCACCAGCAAAGTCGGCGTCACCACCGGAACCTACCGGGACTGATCTACGGCATCCGTCGAATCCTCCAGCAACCCGGATTGGTCGATGAGCGCCTGCGGGAGACTCTTGCTGGGCTTCACGCCGAGATCTCGAAGCTTTTCGGCCTGGCTCACGAGATTGCCCCTGCCGGTGACAAGATAATCAAAGGAACTCGTGTAGCTCTTGCGAGCAGTCTCGAGCGCGGACCCGATTTTTTGAAACTCCGCGACGAATGTTTGGAATTTGTCATAAAGTTTCGCACCTCGGTCGGCGATCTCGCGCGCGTTGCGGGCTTGGTTTTCCTGGCGCCACATGTGGTCCACAATCCGGAGCACGTAGAGAAGCGTCGAGGGGCTCGCGAGCAGGACATTCTTTTTCCAAGCCTCCATGAAAAGAGTCTCGTCCTGCGAGATCGCCAGCAGAAACGCGGGCTCGACCGGCACGAACATCACGACGAAATCCAGCGTTCCTTTCAACCCCTCGAGCCGTCGGTAGTCGCGCTTGGAAAGCCCATCAATATGCGAGTGGAGCGAGTCGAGGTGGCGCTTCAAATGGGCTTGGCGCTCGAGTGGCTCCTCCGTGGAGCAGTGGGCGACATAGGCATCGATCGAAACTTTCGAGTCCACAATGAGGCAGCGATTTCCGGGCAGGTTGAGAATCACATCGGGCTTGCCGCGTTTTTCGTCCTCGTTCTCATACTGGCGCTGGACGCTGAAACCAACGCCCTTGGCGATGCCTGAGGCCTCCAGCAAATGCTCAAGAATCATCTCGCCCCAGTCGCCTTGGATTTTGTTCGAGCCCTTCAACGCACTGGCGAGGTTTTTGGCCTCGGCGCTGATGGTTTGGTTCAGTCGAGAGAGGGTCGCCACCTCGGCCTGCAATCCGTGCCGCTCCTTACCAGCCTCATCCATCGCCTTCGTCATCGAGCTCTTGAAGTCACCAAGCTGGTCCTTAATCGGCTTGAGCAAATCCTCAATCGCCTTCTCCCGTGCGGCCAAGTCGCCCTTCGCCTCGGTTTGGAATTGCGAGAGGTTCGTCTTCGCGAGTTCTAGAAAACTCTGGTTGTTGTTTTGCAGCGCTTGCGCGGAGAGGGCTTGAAACGCATCGCCGAGCTTGGAGCGGGCCTCTTCGAGAAGTGTGAGCTTTTCGAGAGCAGTGGTCTTTTCATGCCCGAGATCGGATTCGAGACGGCTGTTGGTGGACTGCAGAACCGTTGCGGCGTCGCGGAGTTTTTGGCACTCCCCTTCCAATTCCGGAATGCGTTTAGCCAAAGTCTCGGCGGCGGTTTTCAGAGCACTCTCGCTTTGCCATTCCCTCGAAAGCTCCGCAACCCGCGACTCGGCTAAGGCGAGTTGGTTTTCGAGAAAAGTCATCCGCTCACGGGTGGAGGCAGTCTCCGCCATCGCGCGCAAATGCCGGCTGTAAAAAAACACCGACGGGATCAACGCGACTAACAAACCCAGGGCGATTCCCAGAAGAAGAGGAGTCATAAGAAAATTGGGGCAATCAATGGGAGGAACTGCCCACCGCCTCGCCCAGCCAAGCCAAGGCCTTGGTGTAGCTTTGGCGTTCGAGGTAATGGCGGAGCGTCGGGTCGATCTCCGGGGGAAGATCAGTCATTTCCGCATCCAGTCTTGCTGCGGCGGACTTCAGTGCGGTGAGATGAGCCGCCGGATCGCGGTCACGGAAGGCGTGATCGGCGACCAGATCCAGCCGAGTTTTTAGGGCAGCGTGGAGTTTTTTGTGCAATTCAAGAAAGTCGGCCATGGGGCAAACCAAACCCCGACGCCCTGATGCCCGCAAGACCGAAAGCAAGAAACCGGATGGTGACTCACGCCACACATCCGGTTCCCACCCTACCCATGAAAAAATACCTCAGACCGAAAATTCCACCTTGGAGCGGTCTTTTTTCTGAAGCGCTCGGCGGAGTTTCCGCAGGGCGATATTCTGAAGCTGACGGATGCGCTCGCGGGTGACGCCGAATTTCACTCCGACTTCTTCGAGTGTCTTGGTCTTGTGTCCATCCAAGCCGAAACGGGAGTTGATGATTTTACGCTCCCGGTCGTCGAGGACATCCAGCAAATCGCCAACCTCGTTGCGGAGATCCTTGTCGCGAAGTTGCTCAAAGGGATCCTGTGCCTCGTCATCGCCGATGATATCGCCAAGCGAGGAGTGGTCATCGTCGCCGAGCGGTTGATCCAGCGAGGTGGGACGGATCGCCGCACTTTTCAGCGAAGCGACTTTAGCAGCCGCCATACCGACTTCCTCGGCCAATTCCTCGTCGGTGGGCTCGCGACCCAACTCCTCGGTCATTTGATTGGAAACCCGGCGCAGCTTGGCGATTTTATCGACCAAGTGGACGGGCAAGCGGATCGTTTTGCTCTGATTGGCCAGCGCTCGCTTGATGGATTGCTTGATCCACCACGCCGCGTAGGTGCTCAGCTTGCCGCCTTTTTTGGGGTCAAACCGCTCGACCGCTTTCATGAGGCCGATATTGCCCTCGGAAATGAGGTCCAGGAGCGGGAGACCGAAATTGCTATAGTCGCGCGCGATTTTGACGACCAAGCGGAGGTTCGAGCGAACCATGATGGCGCGCGCCTCCATGTCGCCGCGCTTGATGCGACGGGCTAGTTTTATCTCATCCTGCACAGTAATCAGCGGATATTCGCCGATCTGCCGCAGGTAGAGTTGCAAGCCGGTATCTATGTCTTCGAATGCCATTGTTTTTGAGAGTTGAGTTTGTTTTTTTCGCCTCCCGGGAAAATCCCAAGGGCGCTTGGATTAGATTCGACACCGAGCAGCCGAATCCGTTCAAAAAAACTCTCTCAAAAATGGGCGCCCCGCAGGGAGTCGCTCAACCCTTGCCCGTCGGCGCGGGGCTGTAGACCGCCGCATCATCGAACATTTTCGATTCAAGAACCGGGAGCGGCTTCGCCTCGCGGTCCAACTGCTGAAAGAAACAACTCTCGTATCCCGTGTGGCAGGCTCCGGTTTCCTGCTCCACCTCGAAAAGCAAAACATCCTTGTCGCAATCGACATACCACCGAACCACCCGCTGGGTGTGCCCGCTCGACTCCCCCTTGAGCCAGAGCTTCTTTCGCGAGCGACTCCAATAAGTCATCAGCCCGCGCTCCAAAGTGAGAGCCAGCGATTCGCGATTCATCCAGGCGAACATCAAAACCCGCCCGGCAGGTCGCTCCGCTTTGGAAGCCTCTTGAACGATCACGGGAATCAACCCGTCATTTGTAAATTTGAAATCGAAGTTCACGGTATTGCCAGTCCAGCGCGCTTGGATAACCTCGCGATCATTCACAGACAACACAAAGAAATGTCCGATACGGCCCAAACCAATCCCCCGTCGAATCTCCGCTTCCGCCAGTGTCCGGTAGAAAAAATCCGGCTCCGGCTCTCGGATTTGGCCCAGGCCGTTTCTTCCGAGCACCTTCTCGCCGACTTACCCGGGGAGGATTTCATAGAAATCGACGCCCGCTCGACGCTCAGCCACATCGTTCCAAAAATCTCAATTCGCGAACTCGCGCAAGAGCGCCCCGACCTTTTTTGGCCTGTCGATGAGTTGATCAAATTGCCCCCCCAGTGCCTCGCCAAAGCCTACCGGTTGCGCGAGGAATCCTACGAAATCGGCTCCGAATTTTCTCCGGACAAGAAACCAACCGAATCCCCCGCCGACAACCTCCTCGAGGCCACCCAAAATCTCGCCCGCCTCGCCAAAACCAAATCCTCCCCTGAAGAATCCGCCCCCCATGCAGAGCCGATCACGGAGCCGATTTCCGAGGATCTCCCACCTCCCTCCCCTCAAGACGCTCCCGAATCCGAACCAGATCCACCCCCCGCCAGCGACCAACCTCACCGCCTGCTCGAGTTGATCCACAGGCTCCCCACCTTCCACAGATTTTCGCCAGCAGCTCCCGTATCGACACTGATCGAACCCCTGATTCTCGAAACCGAAAATCCCAGCACCGACCTTCCCGACCAGGACAATCTCCAATCCCTTTTCCTCACCGACGAAAAACTCACCGTCCGCCGCGTCGTAGAATTATGCGGCGACCTGCCCGGCATCCGATCCTGTGTCCTCACTTGCGAAGATTCCGTCATCGCCTCTCACAATGTCCCCGAAAATCTCGACCTCGTCGCGATGAGTTCCACCGCCTCGAAAATGCTCCAAGCCATGCAGGACTCCTCCTCCCAGCTTGGCATCGGAGCGATCCCCGCCCTCACGCTCCACACCGAGCGAGGCCCGCTCAGCATCGTTCAAAACAACCGCCTCACCATGCTCGTGATCCACGCCGACCGGGGGTTCATTCCCGGAGTTCGCGAAAAACTCACCGCCGCACTCGGCGAGTTGTCCCATGCTCCCCTCGCCCTCCCCTCAGCCGCCCCGTTGCCCACGCTGGGAATGCCATTGCCGCCCGACTCGGAATCACTTTAGATTCGCCGCACTATGATGGAACTTGTGCAGAAGGGCGGACCGCTCATGTGGCTCATTCTCGCCTGCAGTATCACCGCGCTGGGAGTGTTCTTTGAACGCCTCGTTCACCTCCACCGCGCCTCGATCAAAACCGGAGACTTCCTCCGTGGCCTGGCGAATCTTTTGAAAAACCAAAACCTCGCCGAGGCCATTCAGGAGTGCGCCGGATCACCAGGTCCGATCCCCCGCGTTCTGCATGCGATGCTCCTCCGCCACGATGCCCCCCGCGAGGAACTCCGCGCCATCGCCCAAGAAGCCGGTCAACTCGAAGTCCCCGGTCTCGAGAGGAACCTCGCGCTTTTGGGAACAATCGCCTACGCCACCCCGCTGGTCGGGCTCCTTGGCACGATTCTCGGCCTCTTAACCGCTTTCCAGCAAATCAGCACCCACGGAGGTTACGCCACCGCCACCGAGATCGCCGGGGGAGTTTACGAAAGTCTCCTCACTTCCGCCGCCGCCCTCACGGTCGCCATTCCGGCCTTCGTCGCCCACAGCTACATTTCCGCCCGTGTGAATGATGTCCTCCACGACATCGAACGCGCCTCGATCGAAATGCTGGAAATCCTCCGAGGGAATCAAAACGCCGGAAAACCTCTGTGAAGCTCGAGCGCTCTCCCGGCCTGCATCCCGCGCTGATGTTCATCGCGCCCTCATTGGATGTCGTTTTGGCGCTCATTTTCTTCATCATTCTCAGCACCTCGTTCCTCCTCCAACCCGGAGTCGAAGTCTCCGTGCCAGACTCCCCGTTTCTTCTCGCTCCACAGCGCGACCCCTTGGTCGTCAGCATCGCGTCTCCCCCGATTTCAGCCCTCTATTTTGAAAATGAGCAAGTCACCCTCGAGGAGCTTCGGGAACGCTTGGAACGCCGCCCTTCCCGCAACAACACCATCATCATCAAATCCGACCGCCTGGCTCCCGTCGAACAACTCGCCGGCGTGATGAATATCACCCTCGGCATGGGCTACCCCACGGTCGTCGCCACTTCCGAGGAGAAGTGAAAACTTCCGCACTCATCTTCGAGTGGCCCTCCCGCCACCGGATTCACCTTTTTCTCCCGTTCGCCATTTTCAGCGCCGCCCTGCTCCACGCCGCCATATTTTTTCTTTTTTCCGTGAAGCACCCGCCGTCCAAATCCTCCGGCACGAACCCCGCTCGGCTTTATTTTCTCCCATCCAACAACCCCGAATATTCCCGCATCGAATCGGCCCTTTACTCCTCCGACCCCGCCTTGTTCGCCCCCAAGCGCGGACTTCCGCCGCAAGAGGAATTGCCCAACGCGACCTACACGCCCCAATACGCCAAAGCGACCATCGCCTGGGACCAACCGCCCCTTCGCACCCACACTCCCCCCACAGACCGCGTTTTCAAAGGACCTGTCCGCATTTCTTCAAAAAAATCCCCGCAACCCGCCAAATCCTCCCCTCTTCCCACACGAGTCCGAGCCTCCGAAGAAATCGCCGCCAGATTGCCGGAAATCCCCCCGCTGCCAAAATTCCAGAGTCGTTCCACACAACCACCCGAAACCGCCAATTGGATGGTCGCCATCTCGCCAGACGGAATGGTCCTTCACGCGATCACCGACAAATCCTCCGGCGATCCGGAATTGGACCGCACCGCGCTGACCTTTGTTAGAAAACTTCCCTTCTCCCCGTCCCAAGAAAACGAAACCGTTTGGGGATTTGTGGAATTCCAGTGGGGCTCGGATGTCCTGCCTCCCGCCGAGCCATGATCCGCATGCAACTCCCATGGCTGGTCTTCACCGCCCTCTTCATTTTTCTCACGGGAATCTTGATCGTTTGGATCGGCTATGAAATCGCCCACCGCCGCCGCGTCGCCGAGAGGCACCGCCATTGGATTCGCTGCCGGGTTTGCTCATTCCACTTCCAAGCCGACCCCGCCGACAAACTCCCCGCCTGCCCCCAGTGTGGAGCCCAAAATGAGCACATCCCCGCTCCCTTGATTTAGTTTTTGCCCTTGATTCGTCCGCCGTGCCATCCATCCTTTTCCTATGAAACACGCCATACTCTCCCTTCTCCTCCTCGGAACCCTCTCCCTCCAAGCCTCCGACCTTTGGAGCACGAACTACGACGAATCCCTTAAAAAAGCCGCCACTGAGAACCGCATGGTGCTCCTCGAATTCACCGGCTCCGACTGGTGCCCTCCCTGCAAAAAACAAGCCGCTGATGTCTTTGCCCAGCCCGCCTTCGAGGAATTCGCGAGCGCGAACCTCGTCCCCGTGAAACTCGACTTCCCCCGCCGTGCCGAGCAATCCGAGGAACAAAAAGCAGCCAACCAAGCCCTCGCCCAAAAATACAAAGTCGAGGGCTTCCCAACCGTCATCCTCCTCGACAGCAAAGGCGCGGAACTCGCCCGCGAGGTCGGCTACGGCGGCGGCGGAGTGCCAGCCTTCATCGAGTGGGTGAATAAAAACAAAAAGTAAGTCCCATTTCATGAACGAAGTCCTCGATCTCTTCCGCAAAACCGGCGCGCTCCTCCACGGGCACTTCGTCCTTCGCAGCGGTCTTCACAGTCGCGAGTTTTTCCAATGCGCCCTGCTGTTGCAGGATGCCACCATCGCCGCCCAAGTCTGCGGCATGCTCGCCGAGAAGCTCAAACCCTTCGAAGCCACCACCGTCGTCTCCCCGGCCGTCGGCGGCATCATCGTCGGCCAAGAGGTCGCCCGCCATTTGGGCAAAAAACATATCTTTGTGGAAAAAGACGGCAACGGCGGACTCGTCCTGCGCCGAGGTTTTCAAATCACCCCCGGCGAGCGTTTCGTCGTCGCCGAGGATGTCGTCACCCGTGGCGGCCGCGTTCAGGAAACCATCCAGATCATCCGCGACCACGGCGGCATCGTCGCCGCCGCCGGCTCGATTGTGGACCGCAGTTCCGGCCAACTCCCTGACTTCGGCTGCCCGTTCGTTTCGCTCGTTCAAATGAACGTCGAAACTTTCGATCCTTCCAATCTCCCCGAGGATTTGAGGGCGACCGCCGCCATCAAGCCAGGCAGCAAGTAAGCCGCCGCAGCAGAGGTTGTTTTTACTGGCGCGGGCAAGCATCTGTGCCATCGTCTTGGCTTCTTCAACCAAGCCTACTATGCCTCAACTCTTCGTTTACGCCGTCTTCGGAATCGCCCTCATCGCCGGTCTCACCATCGTCGTGGTGATGATCAACTTCTTCGGCACATGGCTCCGTGCCAAACTCGCCGGTGCCACCGTGTCATTCACTCAACTCATCGGAATGCGCCTCCGCCGAGTTCCCATCGGGTTGATTGTCGATAGCCGGATTACCGCCGTGAAGGCTGGCATCGATCTCGACACCGACCCACTTGAGGCCCACTACCTCGCGGGAGGAAATGTTTCCCATGTCATCCTCGCCCTCATTGCTGCGGCCAAGGCTGGTCTCTCTCTGGATTTCGACCGCGCCTGCGCGATCGACCTCGCCATCAAGGGCACCTCGAAAACCGTCCTCGAGGCCGTCCGCACAAGCATCAACCCCAAAGTCATCGATTGCCCAAATCCCACCAGCGGCAAAGTCACTATCGACGCCGTGGCCCGTGACGGCATCGGCGTGAAAGCCCGCGCCCGCGTCACTGTTCGCTCGAATCTCAACCGCTTCGTCGGAGGCGCCACCGAGGACACCATCATCGCCCGCGTCGGCGAAGGCATCATTACCTCCATCGGCTCCTCGGCCTCCTACAAAGATGTTTTGGAAAATCCCGACCGCATTTCGAAAACCGTCCTCCAAAAAGGCCTCGATACCGGCACCGCGTTTGAAATCCTCTCCGTGGACATCGCGGATATAGACATCGGCGACAACATCGGCGCGAAGCTCCAAGCCGAGCAGGCCGAGGCCGACAAGGTCGTCGCCCAAGCCAAGGCGGAAATGCGGCGCGCGGCTGCCGTCGCCACCGAGCAGGAAATGAAAGCCCGCACTCAGGAAATGCAGGCCAAAGTCGTCGAAGCCGAGGCCCAAGTCCCGCTCGCCATGGCCGAAGCCTTCCGATCTGGAAACCTCGGAATCATGGACTACATGCGAATGAAGAATCTCCAGTCCGACACCGCCATGCGCGAATCCATCGCCAGCCCAGGATCTTCCAACCCCGCCTAAAGCGGCATGGAACAACTCGTCCTGCTTCTCGTCATTGCGGCGATCAGCCTCGTCAATTGGCTGATCGAACGCTCGGCGAAACTTCGCGAACAGCGCCGTCGCGAAAAAGAAGCCTCCAACCAAGGCCAAACGCCTCCGGTTTCCTCGCCCAATTTCCCCGAACCCTCGCCCTGCGAGGAGATCGAGGACCACATGCGCCGAATGCTGGAGTCTTTTGGCCTCCCCGTGGAAGACCCCAAGCCAATTCCTCAAAAACCCGAGCCCGTTTTTGTTTTTGAGGAGCCCATCGCCCCTCCACTTCCTCCTCCTAGACCCCTAGCTCCGAGTCCCCGCCCCGTCTTGCGCCGAGGCCTTGAGAAATCCACACCGACTCACACCCGCCGACCATGGACATCACGTCTCGGCTCGCCTCAAGGCTTGCGCGAAGCCATCGTGCTGCGCGAAATCCTCGGACCACCGAAATCGCTTTCCGAGTCATGAAAGCCCTCCTCCTCACCCTCGCCACCCTCCTTCCACTCACTTCCATGCACGCCGACGAATCCAAGCCCAAACTCACCGAACTCCAGCAACATGTGACCATGCAGTGCGGCACGGAACCTCCCTTCAGGAATGAATACTGGAACAACAAACGCGAGGGCATCTATGTCTGCATCATTTCGGGCCAACCCCTCTTCAGTTCCCTCGATAAATTCGACTCCGGCACGGGTTGGCCAAGCTTCACCAAGCCTCTCGCCAAAGAAGACATTAAAGAAGTCACTGACAAATCCCACGGCATGGAACGCACCGAGGCCCGCTCCACCCAAGGCAACTCGCACCTCGGCCATGTCTTTCCCGATGGTCCAGCCCCGACCGGCCTCCGCTACTGCATCAACTCGGCATCCCTCCGCTTCATCCCTGTCGAGGATTTGGAAAAGCAAGGCTACGGACAATTTCTCCCGCTCTTCAAAAAATCCGAGTAGTTTCCTGCCAGGATGGACTCGACGATTGGCCACGCGGACAGCCCCCCGGAAATCTGGCTAACCTGCACAAATTGCCGAGCCGAGTGCCTCGACCGCGATCTCGCCCCCGGCCAGTTCCTGCGCTGCGCTCGTTGCGGGAATGAATTGAAAAACTCCTCCGGCGGCAAACCCTCGATCTTCTCGGCCTGGGCATTTTCCACCACCGCCTTGATTCTCATGGTTCTTGCCAATACCTCGCCGATTCTAAAATTCGAGGTCATCGGGAATTTCCAAGAAAACCGCATCATGACCGGAGTGGAGAGCCTGTGGGACCAAGGTTTTCAGCCGCTCGCCGCGCTGGTATTTTTTTCCGCTATCGCCGCCCCGACCCTCTACCTCCTGAGCGTTTGTTATGTCTCCGCCACCTGCTCGCTGGGACTTCGTTGGCGCGGCCGATACTTTTGCTTCTCCGTGGCTCGAATTCTGGAGTCATGGAATCTCATGCCGGTCTTTGCCATCGCCTGTGTGGTTTCCGTCGTGAAACTCCGCACTCTGGGCAATGTCACTTGGGAGCCAGGCGCCATCTGGATCGCCCTCCTCTCGATCTTCACGCTTCTGACGATCCAATGTTTCGACCGACGGTTTGTTTTGGTGCAACTGGAGGAAAATCCGTGAGCGACCGGTTTCGCTTCGACCTTTCCCGGGCCCTCGTCATTGCGGGTTTCATTTTCTACATCCCCGCAAATTTCCTGCCGGTCATGACCATCACCATCACGGGCGAGGTGGAACCACTCACTGTCATGGGCGGCGTTTGGGAGCTTTATGAAACCGGTCTCGCTCCAGTCGCTCTCATCGTTTTCCTGGCCAGCGTAGTAGTTCCCCTCCTGAAGCTCTCGATCATGGCATGGATCCTCGTCCTCCACGGCACCGACATCCACCGCCAGCGCCGGATGGAACTCCATGGATTCCTCCTGAAAATCGGCACCTGGGCCATGATCGATATTTTCCTCCTCTCGGTCCTCACCGCCGTCGGTCAACTCGGCATCCTCGCCAGTGTGACGCCCGAACGCGGCGCCTTGTTTTATGCCGCCATGCTGATTTCGAATGTCCTCGCGACGGATATTTACAAGCCTTGGTTGATCTGGCAGGAATCCGAACCCCAAACTTCATGAGCAACCTTTCAAAAACCGACCACGGCCAGGTCGTCACAGTCCACCGCCGAGGCATTGCTTGGGTTTGGATTTTCCCCGCCCTCGCCGCTCTGGCGACCACTTGGTTGTTTTTTGCCCAGTGGGCCTCGCAAGGCCCCGAAATCGAAATCGTTTTTGACGAGGCCCCGGGAATCGAACCAGGAAAAACCAGCCTCTTTTATCGCGGCGTCAATTCGGGAACCGTCCAAGCCGTCCGAATTCAAGACGACCTCCAAACAGTGGCCGTCAAAGTTCGTCTCGAAGGCTTCGCCTCAAATCTCGCCACCGAGGAAACCAAATACTGGATCGACCGCCCCGTTATTTCCCTTACCGAGCTCACCGGCCTCGAATCCATCGTCCGTGGAAACTCCCTCCAAGCCGGAACTCCCGGTGGAAAAAAACAATATCAATTCATCGGACGCCCGAAGCCCCCAATCATCGCTCCTGACTCGCAGACATTCAGCTTTTGGCTCGATGGGGCCCAGATTTCCTTCCTCTCGCGCGGCACTCCTGTTTACCACCGCGGCGTCAAAGTCGGCGTCGTCTCCCAAAAAATCCTCTCACCCGACGGCCGCGCTTCGCTCCAAGTTTCTGTCGAAGCCGCCTACCGTGATTCCATCAGCGCCAATTCGCGCTTTTGGTCTGTGCCTTGGACCTCTGTGACCCTCGGCGCGGGAGGTTTATCGATCGATGTCCCCGGCGTCGAATCCCTCCTCCATGGGGGGGTGGCCTACGACAACTTCGGAGCCACCGGAAATCCTGCGGAGCCCAATTCCCGCTTTGAGTTTTTCCCAAATGAAAGCGCCGCCCGCGCTTCCGGCGAACCGTTGACCATCAATTTCCGCGATGCCCGGGGACTTCGCCCCGGCCACACAGCCGTTTGCTACCTCGGCCACCCCATCGGCATCCTTGAATCCGTCACCGCGGACCCCGCGAACCAAAACATCCGCGCCACCGTCCGACTCCAGCCGGAATTCCAAAACCTCGCGAAAACCTCCACCGCCTTCACTCTCGTCCGTCCTCAGATTTCCCTCGAAGGCGTCAGCGGACTGGACACACTCGTCACTGGCGAATTCCTCGCCCTTGAGCCAGGAATCGGCGGCGAACCAGCCACGGTTTTCACCGGACGATCCGTCGGCGATCAAGAGTGGCGCCGCATTCAAGCCGAACAAAACGGCCTCAAAATCCGACTCACCGCCGCTAACCTCCCCAACATCGACAAGGGAGCCCCGGTTTACCACCGAGGCATCACCGTGGGCACGGTTCTCGACAAAACCCTTGATGCCAAAAACCAGCCCTCCCTCGATATTGCCATTCGCCCCGAATTTCGCTCGAGCCTTTCGGCCAATTCCCGCTTCTGGCGTGTCCCCGCGACCTCCATCAAAGCCGGAGCGGGCGTGCTCCAAGTGGACATCGCCGGCGTCGAATCCCTCCTGCGCGGCGGGATTGCCTTCGACACCTTTGCTACCAAAGGCCAGGAGGCCCAAGGCGGCGAGTCGTTCCGTCTTTTTGATGACGAGCAAGCTGCCCGCGCCCTGTCCTCCCCGATCCGCATCCGGTTCGATAGCGGTCGCGGTCTGGTCGCCGGTCGCAGCCAAGTCCGCTACCTCGGTGTCCCAATCGGCCTCGTGGAAAGTGTGGAGCCAAAAAGCGGATACATTTTTGTGAATGTCCGGCTCGATGAAGGCTACGACTTCCTACGCCGCGAGGGCTCCATTTTCTCCATCGTTCGCCCGAACATTTCCCTCCAAGGCATCACTGGCCTGGAGACTCTGGTCAGCGGCGTTTACATCGAGGTCGTCCCCGGTTCGTCATCCAAAACCTCGGATTCCTTCGTGGGGGTTTCCAGCTTCGAATACGACAATGTCATGCCGACCGGCTTGAATATTTTCCTGACCACGCCCAACAGCCCGATCGGAGAGGGAACGCAGGTCTTTTACAAAGGCGTCCCCGTCGGCCAGGTCACGGAGAAAAATCTTTCCAGCGATGGACGCGAGGTCGTCTTCCGCGTCGTGATCGATCGCAAATACGACCAACTCGTCCGGGCCAATTCCCGATTCTGGGACTCGAGCGGGCTCAAAGCCTCCGTGGGCATTTTGAAATTCCGAATCCAAACCGAGTCGAACCTCGCCCCGGCCGGCCAAGTTTCCTTCGCCACCCCCGATGGCCCCGCCATGGGCGCCCCGGCCAAAACCGGCGAGAAATTCATTCTCAACGCCACGCCAAAACCGGAGTGGTTGAATTGGAATCCTTCGATTCCCGAGGACTAATCCGCCCAACCTCTCGCCGACTCGGGTTTTTATTCTAAACCCGCGCATCCATCGGCCGATTCATTAGTCAGTGGCTTCTATCCAGCAGCCACTCGACCGCGGAACGGAATCCGCAACCCAACCGACACGGATATGTCATTCACCATACACAGCCAGCCTGCCGCCGCTTGTCCAACACTCGGCGTCCAGGAGAGAAACGCGCAAGATCGACGCCACCCGCATCGTTCGGCGAATCACGGGCCACTGCCCGGCGATTCCGTCAGCGACCAAGGTGTCACCGGACAAGCGCAGGTTTCTTCGGCTATACGGCGCGCTCAGGACTCGATTGCAGTCCTGAGCGACGCGCTGATTTTCCTGCAGACCCAAGACCAAGCTCTTGCTCGTCTGCAGGACCTTTTTCCATCTCAGGCCGCGATCGACCCCCAGGTTCTCGCGTCGTTCGCGGCCGAAAGTTTCAACCACATCAGCCTCTTCGCCCCCACCAAAGACTCGGACACCATCCGCTTCGAGGATTTGGAAACACAAGATGCCGCCGAGGTGGAACGCCCCGCCTTGCTCGCCAGCGAAACCCTCGCCGAGCGCCTTGCTGAAGCCCGTGAAAAAAACCACCGCGAGCAATTGCACATCGAGAGCATGATGGAATACGACCGCCAGCATGCGATCTCCGAGGAATTCCACCTCGGTCACCTCACCACTCAAGTCGAGGCCTCCCGCGCCACCGACATTTCCCTCCAAGCCCTCCTCCTCCAAGGCCGCACCGCTCTCGAAATCCAAGCGAACGCGAACCAAGCCTCCGTCCTCCGCTTGTTTCACTAAGACAGCGGCCGGATTACTTTTTGCCCATCAAGACGAGTTGCTGATCCCAAATCGCCCGCAACTTCTGCATTCGCTCGGCACGGGTCAGGTTGGGGTCATTCCGGATTCGCAACTCCTCGGCTTCCAGTTGAACCATTGTTCTCCGAGGACTGTGGTGAACCGCCACCACCGGGGGGCGCGGCGAGCTGACGACCGAGCGGTAACCGCCTAAAAAAGCCTCCACGATGGCCCCATCATCAAGCAAAGCCGCCTGTCGCGAGACACACCCAAAACAGCTCATCGCCAAGACAATCAAGAGGGGAAGTTTCATGCGCAGAGAGAGACATGATTCCATGCCGGATCTTGTGCAAGACGAAAAATCCCCTCACCTCTGCCCGTCAAAATGATCCCAACCTTGAGGCCAGTTCGCGGGGGAGGTTTTGGGGGAAATCAGGGTGCCGATTTGGGAGAGGCGAGTTTTTGGGAAAGCCTTTGGCCAAGCCTCGAGAAGTTTGGCGATCTTTCGCGGCGAGAGGGTGAAAAGCAATTCGTAGTCCTCCCCATCGCTGAGGGCTTGGTGAATCGAAGCCCCACGGCGTTTGGGGATGCGGTGGAAGTCCACTTCGAAACCACAACCGCTCGCTTGAGCCAGGCGCGGGAGGTCGGTTCCCAGACCATCGCTGAGGTCCATCATCGCGCTAGGGCGGGCGTTTTTTGCAAGCCATCGCCCCTCGGCGAGGCGTGGGATAAAATCCAAATGGTGACTCGCCTGCGTGCCTCCGAGGACACCTGTAACAAAAATCGCATCCCCGGGCTTTCCACCCGAGCGGAGCAGAAGGTTTTTTTTCTCAATCGACCCGGTGAGGGCCACTGAGACGGCGATTCCGTGCTTCTGTCGCGACATCTCCCCGCCGGCGATGGTGACGCCAAACTTCCGAGCAGCACGACCCAAGCCTCGATAGAATTTCAGCCAATAATCCGCGCCGACATCCGGCGGTGAAAAAAAGGTGATCAGCGCTTCGCCCGGAGTTCCTCCCATCGCGGCGATGTCGCTGAGGGGACGGCAGAGAGCCTTCCAAGCAACCCTCGCGGGATCATGGGATCGAAGAAAATGAACATCCTCCGCGATGCAGTCGGTCTTGAGCAGGAGGAGTTGGTTTTTTCCTGGAGGGTGAAGCGCGGCGCAGTCGTCACCGGGACCAAGAGGTTGCTTGGAGGAAATGGGAACGAGTTTCAGAAGCTCACGCAGCAAACGATCCTCGGCGCAGGCTTTCATGGCACGAGATCCGGCCAGTAGAGGCTGCCGAAGAAATTCAGCGCATTGAAAAGGGAATGCACGGCGATGGGAGCCCAAAGCGAGCCGGTGTATTCATAGAGTAGGGCCAATCCCACGGCGAAAATAGCCAGCGCCGGCATCGTGGCCGGATGGGCGTGGATGAGAGCGAATACCACTGAGGAAATGGCCAAGGCGACACCACGCCCGGTTGTTTGACGCAGAAATCCATAGAGGCATCCGCGAAACAGCAACTCTTCAGTAATAGGAGCGGCGATGGCGGCGATGGCAAAAACCATCAACCTCTCCCGCATCCCCGGATGCTCCATCAAAAAAGTGACGATCGCCTGCGGCGCCGTCTCAGCTCCGAGAACCGAATAAGCCAGCCACTGAGCCGCATAGATGGCGGGAAGACAGAGAATCAAGGTCGTCCCGCTCGCGATAGCCAGGCGAACAAGGTTCGTCGGACGCAGACCGAAGGCTTGGTCGATGGGGACATTTCGATAAACGAGAAATCCGAGCAGAAAAAGAACAAGGCCGCCGTAAAGCGCGAGGCTGGACTGCAGCGAGTCGGCGTCAATTTTTCCAGGGGGTTTTCCGATCGCCGCCAGCGCGGTAAAAACAAAAAAGGAGGCGAGGCCCATCGAGAAAACCGCCTCCGGCCACTTCCATTGATAAGGCGGGAAATCCTCCCGTCGCGATAGCGCAAAAGCCACGGCGTGCTTCAAGCCGAGCCCATACGCAATGGCGGCTAGACCCAAGAAAATGGCCGAAGGAATTCCCATGACTCCGATCACTCGCGCAGCAAAGAGCCGATCCGCCCCAGGATCTCATTCCTCCCCGCTCCCGTTTGCGAGGAAGAGCGATGGCACTCGGGGCAACTCGGCGCGATGGCTTCCAGAAAATCCGAAATATTTCCCTCCAGCTTGGCGGGCTTGAGCTTGTCGGCCTTCGTGAAAACCAAGTCGAAAGTCCGACCGGTCTCGGCGAGCCAAGTGACGAATTCGATGTCGATCTGCTGAGGTTCGTGACGGGAGTCGATCAACACAAAGACGCGCCGAAGGTTTGGGCGTTGCAGCATGTAGTCGGCGACGAGTTGTTGAAAAAAGGCGCGCCCGCCCTTGGGGACCTTGGCGAAGCCGTAGCCGGGCAAATCCACAAAACGAAAGGTCCGATTGATGCGAAAAAAATTGATGAGCTGGGTGCAACCAGGCGTCTGCGAAACTCGGGCGAGCTTCTTGTTTCCCACGAGAAGATTCAGAAGGGAGGATTTGCCGACATTCGAGCGCCCAATGAAGGCAATCTCCGGCATATCGTCTTCGGGACAATCCACAACGCGAGGGAAACTGCGTTCGAAATCAGCAGATTGGACACGCATCAGGCTTTAATCGATGAAGCGCCGCGTGAGATCGCCGTAAAACTCAATCCGCCGGTCGCGCAGGAAGGGCCAGTGCGTCCGCTGGGTATCGACTTTCTCCAGATCGACCTCGACCACCAAAACCTCCTCCTTGTCCACCGAAGCGCGGGCAATGATTTCTCCGGAAGGATCCGCGACGAAGCTTTGCCCCCAAAATTCCAAGCCCGGTCCGCCATCCGGTGCCTCATGCCCGATGCGGTTTGGCGCGGCGACATAGCAACCATTCGCAATCGCATGACCGCGCTGAACAGTTTCCCAGGAAGAGTGCTGGCGTTTGCCGTATTTTTCTTTCTCCGAGGGATGCCAACCGATCGCCGTCGGGTAGAACAAAATCTGCGCCCCTTGAAGCGCTGTGAGACGCGCCGCCTCGGGATACCATTGGTCCCAGCAAACACACACACCGATCCGACCGAATCGCGTGTCCCAAGCACGAAAACCCAGGTCGCCGGGAGTGAAGTAAAACTTTTCGTAAAAAAGCGGGTCGTCCGGAATGTGCATCTTCCGGTATTTGCCGAGAAACGATCCGTCCGCATCAATGATCGCCGCCGTGTTGTGATAAAGGCCAGGCGCCCGACGCTCGAAAAGCGAGGCGATGAGCACAACGCCACATTCCTTGGCAACGGCCTGCATCGCCTCGGTCGTCGGCCCGGGGATGGGCTCGGCGAGTTCGAAGTATTTGTGATCCTCGATCTGGCAAAAATACACCGAGGAGAAAAGCTCTTGGAGACATACGATGTTCGCGCCTTTCGCGGCGGCGGCACGGACCCCACGAAGGGCGGCGTCGATATTCGCCCGCACATCGGACGAGCAGGAGTTTTGGACAAGAGCGATTTTCACTTGGGTGGACTGCATACAGTCATTCGTATTTTTTTCCGCCCCCTCGGTAAAACGAAAACTCGCGCCACGACACGGCGAGAAGCGTCAAGCGCGATGTTGTTGTTGCAGGAAAAATCGAAAATCGTGAACATCCCCTCCATGCCGAAAGCCTTTCCGCTTCGGCCTCGAACAGCAACAGACACCTCCTTCTCGTATGCGATCGTGGCCAGCCAATTTAACGACACCTTTGTCCAGCCCCTCGTGGACCACGCCTCGCGCGAACTCGCCGCACTCGAGCCCGGTGCCCGGATCGAGGTCTTCCGCACCCCGGGGTCCTTCGAGATTCCCGTATTCGTCCAAGCCGCAGCGGACTTGAAACGATTCCACGCCATTCTCGCCCTCGGCGTGGTTTTCCAAGGTGAAACTGGCCATGCAAACTTGATTGCCGAGTCGGTGACCAAGGCCCTGCTCGACATCTCGATCGCGCACCGCGTTCCGGTCATTCATGAAGTTCTCTTTGTGAAAAACGAGGAGCAGGCCAAGGAACGCTGTCTCGGCCTGGAACACAACCGAGGCATCGAAGCCGCCCGCGCCGCCGTGCTGGCCGCTCGCAACCTTTCGGAGGTCGTCTAACCATGGGAGTCCGACGCGATGCCCGCGAAGCTGCGGTGCAATATCTCTACCAACGCGAAGTTCACGGCGATGAGTCCGACTCGAACCTCGAAGATTTTTATCAATTCCGCGGCCTGAGCCCGAGTGGACGCAAGTTCTGTGAGGAACTCCTCAAAGGCTGGATGATCCACCGTGCCGAAATCGACGATGCGATTCGCGCTCATGCGAAGAATTTCGAGTTCAACCGCCTCTCGGCTGTGGATCGAAATGTCCTGCGTATCGCCTCGCACGAAATCCTCTATTGCCCCGACACCCCGCCTGCTGTCGCGATCAACGAGGCCATTGAAATCGCCAAGAAATACAGCACGGCCGACTCCGGAAAATTCGTCAACGGGGTCCTCGATAGCATCCGAAAGGACAAAGCCCCAAAAACCGCCTGACCCATGGCCGAAGGTTTTTTCAAAAGTTTCCTCGCGAAATTCCGTGGCGAACCCATCGACTGGGAGGAATTGGAGGAAACCCTCATTCGCGCGGACATCGGGGTTTCGATGACCCAGAAAATCCTCGAGTCGATCAAAGCCCGCAGCGGCTTCGCCTCCGCCGACACGGTGATGCAGGTCACGCGTGAGGAAATATTAAAAATCCTTCCCCCACCCGAACCCCCGCTTTTCCCCCTTCCGGCAAAACCCAAGGTCGTCCTTCTCGTTGGCGTCAACGGAACCGGAAAGACCACTTCCTCGGCCAAGCTCGCCTACTGGCTGAAATCCCAAGGCCGCACTTGCCTACTCGTCGCCGCCGACACCTTCCGCGCCGCCGCGATCGAACAACTCTGCCGCTGGGGTGAAAAGCTCGGCCTCGAAGTCATCAAGAGCCAATATCAAGCCGACTCGGCCGCTCTTTGCTACGACGCGTGGGACAGCGCAAACCGCCGGAATATCGAATTCCTCCTCTGCGACACCGCCGGCCGACTCCACACGAAAAGTAACCTCATGCTGGAACTCTCCAAAGTCGCCCGCACCCTCGGCAAGCATGACCCCGAGGCCCCCCACGAAAAGTGGATCGTGCTCGACGCCACCACTGGCTCCAACGCCCTCGTCCAAGCTAGGGAATTCCACCAATCCATCGGCCTCACCGGCATCATCCTCACCAAACTCGACGGCAGCGGCAAAGGCGGCATCGCCGTCGCCATCCAGCACGAACTCCGCCTCCCCACAAAATTCATCGGCACCGGCGAAAAAGAAACCGACTTCGCTCCCTTCAACCGGAACGACTACATCGACCGATTGCTTTCGTAGGAATCGCCTACCGCCACTCGTGCTTGGGGTATTGGCGTTGCAGTTGGTTTTTGAGTTGGGGGTAGGTGTCGGACCAAAAGGAGTGGAGATTTTTTGTGACCTGCACCGGACGGTGACTCGGGGCGAGCACATGGAGCGTCAGCGCGTGGCGGCCGAGGGCGATTTTGACTTCCCCATCCACACCGTAGAAATCCTGAATGCGTCCGGCTAGGAAGGGTTCGGCCGTATCGGAGTAGGTGATCTTGGCTCGACGCCCCGAGGGAAGTTCCAAGCGCTCGGGGGCGTGTTTTTCGACCATCTGCTGCTGGGCGTGCGTGAGCAGGGACTTGGCGTGCGGCAAGACCGACGCGTCCTTGATGTCGCGGTAACAAGTGGCCCCATCGCAAACCAAAAGAATGATGTGGTGGCGCTCGTCGTCACCAAGTGCCGGGAGGCCTTGATCGGGACAAAGTCGGGCGAGGAAATTCACCCGGTGGATCCATTGCTCGACCGCGTCATCCCAGCCATTGAGGCGAAGATTTCCAGAAAGCACCTCGTCAGCGAGGCAACTCGAAGCGGCAGGCCCAGGCTCGGCGTCGCGGTCACGATTTTCCAGAACGAGATCCCGAAAAACCCGCTCGCGGCGCACCACAACGCGGTTCTGGGATTTGTCGAAAAAATACTCGGCCCGATCCGTAAAATCGGCCGGGAACATTTCGCGAAGCCAGACTTCCTCGATGCCAGTTGCCAGACTCAGCAAAACCCGGGCATCGCCATCCCGGCCCTCGATTTCGGCGATTTCGGCGGCGACGAGAAACCGACTTCCGTCTGCCACACTTTGGCGGGCCAGAAGCCCTCGACGGCCTCGAACGATGTCGCAAACAAGCGTCCCAGGATTTTTTCTCACCGCCACCTGATCGGCGAAACCAGCCAGCACACAACGGGCTACGGCCTTATCGGTCGGCGGCGCATCTTCGATCAACAAGGCCTCGGCGTGGGCGATGTCGAGGAATTGGTCGAACAGTTTTCCAACCTGACGTGCGGAGTCGGAATGAATGCCTAGGGTGCGGCATTCGTTCATGCGAAAATCCCGCGACCGTGCCCATTCGAAGACTCGCATCAAAACCAAGAAATCCGAGGTGCCTCCGCCGAAGATTTCCATTCGCTCCTCCTCGATGCGTTTGTCCACCTTGAGCAACATGGATCGAGTTTGCGTGATGGCGGCGATCAACGAAGCCGCTCGAACACAGCCCAATTCCTCGGCGGCCAGAAGCATCCGGGCATAGCGGGGGTGGAGCGGGAAATTCAGCATCCGCCGCCCTAGCCCCGTGATTGCACCTTCCGCATCCAAGGCCCCGAGGTCGCGGAGCAAAAACTCGGCGCGATCCAGCGCCGCGGAGTCAGGTGGCTCGATCCAGCGGAAGGTTTTCAAATCCCCCACCCCGGCGGCCTTGAGGGAGAGAATCGTCTCAGCCAGATCGAGGCGCTTGATTTCAGGGAGTTCCCGCAAGGGCCGCCGCTGGTGGTCGCGCTCGGTCCAAAGCCTCACGCAAACACCCGGCGCGGTGCGCCCCGCACGACCAGCCCGCTGGGCCGCGGAGGCGGCGCTGATTTTTTCGATGAAGAGCGTGTTGATGCCCCGGTTGGAATCATGACGGGCGATTCGGGCCAGCCCGGAATCCACGACGAGTGTGATGCCATCGATCGTCAGCGAAGTTTCGGCGACATTGGTCGAGACGATGATTTTGCGCCCGCCGCCTCGATTTACCGCCTTGTCCTGCTCCACCGCGGGAAGCTCGCCATGTAGCGGAAGAATCGCGCAGCGACTACCTAGACGCGCCTGCAATTCCCGAATCGTGCGCTGGATTTCGTAACTGCCCGGCATGAACACCAGGATATTCCCCTCGGTATCTTCAAAATGGCCCGCCACCGCGTCGGTGGCCGTTTCCCAGATCGGATCTTCGCGGGGTTCGTGGCTGAGATGGAGGATTTCCACGGGATGGACACGCCCCTCGGATTTTAAAAACGAGGCGTTGCCGAGGTAGGTCGCGAGTTCTGCTCCGTCGAGAGTCGCAGACATCACGATGATTTTCAGGTCGGGACGCGTCGTCTCTTGAAGATCCAGCGCCCGCGCCAGGCTGATGTCGCCATGCAAGTGACGCTCGTGAAATTCATCGAAAACAATCGCCGAGATGCCGCGCAGCTCGGGATCGGCGAGCATTTGGCGGAGCAAAATTCCCTCCGTGACAAACAAGAGCCGCGTGTCGCGGGACGAAACATTATCGAGGCGGATTTGGTAGCCGACCTCGCCGCCGAGTTTCACACCCCGCTCGCTGGCGACACGCGCCGCCAGCATTCTCGCGGCCAAGCGCCGCGGTTGCAGGATCACGCAACGCCCATTCCCCAGGATGCCCCCGTCGAGGAGGATTTGGGGAACCTGGGTGGATTTTCCCGAGCCGGTCGGGGCTTCGAGGACGAGACGGTTCCCTTCGCTCAGCGTGCTGACGATTTCCTCGTCGAGTTCGTAAATGGGCAACGCCTCGTGATCCACAGCTCAGGATAATGAGGATTTGAACAATTCCAGCGTGATGTCCCGCGCGGCGGAATGGTCCACAACCGGTGGCGGGTAGTTTTTCACCAAACGAACTCCCGGAGGTGGAGCGTCCATCAACTTCTCCGCCGGAACATCGCACAATTCGGGAACCCATTTTTTAATGTAGGCGGCGTCGGGATCGAAGCGCTTGGTTTGGCTCCAGGGATTCTGGATTCGGAAATACGGCGCGGCATCGGCCCCGGTTCCCGCGCTCCATTGCCAACCGCCATTGTTGCTGGCGATTTCGCCGTCCACGAGCGTCTGCATGAAGTATTGCTCGCCGAGGCGCCAGTCGAGATGGAGGTCCTTCGTCAAAAACATCGCGGCGATCATGCGGGTGCGGTTGTGCATGAAGCCGGTCTCGCGGAGTTCGCGCATGGCGGCATCCACAATCGGAAAGCCGGTCTCGCCGTTTTTCCACTTCTCAAAATTCGCCAGCGTGCCGGGCCATTTCATCCCGCGATACTTGGGGTTGAATTCCTGATCGAGAACCTCGGGATAGTTCCAGAGGATTTGCATGTAGAATTCGCGCCAGACAAGTTCGGCGATATATTTCATGGCACTTCCGCGGCCGGCGGCGTCGAGCGAATCGGCTTTTTGAAGACAGGCTTGGTGGAGTTCGCGAATCGAGAGCAATCCAAAGCGCAGATCCTGCGAGAGACGCGAGGTGTGACGACCCGAGGGGATGTCACGATTCGCGCCGTAGCGGGCAAGTCCGCGATCCAAAAACTCCCTCATCCGCTCCCGGGCCGCCTTTTCGCCGGACTCCAGCACCCCGCCAGCGGCAGGCGGGAGGCCCCAGGAAGCCAGCGTGGGGAGCTCGAGGGAGGAGGTATTCGGGGAAGTGAGTTTCTTGATCCGTTCCACAATGGGAGGCTTGGCGAGTTTATCCCAAGCCTTGGAGTAGGGAGTGAACACGCGGAAGGTCTCACCCGCTCCGGTCAAAACCTCCCTGCGCTCATGAATCGCGATATCCTTGAAAGCATGAATCTCGATGCCCAGCCGCGCTGCGGTTTTGGCCAATCGCTCCTCGACGGAACGCCCGAAGGGATCGGGATCTCGGTTGTAAAAAATCGCCGAGGCTCCGGTTTCGGCGACGAGTTTTTCCAACTCCTCGACGGCATCACCTTGGCGGATGACGAGCCTCGATCCCACCGCGCGAAGATTGCCATCCAGGGCGGAAAGAGAACCGCAAAGGAACGACTGGCGATTCGAACCCGTCCAGTGGTGGTTATTTTTCCATCCGCTCAAAATGTAAACCGGCACGACCGACTCCGAGGCCTTGGAAGCGGCATGGAGAGCGGTATTATCCGTGATGCGGAGATCGCGGCGGAACCAGTGAATGACAGTTTTCCCCATGCCGGGAAACCTAGCCACCCCCACCGCGCCGACCAATCCTTTTGCACAGAGAGCGGCAACTTGCCAGAGAGCCGAACTTCAACATTGTTTTGCATGCGAAGGAGCTTTCGAGGATGTTTCTCGACCTTTTTTTGAAAATGACAGCACAACCTCTTGATCAGAAATCCCAGTCGCATTCCGTGGAGAATTTGCGCGTGGTGGGGGTCACTCGATTGATCACTCCCGCCCAAATCAAAGAGCAACTTCCCGCTGGCGATCGTCAGTTGGCGCTGGTGGAAAAAACCCGCCAAGAGGCGAAGTCCATCCTGCGCGGCGAGGATGACCGCATGCTGGTAATTGTGGGCCCTTGCTCGATTCACGACCCGGAATCCGCTCTCGAATACGCCCGCCATCTCGCCGTCCTCTCCCAAGAACTCGCCGACCGCTACCTCATCGTCATGCGGGTTTATTTTGAAAAACCCCGCACGACCATTGGTTGGAAAGGCTTCATCAACGACCCGAATCTCGACGAGTCCTGCGACATGGCAAAGGGAATCCTCCTCGCGAGGAAGTTGCTCTTGGACATCCTCGATCTCGGGCTCCCCACCGCCACGGAATTCCTCGATCCGATCATTCCCCAATACACCGCCGAACTCATTACCTGGGCCGCGATTGGTGCCCGCACGACGGAATCCCAGACCCACCGCGAGATGGCGAGTGGACTCTCGATGCCAGTGGGTTTCAAGAACGCCACGGACGGAAGTTTCCAGACGGCGATTGACGCGATGGCCTCCGCTTGCACCCAGCACAGTTTCCTCGGCATCGATCAAGATGGCGCGACGAGCATCATCAAGACGGCAGGAAACCCCGACAGCCATGTCGTTCTTCGCGGGGGCCGCACGGGCCCGAATTATCATCCCGAAGATGTCGCCCTCGCCGAGCAGGCCCTTCGAAAGTCCGGACTGCACCCGACGCTGATGGTCGATTGCAGTCATGCGAATTCCGGCAAGGACCCGAACCGCCAACCCGATGTCTGGAAGAGCATCCTCGCACAGCGCCGCGATGGAAATCGCCACCTCATCGGCGCAATGCTTGAGAGCCATTTGCATTTCGGCAGTCAACCCCTCACGCAGGATCCCTCGATTTTGAAATACGGCGTGTCCATCACGGACGCCTGCATGGATTGGGAAACCACGGCCGCGCTCCTCAAGGCTTGAAAATCCGAGAGGCCAGGTTTGCGGCGATCGACTTTGAAAGCGCCGGAACCGCGCCCGGACTTGGAGATGAACCCATCCAAATCGCGATCGTTCACTGGAACGGCGAGTCCTTGGAGCGAGTGCTCGACTCGTATTTGAAACCCTCGCGCCCGGTGACATGGGCAGCGCGCGAAGTGCATAGCATTTCCGACGAGATGATCCGCCACGCCCCCACGCTGACTGAGCTCTGGCCACAAGTCCGGGAAGCCTTGCGCGACCGCTGGGTCGTGGCTCATGGCGCGGCGACGGAGAAACGGTTTTTGAATATTTTCCCGTTCCATGGATTCGGTCCCTGGGTCGATACGCTCCCGCTTGCACGGGCGATCCACCCCACTCTGGAGTCACACAAACTGAGCGACACGATCCAATCGCTCGGGTTGGAATACCAACTCTCCGACTGGCCCACTTTTCGATGGCACGACGCCGCGAGCGATGCCGCCGCCACGCTGGTCCTGCTCAAAAATCTAGTCGCTTCGACCGACCTCCACGATGAGCCGGCGGAAATCCTCACCCGCCCGAGTCTCCGAGCCTATTTCAAGGCTCGCAGGAAATAATCCCCTCGGGCGTCACCACGAAATCCATCCGGATGTCGTGATCCTCGCAGGGCACGCGCTCCACGAGAAGTTCGGTGAAACAAACCCCGACGCGCACCCCTTGGAACTTCGTCAAAAGCCGGTCGTAATATCCCGCCCCGCGACCCAGCCGACCTCCGGAGGGATCAAAGGCCAGCCCCGGCACGACAATAAAATCTGACTCGAAGGGAGCTTTTGGCGCGTTTGCCTTCGGCTCGAGATTTCCAAATTTTCCCTGAACCAATTCCTCGGAGGACTCCGCATAGTGGAGTTTCAAATCCTCCCCGGAGACTCGCGGAAGGATGACTTTTTTTCCATCCGGCCAAGGCGTGAGCAGGTGCGGCTCCGACGGCAGCGCGCTGTAAAGGCAGACAGAACTGGAACGGTGCCATTCGAGCCAGAGCGCGAAGTGCCCAAGGATTTCCAAGCCCGCAGCACGGCTGCGAATTTTCGGCAAACCTTCGACCTTCCTGCGCGCCTCCCTCCGCAGGCTTTGCTTTTCTTCGGCGATCACCGACAATCCCATGGCACATGGTCCGCAAGTTTATCGAGAAAAAAATAGCCGCACGGAAGAAGCCGGATCTGCATGTAGACATGAAACTCGGCAGCGGCTGGCACAAGCGGAACTTCCTCGCGGAGGTCGTCATCCCCTCGATGTTCACGAAGCGCCACGGCGAAAAAACCAAGCCGGTCTACCCCGAACTTCGCGAGGGCCAACTCTGCATCACTTGGATCGGCCACGCCTCATTCCTCATTCAAACCCCCGAGCACAGCATTCTTATCGACCCGAACTGGGCGAAGTGGCTCAAGGTCATCAAACGCATCCGCCAGCCTGGAATCGAAATTCATGACCTCCCGGCGATCGATCTCGTGCTGGTGACCCATGCCCATTTCGACCACCTCGACCGCAAAACCCTCCGCGCCGTCGCCAGCGATCAAGCCATTGTCGTTCCCGAGCATGTCGGTGGGCTGGTCCATGGTCTGGGCTTCAACCATGTTCAAGAGCTCCGACAATGGGAGCGCTTCGAAGTGGGCGATCTGAAAGTCACCCTCACTCCGGCGAGGCATTGGGGGGCGCGCGTCCTTCACGACAGCCACCGAGGATTTGGTGGTTTTCATATCGAATACGCGGGGCGCTCGGTTTTTCATTGTGGCGACAGCGCGTGGTTCGAGGGCTTCACGGAGATTGGGGAACGCTTGCCGGTGGAAATCGCCCTCCTGCCCATTGGCGCCTACGAGGCCCCGACCAAACGCGATGTTCACATGAATCCCGAGGAAGCGATCGATGCCTTCCTCCAACTCAAAGCCCGCACGCTCGTGCCGATGCACTATGGAACTTTTCGTCTGAGCTACGAGCCGCTCCACGAGCCGCCCGAGAGACTTATCCGCCACGGCGCCGACAAGCAGGTCATCGACCGCATCCGCATTCTGAATGAAGGCGAACCGACGATTTTTTAGATTTCCGGCAAGGGCTAAAGGTTTTTGCGCCCTTTGCGCCTTTTCGCTCGTTAAATTTTTTCGTGATGCTTGACCCAATCACGAAATATCCCGACCAAACGGGCCTGATGATCCTGCCATGGGTGACCCTTTTTCCGGGAGCCATGATGCCGCTCAAAATTTTTGAGGACCGCTATCAGGAAATGGTCGCCCAATCCCTCTTGGGGAATCGGATGTTTGCCATCGCCCATACCCTCTCCGAGGAAGATGCCAGCGAATCCCTCGGGGCGATCGGCATGATTCGGGCTTGTGTGACGAATCCCGACGGCACCTCGAATCTCGTCCTCCAAGGAGTCACCCGCGTGGCATTTCACAAAATCCACCTCGATCCCTACCCTCGCAGCGAAATGCTCATGTTGAACGATCCGGACGAGTCGAATGCCTCCCTCGAATCGCTCCGCCGATCGATCATGGCCGCGTTCCGTTCCCATGCGGTGGAAAAGCTCGGGATCCCCGATGGGTTTGTGGGCCACCTCGACACGATCACCACTCATGGGGCATTTGCAGACCTCTTGGCCTCGACGGTTTTCGAGAATCCCCAGACTCGCCGACTCATCTTTCAGGAGTTGGATGTCATGACTCGGATGGAGTTGCTCGAAAAATTCCTGCTCGCCGGAGTTTTGGACTGACCCAAAAGCCGAATCGGCTCTCGTGTGACAATTCTGTCGCAATCTTCTTGAGGCTCGCCATGGATTGGCAAATTGCTAGAGTTTCGGGCCGAACTAAAAGCTGGGATTTGTTTTTATCAGATCCTGTTTTCGTAGAAGCACTAAATGCCGAATACTAAAAAAACTTTACCTGGGCACGCCACTGAGCAGAACCGCTTTGAGACCTCGAAGCTGACCCTGCTGGTCGATCGGTTCATGACGGTTTTTATCAAATTCGGCGGCGCGCTGGTTATCACCTCCGTGCTGGGAATTTTTGTTTTTATTGTTCTGCAAATCTGGCCGCTCTTCGCCCCACCAAGCGTCACACCGCTGAAAAGCATTCCCCTCCCCGACACCAAATACGCCCTGCTCGGTGTCGATGAATGGGGCGCGAAACCCTTCCTCGTCGAGCCCGACGGTTCCCTCCTCGTCGTCGATTACGAGACCGGCGAAACCCAAGACCAATCCCTCAACCTCGGAATCACCGGTCAGGTCACCGCGGCCTTCCTCAATAAGCGGG
This sequence comes from Terrimicrobiaceae bacterium, assembly GCA_044375555.1. GTDB lineage: Bacteria > Verrucomicrobiota > Verrucomicrobiia > Chthoniobacterales > Terrimicrobiaceae > UBA967. The sequence continues at coordinate 55,577 of JBILML010000012.1, forward strand.
AACAAAAAATCATCCTGGGCACATCGAACGGCCAATTTGTCTTTGTCTCTCCAAACCACACCTCGCGCGAGTCGGGTGGACGCCAGATCATCGATGTGAACCCCACCGCCGAGACGCCCTCCTCGATCGGAGATCCCGGAATGCCGATCACCGACATCGCTTACGGAGACTCCGGCAGCAGCAAGCTCATCGTCGCCCTCCAATCCGACGGCGAAACGAACCGCGTGACCGCCTCGCTTTTCAAGCGCAAGCGCTCGCTCATGGGCAAAAACAAAGAGGAAGCCGCCGGGACCCATGATCTGACACCCATGATCCCTGGCCGACCCGAGAAAATCCTCGTTCCAGTCACAGGCGATTCCGTGGTGGTGATCAGTGAGAGCGGCAAGGTCAGCTACCTCGTTCTTGCCGACGGAAAATTCGAGCTTCGCCAATCCTTCACCCCCTTCAGCGATCTGGCCAACTCGCACATCAATGTCGCCAATTTCATCTTTGGCGATGTCTCGATCGCCTTTGCCAGCGACTCGGGCGAGAACCGCATTTTCAGCCTGTTCTATCCCGAGGGCGGAAAGGAACGACTCTTCGGCCTCACCCACGAATTCCCAAATCTCGGCGCGAGCCCCGTGCTTCTCGTCTCCACCCTTCGCAACAAGGCATTCCTTCTCGGCGGCGGCAAGGAACTCTCCCTCCGCTATTCGACCACCGAGTCCATCCGCTGGCAGAGCCGCGTTCCCTATCCCGTCTCGAACGCCGTCATCAGCGGAAAATATCAACGCCTCGCCGTGCTGGACTCCTCAAATACCCTGCACTTTTTTGAAATCGACGACCCACATCCCGACTCGGGCTGGAAGGCTCTTTTCGGCAAAGTCTGGTATGAGGGCGCGCCGGGGCCGAAGTGGGATTGGCAAAGCACGGGCGGCAGTGACGATTTCGAACCCAAATACTCCCTCGTGCCTCTGATTTTCGGAACGCTGAAAGGCACTCTCTACGCGATGCTTTTCGCCGTGCCGATCGCCCTCCTCGCGGCCCTTTACACATCCCAATTCCTCGACCCGCGCTTCCGCTCCACCGTCAAGCCGACCATGGAAATCATGGCCTCCCTGCCCTCGGTCGTCCTGGGTTTTCTCGCCGCGATCTACATCGCCCCGCTGATCGAACGCCAAGTTCCTTCCCTGCTTCTGGTCGTCGTGGGAGTTCCGATTGTGGCAGCCTTTTCAGGATTCTTCTGGAGCCATCTCCCGATCCAAATCCGCAAATTCATCCGCCCGGGCTGGGAGTGGATCGTTTTTCTGCCCCTGCTTTTCATCAGCGCCGGGATTCTTTGGTATCTCGGGCCAGCCTTCGAATCCGTGGCCTTCGTGGTGACCGATCCTGCCACAGGTCAAAAAACAGCCGACTTCCGTGCATGGTGGCCTGCAGTAACCGGCGCGAGCTACGATCAGCGAAATTCCCTCGTCGTCGGGTTCATGATGGGCTTTGCCGTCATCCCGATCATTTTTACGATTGCGGAAGATGCCCTCTCGAATGTCCCCAAGCCCCTGATCACTGCTTCCATGGCCTGCGGAGCCAGCCGCTGGCAGACCGCCCTGCGCGTCGTCATGCCCACCGCCTCTGCTGGCATTTTCTCGGCCCTCATGATCGGCCTTGGCCGCGCCGTTGGCGAAACGATGATCGTCGTCATGGCCACCGGCAACACCCCGATCATGGAGTGGAATATTTTCTCTGGCATGAGGACGCTCTCCGCCAACATCGCCGTGGAACTTCCCGAAGCCCCACACCACGCCACCCTTTACCGCACCCTCTTCCTTGGCGCCCTCGTTCTGTTCCTGCTCACTTTTGCAATCAACACCGTCGCCGAGATTCTCCGCCAGCACCTCCGGGAAAAATTTAAGACGACCTAGGCCATGCGCGACACTGATACCAAGGACCTCGAACTCACCCGAACCCTCGCCGCCCCCGGCGAACCCTTCGTCTGGCTCACCGCCATGGGCCTCGCTCTGGGCCTGATCATGGTCGTCGGCTTGCTTGGCGTGATCGTGGCCAACGGCCTGCCGGTTTTCTGGCCCTCGAAAATTGTCGAAGTTCACCTCAAGCCGGGAGTCAAAAATCCCCTCCCCAATTCCGGCGAAACACTCACCGGCGAAATCGTCCAGACCCGCGAGAAACGCATCCCGGTCCTCAGCGCCTCCGGCGATAAAATCGAAGATCAGACCGAGGTCCAAATCTTCGTCGGCAACAAGGATGTCAACGGCTCCGGTTTCGTCTTCCTCAACAACTCCGACATCGCCTCCATCACAGAGCCAAATGGCATCTACCGCCTCGAGCGCATGGAATATGGCATCGCTTTCGCCTACCCAAAATCTCTCCAGCTCGCGGATGGCACCTCCCTGCCAGCGGATTCCCCGGCTTTCACCCAAACCCTCGCCCGCTTGGATACTGAATCCACCGCCCGCCGCCAGGAGATCGAAAAGATCGAAAAACACGACATCGGCGCCATCAATTCCCGCATCACCCAACTCCGAGCCAAAGGCAAGGGATCCCCGGAATCCCTGAAAGAAATCGCCGCCCTCGACGCCGATTATCAACTCCTCGCCGCCAAGGCCCGCGAACTCCGCGCCATCCAATCCGCCGCTGCCCTCATTTACACGACCCCGAACGGCATCGAGCGCCGTCTCCCCGTGGGCGAACTTGTCGCTTTCACCCTGCCAAACGCTCTCGTTTTCAACCAAAAGGTCGGCCTGTTTTTTCACAACATCTGGAATTTCCTCACGCTCGATCCGCGCGAGGCCAATACCGAAGGCGGCATCTTTCCGGCGATCTTCGGCACTTTCGTCATGACTCTCCTGATGAGCCTCGCCGTCGTTCCCTTCGGCGTCGTGGCGGCCATCTACCTGCGCGAATACGCCAAGCAAGGCCTCGCCGTTCGCGCTGTGCGCATCGCCGTGAACAACCTCGCCGGCGTGCCATCCATCGTTTTCGGCGTCTTCGGCCTCGGCTTTTTCGTCTATTTTGTCGGTGCCTCGATCGATAGCACCTTTTTCGGCGAATACCTCCCCACCCCGACCTTCGGCACTGGCGGTATCCTCTGGGCCGCTGCCACGCTCGCGCTCATGACCGTCCCAGTGGTGATCGTGGCCACCGAGGAGGCACTCGCCGCCGTTCCACGCGGAATGCGCGAGGGGTCACTCTCCTGCGGGGCTTCGAAATGGCAGACGATCCAGCGCATTATTCTCCCCGCCTCCCTTCCGGGCATTCTCACCGGCCTGATCCTCGCGATGGCCCGCGGTGCCGGCGAGGTCGCCCCGCTCATGCTCGTCGGAGTCGTAAAACTCGCCCCCAGCCTTCCGATCGACGGCGCTTTTCCCTTTGTCCACCTCGAGCGCAAATTCATGCACCTCGGATTCCACATCTACGATCTGGGCTTTCAATCCCCCGACTCCGAAGCCGCCAAGCCCATGGTTTTCGCCACCACTCTTCTTCTGATACTCCTCGTCGTCGTCCTCAACCTCGCCGCCATCCTGATCCGTGAGAAACTCCGAAAACGATATGCCACCGGTGCTTTCTAAGCCCACCGAACAACCCATGGAAACCACTGTGAACACCACCACCGAAGGACGACCGGATTTCATCTCCATCCGCGACTTCAGTTTTTTCTACGGCAAAAAACAGGCCCTCTTCGACATCTCGCTGGACATTCCCGAGCGCCAAGTCACCGCCTTTATCGGGCCCTCCGGCTGTGGAAAATCCACGCTCCTGCGAAACCTCAATCGCATGAATGACCTCATCGATGGCATCCGCCATTCGGGGGACATCGTCGTCAATGGCCGCAGCATTTACGATCCCCACATCGAGGTGATCTCCCTGCGCAAACGCGTGGGCATGGTTTTCCAAAAATCCAACCCCTTCCCGAAATCCATCTACGAAAATGTCGTTTACCCCCTCCGGGTCTCTGGGCAGAACAAAAAATCCGTCCTCGATGAAACCGTGGAACGCAGCCTTCAAGGCGCCGCGCTGTGGGATGAAGTAAAGGACCGGCTCCACGAAAGCGGCCTCAGCCTCTCCGGCGGTCAGATGCAGCGGCTCTGCATCGCCCGCGCCATCGCCAACCGCCCCGAAATTCTCCTGATGGATGAACCCTGCTCCGCCCTCGACCCGATCGCGACCGTGAAAGTCGAGGAGTTGATTCGCGAGTTGAAACAGGAATTCACCATCGTCATCGTCACCCACAACATGCAGCAGGCCACGCGTTGCTCCGACCGCACCGCCTTCTTCTACCTCGGAAAGCTTGTGGAGTTTGATGAAACTCCGAAAATCTTCAGCAACCCCGCACAAAAACAAACCGAGGATTACATCACCGGCCGCTTCGGTTGAGGACCCATTGCAGAACCGATCCCCAATCTGGAAATGGACAACGCTTAAAACTTAATTCTTAACACTTAAAACTTCCCCGCGATGGAAACACCCCGCCACATCCTCACCAACTTCGAAACCGCCCTCGAGAACCTTCGCAAGGATGTCCTCATGATGGCCAGCCTTGCCGCCCGCAGCATCGACAGCGCCCGCAAGGGACTCTTCGAACGCGACGAAGATTGGTGCAATACAGTCATTGCCGATGATGAGGAGGTGGATTCCTTGGAAATCCAGATCGATAAGGCCGGAATGGACATCATGCTGCTCTACCATCCCTTCGCCTCGGATTTGCGCAATGTGATCGCGGCAATGAAGACCAGTGTGAACCTGGAGCGAGGAGCCGATCAAGCGGTCGGGATTGCCCGCCGCGCTCGCAAGCTCATCTTGCAACCCGCCCTCCCTGAAATCGCCCGCATCGAGCCGCTTTTCGACACCGCAACGAATTTGTTCAAGGACGCCATCAAGGCCTTTTCCGATGGCGATATCGAACTCGCCCGCACCCTCAAACTCCGCGACAAGGGACTCGACGAGCAAAACCGCTCTTTTGCCGAAACCCTCGCCGACCTGATGCAGAAAAACCCGGACTCGATCCGCGGCTATCTCGAGCTGATCTTCATCGCCCGCTGCCTCGAGCGCATCGGCGACCAAGCCAAGAGCATCGCCGAGGACACCATCTACGCGGTCGAGGTGAAGGACATCCGCCACACCTCCATCCCCAACTGAACGGAGGGTCTTTCCGTGTGACAATCTTGTCACACCGCCTTCCTTGCCGGGAGTTTTCAGCCCGGATCGAATGCGATGCGGATGAACCACTACCGCACCGGTTGGATTTCAGATGTGCATTTGGGAACCAAGGGCAGCAATGCCGGCGCCCTGATCAATTTTCTCAGGGATACGGAATTTGAGACGCTCTACCTTGTCGGCGATTTGATTGATATCTGGGCTCTTCGTCGCGGAATCTACTGGCCGCAGGATCACAACGATGTGATTCAAAAACTCCTCCGCAAGGGCCGCAAAGGCACTGAGATCATTTACATTCCTGGCAACCACGACGAATTCCTCTCCGCCTTCCACGGGCACTACGCCAGCGTCGAAATCCGCAAGAATGCGATCCACACCACGGCGGACGGCCGAAAAATCCTCGTCATCCACGGACATGAACTCGATACCGTTGTCCAAAACCTCGGCTGGTTGGCCCACCTCGGGGACATCGGCTATGTGCTGCTCATGCGCTGCAACGGCGTCGTCAATTTCTTCCGTCAACTCTTCGGGCTCGGCCACTGGTCCCTCAGCGCCTACGTGAAAGCCGAGGTCAAAAATGTCGTGAGCTTCATCGGCAAATTTGAGGAATCCATCGTTCGGTTCGCGCGCGACCACAGTGTCGATGCGGTCCTCTGCGGTCACATCCACACGCCCGCCGTGCGCGAGATCGAAGGGATCACCTACTACAACTGCGGAGACTGGGTCGAAAGCCTCACCGCGATGGTCGAACACTTCGATGGCCGGATGGAACTCTTGGATTTTCGGGACATCCCGAACGAAACCCAAACCCCCGAGTTGCACGAATCCCCTCTCCTCGCGGCGAGCTAAACTCCAGAGGATTTAGAAAATTACTGGACCGGCTGAGCGCTCACGGCTGGTTCAGCAACCGAGGCTCGGGGCGGTTGGGAGGCTCCCAGCCGGGCGAGTTGAGACGAGGCCATGCGTGCCGCAGGAGACTGCGGAAATTGAGTCACCACCATATTGAAGCTCCGCTGAGCCTCGTCGCGCAGAAAGCGGCGCAGGAGAATCTCCCCCTCGGAATAAGCGGCAAAGGGCGCAGCGTAGCTCTTGGGATATTGGGTAACGACCAGTTGATAGGTCTTCAAAGCCGCATCGGAATTTCCGGTGGCGTCTTGGTTTTGACCTACTCCCAGCAGCGCCCCGCCAGCGAGTGGGTGGTCGGGAAATTTCTCGAGGAATTTTTGGAAAGCAGCCGTGGATTTTTCGAGGTCACCGGCCTCCCGTTGCGCGGCAGCTAGGCGCAACAAGGCATCCGCCGCGGGCATGGACCCAGGATATTGAGTCACGACCGCTTCGTATCCCTCGATGCCCGTGGCATTCGCCAAGAGCTTCTGGGCGGCCGTGGAACGAAGGCTCGAATAGATGAACCAAGCTCCCAAGGCGATCCCGCCGACGACTAACAAGGCGACAGCTCCTAAAATGGCGGATTTGTTTTTCTCCCAGAAGAGTTCCCACTTCAGCATGGGATCATCAATCGGGAGGGGGGCTGGAATAACGGGCGTTTCCGAATTGCTCATAATTTAATTGGCGACTTTGGCGCGAGCCTCATCAGCGAGGGCGGTGGAGAGGTAGCGTTCGCCGGTGGAGCAACCGATCGTCACGATCAACTTGCCGGCATTCTCGGGGCGTTTCGCGACTTCGATCGCGGCGAAAACATTGGCTCCGGTGCTGATGCCACCGAGGATTCCCTCTTCTTTGGCAAGTCGGCGAGCCATGGCCATGGCGTCGTCATTCGAGACCTTCACACACTCGGTGATCTGCGGAGAGCCAGCGGCGTTCTTCAAATGCAGGTTGCTAGGCACAAATCCCGCACCGGTTCCTTGGATTTTGTGCGGCCCGGGTTTCAGAGGTTCGCCGGCTAGGGTTTGGGAAATGACGGGCGAATCCATCGGCTCCACCGCGATGGCGCGGAAGGACGGCTTGCGCGGAAGAAGAGCCTCGACGACGCCGCTGATCGTGCCACCGGTTCCAACAGCCGAGACAAGAATGTCCACCTGACCATCGGTATCAGCCCAGATTTCTTCGGCCGTGGTTTTGGAGTGGATGGCGGGATTGGCGGGATTGTTGAACTGCTGAGGCATCCAAGCGCCGGGGGTCTCTTGGAGAAGTTGGTCAGCTTTGGCAATCGCCCCGCGCATACCTTCCGAGCCGGGTGTGAGAACCAAGTCCGCGCCGAGCAAGGCCAGCAGGGTGCGGCGCTCGAGGCTCATGGTATCAGGCATTGTGAGGATGACTTTGTAACCTTTCGCGGCGGCGACAAAAGCCAGGCCGATGCCGGTGTTTCCACTGGTCGGCTCGATGATCACTCCACCGGGTTTGAGGATTCCGCGCTGCTCAGCGTCCTCGATCATGGCCATGCCAATGCGGTCTTTCACGCTGCCGAGCGGATTAAAAAACTCGCACTTGAGGGCGATCGTGGCTGGAAGGCCAGCGGTGACGCGGTTGAGTTTCACGAGCGGTGTGCGCCCGACGGTTTCGACGATGTTGTTATAAATCTTGCCCATAGGTTTTATTCGGAGGAACGAAGCTTTTACACAATCGAGCAAGGGGCGGTGAAGCCCGAAATCCTACCCGGTCGTTCGCAGGCCGCTGGCAATCGCATTGATGCCGAGCAAAACCTGTGGAAGCAGACGGTCTTTTTCCGGAGATTGCGCCACGCAAGCCGCACGCCAACGGCGCAGGAGGCTGATTTGGTGGCGGTGGAGGGCTTTCAATCCCTCGCTGCGCAGGGCGAGTGTCTTCGTCATGCGAGGCCGGCGCGCCTCCATCGATCCGCCGAAAACCTCGGCCATCATCTCGCGGGTGGAATCAAACTCTCCCAGAATGAGGGGCAGGATCGAGGCCTTGGCCGAGGAATTGGAGACGAGCCCCGCGTATTCCTCGATGATTTGCCGGTCGGCGCTGGCGAGGTTCGTTTCGACATTGTTCAGCACATAATAAAGGAAGGCGGACTTGCGGAAGTTCGACCTCAGAGCATCGAACAAAGCCGGTTTTTCCTCGCGAAGGCGGCGAAGGGCGGACCCGACACCAAACCAACCCGGGAGATAGTGGCGACTTTGGTTCCAGCTAAAAACCCAGGGAATCGCCCGAAGATCCGCGAGTGTCCTCTCACCGGTGCGACGCGCGGGACGAGATCCAATGCGACTCGTCTCCAAGGCGTCAATCGGTGTGGCCTCCGAGTAGTAGGCCATGAAATCGGGATGCTGAATCAACGCGGTGTAACTCTCCCGACTGGCCAATGAGAGGAATTCGCAAATTTCCGAGACGATCCCATCCACCTCGGGCTTTGGACTCCCCATGGAAACGGAAGCGACGCCGGCTTGGAGCAACTCGAGATTGTGAACCGAGGAGCTGATGGTGCCGTATTTTTGCGAGATCGTCTCGCCCTGCTCGGTCATGCGGAGATCGCCTTGAACGGAGCCCGGCGGCAGAGCATCAAGAAACCGGTGCGTCGGTCCCGCGCCACGGCTGATCGTGCCTCCGCGGCCATGAAAGAAGCGAATTTTGAATCCCTCTTTTCTCCCGGCCGCTGCGATGGCGTCCTGCGATTGGTGCAAGGTCCACTGGCTCGCGAAAATTCCGCAGTCCTTGTTGCTGTCGCTGTAGCCGATCATCACCTGCTGAACGGGCAAGCCTGTGGTCGTCGCCTGCTGGCTGGCGAGGCTCCGGCGCGTCAGAGGATTTGCTAGAAATTTCTGAATGATATCTGGCCCCCGCTCGAGATCATCGAGAGTTTCAAAAAGAGGGACGACGGGTAATTCACAGACTAGGCCCTCATTCGTCCATTTCGCCAAACCCGCCTCGCGGGCCAACAGGTAAACAGCCAGCAAGTCGGAAAGGCGGCGGGTCATGCTAACGATCAGGGAGCCAAGTCCCGTGGGACCATGTTGGGCGAGGTGCTGACGAAGGACGGCGTAGCAGGACAGGACCGCATCGGCTTGAGGCCCGGCCGAAGCGCCTCCACCGAGGAAAGGGCGTGGCGAGCGGAGTTCAGCTTCGAGAAATTCAAGCCGGCGGGTTTCATCCCATTCCGAGAAATTGGGCGAGGCCGCGCCACTGGCGGCGAGGAGTTGGTCGATCGCGAGATCATGGAATCGGCTGTTCTGACGAATATCCAGAACGGCGAGATGAAAGCCGAAAGTATCGAGTGTGCGGCGAATGGGCGAAACGGTGGAATCCACCAATCTTCCCGCACCCATCGCAGACAAGGAAGCAGCCAAACGCGCGAGGCACGCATCCAACTCGGAAGGAGTCCGAAAATGGATTTCACCCTCGAGGATTCTGGCATCCTCGATTTCCCCGGTCGTGACAGGAAGTTTCGCCTGAAGGTGCAAAACGAATCGGCGCCAGGGCTCGTCCGAGTAACTGGCCCGGAGACTCGCATCGAGCACGGGATTTTCCTGACTGAAGAGGTCGAGGTCCGCCTGAAGTTCAGAAGGGAAATTTTGAAAATTGCTCGAGAGCGGGAGCTTCGCGGCGAGGTCGTCGAGTTGACGGTGGAGCACAATCAAAGCGCTCACGCGCAGCTCGCGAAGGGTGGTGTCCGTAACACTGGCTGTGACGAGCGGATGTCCATCGCGATCGCCGCCAACCCAAGTTCCAAAACGGACTTTGGGCCAATCGAGTGGATTGGTAATCAACTCGGCATCCAAGCCCGCCTCCCTCCAAGCTTGTCGAAAACGGGTATCCAACCGGCCGAGCGCCGCAGGAAAAACTTCGCGCAGCGTGTAGATCACGCCGCGACGCTCAGAGGCGATGTCGGGTTTTTCGAGGAGGATTTCCCCGGTGCGCCACAAGCGTTCCAGCACGACCTTGAACTCCTCGCGCAGAGTCTCGCGCTGGGATGGAGACAGCAGCGAATCCTCGCGAGCCAAAAGCAGAGTGTAGAGAGCGCGGTGTTGCTCGAGAACCGCCGCCCGCTTCGCTTCGGTGGGATGCGCGGTGAGAACAGGTTCGATGCGAATGGACGCCAGAGAAGCCGCGATGCTGGCTCCATGGATTCCAGCCGACGCGAGTTCTTTCAACTGGCGCGGCCACAGCCCGGGTTCGGCCGCACTTCCCAGATCCATCTCGCGCAAGCGCCTCGTCGCGGCGGCTGCATTTTCCTCGATCATATTGAGGAGTTGAAATGCCATGGAGGCTGCTTGCTCAAAGCCTTCGCAGGACTCGGCATTTTGGCCAGTCCACGGCAGGCTTTCCGCCACACGCTCCTCCCCTAATTCGCGCAAGACCTCATCAAAACACCCGAGGAGAAAGTCGAGGTCGGCGGAAATTTTATCGAAACCCTGTGAAATATAATCTGCCCTTTTCGTTTCCATCGGGCAGGACTTTTACGGATTTCCAAAAAAAAACAACCGCAGGAAATGGGAAGCCTGTATTGGCCCGTTATTTCTTTTCGGTGCGGAGGCCCAACATCAAAAAAGCCGACCCCGCAAAAATCGACTGGATTCCATAAAGCAAACCCACAACCCAGGCAGCATCGGAGGGCCACTTGGAATAAATCATCCCACCGAGAACCAGCGCTACAACGCCGTTCAGAAGCAGCCAAATCCAAGCGGGATTCGAGCGCATGCTGAACGAAGTCACGATGCAGAAAATGCCTTCGGCCACAAAAACTCCGGCGAGGATCAGAGTCAGGATGGCAACGCCGTCCGTGGTCATGAAAAACAAGGCCGATCCGGCCGCTACGCGAACGATGGCCGAAAGAAGCGACAGCACGCGATGGGCGATATTTTTGCCCAACAAGGCTTGAAATAAACCAACGACGCCTGTGACCAGCAGCAGGGCTCCGAGGAATTCCGTCAGAAGGATGGAAAAAATCCCAGGCGCTGCGATGGCGAAGATGCCCGCCAGAAGTGACACGATCCCGCCGAAAATCAGGAGACCGCGTTTGGGAGAGGTGGAATCTTCGGCCACGGCTTATTCCCCGTAAACTCCCTTGGCACCGTAAGATCCGTAGTATTTTCCAGAGTAGTAGTAGGCGTAGTAGCCTCCGCGACCGCCGGGCAGGAAGTTCAGAATCAGACCGGCTGGTTCGGTCTTCGTTTCGTCGAGGGATTTCAGAGCGCGCTGCACCATCTTGCGCGGAGTGGAAAAAGCACGCACCACGAGCGTGCAGAGATCGATGTGTGGGGCGATCAACAGCGTGTCGCTCACCGCAAGCAATGGCGCGGAGTCCACCACGACACGGTCGTATTTCGAGAGAGCCTCTTTAAGAACACGCTGGATATTTTCATTCGTAAGCAACTCGGAGGGATTCGGTGCACGACCGCCGGCGGTGAGAACCTGCAAATTATCGATGTGCGAAGGCATGACGGCGTTTTTCATCGCACAGGATTGCATCAAAACCTCGGAAAGACCGGGCTTGCGGTTCTCTCCATAAAAAACGATCGAACCGCCGGGCTTGCGAAGATCGGCATCGATGAAGAGGGTATTGAATCCCTGCTGCGCGAGCGTGACTGCGTAGTTGGAACTGCAGAAAGTTTTTCCTTCACTCGGCAAGGAACTGGAAAAAAGGAAGGTGCGCGCGTTTTCATTGAGCTGGTGAAGAGTCAAAGACGCTCGCAACGATCGGAAGGATTCCGCAACGATACCTGATCGCTCTTCGTTGACGACCAACACACTCGCACGCGAGGAGAGGCTGAGTTTGGGAATGGCCGCGATGACATTGACGCCAGTCATTTGCTCGACTTGATCGACCGTCTTGATGCTCGTGTCCAACATGAACAAAGCTATCGCAAGGGCGATGCCGGCTGCCAAACCACCGAGTAGGGATTGCATCCATTTCTTGGTGGCACTGGGACGAATGGGCTGGGCGCCTGAGGCTTTTTCGTGGATTCGAACGGGCGACTCGGTGAGTTGCTTCGTCAAATCCACCTCCTTGAAACGCGACAAGACGGAGTTGTAGAGAGCCAAGTCGGAGTCGAGCTCCCGCTTCAGGTAGTTGTATTCCACAGTTTTAGCAGTGACGTCTAGTAGCTTTCTCTCTGCTTTTTCCTGGGAAAAGTTCAATTCTTGCTCCTGTAAGAGCAACCGATTGCGTGTGTTCTCCAATAAGCCTGAGGCGCCAAAGAGCACTTTATTCAAATCTCTCTGGGTCAGATCAATTTGTGTTTTGATTTGGATATAGGTCGGGTGCTTGGCGCGGTAGCGATTGGAAATCAGGTCGAGTTCCCGCTCCCGAGCCCGAATGGATTCGCTAAGCTGGACCACCTTGGGTTCCGAGGCGACGCTCGGAAGGGAGAGGAGTTGGTCAACACTCCCTTGGTTGGCTTTGATGACAGCCAAATCACTATCAATCTGGCGAATGCGTTGCTGGATTTGAGCCATATTGGCATTGATTTCGGAAAGCTGCCCCTGAGCTGTGGCCAGCATGTTTTCGATCGAAGCAGCCTTTTCTCGCTCGCGGAAGGCCTGCATTTTTTCCTCCGAAATTCGCATTTTTTCTTGGAGGCGATCGCGCTCTTCGAGCAGGAACTGTGTCGCGGACTTCGACGCATCGGAACGCCGCTCGTTGACATAACGAATGTATTCATCGGCGAAGCCGTTTGCTAATTTCACCGAAAGGTTGGGATCCGAGCTCGTGATGACGACATCAATGAGACGCGTTTGCGGTCGGAATACCGACGACACCATGGAATTCAACGCAGCGCTCACCCGATCGATATTGGCATCGCGGGCCGGGATGCCGGCGGCGGAGAGGAAACGCGGGTCCTGATCGAGCTTGAGCCATATAGCCACTCGTTGTGCAAAAGTGTAACTCCTCAAGAGATCCACGACGGTATTGATCATGTCCACGCTTCGAATGGCTTCGTCACGGACTTGTTCCGCTTTGATGATTTTTGCCTGCTCTTGTTCGATAAAAAGCACCGAGCGCGCACGATAAACGGTCTGCACTGTCGAGAGGCTGTATGCGGCATAGATTCCCCCTACCACCATGCAGAGGATCACCAACCACAACCGATCCACCACGGCATGGAAATACTCCCGCCAATCAATGGCATCCGTAACATTTTGGATTGGATTTTTTGTATTAGCTGGGTCTTTGCTCATCCTGGTTTCTTGAAATTTTTTTTAAGGCGTCTCAATACCAACTTTCGCCGACGGTAATGATGTCCCCGGGGAGGACTTGGAAACTTCCGCCATTGGCATCCTCAAGCCTCTTGGTGTTGACTTTGATGGTATCTGGCTTGCCGCCCACAATTCGTTTGATCGTGACATTTTTGCTATCCGCGATGCGGGTGAAGCCCCCCGCCATGCCGATCGCCTCCAAAATTCCGAGCGATTCATTGCCTTGAAGTTCGTAACTACCAGGGCGAACGACTTGGCCGATCAGCGTGATCTTTCGCTGGGTGTAAGAGGCAATATTCAAATAAACTTGCGGATCAACTAGGTAATCGGCGTTGAGGAGTGACCTAATGTAATCTTGCGCCTCGCGAACGGTTTTTCCCGCGACAGCCACCTCACCGAGAAGGGGCAATTGCACCCGCCCGTCCCGCGAGATTTTGGAGCGCATATTCAAGTCCGGCTCCTTGTAAACCATCAGATCCAGCGTATCCCCCGCTGCCAAAACATAGTCCCCCTCCCCGGCCATCAATGTCGGGATCGAGGCTTCCCCAGATCGATCGGCAGGAACCGCCGGGGCGACTGGGGCGTTCGAGTTATCCGAACGAAACCCACCTGACGTGGTTGCTGGAGCGGAATGGGTGACCGGCGCGGGAAGAACGGGCGGTGCGGCGTGGAGCGGAACAGTGGCTAAAAACAAAGCCGCCGCGTGGAGTGCGAAATTTTGGCGGGTGTTGGAATAACGAAAAAACATCAGCAGCTGAAACTAATCACCAAGCTCAGAAGTTCAAATTTAAACTTGATGAAAAGCGCGTCTGCAGTTCGTCGCTGTCGCCTTGGCCGGTGGAAACCATGAAGGTGTTCTGCCAAGCCAGCCACTCGCGGAAGCGCCAGAAGAGTGAGGCATTTGCCAGCCAGTAGTCGGCAGGGCCTTCCACCGCCGCTGGCGCATTCTCGGCTCCACTCAACCCCTCGTAGATCGACTGCTCGTAGCCAGCCGAGAGCGAGAGGTCGATGCCTTTGATTAAGCGCTGGGAGACCGTCCCGAGGATGCCTCGGGTGACATTGTATTGATCCGGAGAAAGGCTCGAGAACCCTTGGTTCTGGTAAACCGACATCGAGAGCCGGGTTTTTTCCCGGGCGTTCCAGCCCGCGATCAAACTGAAGTTCGGCATGATGTCGGCCCCCTGCATCGAGATGCTCGCTTTGAAGTAGGTTTTCTCGGTCGGCGTGTAGTTGATCGCTCCCGTGTAAACCGGACGCAGACCCGCGTATTTGCCATCGGGGATGTTTT
>JBILML010000013.1:0-69580 GCA_044375555.1 Terrimicrobiaceae bacterium
GTGCGGACGATCAACGAGCACTTGGTAAATATTTTCGACGAGGGAGAACTGCGTCGCGAGGCAACTATCCGGAAATTCCGGATAGTTCGAACAGAGGGCAAACGGGAAGTGGCCCGCGAGATCGAGCGGTTCATTTTCCTCATGTTTCGGACTACCACCGTCCGCGCCAACTACCGCAGCAGCGAATTCTACATTGCTGCCAGGGCAATGGACTGCGGTGAAATCACTGCTGCTGAAATCGAAAGCAAACTTGAAACTGGATTGTCTGGTCTATTTGATGCCGAGGGTTTTCTGCGGATCACGGACTTCCACAACCTTCTGTTCAAGAAATTCCAAAGTGGCGGCGGCTACTACTCTTGGTCGGGGCTTCGCTATTTTCTCTATGAATACGAACTCAGCCTGCTTGAAGGTGCCCGACAGAAAAAAGTCGATTGGTCAGACCTGCTCAAAACGGAACGAGATCGCATCTCAATCGAGCACATATACCCACAAACCGAATCTGATGCTTGGGCGGAACCATTCGCCCCAATCCCAGTAGAAAATCTGCCTTATTACAAAGGAACCCTTGGCAATCTTCTTCTGCTTTCCGCATCCATAAATTCAGCCCTTCAGAATGAATCGTTTGCTGCAAAGAAACATCCTAAGGAGGACGCCGAAGGCAATAAGCTCCGCAACGGCTACTCAGATGGTTCACATTCCGAAATCGAAGTCGCCACGAATGAATCCTGGGGACCGACTCAAATCCGTAATCGTGGGCTTAGGCTATTGAATTTCCTTGCGAAGCGATGGGAAATCGAAATCAAGGATGAAGATCGGGAAAAACTTCTGTTCTTGAGCCATGGAGAGTAGGACATGGAGGCTTATCAACACATCCTTAATAACCTACCAGAGTTTAAATTGATCTAATCCAGTATCCAAATTTTACCATGCTCGGCATAGGCTCTTTCCACTTTTCTCCCATCGCCTCAGGCCGCAGGCTAAAAAAAATCGCCCCGGGTGTTGTAGTTCCTGCGACAGGCGATCTCTCCAAATCATGTGATTTAGCGGCATGAGCACGAAGCATCAATTCAAACTCCACCTCGAATCCCAGTCTTCCACAAAGACTGGCAAGGCAGCTTCCTATGTTCGTGCTCTGGATTTGCTTTCGAAGATGCTGGTTGCTGTTCCAATGGGGTTTGCTGATTGCGTGGATATTTGGAATGTGCGGTCCGTTTCGCGATTGCAGGAACTTTATGAGGTTGCGAATGCGGAGAAGCATCTGGGCGCGAAAAGTTGTTGGAACCTGAGGGGGATTCCGCCGAGTTACCTGCAAAACGGCTATTGCACCGCCGCTTTGCGGGAATTCCAAAACTTCCTCCTCGAAAACGCCCATCGCGAAAAACTCATCTCCACCTACAAGCACCACAACGGGAACGGGGAGGATTTGGCGAGGGCCTTGAACAAGGAAATCTCGTATCCCAAGGCATTTCTGAAGGGTTTGGACCAGGAAGGTCGGGAGGCTTTTCGGAATAGGGCGACTCGCGTCAATCAATACGTTTTCCGTGCGATGATTCTCGATATTTACGGAAATACCTGCTGCATCACCGGTCTCGACATTCCGGATGTCAATCGCGCGAGCCACATCCTCGGCTGGGCGGAGTCGAAACCCACCCGCATGGACCCGCGAAATGGTCTATGTCTTTCGGCGACTTACGATGCCGCGTTCGATCGGCATCTCATTTCGCTCGATGAGGACTTCCGCCTCCTGATCTCGCGGGATATCAAGGATCACTTCAGTTCGGCGGTGGTCCGGAACCATTTCCACAACCGCCATGGCCAAAAAATCACCCTTCCCAAGCATCATCGCCCGTTGCAATCCTATCTGGTGCAACATCGCGACGAGGGGCGGTTTTAGTTTTCTGCCTTCCGGAAAATGAGAAAAGGCTCGCTTGTCCAAACCATCGCTCTCTATCAGGGACGGATTCGATTGGGTGTGGTCGTGCAATCCGCGAAGGGAAAATTGAAGGTTCTTTTGTAGAAAAAAAAGGGGTCGGTCCCGCGCATTGACGCTTTTTGGAGCAGGGAATTTTCATTGCGAGGGAACTGGGGGATGCGGCGGATGAGTTTTCTCGGGCGGCGGGTCCGGCGGCGGCGGTGAAGAATTCCAGCCGGCGGGTCCGGAGACCCCGCCCTAATAGGCGACATATGGACTTATGGCAATAAGTCCATTTGTCGGCGGAGGGATTTCGGCATCGTGGTTTTCGGTGGTTTGAAGATTGCAGGTGCCGCGTGTTTCTGGACCCGTTAGGATTTTTCCCAATGCCGAATCTCGCGCGATATTTGCAAGAGGCTTTTGAGCGGGACTGCCCGAAGGGGTGGGTCTGTCGCTCGGAGGCTCGCGTGGTTTCTAATGAGGTTGAGGAGTTGCTGGGCTACGCTCCGCAGGCGGATGCGGTGCTGCAGGAGGTGGCGACGGGGAGAAGGGTGTGGGTGGAACTGGAGGTGAGTCGGGCAGATCCGGTGGCGAACCATGCGAAGTT
The DNA here is from genome assembly GCA_044375555.1 of Terrimicrobiaceae bacterium. GTDB lineage: Bacteria > Verrucomicrobiota > Verrucomicrobiia > Chthoniobacterales > Terrimicrobiaceae > UBA967. The sequence goes on from JBILML010000013.1 coordinate 2,520, forward strand.
TGCGACGGCGCATTTGGTTTCTCCAATGCCGCCGGGGGATTCCTTTGTTTCCATGGTGAGCAGACATGTGGTGCGAGGTCGGAGCAATCTGGCGGCGCACACGGTGGGGCTGATGCGCGCGGTGGGAATCCGGGCTTTTCAAACGCCTCTACTGCCGGGCCTGGATGGAGAGGCGATCAAAACTTTGAACCACCTCCCGATGGATCGTCTGCGGGACGAAGCTCCTGAACCGAAAGCCGAGCTGGACCGGGCTATGAGCGTGGCAGGTTCGTTGGGTATAGCGCTTGAGAGCGATATCCACTTTGCGGCGAATGCGGTGGAGGTGGTTTACAACATCCATCGCTGGAACTTGGACATGACCCGGCCGGAATTGCGGGAACTCTGGCGCAAGAGGAGTGTGCGGTATTTCGCGCATGATCCGCGTAGCGGGCTATTCGCCCCTAGCAAGTTCGCAGCCTATTTGCTGATGCCAACTGGAACGCGAAAAATCACGGATGGGTTTTCACAAAGCCTCACGGGAATGGGCGTGCGGGCCTACACAGAGATAGATCAGGAACATCCGCTCTTTGACGGCAATAGGGCTTGGGATCATTTACACAGGCGCCTTGGCATGGGGATGGGCCCACTCGATCAGTTGGGTGCAAAAGCGGTGGATCGTTTCTGGCGCTGGGCGGAGCGTTTTGCCGATGTGGTGGGCATCGATTCGAAAGGCCCAGTGGTGCTGACCGCGCCTGAGTGGGGGTATTAAGATGCAAGAGATCAAATCCAAGTGGCTCGGAAAATTGCGGAAGCTCAATCCGAATGTGATCAAGGCCAAGGGAGCGGGTAATGCCAAGTTCGCTCCGCACAAACCGCTCTTGCTGCTTTGTCTGCTGGATCTCGCGGAGGTTGGGGACATGCCCGAGCCATTGGTTCAAAAATCTCCGGAGTTGAGGCTACGGTTCGATAGTTACTGGGGTATCGTTCAACCGCGTTGGGGAGGCAGGCCTGGTCTGGATTTGCCATTCCATTATCTCTCCAGTCAGGGGTTCTGGGTTCCGCTGCGTGAAGACGGCAACAAAAGCGGTGAGGAATCAACAACTGTTCGAATTCGCTTGGATGAGGAATTTTTCGGATGCTTGAGGGATTCGGAATTTCGGAGGGCGGCAAGGTTCGAGCTGCTCAAGGCGTGGTTTCCTGATGAGGAGCAGCAGGGGTTGCTGGCTGCGCTTGGGATTTCCAAAGCAGAGTCCAGAAAACAGGAGTTCGTTTGGCGGTCCCGCGTGCCAGAGGTGGAAAACAAGGGGCGTGATGCACGGTTCCGCATCACGGTGGTGACTCAGTATCGGTTCACCTGCGCGCTAACGAGCTACGGGCTCCACACGCGCACGGGGTCGACAATCGTAGAGGCGGCGCACATCCACAGCTTCTCGAAGAGTAGGAACGACAGCCCGGAAAACGGTCTGGCGCTCACACGCGACGCGCACTGGATGTTTGACGAGGGCTTGTGGATGGTGGACGAGGGTCGCCGGATTCAAGTAGCGACGGAGGTTTTCGCCGAGTGGGGACCGGAGGCGAATTGGCTGAAGGCGAGGCATGGGGCCGGGCTCTCTTTCATGGAGGGTGTGGTCCTTCGGCCTGCGGAGGAGCATCTGGCCTGGCACCGGGCGAATGTTTTCGCTGGGTAGCTGTTGAAGATTTTCAGAAACCTGCGAGCTTTCGTTTCACAGTCCGGGGGCAACTCCTCTCCCAGAGCGAAAGCTTCTGGTGCAAGAATCCCCGGTTTTTTTCATCCCCAGATACTTGGCTGGCTGATTGTCTTATCGCTCCGAATTGAACAACCCAAGCGCTGTGAGCCAAGGCTCGTTCAAATCCATTCCAGTATCCTGATCGGGAGCGATGCGTTTGAATCCGGCAAGCGCAAGAATTGGGACCGTATTTTGAGGTATTGGGTTTTGCGGAGTTTCCGTAGAGTCCTCGCAGAGAGAGTTGCTGATGCCGACGAGGACGTCGGCGTTCCGAGCGAGAACTTTTCTCCGTGTCCTCGTGCCTCCGTGAGAGGATTGCCCCGCAGGCGAGCGATCTCGAAGGTGATCTCGCCCACGCGCCGGGCGTCGAGATTTTCAAAGCGTTTCAGGGCATCAAGGAGATGCCACACGGCAGCGGGGTGTTTTTCTTGGAGTAGTTCGGAACCCGATCGGAACAGACCTCTGCAATCCCATCCAAGTCAAATAGGGCCTGCCTCTGTGAGCTTCTGGATATATGGACTTATGGCAATAAGTCCATATGTTGTTTTGCGATATCCTCTCCAGTCTGAACGGCCTGATTGCATGCACGGCGGTCATAGAGACGAGTCGCTGGAAGTCACCCTAATGCCAGGGGTTCGCGCTGAAGCGATCACTTCGAATTTTTGCTGAATAAAAATCACTTGCCTGTATATTTTTGAAGTATACAGTATTTGGGTGATTGACTGGTCGCAAATAACCGGTTTTGAGTGGGATTCGGGTAATGCTTTAAAGAGCATCGACAAACACGGTGTCTCATGTGAAGAGGCGGAATCTGTTTTTGCTCAGAATGAAGTGTTGGTTTTAAAAGACGAACGACATTCGCAAATGGAGATGCGTTGGCATGCATTTGGTGAATCGAATCGGAATCGTTTATTGAGCGTCACCTTCACAGTCAGGGAAAATTTGTTGCGTGTGATTTCGGCCAGACCGATGAACAAAAGAGAAAGAAAAACCTATGCGCTCGATCAAAGATAAAAAAGTAGCCCGTGAAGAAGAAACAAGCACCGACCATTTGGATTTGTCCAACGCGGTTCGGGTTTCGATGCCGAACTTGAAATTTTCCACAGAGACGATTTCGCTGCGGATGCCGGTCTCGTTGCTGGGGCGCATCAAGCAGGAGGCCAATCGAAAGGATGTGCCCTATCAAAGCCTCATTAAAATGAGCCTTGCCGAGAAGTTCAGCTGAAGCGGCGAAAATAATGATTCGAATAGAAATACCTGAGGTGTTTTTTGCAACATCACGACCTGGCTATGACTACGGTGCCAATGCGACAGTGTCGCCGGAATTGGTTTCCCGCTGGATCGCAGAAGTCGAATCCATGGGAGCGAAATCGATCATCTGTCTTTTGAATGAGCAACATTTGAAGCTATATGGGGGGCTGCCAGCCGGATTGCTGCAGGCTTACCGGGACGCAGGTTTCGAAGTCGCGCATGTGCCTGTGGTGGATCACCAGAGACCGCCGCTATCGGATAGCGAACTGAAGTCCGTGGAGCAATATTTCAATGAACTCCCCAAACCGGTTCTCATCCATTGCAGCGCCGGCGTCGATCGAACCGGCGCCGCAGTCCGCCATTTAAAAAACTCTTCCCTCCGACAGCGCTAAGTGACGCCTTGCAAATAGCCCAAAGACAGCGGGGGCATGTTGATGCTTAAGCTCTTTAAGAACTCTTTCCCCAGCATCCAAGGCTCCCGTTTCCTCAAGATTGGACGACGCGTCCGGAACGACTGAGATCCAATCGGGCATCTCCAGAAGCAGAAGCCTCAAAGCTTCAGGAGCACTCGACTGGCTAGCTTCTTTACGGATTGTTTCCGTGATGGTCACTTGGCCATAAAGCCTGCGGAGCAAATCCAGTTCACCGATCTCGGACAGACAGGAGAGCACGGAGTTGTCACTGACGACGACGATCACGGGGTGGCGTGTCGGAATTCAAACGACCGGCGGGCATCGGCTAAGATTTCCTCTGCCGATTGGTCGGGCCATACACCATGCCTGCTCAGCATCGCCTGCGCCTCCCAGAGCGAACCCAATCCCAGCATTCTCCTGATCTGCTCCAGCGAGAGCACTTCTTTGGAATATGCTTCCGCCGCCAAAGCCTCAAGAGCAGCGTGGCCGAGATTCTGGAATCCCGCACCCAGGTCGGCTGCCAGATCATCAGGTATGTCCACTGTCAGCGTCATCGCTTAGCAAAATATTCCATTCCTCATCGCCCAGCAAATCCAAAAATGCCATTCACCAAGTCATAGGCGTCAGGCATGAAATTTTGACATTCAAAAGCTTTCTTATCACTTCCCTGCATTGAACAACCCAAGCGCTGTGAGCGAAGGCTCGTTCAAATCCATTCCTGTATCTTGATCGGGAGCGATGCGCTTGAATCCGGCAAGCGCAAGAATTGGGACCGTATTTTGAGGTATTGGGTTTTGCGGAGTTTCCTTAGAGTCCTCGCAGAGAGTTGCTGATGCCGACGAGGACGTCGGCGTTCCGAGCGAGAACTTTTCTCCGTGTCCCCGTGCCTCCGTGAGAGGATTGCCCCGCAGGCGAGCGACCTCTAAGGTGATCTCCATGACACAGCGTGGATCGAGGGAGTCGAAGCGCTTGAGGGCTTCTCGGTATGGCATTCCCAGATCGTGAGGACGCGCCAAACGAGGCGGCGGAGCGCTGTGGCGTGGTGTTTGTCGCGGGCGGCATTGCCTTCAAGCTTCTTCTTCCACCAGGCGCGCTTGGTTTTTGGGATGCGGGCGGATTTGCAGTTCCGGTATAGGTGCCAAAAACAGCCGTGGACAAAAATACAGACGCCGTGACACGGGAAGAATCTCACGCCCAGGAGAACCCGCCGACATCCTGTGGGCTTATAGCAATGAGTCCATAGGTTGGGATCGTTTTCAATTCTCGGGTTTTGTTGTGGGTTTGACGCTGCTTAGATTCACAAGCGAATGGCCCCAAAAACCAAAGATTGCGAGCAATGCGGTAATCCGATTCCGGTGCGGGCGTTCACCTGCAGGTTCTGCGGGATTTCCCAGTCCTTGGAAAATTTTCCAAAAACTGTCGAGAGGGTGGTCATTGCGAATCTGGAAAATGGCATGCCGACCGTGGAGCAAGCTCTGGAGCGGTTTCGCAGGCGACTGAGTGAGGCCTCGGCATCGGGGGCGAAGGTGCTGAAAGTCATCCATGGCTATGGTTCCTCTGGGAGGGGTGGGAAGATTCGCGATGCCGTGAGGAGGGAACTCGGACGCATGCTGGCGCGAGGCGAGGTGGTTACTGTTGTCGCGGGCGAGGAATACAGTTCCACGACTATTGCCGGGCGGGATTTGCTGTCGCGCTTTAAGGAACTCAAGGCCACCGAACGCCCGGATTCCTCCAATCACGGAATCACTCTGGTTGAACTGTAGGATGCCACCGTGATCCGCGCCAAGTTCCTCCAGACAATATTCATCGCGAAGAGGCCTCCGAAAAACGGTTGGGGAGGGGAGTTTGCCGTCATCACGGCCTGCAATCCTCTCACGGGTGGTGATCGGGACGCCGATGCGGTGGAGACCGCCAAGCTTCGCGGTTTTCGGTTTGGCCTTGGAGGTGGCTTTGCGGATCGGAGCGGCGTCTTGTTTATTCAGTCGAAAAATGTTTTACATTTTGTAACTTTTAAAGGACTTGTTTTGTGTGAAAACAATCACGGTTCGCGAAATGAAAGCCCACTGGTCGGAAGTGGAGAAGCAGGTGGTCAATGGCGAGATCATCGAAGTGTTGAACCGCGGCAAACCCAGGGTTCGCCTCGTTCCGGCCGGGGCGCGCCAGCAAGTGGTGTGGGACGATCATTTGGCAACGGCGATTCCAAACAAGGGTCTTTCGGTCGAGGAGACGGTCGCCAAAGATCGTGGAGGCCGCTGGTGACATGCTCTATCTCGATACCAGCGCGCTTTTGAAACTCTACCTTCGGGAGGATGGTTCGGAATGGGTGCAGGCCCAAGTGACTGAGCAAAGCGACCCGCTACCCATTTGGGAACTCCAAGAGGCTGAACTGACGAATGCGCTCCGATTGAAAGTGTTTTGGCGCGATATCACCGCCGCTCAATCGGAGGCTCAACTCGCCCATTTCCGCTCGCGCAAGGACAGGGGGCAGTATTTTTTTCCCCACCTCGATCGGGCAGCCCTCATGGAGAGGTTCCGCTTGCTTGCCCGCCATAGCATGAAACTCGGCACCCGCACCTTGGATGTGATGCATGTGGCCTGTGCGTGCGAAATTCACGCGGACCGTTTTGTTTCTTTCGATGAGCGCCAACTCGCCTTGGCTAAGCTCGCAGGCCTACGAGTGCTCAAGCTTGGATCGACCTGAGCTTCGCGGATTTATTCTTTCCGAATCGTCCTGAAGACCGGCTGGAGGATGGGATTCGGATGCTCTTGGACAGCGGTTCCAACCCACTCGCCCTTCTCATTGTAAACGGGAACGACCGTGCGGATCGGCGAGCCGTAGTCGATAAAGCCTTCGAGTTCTGTTTCCTCAAAACCGGATGGGTCGATGGAAACACCGGTTCGCCGGGTCTCGAATGCACTTGGCGTTGCGGGTTGGATGATGGCGCCGCCAGTGGCTTGGGGAGTAATGCGCGGGGGATTGTATTGTGTCGGCACAGAAACCTCACGGCCCACAAACATTCGTGTGACTGGTGGTCTGGCCGGCTCCCCGAGAAAACGATGGTTTCTTCGGATTTCCTCCTCTTCCTCGTCCGGAGTGGGTTTTGGCGTGGGCGTGGGAGTTGGGGAAACCGCGGCGAGGCTTGGCTTGTGAGTTGGGCTACTCGGGGCTTCGGGGGAGGAAAATCCAGTGGATGCTGTGAAAAAAACTCCTGCAAACACGAAGCACATGATGGCTGGGGACGACATCGGGAAAACCATTCACAAACTTCATGCGCTGGCGAAGAGTTTGCAACACTCGGCGCGCGGAGCGGAGTGGTAGTCTGATTCCTCGAGGAGTGTTGGTTTTTCTTTGAACGGCGGGGGATTTTTACGGGTCTAATTGATCAGTAGTTTCCTCCACAATGGCCTCCCAAGCGTTGGAGGGGGTGACCGCTCCAAGTTTTTACCCCAACCCGAACTCATTTTCTTGATGATTTAGATCAGCTCAAAATCTCAATTAAAAATCCACTGGAGGACATAACTATGTTCACAAGCGCACTAAAAACCGTTTCTGCTACGGGTTTGGGTCTGACGATGGCGCTTACTCCGGCGGTGGAGGTTGATCCAAGGGTTTTGGTTGTTGGAAAGTCGGGGCCGGTTGCTTCGGGATACTTTAAGCTAGGTGCCAATAAAGATCCTGCGGGTCGTGAAATTTCGGTTAATAGCCGGCATCTCATTCTTGATGGGAGACCTTGGTTTCCGGTGATCGGGGAGTTTCATTTTTCCAGGCACCCGCAATCGGAATGGCGCGAGTCTTTGATCAAAATGCGCGATGGCGGTATCCGGGTCGTTTCCACTTATGTCTTCTGGAATCATCATGAGGAAATTGAGGGGGAGTGGGATTGGGAGGGGCGAAAAAATCTCCGCGGCTTTCTCGAGATTTGCAGGGAGTTGGGCTTGATGGCGGTTGTGCGAATCGGGCCTTGGTGCAATGGCGAGGCGCGCTATGGAGGATTTCCGGACTGGATCGAGAAAAGCCAAAAGTGGCCTGCACCCAAGCGCTGGGGGTTGAGGCCGGAGCACCCGGAATATCTCTCCTCGGTGCAGCGTCTCTACCATCAGATTGGACAGCAGATACAGGGTCACCTTTGGAAAGATGGCGGACCGGTAGTCGGGATCCAACTCGACAACGAGTATTCGGGCCCTTCGAAATATCTGATGTCTCTCAAAAAACTTGCGATCGAGGCTGGCATGGATGTGCCGCTTTTTACGAAGACGGGTTGGCCTCGGATGGTGGATCCGATGCCGGAGGGCGAGGTGATTCCTTTTTATGGGGCCTATGCGGAGGCGGCTTGGGAGGGATCGACGGAGGTTTCCGCCGACATCGCCTACAATTACCTTTTCCGTGCTCAACGGATCGATGAATCCATCGCCAGTGATGTGAATACTGTGTCCGGCGGGGAGGATTCCGAAAGCCGGGATCGGTATCCCTTTCTGACTGCGGAGACGGGCAGTGGAATGTTCGTTTCGTATCACCGCCGGAGTCGTCTGGACCCGCGAGATTCGGCATCGCTCGCTCTTTGCCAGATCGGGAGCGGCTGTGCGGGGATCGGCTACTACATGTATCACGGCGGCGAGAATCCGGACGGCAAGCTCACGACCCTGCAAAAATCCACCATCATCGGCGATGTGTTTGATATCGCGGTCAAATCCTACGATTTCCAAGCTCCGATCGGGCAGTTTGGGCAAATTCGGCCGCACTATCATTGGCTTAGGAGGCTGAATTTATTCCTTGAGGATTTCGGCGTGGATTTGGCGCGGATGCCTGCATTCCTGCCGGCGAGCAATTCGGTAAATCCCACCAATACCTCGGACTTGCGGTGGAGTGTGCGATCGGATGGCCATGCGGGGTTCGTGTTTGTGAACAATTACCAACGCCTCCAGCCCATGCCTGAACATCGGCAGGTTCGATTCGAGGTTCGGCTTCCCAATGGGATGCGCGCCACCTTCCCGGAATCTCCCGTCACCATCCCAGCCGATTCGTTTTTCTTCTGGCCGTTCCACTGGGATTTGAACGGCATTCGACTCCTCCATGCAACGGCACAACCGCTCCTCAAAGAAGAGGATGGTGAGGGGGGATTGACGGTGGTTTTCGCCGAAACTCCCCGGGTGACTGCGGAGTTTGTCATTGATCCAGCGACTTTGAAAAATCCTTCGGAGACGGAGAAACCAGTCGTGATCAAGCCGAGCATCTCGCAACCCATCGAATTGATTGGGGCGGATGGACGCGTGTTGAGGATCGTCCTTTTAAGCGAAAAAGATTCGCTGTCGCTGAAACGCAAAACCAAAACCTCGAAGCTGGAGTTTGAAGAATTTCCTCGAATGAGATCCACCCCAGTCACTCTGGAGCTCGTTGAGAACCTCGGCACGCCGCGTGATTGGCGCTCGTCGAATCCGGAATTTCAATTGCCCGTTGCGCCGGCTGATTGGGATTTTCAAGAGGCCTCGGTGTGGCGGCTCCGCTTGCCCGAGGGCTTGGATATGAAAGGCAACCCGATCTTGCGAATTCACTACCAGGGCGATGTGGCCCGACTCTTACTGAATGGGCGATTGATCAATGACAACTTCTACAACGGCGAGGTATTCGAGATAGGGCTTCGGAGGTTCGCCCCTGAAATCCTCACTGGCGAACTGACTCTCCAAATCCTCCCTTTGCAGGAGGCGATGCCGGTGTATTTCGAGCCGGGGGCTAAGCCTCGATTCAACGCAGAAGGTCTCGCACTCAAAATCGAGCGTGTGGAAGTTGTGGAACGAGTGAGCGAGCAGCTTGCTAACTTGGCTGCGAAGAAAATGGCGGATTGAGCTCAGGAAAACTTGGATCCGAGGAAAGGGAATGTTTTCCAAAAAAGTCGGGCTCGCGCCAAGAGCGACCTGACGATCACGTTGGGTATACCAACCCGAAGAATAGTGCTGAGAATTGCCGCTAGGACGGCATGGTTTTTGAAGGGCTACGACTCGAGTTGGAGAGTGATCGTGGTGGTATCGCTGACTTCGGCAGGGCCGAAGTATTGGATGGCACCAGGAAAAGCGTAGGAGGTTTCCTTGGCCCAAGTGGCGCGGTGTTTTTCAAATTCGCGGAACGCGGGGCTATCGAGTTCGACGAGGGCTTTTTTAATAACGGGAACCATTTTGCCGTGGCGGCGCTCCATGTTCATCATCTGGGCCATGGGGACGCCGCCCGCTTGCCATTGCGAGGCGGGCTTGGTGAGGCCGCGGACGGAGCAGATGTAGCCGGTGAGTTTTTCCCGGATGAGAAGCGCGGCGGTGAAACCGAGCGTGTAGCAATAATCGGCGTCGAAATTCGACGGAAACGCACAGCGTCCCTCGTAGCCGAAGTAGTGGGGCAGGGGAGCGAAACTGCCTTTGTAAGTGCCGGCCGACTTGAGGTCTTTCAGGCGGGCTTCCACGAGGTCGATGAGGAGGCGCTGGGTATCAATGCGGGCGACCTGGACATTGCCGTGCGGGTCGCGGTCGAGGATGAGTTGGTTGGCGATGTCGTCGGGGAGGGATTTGTAGAGGCTGGCTGAGGGGGCGGTGAGTTTTTCAGCGACGAAGGCGCGCTTGGCGGGGAGGTCGGCCAAGGCGTTGAAGGCATCGCCGTGGTGGGCGAGTGTTTCGTTGAGTTCGCCGATGAGGACTCCCATTTCGGGAACGAATTCGATCAAGCCCTCGGGAATGAGGACGGTTCCGAATTTTTCGCCGTTGGCGGCGCGTTGGGCGACGGTGTTGGCGATGTCATCAACGATGTTTTTGAGGGTGAGTTGGCGCTGGGCGACTTCCTCGGAAATGAGCGTGATGTTTGGGCGAGTCTGGAGAGCGCACTCGAGACCGATGTGCGAAGCCGAGCGGCCCATGAGCTTGATGAAGTGCCAGTATTTTCGCGCCGAGATGGCATCGCGCTGAATGTTTCCGATGAGGTCGGAGTAAACTTTGCAGGCCGTGTCGAAGCCGAAGCTCGTCTCGATGTGTTCGCCTTTGAGGTCGCCATCGATGGTCTTGGGAACGCCGACAATCGTGAGAGGGGCTTTTCGGGAGGCGGCGAATTCAGCGAGTTTGGAGGCGTTCGAATTCGAGTCATCACCGCCGATGACGACCAGCGCGGTGAGGTTTCGGGATTTGGCCGTCTCGAGGGCTTTGAGGAAATCCTGCTCGGATTCCAGCTTGGTGCGGCCGGATCCGATGATGTCGAACCCGCCGGTGTTTCGGTAATCCGCCAGAAGCTTGGCATCGATCTCCGTGCCGTTGTTGGTGAGAAGGCCATCTGGGCCATTGCGGAATCCAATGAGGGAGCTGTCGGGGTGGATTTGCTTAATGGCATCGAAGATTCCCGCGATCACATTGTGCCCACCAGGCGCTGGACCACCCGAGAGGATCACGCCGACAACGATGGGAGCTGGGTTTGCCGCATCCGTGCCTGAGGAGAAGCTCACGGCGGGCAGGTGGAATGTGTTTGGGAAAAGACTTTGGATTTCGGTGTCTGTGTTGGAGGGGAGAGAGGTTTTGTTGGCTGTGGAGTGGACGGACAGCGAGGCGGGAAGTTTGGGTTGATAAGCAGCGCGGGCTTTGGCGAGCGAGGTTTGATGCAACATGGTTGGGATGGGTTGGTTGATTTTTTAGGAAACTAAAAGCGAGGGGTGGCTTGCAGGAAGCCTTGAATTATTTGGACGGTGCGATGGGTGGCGCTGCGGTGGATTTCAAGACAGGCCGCTGCGGATTGGACCATCGACTGGCGGAGTTCGGGAGAGCGGAGGAGTTGATCTAAGGCGGATTCCAGGGATTCCGCATCGCGCACTTCCATGGCCCCCTTGGCTTTTAAAAAGGAGGAAACGAGTGAGGCGAAATTCTGCATGTTCGGTCCGAAAACAACGGGCACTCCAGCAGCAACTGCCTCGGCAGGATTTTGGCCGCCCTCCGCCAGCAGGCTTTTTCCGATAAAGACGACGGAGGCGCATCGATACCAATTTGCCAACTCGCCGGTGGTGTCCACGAGCAGGAGATCGGGCTTTTCGATGGGGCTTGAATCGGTTCTTCGGGCCACTTTAAGGCCTCGCTGTTGAAGTTGCGCGGCGACATCGTTGGATCTCTCCTGATGGCGCGGGACGATGATCAAAAACAAGTTTGGGTGAGCCTTTCGGAGATTTTGGTAAACCTCCGAAACAAGGAGTTCCTCGCCCTCGAAAGTGCTCCCGGCAACGATCGTCGGGCTTCCTCGAGTAACGCCCAGTGATTCAAGAACCGGCCAAAAATCCCGCTCAGGCCGAGGGGCGGCGGCGGCATCGTCGAATTTGATGCTGCCTGTGACTTGGAGCTTGGAGGGTTCCACTCCTAAGGAAATCCAGCGTTCCTTGTCGCTTGGCTCTTGAAGGCAAAGGGTGCTCATTTGGTTGAAAATCGGGGCAGCAATCCAACGGAGTTTTTGAAAGCGGGCTTCGGAACGGCGCGAAAGCCGGGCATTCACCAGCACGACCGGACAATTGATTTTCTTGGCTTCACAAACGCAATTCGGCCAGACCTCCGCTTCGACAAGGATCAAAACTCGCGGGCGGATCAATCGCATGGCCCGCCGGGCGACCGGGTAGAAATCCACGGGATTGTAGATGGGCTCAAGCCATGAGGTTTTGCGTGTGGCGGCGAGTTTGAAGCCGGTGGAGGTGGTCGTGGAGAGGACGAACTCCAAAGAGGAATCGGATTCGCGAAGGGCTTGGATGAGCTTCATCGCGATGTTCACCTCGCCGACGCTTACCGCATGAATCCAGATGCGGCCTGTGCCGGCGATCTTCCGCTCCACGCCCTCGGAATAAATGGCGAAGCGTTGCCAGAATTTGTGGCGGTATTTTCCACGCCGAATCATTCGAAGAAGGAATCCCGGGAGCAGCAGGAGCAGGACGATCGGGAAGAGAAGATTATATAGGAGACGAATCCAGAAGATCATCGCGTGGCGAGGTAGAGGATTTCGCTGCCGCCGTAGCGACGGGACTTCACGAGATCGAAGAGCGATTCAGGGGGGATTTTCGTGTTGGCATTTTTTTCCAAAACAAAAAGCCCGCCGGGCTTGAGGGCGGCGGCGAGTTTGGCGGATGTCACGAGTGCAGCGGCGTGGTCTGTGTCATCTGGTTTTTTCGAGTAGGGAGGGTCAGCGAAAATGAGGTCGTAGCTCGCCTCGCTCGCATAAAGATCAAGGAATCGGTAGGCATCGACGGTCTGGATGCTTCCGTCCACTCCGGCCATGCGAAGGTTTTCTTGGATGCATCGGGAGCAGGAGGCGTTGCTATCCACAAAAACGGCTTTGGCTGCTCCGCGGCTGAGCGCCTCGATTCCCATAGCTCCGGAGCCCGCGAAGAGATCAAGGACGCTTGCGTCAGGAACAAGGTCGCCAAGGCTCGAAAAAATTGCCGCTCGCACTCGGTCCATCGTGGGACGCAACCCGTCGGGGGGGGCTTTGAGTGGGCGTCCGCCCGCGCTGCCGGCAATAATCCGCATTCGAAAATCAGGGGGCGGAATTCGCCTCGGAAGCGGGTTTGTTTTTCTGTTTCTGAGGAGTGCGAAGAAGGTTTTTCAGAAGTCCTCCCACATCCTGGCCGATCCGTAGCCCGACCATTTTATCAAGCAAGTCGCTCTTCGGGCGGTCGAGCGATCCGGTGATCGAGAATGGCATGTGTGTGTAGCCTTCTGTTTCGGAGGGTTGGAAATTTTTCCCAAGGAGGCCGTGAGTTTCCTTGCGGAGTTTATCGTTCACATGGAGTCGGGCATTCATGTCGAGGTCGCCGTTGAATCCGGCGGTGCCCGTGGCATCGATCATGAGATTCTCCGAGGTGAGTTGAAGCTCCTCAACGGTCACACGGCTGTCGCGGATGGAGAAAACGGCCTCGGCATTTTTGAGTGCCAGCATCCGCAATTCGTCCACGCGGAGGAGTTCGCCGAGTTGGCGGATCAATTCGATGGGCTCCATGCGGGCTTCGAGCAAATTCACTTCGGCGGTGCCGTGGAAGCTCTCAGGTTTTCCAGCCATTCCTTCGAGGGCGATTTTGGCATTGAGCGAGCCTTGAGCGCCGTTGGCATTGACCCCGGAGTCGGCGATGAGTTTTTGGAGTGAGGCGTTGGCGACTTGGCCGGTGAATCCAAAGGAATTGTCGGGCAGCCATTCCAACTGCCCGGTTAGAGGTCCATCGGCCAAGGTCGCTTGGATGTCCGGAAGACTCAAATGTCCCGAGTCCCATTCGAATTTTCCCGAAAAATCGCGACTATTGATCGAGTCCCAAAGCGCTGCGCGGGCGATTCGGTAGCTGCCCTTGAATTGTTTTTTAACATGGTGGCCTGCACTCACAAACACGCCCTCGATTTGGAGGATTTTTTTCCCGTTCGTGTTGAAAAAAGCCGCCCGGCCGTTTTGAACATGGAAAGCTTCGATTTGTGCCGGAGGCATCTGCTGGCGGGGCTTGAGCGGCGAGGAAGGGAGTTGAGTTTGAACAAGACCGGAGGCATCGCCTGGAAGGTGATCCGAGGGGAGGGCGGTCAAGACTGGCGATTCGTTTGCCGGCACGGGTTCAGGTGGCTCAGCTTGGGGTTTATTTTGGGGCTCAGCCTGGCGAATCGCGAGGGTGGGGGAGAGGAAGGAGAGGTTTTTTACGACCAAACGACCTTGGGCCAATGCGAAAAGGTCGAGACGGAGGTGGATTTTTTGAACTTCCAGAATGGGAAACTTGAATCCGCTGGGACCGGGAATTGTCAGGCCCGCAATCGTCAGGCCAGACCAGGGCGTGTAGTAAGTCTGACGAATCTGGGCTGGAGCCCCGACTTCTCGCGAAATCGTATCGCGAAGTCGCGTTTGCACGGCTCCGGATTGAAGGTAGATGTTCACGAACAAAACCGCGGCGGCCCACAAAATGAGGAGTCCGCCAACTCCGATCAGAATTGGCTTGGCAATTGGATGCACGGCGTGAAGCTACGACCTTTTCCGAGAAAGTGAAGTGTGAATAAGACGCTCGTTATCCTAAATCCAGCGGCCCGCAGTGATAAAGCGGCTCGCTTTCAAAAGCAGATTCGCGACCTCTCGGCAGACTTCGTTTTGCACACGACTTCCGAATTCGGTGAAGCACGCCGTGTCGCGTCTCAAGGAGTGGTAGACGGGTTTGAAACGATCGTCGCCGCGGGTGGCGACGGCACCATTAATGAAGTGGTGAATGGCTTGGGCGGGTCAACCGTCCGCCTTGGCATCCTGCCCGTGGGCACGGTGAATGTCTTGGCGCAGGAAATCGGCTTGCCGCAGGGAAACCTGCGAGAAGCTTGGAGGATCATCGAACAGGGCAAAACCATCGCCCTCGATCTCCCGATGGCCAATGGCCAATATTTCATCCAACTCGCCGGCGTGGGCCTGGACGCGGAAGTCGTTCGCCGCACCACCACGGATTTGAAAAAAACTTTCGGACCGCTGAGCTACATATTGTCGTTGATCCAAATCGCCTCGGCGCGCCCACCCAAGCTCATCCTCGAAACGGAAGGTTGGCCACCGCGCGAGGGATGCTTTGCTTTGATTGGAAATGGCCGACTATACGGGGGCCCGTTCCCGCTTTTTAAACGGGCGAGTTCGAGTGATGGACTTCTCGATGTCGTGGTTTTTAAAAACCAAAGCCACTGGGATGTGGTGCGCTACTTTCAAGCGATCGCCTTCGGAAAACACGAGGAGTTGCCCGATGTGGAGTATTTTCAGACGCCCTCGCTCCGGGTGAGTGGACCTGAGGGGGTGCCGGTCGAGTTGGACGGCGAGTTGGCGGGGGCGGTGCCTTGTGAGTTCCGCATTTCGCCGACGAAGCTGAATGTGATCGCTCCGGTTTAGACCCGCCGCATGAGCGTGTCGCGAAGGAACCGGCGGTCGTCGCGCTCGGGGTAATCGAGCGTGAAGTGCAGGCCGCGGCTTTCTTTGCGACTCAGTGCGCAATCCACCACCAGCGAGGCGACGGTGACAAGGTTGCGGAGTTCGAGAAGGTCGGTGGTCACTTTGAAATTCCAGTAAAACTCCTGCACCTCGGCGTGGAGATTCCGGAGTCGTGTCGCAGCGCGTTGGAGTCGCTTGTCGGTGCGGACGATCCCGACATAGTCCCACATGAGGCGACGCACTTCTTCCCAGTTGTGAGAGATCACCACGAGTTCATCGACATCTTGAACTTCGCCGGAGCGCCATTCCGGAAGGGAAATTTCAACCCGCTCGCGCTTGCCCCGTGTGGATTTTTCAAAGGCCCGGTGCGCCGCAACAAGTCCCTCAAGCAGGGAATTGCTGGCGAGTCGGTTCGCCCCATGGAGACCGGTGCAGGCCACCTCGCCGATTGCGAATAGCCCGCGAATCGATGTCTCTCCATTCACATCGGCTTTCACGCCGCCGCATTGGTAATGGGCCGCAGGAACCACTGGGATGGGAGATTTTGTGATGTCGAGGCCAGCTTGCAGGCAGGTTTCGTAAATTGTCGGGAAGCGAGACCGGATGAAGTCCGCCGGCTTGTGTGTGATATCGAGGTAAACACACTTTGCACCGCTACGTTTCATCTCCGCATCGATCGCGCGAGCCACGATGTCACGAGGAGCCAGTTCCTTTTGCGGGTTGTGATGCTCCATGAAACGCTGTCCGCGTTCGTTGATCAGAATGCCGCCTTCGCCGCGCACGGCTTCGGAAATCAGGAAGGATTTGATCGAGGGGTGGTAGAGGCAAGTGGGATGGAATTGGACGAATTCCATATTCGCAATCACCGCCCCGGCACGCCAAGCCATGGCAACGCCGTCGCCGGTCGCGACATCGGGATTTGTTGTATAGAGATAGACTTTTCCGCATCCCCCCGTGGCGGCCACGGTCACATCGGATCGCAGGGTTTCCACGATGCCGTTCGCCTCATTGAGCACATAGACACCGAGGCAACTATTCTCCATGGCGTAGCCGAGTTTTCCGGTGGTGATGAAATCCACGGCCATGTGGTTTTCCATCACTTCGATTCGGGGATGCTCGGCGATGCGCTCGAGAAGTCGGGTTTCAATCTCTCGCCCGGTGGCGTCGCGTGCATGCAGGATGCGGCGTTTCGTATGCCCGCCTTCCCGCCCGAGATCAGGCTCCATCGTGCCATTGCCATTTTCTCTTTGATCAAAATGAACGCCAAGCCCGGTGAGTTCCGCAATCCGTGTGGGACCTTCGGTGACAATCGAGCGAACGACATCCTCGTGGCAAAGCCCTGCTCCTGCGGCCAGCGTGTCGCGCACATGGAGGTCGAACGAATCCTCGCCGGTCATCACACAAGCCACGCCGCCTTGGGCCCAGGCTGTGTTTGAGTCCGAGGAAGAGCGTTTCGTAACGATCGCGACGGATCCTTTTTGTGCGGCTTTCAGCGCGAAGGACAAACCCGCAATGCCACTGCCAAGGACGATAAAATCAAATTCCCTCATGGCATCGCAGGGAGCGCAATGTTGTCGATCAATCGCGCCTTTCCGAGAAACACGGCGGCAGCCAATCGGCCTTCCGTGCGGCGTTGGCGCAAGGGTTGAAGGGTTTGAGCATCGATGGCTTCGATGTAATCAATGCGAGTGCCGGGGATTTTGGTGATGAGCTTCACGGCCTCCGAGACCACTTTGACGGGTGTGAGTTTTTGGGAGGCTGACTGCAGGGCGGCATAGATTTGTGGGGCGAGTTGGCGTTCGGCCTCGGTCAAATAGGCGTTGCGGGAACTTGCAGCGAGGCCGTCGGGTTCGCGCACCGTGGGGCAGGGGATGATCTCCAGTTCGAAATCCAAGTCGCGGACCATCCGACGAATGATCGCCAACTGCTGCCAGTCCTTTTCGCCAAAAATCGCATGGGTGGGTGAGACGATATGGAAAAGTTTGGCGACAATGTTGCAAACGCCGGAAAAGTGACCGACACGGGAACGGCCGCACAGGACCGATGAAAGGGATGTTTCGTTAATCGAAACGCTCGCTTCCGGGGGATACATCTCGGTGACACTCGGCAGAAAAACCGCGTCAGCACCCGCATCCCGGCAGGTTTTTAAGTCATTTCTCAAGGGCCTCGGATACGCTGAGAAATCCTCCTTAGGGCCAAATTGCGTGGGGTTCACAAAAATCGATACAAGAACCGTGCCGCCCTTTCCTGCAATTCGGTGAGCCCTACGAATCAATGCCGCATGGCCGTGATGGAGTGCTCCCATGGTCGGAACGAAAACGACTCTTCCCTTGAGTAAACGACGGCATTTTCTGACCTGCGAAATGCTCTTGAGCGTCTTCAAGGAGTCTGGGGAATTTTCAACGGCTCGGCGGCCCGAAATGCCTTAATTCAGGGGTGTCGCGGCGGGAGCTTCTACAGGAGCTTCGGGAGTCGCCGCTGGTGTGGCTGCTGGAACCTCGACAGGAGCAATAGCAGTGACTTCAGGCGTGCTCGCTGGAGTTTCTGCGGGTGTCGCAGCGGGTGCCTCTGTTGGGGTTGAGACAGGAGTTTCTTGAGGTTTTTCCAATGCATTTTGGAGGCCCATCGCTGGAGTCGAATCTTCAGCGTTCTTGATGGGCGTGGCCACGGGTGTGGGTGCACTCAGGAGTTTCTTTTGAATCTCGGTTTTACCGCCCTGCATCTTGGCGGTCAGGATGGAAAGTAGAAGGGTGATTCCGAAAAAACCGATGGCCATCCAGGTCGTGAATCGTGCGAGGACATTGGTGGTCTGCGAGCCGAAGACATTGTCTGTAATTCCCCCACCAAACGCGGACCCGAGACCCTCGCTACGCGGTCTTTGCATCAGGACCACCAGCACGAGCATTAAGCAAACGATGACATGCAAAGTCACCAAAATAGGCATTAAAATCGACATAAAAGAACGCGAAGGAGTAGTGAGCTGGGTCCCTCAAGTAAAGCTCTGATTCGATATGGAAAGGCGTTGAAACGAACTGACAAATCCGAACGTGACGATTACTTGATTCGGGATGTCCGATAATAAATACGGTGCCACTCTGGCCGAGGTTTTCGCCAATGCCGCTCGTCGCTACGACGGAATGCCCGCTTTTTGCAAAAAGGACGGGGCTGGTGGTTTTCAGCCGATTTCCTTCCGTCAACTTTACGAAAAAGGGCTCGATCTCGCGACCTCCCTCATCGCCCTGGGTCTGGAAGCGAGGGAGCATGTGGCGATCATCGCCGACAATCGACTCGAGTGGATCATTTGCGACTACGGAATTCTTTTGGCGGGTGCGGCGGATGTTCCTCGAGGCACGGACATCACCGATGCGGAGATGGTCTATATCCTCACGCACTCGGACGCCCGCGTGGTCTTTGTAGAAAACATGACGATTCTCCGTCGTGTTTTAGACCTCCGTCCTCAACTCCCGCACATCAGTGAGATCATTCTCATGGCCCATGGCGTGGAGGCTCCGGAAGGTGTGCGGCATTTGGAAAATCTCCTTGCAGATGGCGCGGCGCGGCGAGCTTCCGGATTCGATCCCGCCTTGGAGCGTGCTCGGGCTATCAAGCCGGACGACCTCTTCACGATTATCTACACATCTGGCACAACGGGGACTCCGAAGGGGGTTCAGCTCACGCACGCGAATATGTGCTCCCAGATCGAAAACCTCCCGCTCGAGCTGCGCCCCGGAGACCGCGCCCTCGCGATCCTGCCTATTTGGCACAGCTACGAACGCGTTTTTGAGATGCTCTGCATTTCCCGTGGCGTTGCGACGCACTACACGAATTTGAGATCCGTGGCGGAGGATTTGAAACTGGTGAAGCCCACGGTCATGGCTTCGGCTCCGAGGCTTTGGGAGAACCTCTATTTAAAAATCCTCGCGAATGTGAAATCCGCCCCGCCGGTGCGCCAGGCCTTGTTTCATCTCGCCTACGGAGCCACGCGCAATGTGAAGCGGGCTGAGAGATTCTTTCTCGGACAGCAACTCGACATGCATGGCCGGAAGTTCGGGGAGAATCTTCGGTTGGCCGTTCAGCACGCCGGGCTCTGGTTGATTTCGATCGTTCCAGCGAAGCTTCTCGATGGCCTCGTTCTGAAAAAACTCCGCGCCATCGTCGGCGGTGAATTTCGCGGGACCATTTCCGGAGGCGGGGCGCTTCAGCCGCATGTGGATGAGTTTTTCAACTTCATTGGCATCCCGGTGCTCGAAGGTTACGGCATGACGGAGACATCGCCCGTGCTGGCCGTGCGGACTTGGAGCAACCTCGTAATTGGAACGGTTGGTCCGTTTTTTCCGCATACCGACATTCGGATCGTCGATCTTGGCACAGGCGCGATTCTTTATCCGGATTCCACTCGTCCATTGGGAGGCCGTGGGCTTCGCGGGGAAATCCATGTGAAGGGCCCGCAAGTCATGCGCGGTTACTACAAAAACCCCGAGGCGACAGCGTTGGTGTTGCGCGATGGATGGATGAATACGGGAGACATCGGGATGGTGACGGCCAATGATTGTTTGAAAATTCTCGGCCGTTCGAAGGACACGATTGTTCTGCTGAATGGCGAAAACATCGAGCCTGTGCCCATCGAGTCCCGACTCGTCGAGTCCGCGCTGGTCGATCAATGCATGGTGGTCGGTCAGGATCAGAAAGCTCTCAGCGTTTTGATTGTGCCTTCGTTCGAGCATTTCCGCCAAGCCGGAGTGAATACCACGAGCGCCTCAGAACTTCAGGCCAATGCCGAAGCACGGAGGTTGATGGAGGCGGACATTCGCCAACTCATCAACCACGAGAGGGGCTTCAAATCCTTCGAGCGGATTTCTGATTTTCGTTTCGTGCCGAAGCCCTTTGAGGTCGGTGAGGAAATGACGAATACCTTCAAACTCAAACGCCATGTCATCACGGAGAAGTATCGTCCGCTGATCGAGTCGATGTATTCTTAAAGAAATTAGCCGATGAAGAATCTGGCTTGGAAAAACGCCCGTTTCCTTAAAAATCCTCTCTCGATGAAAATGATGATTCCAGTTGTTGTGCTGGTTTTTGCTTTCCAACTATCCGGTTGCCAGTCGCTCCGAAAGCCAGTCATACCGGATGTCCCTGCAGGAATGCGCGCGGCCGATTTGGCTTTGATTAACGAACGCATCAAGGCCACGCCGAATTCCCTCGTGATCTTCCATCAGGAGTTGGCGGCTGCGCCGATTGATCCTCTCCGCTCAGGTGTCATCGTGGATCTCGATCGCCAGCGGGCCTATGTTTATTCGGCGAACCAACTCGTGGCGGCGACCCGCATTGCCAGTGGAAAGCGGAACTTTCGCACATCCACCGGCGACTTCCGGATTGGCCAAAAAAATCCCAAGCACGCTTCGAATCTCTACGGAAAATTACAGAACACCGAGACCGGCGAGAGTTTGCCTGGCGAGATCGACACGCGGACGACACCGGTTCCGGAGGGAATGGTCTTTCTGGGGGCACCGATGCCACACTTCATGAGATTCCACACGCTCGATGGCAAAGCCTCTGCCATCGGATTCCACCAAGGTCATGTGCCCAGCAGACCGGCCTCCCACGGGTGCATTCGGCTTCCCTCTGGTGCGGCCAAGCCGCTCTACAAGCTCTTGCCTAGCGGCACGCCGGTTTTCATTTACGGAGACCAATATGGAACCCCGTCGCGCCCATTGCCCGAAATTCCAGAATCGCCGACGCCCCAGCCGAAGAAACGCAAGCGCTGAAACGCCTCAGGCGGGACGGGCGGGTTGCTGCTGCGTGAGGCAATGAAAAGCCCCGAGCCCCCAGATTAATTCCCGGCAATCGATGGGTAGAATCCGCCGCGTGGGGAACGCTTCGTGCAATGCCGAGACAGCCCAAGCGTCATTCGCATCCCCGTAAACCGGCAGAAGCACGGCGGTGTTGGCGATGTAGAAATTGGCATAGCTCGCGGGCAGGCGCTGCCCCTCCCTCTCGATACGGGGAGGCATCGGGAGTGTGAGCACATGGAGCGGCTCCCCACTTGGCAGTCTCATCACATGGAGTCGGTCGAGATTCCTCTGGAGTGGTTCGTAATTCGGGTCGTTTTCATCTTCCTCGACGGCGGTGATCACCGTGCTGGGTCCGATGAAACGAGTGATGTCATCGACATGGCCATCCGTGTCGTCGCCCTCGATGCCGTCACCCAACCAAAGGATGGAGGTCACACCCAAAGTCTCGCGAAGTTTTTTCTCAATCGCGGCGCGGTCTTTCGAAGGATTCCGGTTGGGATTCAGAAGGCAGCTTTCGGTTGTGATAATCGTTCCGGCCCCATTCCCATCGATCGAGCCGCCCTCGAGGATGAAATGCGATTGGTCAAAAACCGGGATTCCCAGCGCTGCGGCGACGGCGGAGGGAACGGCATTGTCCTCATCGAATGGGGAAAGTTTGTAACCCCAGGCATTGAAACCAAAATTCAGCGCCGCGACTTGGGGTTCCTTGTCGCGAACCACAAAAATGGGCCCGTGGTCGCGGCACCAAGGCTCGTCTGTCGGGATATGAAAAAACTCCAAACGCTCCGGCGGGCATTTTTTCAAAAGCCGGCGGACTGTTTTTTCCTGCTCCGCGTTCTTCACATTGATGCGGACGATCTCTGAACTCGCGAGCGCCTCGGCCATGGCCACAAAAGTCGGGAGAACCCGCTCGTAGGAGCCGGGAAAGCTGTTGCATCCTGGCTGCGGCCACGAAATCCAGGTCGCCTCATGGGGCTCCCATTCGGCTGGCAAACGATATCCTTTTTCAGATGGGGTCTTCTGACTCATGCACGATCAGCATTCCCGTGAAGCTGGTCATCGAACAAGGCGAATCGGCGGAAAAAAATTCACGAATGGTGAAATAAAAGTTGCGTTGTCATTTTCTGTCGAATGGCCGTTGGAGTCGAATTTGGCGGGAATCTGCCTCTTGCAAATTTTCCGAGGAATTAGGGTTGCTTTCCTGCAGATCAGTGACCATTCTCCGCCTCCATTTTTTTGATTTATGAGCCAGCATCCCAGTCTCAAAGGCAAAGGCGCCATCAAGACCAAACGTAGTGTTTTGAAGCGCTTCGAGCGTGTCGATCTTCTCCGCAAGCGCGGACAATTCCAAGAGGGCCAGCGCGTCATTGGCCTGCCTAAAACCAAGCCAGAGGAATAATCCTCCGCCGCGACCCATGCGGCTAAACCGTTTTCTTGCTGCTGCGGGTCTAGGCTCGCGGCGCTCTTGTGATCAGTTGATCTCAGCCGGCTCGGTTGTGATCAATGGTCATCGAATCGATAAACTCGCGACAACTGTTGGCCCGGACGACGATGTTCGGGTTCATGGACGCCAAGTTCGGGTGGCCTTGCCCGTCACGCTGGTTCTTAACAAGCCCCGTGGCTATGTCGTCACCCGCTCCGACGAACGCGGTCGCCGCACGATTTACGAATTGCTCGAGCAAGGGCATGCGAACCTTTTTCATGTTGGTCGCCTGGATAAGGAGAGCGAGGGATTGCTTTTGATGACCAATGATGGGGCTCTTTCCCAAAAACTCCTTCATCCCTCCCACGGCGTGGAGAAGGAATACGAGGTGGAACTCGACAAGACCTTCAACCCCGAATTGAGCGCGAAACTCATCCGGGGTGTCCATATCGAAGGAGGGCGCGGGCGTTTTGAGTCGGTGCGCATCGTGGGTCCGAAAATCCTCCGCGTTGTCCTTAAACAGGGAATCAAACGCCAAATCCGACTCATGCTTTACCGCCTTGGCTACGAGGTTAAAATCCTCCGCCGAATTCGCATGGGAACAATTACTGATTTTAAACTTCCACCCGGTGCGTGGCGCCCTCTCTCGGTAAAGGAAATCGATCAACTCTCGAAAGCGGCCACGACAACTCCTCGCTCCTCCGAGCATGCCCGGAAGAAAGCTCGATGAAGTGTTCATGCGTCTCGCCATTGGCGAGGCGCGGAAGGGGCTTGGAAAAACCCACCCGAATCCCGCAGTCGGCGCGGTTTTGGTTCGCAATGACCAACTCATTTCCAAGGGGTGGCACCGCGCCGCCGGATCCGCTCACGCCGAGATCGAGGCTCTGAGGAAAGCCCCCAAACCAGCGGGCTGCACCCTTTATGTGACTCTCGAGCCCTGCTCCACGCATGGTCGGACCCCGCCTTGCACTCAGGCGATTATCGAGTCGGGAATTTCCCGAGTCGTTTATGGCGCGACGGATCCCAACCCCTCCCACGCCGGGCGCGCCAAAAAAATCCTGCAAAAAGCCGGAGTCGAAGTTTCGTCCGGCGTGCTGGCCGAGGAGTGTTCCGCAATCAATGCGGCTTGGAACAAATGGATCGCCACCGGCCTTCCCTTCGTGACGGCAAAAGTTGGCATGAGCCTGGATGGTCGAATCGCATCATTTCCTGGAAGACGGTGGATTACTTCCGAAGCCGCCCGCGCCGATGCGATGAAACTTCGCGCTCGCTGCGACGCGATCCTTGTCGGTGCTGAAACTGTCCGCATCGACAATCCCAGCCTCACGATTCGTGGTGTCGCAAAAGCGAGGCAACCTTGGCGTGTGGTTTGGTCGCGTTCGGGCATCCTGCCGCCGGATTCCACAATCCTTACCGATGAGTTCCGCGAACGAACCTTGGTTTTTACTGGCAAAACTCTGAAGTCGATCTTGCGAGATTTGGCCAAGCGTGGAGTTCAGCATGTCTTAATCGAGGGTGGGGGACGCACTCACGGCGAGGCTTTCAAGAGGGGTTTGGTGGACCGCATCGTTTTCTATATCGCCCCGGTTCTTTTGGGGGGCGATGTGGCGTCCATCGGAGGAATTGGCAAAATGAATATCTCCCTCGCCAATCCCAGTTTTAAAAAGATCGGCCCCGATCTCCAAATCGAAGCGGAGGTTTTGCCGACTCTTAAAGCCCCGTCGGGTGGTCGATGAATTGCCAAGGGAGCGCCAGTTTCCGCGCCAGAATTTCTGCGATCGCCTTCACCCCGAAAGTCTCCGTGGCGTAGTGCCCCGCATAAAATAAATTCACCCGCAATTCCTCAGCCAGTGTGTAGGACCAATGAGGTCCCTCGCCGGTGATGAAGGTATCGATCCCCGCCGCCGCAGCCTTGGCAATTTCTGCCCCAACCCCACCGGTCACAATCCCGATTCGACGCGCAAGGACGGGGCCTCCGGGGGCGAGATGCACATTGCCTCCGACGGCCCGCTCCAAGTGGTCGCGCAAGACCTCGCGGCTGACCTCAGCTTCGAAACGGAGCCCAATTTTTTGACCGAATGCCTCGTGAAATGGTTCGCCGTCCCCGAGCCCGATCGCCGCCGCAAGCAGGGCGTTATTGCCGAGGCTTGGGTGCAGATCCAATGGCAAGTGCGCGCTGTAAATCGCCATGTCGGCCTCCATGAGAAGACGGGTTTTTCGATAGTTCGCGCCGGTGACTCGCTGAGGGCCGTTCCAAAAAAGCCCGTGATGGACGATGAGGAAATCCACCTGCGCATCGGCGGCTTCCTTGATCACGGATTCCGTGGCATCCACCGCCGCGCCGATCCGCGAGATGGATCCGGAGTTTTCGACTTGGAGGCCGTTCATGGCTTGCGGGTAGTCGCCGATTTCGGGGACGCGGAGAAGATCGTCGAGATACTGAGCTGCTTCGTTGAGGTGCATGGGCAAACCCTACCGCCAGCCTCGCGGTGATGAAGCAGAAATTGATCCCTGCACTGCCTGTTGCGGAATCTGTGAGGTTATTGGTAGCCTGCGGGCCGACATGCCGAACTACGACTTTGAATGTGAAAAATGCGGGAAGACCTTCGAGGCTTTCCAGTCGATGAAGGACAAAGCCTTCGAGACCTGCCCGGAATCCGCCTGCCAAATGGAGACTTGGGGGCACGGAAAAGTGAAGCGACTCCTTGGCACAGGGGCCGGATTAATTTTCAAGGGATCTGGATTCTACATCACGGATTACCGGAGTGAGGGCTACAAGCAGGCTGCTAAAAAAGATGGCGGCGATTCCAGTAGCTCCGCGACAAAGTCGGAATCCAAGCCCGCCGAATCCAAACCAGCGGAGTCCAAACCTGCCCCGAAAGTGGAATCCAAACCCGCGACAACATGAAAACCTGCAGCGCTTGCTCGACGGAGAATGATGACACGAGGGTCTTCTGTTCGAACTGCGCGAAGCGTCTTCCTCCGGCGATATCGGCGTCCAAGCCCGCATTGCCGGCGAGTGCCTCTGACTCAGTAGGCACCAGTGCCCCCCAGATTTTTTCCCATCAGACCAAGAAACCCGCTGCCAAACTCCGCCAGGCGGGAGCCTCGTTTTCTAGCATCCTCTTCCGTTTTCTTTTTCTCATCGCTCTTGGAGCCCTGGGTCTCGGGATATATCTAGCGATCCAGCCCCCCTCTTCCTCTCTGCCGAATCCTGCTCCGGCCGCGTCCAGTGAGGAAATCGCCCAAACGCTGACATTTCTCCGAACCGCATCCAAATCCTCGGGTGGCGCATGGCAGATAGATGAGAGTGGTATCAATCGTTTCCTCGCCGCAACGGTTCAATTGCGCACGAGAGACAATCCGCTCGGGGTCAAAATCCAGTTCAAGCGCTGCTATACCGCACTGAACGATGGCCGATTGGATTTCATCATGCAGGTCGCGGTTTTTGATCGAACGATGGATTTCCGCATCGGCTTGGCCCCTGATTCTCAAAATGGAAAACTGAGCGTCCGAGTGGTCAATGCCGCGATTGGTCAATTGCCCATCCCGGGACCAGTCGCCCAATTCCTCCTTCCGCTCTGGAGTCCCTGCTTTGATTCATTCCGTTCCGCTCTCGAGCTATTCCAGGGGGCAAAATCCGCCGAAGTCACCTCCAAGCGGATCGTCGTCCGATGGCCCGAAACCTCCTCGCGCTAACAGTCGTTTTTTTGGTCATCACCGGCGCCGGGCTTTTCGGGCAACAACCGCTGGCGCGATCTCTTCAAATCAAGGGATTCGTCATCTACTCGCCGGACCGGCAAACACGATCCCTTCTGGCGCGACACGCTCAGACAGCGGCCAAGGAATGGGAGGAAATCACCGGCGATAAAGTGATGGCTTCCACGCCGATCATCATTGTGGATAAGACCCGTGAGGCAAAACCTCGGGGAGCGAAGGGCGCGTCATGTCATTTGTTCGAAATCGAGGACGGAAGATTGAAAGTCCAAATCGATGTTCTGGATGATTGGGCCATGAAGCCCGGCTACTTTGAGACCGAGGTCATTCGCGCTCTGGCCCTCCAAGCCATGCATCGCAAAAATCCGCCGAAGGCTGGAAAAAACTATGCGCACCCTCCCGGTTGGCTTGTGGAGGGGATCGGTGAACAAATCCGTCGTCGCGGCGGAACGGTTCCCGATGGCGTGCATGCGGCATTGATCCAGAGCGAGCGCCCACCGGCATTGGGTGATTTCTTACAGCTAAAAACCGACCGCCTCGATGCCACCTCGCTGCTCCTTTATCGCGCCCAAGCCTCGGCATTGCTGAAGGCCCTCTCGGATTCCAAAAACTCGAAGCAGCAATTCCTCGCGTATCTCGAAAATTCGGACCGCATGAACTCTGATCCTGCGAAACTTTTAGAGGCATTTCCAAACGCTGCTCCGGATGTTTCCTCGCTCAATAAAATCTGGACCCTCTCTTTGGCGAGAAGTTCGATGCCGCCGAGGCTGGCGTCGCTCTCTGTTGCCAAAACCGACGAGGAACTCACCGAAATTCTCGCCCTTGAAGTTCCCGCTGATCCGAAAAAGAAGAACTCCACCGCCACCAGTGGCCCGATGGCTCTCCCGCTTGCCGCCCGAGATCAGGGGGGCGCCTTCCTCATGCGTCAACGCTCGGTGGACTTGCTGAATCTCGAATTCCGCGCGCATCCGCTTCTTGTGCCCATCGTGGAGGAATATCGAAACATCGCCATGCTCCTTTCCGCCAAGCCGAAATCGAATGTAGGTCATCGCATCGAGGAGATAGAAAAAATCCGCGTTCTTCTCGTGGAGCGACACAAGGCGATTTCGGATTACATGAATTGGTTCGAGGCCACCCAAGTCGATGAATCGAATTCCTCCCTCGCCGAGGAGACACGGCCTAATCCTGTCCCACCGCGCCGGGATCCGATCACTCAGCACATGGATGCCATCGAGCGCCGGGGTTGGTAATCCCGTCCTTGCGCGCTATGAGGCCATTCCCCCATGATCGCGTGTATGGATTACCTCGAGCGCGCCCGGCGCGTCTTTGAAACCGAAATCACCGAAGTCTCCTCCGTCGCGGCCCGCCTCGACGAACGCTTCATTCATGCCGTCGATCTGATCAAGGCTGCCGTCGAGCGCCGCAACAAGGTGGTCGTTCTCGGCGTCGGAAAATCCGGCCATATCGGAGACAAGATCGCGGCGACTCTGACCAGCACGGGATCCACGGCCGTTGTCCTGAATTCTCTGAATGCACTTCATGGCGATCTCGGCATCGTTGCGGAGGGCGATGTTGTTCTCGCGCTCAGCCAGAGTGGGGAAACCCAGGAACTCCTTTCCATTTTGCCGGCGATTGTCCGGTTCGGTCTGCCTGTGATCGCCATTACGGGAAACTCCAACTCCGCCCTCGCGAAATCGGCGGCGGTGGTTCTGGATGTTTCCGTCACCCAAGAAGCCTGCCCTCTCAATCTCGCTCCGACCTCGAGCACCACGGCCATGTTGGTTTTGGGGGACGCGCTGGCGATGGTGCTGCTCGAAGCCAGGGGGTTTCAAAAAGAGGATTTCGCCAAGTTCCATCCCGGTGGAAGCCTCGGCCGCTCCCTGCTTCTCAAGGTCCATCAAATCATGCGTCCTGTTGCGGATTTGGCGATCATCCCACCGGACGCCTCGGTTTTGGAGGCCATTCAAGCCATGACCTCCCACCGCGCTGGTGCTGCCGTGATTGTTCACCAAGACGGCTCGCTCGCCGGCATTTTCACCCACGGCGATTTCGCGCGTCACTTTCCCGAAGATCCGCACATCGGCTCGCGTCCTGTCGGAGATTTCATGACGCTCCAGCCGATCACGATCCAAGGCGACAAGTTGGCGGCCGAGGTTCTTCAAATCCTCGAGCACCATCGCATCGATGACTTGGTGGTGTTGGACGCCAATAAGCATCCGATTGGCGTGGTCGATTCTCAGGATTTGACGCGTTTGAAGGTCCTTTGATTCTCGCATTCCACAAACCCTACGGCGTTTTGTCGCAGTTCACCCCGGATGGCAGTCCGAACCGGCCTCTCGCCGATTTCGATTTCCCAAAAAATGTCTACCCGATCGGGAGGTTGGATGCCGACTCGGAGGGCTTGCTGCTGCTATCCGATGAGGGGCATTTGAACAAACGCCTCCTCGATCCCGAGCACCATGTTCCGAAAACCTATCTCGTCCTCGTTGAGCGTTTGCCTGATGAAAAAGCTCTGCGGTCTTTGAGCGCCGGCGTGGTCATTGAAGGCCGCAAAACCCTCCCTGCGGAAGCTCGCCTGCTCGATCCTCAACCCTCCATTCCTCCCCGCGATCCCCCGGTTCGCGTCCGTAAAACGGTCGAGGATTTCTGGATCGAACTCCGACTCCGCGAAGGGCGAAACCGGCAAGTCCGCCGCATGACGGCCGCAGTGGGTCATCCCACGCTCCGATTGATTCGATCCGCCATCGGCGCTTTGGAGTTGGCCGACCTGCCTCTTGGTCAGTGGCGCGAGGTTTCCTCCGAGGAGCGCAGGCTGCTTTTGGACTCCGGGTTTTAGCGGGGTTTACGCCGTGCCTCGAGGCCGTTAGCTTGCTCGGCAATGACCTTCGCCACACAGCTGACGGTATTCCGGATTCTGATGATTCCGGTGTTCGTGCTGTTTTGCGTTTACTACGGCGAAAGCGTTTCGCAGGGCCGTCCCGAAGAATGGCTCCGCCTCACGGCCATCGGAGTTTTTATTCTGGCTTCGATCACGGATGGCCTAGACGGATACATCGCCCGCCATTGGAATCAACGGAGTCGCCTCGGCGCGGTGCTCGATCCCATCGCGGACAAGGGGCTTCTTCTCACCGCCATTATCACGCTGAGTCTGAGCAACTGGAACCAGGCCTTTCCCCTTTGGTTTCCCATCATTGTTATCGCTCGCGACGCGGTGATTCTCTCCGGATGCGGGGTTTTGTATCTCCTCGATCAGCATTTGGAGGTGAAGCCAAGCTGGACTGGAAAAACCGCGACCGCCTTGCAAATGCTCGCCATCGCCTGGCTGATGCTCCAGATTCCTTTTTATCTCGTCACAGTTTATGTCGCGGGTCTGTTCACGCTCGTTAGCGGCATTGACTATCTCTACCGCGGGCTGGATCAGCTCCGGCACCATTCCAATCCAAGTTAAATAAAACCATGCGCCATGTCGCAATCATCGGCCGACCGAATGTCGGCAAATCCGCTCTCTTCAACCGCCTCGCTGGGCGACGCATTTCTATTGTCCATGATCAGCCGGGCGTGACCCGTGACCGCATCGGGGCGATTTGCAAACTCGGGCAAGCGCCCTTTGAAATCACCGACACAGGCGGCATTGGCTCCGAGCCAGATCCGGATTTTGCCGAGAGCACCCGCGACGGCGCCTTCATCGCGATGGAAAGTTCCGATGCGATTTTGTTCGTTGTGGATTCGATCGATGGGTTGACCCCACTCGACGGCGAGTTGGCGACGACCATCCGCGGCTGTGCAAAGCCTGTGATTCTCGTCGTCAATAAAGTCGATACCGAGGGCCATGAACCTCGCTTTTACGACTTCGCCAGGCTGGGATTCGAGCACAGTTGCTCGGTGAGCGCTGCCCACGGACGAGGGATTGGCCAGCTTGTCGATGTGATTGATTTTCTCGTTCCCCCTGAAGAGGAGCTCGAGGAGGCCAGCAGCGAAATCATCCCGAAACTCGCCTTGGTCGGTCGTCCGAATGTCGGCAAATCCTCGTTGGTCAATTCCATCGTGAAAGACAAACGTAGCACTGTCAGCGAAATCGCCGGCACCACACGCGATACGGTCGATGTCCTAGCCGAGCGTGAGGGCCAGACTTATCTTCTCCTCGACACCGCCGGCATCCGCCACCGCTCCAGGCACAATACCTCGGTCGAAGTTTTTAGCGTGATGCGATCCGAGCAAACGATCCGCCGCGCGGATATCAACATTCTCGTGATCGACGCCACCAGTGGCGTGACAACCCAAGACAAAAAAATCGCCGGCCTGATCCAAGAGGCCAAAAAGCCCGCCATCATTGCTCTGAATAAATGGGACCTCGTGGCAAAGGGCCGGGAAAAAGACCCGGAACTTCTCCGGGAGCACACCGAGCGCATCCGCGCCGAGTTGTTCTTTTTGAGCTACGCCCCGGTCGTGATCCTCTCGGCTCTCACGGGCACCAATGTGAAACGCCTTTTCACCATGGTCGAAAAAGTCCGTCAGCACTCCACGCGCCGCGCGGGAACGGGGGAGCTCAACCGCGTCCTGAAAGCGGCGATGGAACGCCAAGCGCCGCCGACCCGTGGCAATCGTCGATTCAAGGTCCTCTACGCCGCTCAGGCCAAGGAAAGCTCGCGCTCTCCGGTTCAAGCGCCGCTTTTTGTCATGTTCGTGAACGATCCCAAATTGATCCCTGACAGCTATGTGAACTACCTCTGTGCGCGGATACGCGACAAATGGGAGTTCCCCGGTCTTCCGATCCTCATGCGGTTGCGTGGTCGCGAGGGTGCGCCTACCGAGGTTGCCTGATGTCCAAGGAGGGCTCTGCTTGTCAGAGCCGCATCGGCGTGTCTGCGGTTATCGCTCCGGTCCTGACAAGCAGGACCCTCCTCGATTTTCTTCAATTCGATGATTCTTCGCGCAGCGAGATTTCGGGGCAGTAAATGGCGGCGGGTTCGCGGCTCCACCAGGCTTTTTCACCGGATGCGGTGAAGGAATAATCGTCCGAGATCGCGCGGAGGAATTTCGGTGGTTTTTCGGGAAAGGGATTTGTTTCTAGCAGGGCCAAAACCTCGGGCGAGCCTTGCAGGAGGCGGATCAGGAAGGATTGGAACCACGGCGTGTTTTCGACGCGGCCCAAGGCGGCGAACCACATTTGCCAGTCGAGGCGTGGTTGGTAAGGCGCGACAATCGGCGGGGGACGATCAAGCGCGCCGGGTTTGTAGAGGAATTCGTAGGTGTGCCAGTCGTGGCTGTCATTGCTGCCTTGGACGAGGATTTCGCGGCGTTGCGTGGTCATGACGGCAAACAAGCCGTAGCTGTTGACCGTGCGGAAGGGGGCAATGCGGGAGTAGAGCGCTGCAAGGCGCTCGAGGGATGCGGGGATGGAGCGGAAGGCGGAGGCGAGGGGAATCACCGAGAGAATCAAGATCGCTGCGAGAACTGGTCGGCGAATGGCTTTGGGAAAAAACACGGCGGGCGTGGATTTTTGATGGAGAAATTTCGGCCAGCACCGGTCATCGAAAAGGAAGAGGCAGAGCGCTGCGCAGAGCAAATTGAAGAACGCGTAGTTGCCGGTGAAGGCGATTCCCGCCTGCAAGGCGAGGGCGGACCAAGCCGCAATCAGGCGGGGATTTCTCGGGAGGAAAAAGGCGAACGGTAGGAGGAGTTCGATGAAGAACATCGAGCCGCAGAGAATGGTGAGAATCTCGGGAGGGAGTTGGTGGGCGAACCAGGCCAGAGGATTTGGCAGGGGTTGCGTGAGGAAGTGGAAATCGAGCGCGCGCAGGCTCGGCCAATTGGGATCGCCGCTCGTGAGCTTCACGACGCCGGAGGAGAATATCAACTTGAACAGCAGCGCCACCACGGCAAAGCGGGCAAGTCGCGGAGGCTCGGCGGGAGTCGCATTCGGCCAAAGGCGCCAGGGGGCGAGGAAGATCGCGAGAAATCCCGTTTCGATCAGGAGCGAGTCCCATTGAAAGCCGTAAAAATCCTGCCCGGCCACGCACAGCGAGAGCATCACCGCCCACAGGGTGAAAAAGCAGAGCGGTTGCAGAATTCCAAGAAAGGCAACGAGCGACGCGGCGATGCCGATGTCGGTGAGAAGGTGCAGAGTTTCGAGGTCGGGAGACAACCAGGCCAGCGAGGGAAGCGCCCAAAACGCGCCATCGCCCAACTGGTTCGCGACCGCTTCGAAAAAGGGTCCGACCGGGAGGATACCATTCGGTCCGTTAAGCCCGGCGGCTTGGTGGCGGTAGGAGACCAGCGCGATGAGGAAAATCAGGGCGAGGGCGCGAAGGAAGAGCGTATTCGCGATGGCGAATGAGGGGCGTTGAACCGAGGCGCCCCAGAGCCAGCGGGTGAGCTTGGAAAAGAATCCACGGTGGGTGGCTACGGCGGCGTAGGATTTTTCAAACAGCCCCGCGAGCATTTGGCTGTGGCGATAGGCGAACATTCCGCACTTCGCCGCGAGGCTGTGCGGCGCGGTGAGTTCGAGCACGGCCTCGGCTGCCGAAATCCTCGATCCGTCGGGGCGGATCAGTTGCACCGCGCGGTCGAATTCCTCGGGCGGGATTTCTGGAAAATCCGCTGCGGCTTCGCTGGAGGGGCGGTATTCCACGGCGTCTCCCGTCAATTCCCGCCAGCGCTCGATCCACTGGCGACAGAATCCACAGGATCCGTCGAACACCACCACCGGGCGTTTCATTTTTTCAGAAGCTTGGTCAAAGCAGCGGCCGGGTTTTCGACTGTTTGCGCCGTGATGGTCAGCGAGCGAATGCGGGTCGAGGGCAGGCGGAATTTGAGGTCGCGGAAGGTTCGTTCCAGCACGGTCATCAAGCCGCGCGCGCCGGTTTCCTCGTTGCGAGCCAGAGCGGCGAGCTTGCGGAGGGCGTCGGGTTCGAATCGGAGCTTGATGCCGTAGGCGGCGAAGGACCGCTCGTATTGGTGGATCAGGCTGCTCTCGCTTTTTCCGAGGACTTGGTAGAGGTCGTCCTCGTCGAGTGCGTGGCAGGCGGCGCGGACGGGAAGGCGCCCGATGAATTCCGGCTCGAGCCCGAAACGGATGAAATCGCTGGTGTTCGACTGCCCAAGCGCCTTGGCGGTCGCCATCGTGGATTGCCCGAGGCGCGAGGTGACGATTTCGTCGAGCCCCACAAATGCCCCGCTGGCGATGAAAAGAATGTGCTTTGTGGAGATGCTGTCGGGCATTCCCGGCGTGTTGCCCCGCGCGGCGGTCATGGCGGATTGGAGTTGGCCCGTGACATCATTGGGCGAGAGCACGGGCACATCGCCGTCCTCCATGATTTTGAGAAGATTGGTTTGGACGCCGCGGCCCGAGACATCGCGTCCGCTTTCGGGGCGGGAGGCGAGCTTGTCCACCTCGTCGAGATAAACGATGCCATGCGAGGCGCGGTTCACATCGCCACCAGCGCGGCGGATCAGGTCACGCACCAGGTCATCCACATCACCGCCGACATAACCGGTTTCACTGAACTTCGTGGCGTCGGCTTTGACAAATGGCACCCCGATGAGGTCTGCCGCAGAGCGGATGAGGTGGGTTTTGCCGACTCCCGTGGGACCGAGCAGAAGGACATTTTGTTTTTGGTAGAACGGAGCCTCGTGGCCTTCCAACGAGAGGCGGACATGCTGGAAGTGGTCGCACAGCGCGACGGAGAGGACTTTCTTGGCTTCCTTCTGACCGATCACAAACCGGTCGAGATGGCGGGCGATGTCGGCGGGTTTGAGCGAAAAGGAAAACTCGAGCGAGGCTTTGGCCGGACGGCGCACCGAGGCTTTGGAAACGGCAGTCTCACGGTGTTTGCGGAGTTTCTTGGGAATGCCCGCCGTGACGGGTCCGAGGTCGTTGGGTTTCTTCATGTCAGGATTTTTTCGAGGATATCAGGATTTGTAGCGCACCCATCGTTGATCTGGAAAAAACGGGCCGGCCTTCGTGTGAAGGCGCATGTGGTCCAGCGCTCCTATCGAGAGGAAGTATGTTCGATAGTCCACGGCTGTCACCGTATTGGTTTTGGGGTCAAAATATTTTCGAGCGTCCTGAAGACGCCATGAGCCTCCAGCCAATTCTATATTGCGCCATTTCAAATCCCCTTCGATCCATCCGGCACGACCCATCGCCTCTGGGAGAGCAATAATCCGCCCGGCTAGCTCTAAGCCGTGGCGTTCTACTTGGACGACGCATCCAGAGAATTGGTCGCCCGTGCGGAGCCAACGACCCTCCGGGGATTCGTTGGCAGGAAATAGAAAAAACAAAAAGTCCATCGGCTATTCGATCTGACCCTATGGGTGAAGGAGGGGATGCGGCAAGCGGTCCATTTTCATGCTTTTGCCGTTGAGTGTTTGTTTTGTGATTTATGGCTTTCGATTTGAGCCATCATCTGAATCATGGTCCCCAGCATGAACATCACTGAACAATCCCCTTGGCAATCCCTCGAATCCCAACGCGAATCCCTCCCGCACCTGCGCGAGCTTTTCGCCAACGACCCCGCCCGTGCCACGAAATTCCAACTCGAGGCCGCCGGGCTCTTTTTTGACTACTCGAAAAACCTGATCACCGAAAAAACCATCGCCGACCTCGTCTCGCTGGCCAACGCCGCCGGGCTTCGCGAGCGGATCGATGCGATGTTCCGTGGTGACAAGATCAACATCACCGAGAACCGCGCCGTTCTCCACACCGCCCTGCGCGCACCCCGCACCGCCTCGATCAAGGTGGATGGCGTCGATGTCGTGCCGGAGGTTCACGCCGTTCTCGATCGGATGTCCGCCTTTGCCAACCGCATCCGCTCCGGTGAGTGGAAGGGCCACACCGGCAAACGCATCAAAAACATCGTCAATGTCGGCATCGGCGGCTCGGACCTCGGCCCCGTCATGGCCTACGAGGCTCTCCGCCATTACAGCGACCGCTCGCTCACCCTCCGCTTTGTCTCGAATGTGGACGGCACGGATTTCGCCGAGGCCACGCATGACCTCGATCCCGCCGAGACGCTTTTCATCATTTCCTCAAAAACCTTCACGACGCTCGAGACCATGACCAACGCCGACACGGCGCGTGATTGGTCGCTCGCCGGACTCGGTGGCGACAAGGCCGCCGTCGCCAAGCATTTCGTCGCCGTTTCCACCAACGCCGCCAAAGTCTCGGAGTTCGGCATCGACACCGCGAACATGTTTGGTTTCTGGGACTGGGTGGGGGGACGCTACTCGATGGATTCCGCCATCGGACTCTCGACGATGATCGCCATCGGCCCCGACAATTTCCGCGAACTCCTCGCTGGATTTCACGAGATGGACGAGCATTTCCGCACCGCTCCATTCGAGAAAAACCTCCCCGTCCTCCACGGCCTGCTCGGCGTTTGGTATAACGACTTCTTCGGCGCGCAGACCGTCGCCGTCCTGCCCTACGAACAATACCTCAAGCGCTTCCCCGCCTACCTCCAGCAGCTCACGATGGAGAGCAATGGCAAGTCCGTGAAACTTGACGGCGCCCGCGTGGACTCCGACACCGGCCCGATCTACTGGGGCGAGCCCGGCACGAACGGCCAGCACAGTTTCTACCAACTCATACACCAAGGCACCCGCGTGATCCCGTGCGACTTCATCGCCTTCGCCAAATCCCTCAACCCGCTCGGTCGCCACCAGGATTTGCTCATGTCGAATGTCTTCGCGCAAACCGAGGCCTTGGCCTTTGGAAAAACCCTCGCCCAAGTCGAAGCCGAGGGCACCGCGCCAGCGATCGCGCCGCATCGCGTATTCGAAGGCAACCGCCCCTCAAATGTCCTCATGGCCGAAAAACTCACCCCCGCCACCCTCGGCCGCCTCATTTCCCTCTACGAGATGAGCGTCTTCACCCAAGGCGTGATCTGGAACATCAACTCCTTCGACCAATGGGGAGTCGAACTCGGTAAAGCCCTCGCCCAACGCATCATCCCCGAGCTTGAAGCCGCTGGAGAACCCGATCTGAAACACGACAGCAGCACCAACTCATTGATCCGTAGGTATCGGAAGATGAAGGCAGTTTAATTGTTCGCTTTCTTGTCTTGACTCATAAACATGAATTTGTGTGATCAAGTAAGGGTGGCCAAAAAATTCTAATCTCATGCCAAGCGCATATATAGAAACCACCATACCCAGCTACTATGTGGCTCGCAGTTCTATGAATCTGCTTCAGGCTTCCCGCCAAGCAAGCACGCGGCTCTGGTGGGATTCTGGTTGCTCGGGATTGGAGATTTTCACTTCTTTGGAGGCAATAGATGAAGCTGGGGAAGGTGATGAAGAACTGGCTCAAATGAGGCTGAGGCTCTTGGAGAAAGTCACACGGTTGGAAATCACGGATGAGATTGGCAACCTCGCTGTTAAACTTGTGAGCAGCGGATTGATTCCCGACAAAGCCGCCTCTGATGCGATTCATATTGCGGTGGCATCTGCACACGGGATGGACTATCCTGTATCATGGAACTTCAAGCATATCGCCAACCCCTTTATCCAGGATCGCTTGCGCAAGACAGTGCAAGACTTCGGTTTCCATTTTCCGGTGATGTGCAGTCCCGAAGAACTACTACAAAACAATGAAGACAATTGACTCTCTACTAATTCGCCCCGATCCAGTTATGTCCGAGGTGCGTAGCATCAAAACCGCACTCGCTGCCAAGCATAATTTCGATGTGATGGCGATGATTCGGTCACTTCAAGATCGCGAGCAAAAACAAAAGAGCGAACGCACTCCACCGAATGCCTGCCTGCGTCCTGCCTCTTGCTGACCTTGCTCAATGATGTCCAATGTCCTTGCGCAAACCCAAGCCCTCGCCGAAGTCGAAGACGAAGGCACCGCGCCAGCGATCGCGCCGCACCGCATCTTCGACGGCAACCGCCCGTCCAATGTCATCCTCGCCGAAAACTCACCCCCGGCAGCCTCGTCTCCCTCTACGAAATGAGCGTCTTGACCCAAGGCGTCCTCTGGAACATCAACTCCTTCGACCAATGGGGCGTCGAACTCGGCAAAGCCCGCGCCCAACGCATCATCCCCGAGCTTGAATCCGCCGGAGAGCCAGACTTGAAGCACGATAGCAGCACGAACTCCCTCATCCGCAGGTATCCGCAGCATGAAGGCGTAAAAACAGCCATAATAGTCCACTTTTTTCTGGCCCTGCGGATTAGATTGGAAATTTGTGTGACCAAACAACGTTCGCAAAGAAATGAAAAATCCTACATTCCCGTTACTTGCACTATTCTTTGCCATGTCGTCTTTGCACGGCCAAGAACCAGAAGACATCTCACCTCACATCAAGACAATCATCAATGGTTCCGGAGTTCCTGCTCTCGCTGCAGCGGCCGTTCTTGATGGAAAAATTGTTTCGCTTGGTGCTGCCGGAGTTCGAAAGAAGGGCGATCCCATTGCCGTCACAACGGAAGACAAGTTTCACATAGGCTCGTGCACCAAGTCTATGACTGCGACCTTGGGCGCAATCCTCATTGAGGATGGCAAGCTCCAGTGGGATACTAAGTTATCAGAGGTATTTCACGATCTGGATATCCACGAAGACTACAAGAATGTCACGTTTGACCAGTTGGTGACGAACACCGCTGGGGTTCCCGGAGACATTCAGCCTGACTTATGGTCGGCTCTTTGGAAAAGGGAAGGAAGTGAAAGAGCCCAGAGACTACGGCTTGTTCAAGGAATTCTTCGAGAGCCACCAGCTTACAAGCCTGGTTCTGATCAAGTCTACTCGAATGCTGGTTTTTCAATCGCAGGAGCTATGCTTGAGGCGATTACGGATAGGTCGTATGAAGAGTTGCTTACCGAAAGGCTGTTCAATCCTTTAGGAATGACCAGTGGAGGTTTCCGGGCACCGGCTAGCAACGGTCACGTTGATCAGCCATACGGGCATACGAAATCGTTCTTTATGGTAAGCCCCGCCGATCCAGAACCCAAAGGCGATAACCCGCCGGCAATTGCACCCGCAGGGGCTGTGCACTGTTCGGTTTTGGATTTTGCTAGGTATGCCCTGTTACATTTGGCAAAAGCTGACAAAGGAAATTTAACAAACAAGTCCTTAGATAAACTACATGAATCAATCCAAGGTAAAGATTATGGACGGGGCTGGGTAGTCACAAATCGCCCTTGGGCAAAGGGAAGAGCAATTACTCATGCAGGATCAAACACGATGTTCTACGCCGTAATTTGGATCGCCCCTGAGCGTGAGTTCGCAGCAGTTGCAATGTGTAATTATGGAGATCAAGAAGGATTCACAAAGTGCGACGAAACTATTGGCTACTTAATAAAGAGACACCTAAAATGAAATGCGAACAAGTCACTGGAGCGAACGCTCTACATGCGGCACTTCGGCTGCGGCGCAGCCTCGGGTGCCACATTCCGAGCGTCCCTCAGTTCTGGCGTTAGGCAGAAATCAAACCATGTCATCTGTGTCGTTGATTCTAATCTCAAAATCGCCAAAAGACCCGATGGAGTCGCAAACTGAAGTCGTTGCTGTTCCCGGTCAGGGTCTTGTTGGCGATAGATACTTCAATGGAACCGGGACATTTTCGCCGAAGCCACAAAAAGCTGATTTCGAGATCACATTTATCGAATCAGAAAAGATTGAGGAGTTTGCGCGAGTGTCCGGCTTAGACTTTTCGGCTTCCCATGCTAGGCGAAATGTAGTGACCCGCGGTGTCGATCTTAACGCTTTAGTCGGAAAGGAGTTCTCCGTCGGGTCAGTTAGAATTAAAGGCATTAGACTTTGCGAACCATGCAATTACCTCGCAAAGATTACATATCCAGAGACACTCCGAGGGCTAGTTCATAAAGGTGGACTTAGAGCGCAGATTTTAACATCCGGCACAATCAGAGTTGGAGATGAAATCAGAGAATGAAAACGGAGCCTAACAAATCGCTAGAGCCAACGATCATGCTTGTCACGAATCGTGCTTACGCACGCTTCGCGCCAAGCATGATCGCGGCTCACCTTTGACGTTAGGCAGAAAATATGAATCCCGTAAATCTTACCGATAAATTCGCGCAAATCACGGAACATTGGCGCCCGAAAGTCGTTGCGGAGCTCAATCGACAAGAGCTGAAGCTCGCGAAGTTTCAGGGCGTATTTCCATGGCATCATCACGAAACAGAAGATGAGCTTTTTCTCGTTTGGCGTGGAAAGATGCGAATCGAGTTTCGCGATAAAGTTGTCGAATTAAATGAAGGCGATCTTTGCGTTGTTCCTCATGGCGTAGAGCATCGAACAGCTGCTGATGATGAAGCATCCGTTCTTATATTTGAACCAGCTGCTACATTAAACACCGGAAATATAATAGATCAAAAATTTACCGCTCCAGTAGGCGTAAAAATATGAAAACGGGGAATAAGGGTCAGGGTGCATTTTCTTTCACTTTAGTTGATGATTAACCACAAATTGGGGTCCAAATAAAATGCATATGAAAACCACAACACTGATAAAATCCCTTCTTCTTATTTGCGCTGTTGGGATCTTTGCAGGCACAGCACACGCAGATGAGGAGACCGATGCCGCCGTAGCCGCAGCCAAGGAGTGGTTGGCACTCGTCGATTCCAAAGAATATAAAAAAAGTTGGCAGGAGGCCGCGCCATTCTTCAAAAAGCATGTAAATGAGAAACAATGGGAAGAACAGATTTCCTCGGTTCGTGGGCCACTTGGCAAAGCGGAATCAAGGGAATTGCTCGGAGCGCAGTTCACCACAGCACTTCCAGGCGCACCCGAAGGAGCGTATGTTGTGATCCAGTTTAAAACGAACTTTGCAAACAAGCGTGATTCAGTTGAGACGATTACGCCCATGATGGCGGATGGTTCTTGGCGGGTCTCTGGCTACTTCATCAAATAAAACAGCCGAACAATTCGATCCACCGAATGGCTACCCGTTAAAGGGATCAGGCATAAATTATTGACCCGATCTTGCGATTGCACTTACCTCACGGCTGCCGTGACTTGCAGGCGTGAAACAAGAAAATCATGTCAATATTTAACTCCTGCCCTTTTTCACAACGTTCTCCAAAAAAATGAACTCAATCGTTACAGAGATCGAACTCGTCGAGGAAATTATTGGGAGCCACAAAGAGCACATGGGCGACCAATTTCTTCCCTATAAGAACCACGTTTATCGAGTGCTTAACTTCTGTTTCATGTTTCACGAGCCGTCCCCTGAGGAGGCCGACAAACTAGCAATTGCAGCAGCATTTCACGACCTCGGCATGTGGCCAGGCGATCAAATTGACTATCTCGACCCTTCTATCGAGTTGGCGAGGACGTATCTCCTGCACACGAAGCGTGATGAATGGGTCGAAGAGGTTTCACTTATGATCGAGTTTCACCATCGATTTAGAAGTTGCCCGAAAGAATTTCCCCAACTTGTCGAAGTAATTCGGCGGGGAGACTGGGTTGACGCTACAAAAGGCTTTCGCCGATTCGGGCTCAAAAGGACTGAGATTCGGCGAGTGCAAGACACGATCGAGAATCTTGGATTCCACGACAACTTGGTGAGAATTACGAAAAAGGAGTTTTGGAAGCGACCTTTCAATCCCCTTCCAATGATGAAATGGTAGCAGAAAAAAATAGTTAAGGGGGTCAATAACTTATCCCTGCCCCTTTTTCCTTGGTTCGGATTAGCGACTTGCCTTAGCCTTACCTATAACATACTCGGCCTGTGGCAGGTGCAGCCCTAGATGGAAAGTAAACATACAGTTCCATTTGTGCGCATCAAAATTTCCAAAGACCGGATGCGGAGAAGTGCCCGTGCCTCGCAACCGCTTCAAACTCTTGACGGCTTTAATATGGCTGGTGATCGAATCAGCAAAATCCTTGAATTGTGAGGCATCTGCCAACAACGAGGGCATGACATCCGTCTTGGGATTGATCGTGGCCGGACCGCTCAATTCCTCACCTCTTGCAAGTTGAACGACTGTGGCTGTCATGCTTCTGTTCACAATGGCGTTGTGTTCCAAGATCATAAAGAATGACCATTTTCGCATATCTTCATCGACGCCCCTCATTGGTGGGACTTCGATGCAACGCTGCCCAGCTTCTTTCGATAATCCGTCGGCAAGTTTTGCATATTGCCTCAAGATAAGTTCGCTTTTTTCCAGCGCTTTTTTGCGACTTGTGAAAGTAAAAAGCGTCCGAATTGCAGTTTTGATCAGTAGGTTCATTTATGCGGAATTTTAGTGGTCAGCAATCCCTGAAAGGCGATGGCTGTAGGGGATTTTACCAATGTCTTTTGGAAAGGCGACTTTCGGAGGTTTTATTGTAGGGCAGGCGTCTCGCCTGCCATCGAACGACTTACGCTCGCAGGCGAGACGCCCGCGCTGCTTTCAAAAGCCCATCAGCGGACTGCTGGAGATATCACTGCTCGCAGAAGGTGTAGGCCTGCATTCCCTTGACCAGCCATATCGAAACGCGTTCCGCGTTCCGCTACAGGAATCGCCATTTTCGGATTTATCCACAAACACCAAGAGAATCCTTGTAAATTAGAAATACGAAATCTGATTTACTCGAATGATTTCCCGGAAATGCCTGCTGATTTCCGTTCAGAAAGGGTTGATTGAAAATCCTGGAGTCGAGGTTTTGGGGCAGCGGCAGTGCGGAAAGACGACTTTAGCGAGGCAAGTGACAGCGGTCTTCTCCACGCCTTGCTCGAAATGAGCGATCGACAGGCGCTGTGGGGGCATCCGAAATTCGACGCGAACCGGGAGGGATTTGCACTGGAGCAAGTGCTGGCCTCGCTGCCTGCGGGAGATGCCTGATTTTTGGGGCGTTTTTGAGCAGTTCGGCGTTGGTCTGGTATTTGCGGATGAGCCGAACTTGGCCTAGCGAGAAGACCTAACCACCTGTCACGCCGGATACTTTCTTGCGCCGCTCGCGGCATCCGCAGCAGCAGCGCTCCGGTGCCGGTAACCTCGAGCGTTCGTGTAATAAATGCTGCTTGAAGTTTCCGTCAGTATGATATATCGTCATACTCAATATGAGTGTTGCGAAAATTGCTATCACTATGGAAGAGGGCTTGGTCGAACAGGTCGATCGGCTCGTGCGGGAGCATGTTTATCCCAACCGGAGCCGGGCGATTCAGGATGCGGTGGCCGATAAGTTGCGGCGGATGGACCGGGGGCGCTTGGCTCGCGAGTGCGCCAAGCTTGATCCGAAGTTCGAGCAAGCTCTTGCAGACGAGGGGATCGGTTCGGAGATCGAGCAATGGCCCAAATATTGAGGGGCGACATCGTCTGGGCCGATCTGGAGCCGACACGCGGTGGCGAGCAAGCGGGGCAGCGTCCGTTTTTGATCCTAAGCGAAGAAGTTTTCAACGAGCGGTCGGGAACAGTCATCGCGATTGCTTTAACCAGCCAGCCGCAGAAAGCCGGGTTTCCGCTCACGCTGGAGTTGCTCGATGCGAAGCTTCCCAAGCGATCGTGGGCCAAGATCAGTCAGATTCGGACCCTTTCTGTTCATCGTCTGCAAAAGAAGATCGGCAAAGCTTCGGCCGGGGAGATGGATCAGATAGTCGAAGGTTTGAACGAGCTAATCGGCGGATTAGGTTGAGGAAAGTTTGGATTTTTGGCCTGGTCCCGAAATCATTTTTAATACCAATGTCTTTAAGAAAAGCCGATTTCGGTCGCTTGATAGTAGGGCGGGCGTCTCGCCTGCAGGTGTAAATCTTATGATGTCAAGCGAGACGCCTGACCTACTGTAGAATTTCGATCTACGGCCTTGGAGAGGTTGGTTTTGAGCAGATAAAATCATTTGCAACCTGTAAGTAGCACTTTAGTATCACTCCATGCGAACCGAACTCGTAACAACCTTAAAGCGCAAGGCGACTGACCTTATTTCCCAGCTTTCCACTGACCAAGAACCGGTGCTCATTACCCAGCACGGTCTCCCGGCTGCCTATCTTGTGGATGTAAAAATGTTTGAGTCTATGGAAAGCAGGTTGTCGCTTCTTGAAGGGATCGCTCGCGGGGAAAAAGCCATTCTCGAAAATCGTGTTCTTTCGCATGAGGATGCAAAACAGAGGATGGCGCGGTGGCTCGCATAATTT
This sequence comes from Terrimicrobiaceae bacterium, assembly GCA_044375555.1. Classification (GTDB taxonomy): domain Bacteria; phylum Verrucomicrobiota; class Verrucomicrobiia; order Chthoniobacterales; family Terrimicrobiaceae; genus UBA967. The sequence continues at coordinate 45,833 of JBILML010000013.1, forward strand.
GGACCGAGTCGGTTCTCCAAGACCTGGATCAGATCGCGGACTATATTTCTCTCGATAAACCAACGGCTGCGAGTCGGTTCGTTCAGCGAGTATTTGATCAGGTCGAGCAGCTTGCGTCCCACCCCAAGAGCGGCTCAATCCCCAACGATTTGAATGGAACCCCATATCGCCAACTCGTCATCCCTCCCGTTCGCATTTTTTATCGTGAGCAGGATGACACAGTCTTCATCATTTACATCATTCGGGGAGAGAGGTTTTTTCGGAGTAACGAATTGCTCGAAAGAGATTCCGACTAGGTCGAAAAACCTGATAGGCAATAAACTGCGATTTTCCAATCTCTCCGTGGCTTCGTGCCTCCGTGAGAGACCGTCCCCTCAACTCTCTTAACCCGGCAGGTTTTTCAGCAGTTCGGCGTTGGTTGGGTATTTGCGGATGAAGAAGAGCAGGCGCTCGATGGCTTCGATGGGCTTGTGGCCCGCGAGGCCGCGGCGGATGACTCCGATTTTGTGGAGGTCTTCTTCGGGGATGAGCAATTCCTCACGGCGGGTGCCGGATTGGAAAATATCGATCGCCGGGTAGATGCGCTGGTCGCTGATCTTGCGGTCGAGGACGATTTCCATGTTTCCGGTGCCTTTGAACTCTTGGAAAATCAACTCGTCCATGCGGCTGTTCGTCTCGATGAGGGCGGTCGCCATGATGGTAAGCGAGCCGGCTTCCTCGGTGTTGCGGGCAGCGGCGAAGAGTTTGCGGGGAATTTCCAAAGCGCGGGCGTCGACGCCGCCAGACATGGTGCGTCCACCGCCGCCTTGGGCGTTGTTGAACGCACGGCCGATGCGGGTGAGGGAGTCCATGAGCACGAAGACATCCTTGCCCATTTCCACCAGGCGCTTGGCGCGCTCCATGCAGAGCTGGGCGATGCGGGTGTGGGTTTTGATGTCCGAATCGTTCGAGCTGGCCATGAGTTCGGCGGTGGGAACGGTGCGGCGGATTTCGGTGACCTCTTCGGGGCGTTCGTCCACGAGCAGGATGAGGAGCTTCATCTCCGGGTGGTTTTTCACCACGGCGTCGGCGATGTGCTGCAAAAGCGTTGTCTTTCCGGTGCGGGGCGGGGCGACGATCAGGCCGCGCTGGCCTTTTCCAACGGGAGAAACGAGGTCGATCACGCGGGTGGTGAAGCGTTCGGGAACAGTCTCCAGCTTGATGCGCTTGTTGGGGTTCACAACCATCAACTCCTCGAAGACGGGGAGGTTTTGGATTTTCTCGGGATCCTCACCCTCGATCTCGGTGAGGCGGAACATCTGCGGGCCGCGGTTGCCACGGCGGGTCTCGCCCTTGATCCACATGCCATCGCGGAGGCCGTATTTGCGGACGAGTTCGGGAGTGACGAAAATATCGTTGTTCGATTGGGTGTAATTGCGACGCGCCTCGCGCAGGAAGCCGAAGCCTTTTCCAGAAACCTCAACGATGCCGTCCGCGTAGGTGGGCGGTGGCGGCGGTGGCGGCGGCGGTGGCGGCGGGGGAGGAGGCGTGGCGGGAGTCGCTGGTGGGACGGGAACTGCAGGTGCGGGCGGAGCGGCGGGCGCAGCAGGCTTGGGCGGAGCGGCGGGAACCTCGGTCTTCGCGACTGGGGCGGGATCGGGCGCGGTGCCGTTCGAGGCAGGCTCGGCGGGTGTCTCCTGGTTTTCGATAGGAAGTTCGGTTTGCACGGAATCGCCTTTTTTGGACTGGCGGCGGGTGCGGCCGATGCGCGGGGTGCGCGTGCGGCGGCGTGGTTTCTCCGTGGACTCGGCAGCGTCAACGGCTGGTGCCGCCTCGGTGCCCGTATTGGGTTGGTCTTCGGTCATGATAAAAATAATCCGTTCAGGATTTCTCCGGCGCTTTGGTTTCCCTGGCCGGTGGTGTAAAAAATCTTCTTTTGAAAAACGCCTGTCTGGTATTCGCAGTTTCCCTGAATGGCAGGGGCCTGTTCGACGAACGCTGAGACAGAGTGTCAATCGGGGCGGTGCGTGCGGAGGGGTATTTCTGCAAGGCGCACCGCAGGAATGGGGAGGAATAAAGGGAGTCGCGGAAAGAATGTCAACGCGAAATTTTGCAGGAGTTCTAATGCCGCAAGAGATCCAGCCTGCGCTTGCCATCGTGGCGATGGCTTCCCATGATGCCGCGGCTTTATGGAAGCGATTATTGATTTATTGCAGAAGAACGCCCTCATGCCTCGCGAGGAGATGGCCAAATTGCTTGGCATGTCGCGTGCCGATCTCGACGCCGCCATCGCGCGGCTCGAGGCCGATGGGGTGATTCTTGGTTACCAGGCGGTGGTCAATCACGAGAAGTGGGACACCGAAAATGTCACGGCTGTGATCGAGGTGAAAATCACACCGGAGCGCGATGGGGGATTCGACCGCATCGCCTCGCGCATTGCCCGCTTCGATGAAGTGCAGAGTTGCTATTTGGTGAGTGGTGGTTACGACCTGCTCATTATTGTGGAGGCGAGGAATCTCCGGGCTGCGGCGTCGTTTGTGGCCGAGAAGCTCAGCACGATTGATGCGGTGCAATCCACTGCCACGCATTTCCGGCTGAAGACCTATAAAGAAAACGGCACATTCCATCTTTTTGAGCCCACCTCCGAGCGGCTCTCCGTGTCGCCGTGAGTATCGCCATCGCTGACCACATTCGCGACATCCCGCGCTCGGGCATTCGCGACTTTTTCGAAATCGTCCAGTCGATGGATGATGTCATCTCGCTGGGTATCGGGGAGCCGGATTTCGCAACCCCGTGGCACATTCGCGAGGCGGCGATTTTTGCGCTGGAGCGCGGACGCACTGGCTACACCTCGAATCTCGGGCTGCCCCGACTGCGACGCACGATCTCCGACTATGTGCGTCGGCATTTTCAGATTTCCTATGAACCTCTCACCGAAATCCTCGTTTCGGTCGGCGTCTCCGAAGCGATCGATCTGGCCCTGCGGGCGTTGTTGAATCCCGGCGATGAGGTGCTCTACCACGAGCCGTGCTATGTCTCCTACTCGCCGACGATTGTGATGGCGCGCGGAGTGCCGAAGGCGATCACCACGCGAGCCGAAGATGGGTTTGCCCTACGCGCCGAGGATTTGGAAAAACACATTACGCCGCGAACAAAGGTGCTGATGCTGAATTTCCCCACGAATCCCACCGGAGCCACGATGGAGGCTGCGGAGTTGGAAAAAATCGCCGCCGTTTGCATTCGTCATAACCTTGTGGTTTTGACCGACGAAATTTATAGCGAGCTGACCTACGACGGCGCTGGGCACACGAGCATTGCTGTGTTTCCCGGCATGAAAGAGCGGACGGTTTTTCTGCATGGATTGTCGAAAGCCTTTGCGATGACGGGTTGGCGGATCGGCTTCGCGTGCGCTCCCACCGCGATCATCGAGGCGATGATGAAAATCCACCAGTATTCCATCCTTTGCGCCTCGATCATGGGTCAGGATGCTGCGGTGGAGGCGTTGGAGCGAGGGCAAGACAGCGTGGAACGGATGCGTCGCGAATACGAGCGGCGCCGGAACTACATCGTTTCCTCGCTGAACGAAATGGGTCTCCCATGCAGCAGCCCGCGCGGGGCCTTTTATGTTTTCCCAGAGATCACCTCGACGGGTCTGACCAGTCGCGATTTCTCGCTTCGCTTGTTGAAAGAGAAAAATGTGGCGGTCGTCCCGGGGCCTGCGTTCGGGAGTGGTGGCGAGGGTCATGTGCGCTGCAGTTTCGCCACGGCCTACGATCAGATCAAAATCGCCATGGAGCGAATGGCGGAGTTCTCCCGCGAACTTCGCGTTGGCGGCTAGTTTTTCACAACAGGCTTCTTGCCCTCTCTGCAGGGGTGCCATTAACTGCATGGGCTAAGCGCCCAACCGCGCTGATTTATCTTTGTGGACTTCTCGAAACGCGAACATTTCATCAACCGTGAGCTGAGCTGGTTGGAATTCAACCAGCGTGTGCTTGATCAGGCTTTCGACGCCGCAAATCCGTTGCTGGAGCGCCTGAAGTTTCTTGCGATTGTGAGTTCGAACCTCGACGAATTTTTCGAAGTCCGCGTGGCTGGTCTCAAGCAGCAGAAGCAAAACAATTCCTCCGAAGTCGGCCCCGATGGGCTTTCCGCCAGCGACGCCTTGGCCCGGATCAGCAAACGCTCGCGCCGGATGGTGGACGACCAATATCGTTGTTGGACCGAGCAAATTTATCCGCAGCTTCACGAGCAGGGCATCCGTTTTCACACCTACCCTGATGTGCCTGAGGACGAGCGGGCCTATTTTGAGAAATTTTTCCGCGAGACGATCTATCCAGTTCTCACGCCGCTGGCCGTGGATCCAGCGCATCCGTTTCCTCAACTGCTCAACAAAAGTCTGAATGTGATCGTGGAGTTGGAGGGGGAGGGGATCAGCACCGACATCGCCGTCGTCCAAGCCCCGCGAATCCTCCCGCGCGTCGTGCCGTTCTCAAAAAGTCCGGACGGCAACGACTATGTTTTTCTCGGGAATATTATCCAGGAACACGCTGGTCTGCTTTTTCGCGGAGTGCATGTGAAGGCAACGCACCTCTTCCGAGTCACGCGCAATAGCAACCTGTATGTGGACGAGGAGGAGTCCAGCAATCTGCTCCACGCGATCGAGGAGGAGCTTCGTAAAGTCAATCGTGGTGCTGCTGTGCGGCTTGAGGTGAAAAAAGACATCCCCGATCGTGTCCTCAAGCGCCTGCTCGATATCTTCAATCTCGAGGAGGAGGATGTCTTCCGAATCGATGGTCCTCTGAATCTCTCCCGCCTCATGCCGGTGGCATTGCAGATCGACCGCCCGGACCTCCGCTTCAAGCGCTTTGTGCCTTGCCAAGTGGTGTCTCTCGATACCGAGTCGGATCTCTTTTTCCATGTTCGGCGAGGCGACATTCTCTTGCACCATCCCTACGACAGTTTCCAGACGGTGGTGGATTTTCTCTCGCAGGCCGCCGAGGACCCTCAGGTGCTCGCGATCAAACAAACGCTCTATCGCACGAGTTCCGACTCACCAATCGTTCAGGCCCTCATCACCGCAGCACGCAATGGAAAACAAGTCACAGCGGTCATCGAGTTGAAGGCCCGCTTCGACGAAGCCGCGAATATCCATTGGGCCCGCATCATGCGCGAGGCCGGTGTGGATGTGGTCTATGGTGTCACCGGCCTGAAAACCCACGCGAAGGCGATGCTGATCATTCGGAGCGAGGGTGATAAAATCCGCCGCTACGCGCACATGGGGACGGGAAACTACCATCCTTCGACGGCGAAAATTTACACAGACCTGAGCCTGCTCACTTGCCGTGAGGAATTGACGACCGAACTCGCGGAGACCTTCAACTGCCTCACCGGCGTCTCGCGTTTTCCAGAGATGAAGGAACTCATGGTCGCCCCGTGGTCGCTCTACGAGGGTTTTCAGGAATTGATCGAAAACGAGATCGGTCAGGCTTGGGCAGGCCGCCCTAGTGGCATCTTTGCGAAGCTCAACTCCCTCGTGGAGCCGGGAATCATCGAAGCGCTCTATCGCGCCTCCGCTGCGGGTGTTCCCATTCGACTTCTCGTGCGTGGCATGTGTGCGCTCAAGACCGGCATCCCCGGAGTGAGTGAAAACATCGAGGTCCGCAGCATCGTCGGGCGATTTTTGGAGCACAGCCGGATTTTCCGATTTGAGAATGGCGGATGCCCTCGGGTTTATCTCGGCAGTCCGGATTGGATGCCTCGAAATCTCTTTCGCCGCGTGGAAACGGTATTCCCGATTGCCGCGCCGAGCATGGTGAAGCATGTCGAAGAGATTCTCGAGTGGTTCTGGCGCGACAATGTGAAAGCTCAAGTCATGCAACTCGACGGGTCCTATGCCTTCCGTCAACGCGCTGAAGGCGAGCCATCCTTCGATGCGCAGGCGGAGTTCCTTGCCGATTCCCAACGCCGCCGGAAGAGTCACCCTGTCGCGAAAGATCGTTAAAGCGGCGCCAATATTTTGGGGGCATGACTTAGTAAACGAAGACTTTGCTTTGCTCCATCGGGTGGCTAAATTCTGCCGATGCTTGGCCTAAAAGTCGCGCGTTTATGGTTGCTGGTTGCGGCTTTGTGCACCACTTCGATTCGCGCAGAAAATCCGTTTCTCCATGCAGGTGGGACATTTGATCCCTTCCTGTTGGCCCTTCAGCCTGCAGTGCAAATGGGCGCACTCCCGCCATGGGTGAGCGGCTCTCCCAAAGTCGATCCTGCCACGGCGACAGTGACTGTGTTGATTCATCCCGATTGGGTTAGTTCCGGCGTGGAAATGTTGGTTGCGACCGTGGTTTTCACGGACAATGGCGACGGGGGACCTGCCTTGGAGTGGGAATCAGATGATGCCAAGGTCTCCACGATTTCCTACGGCCTGGGAGAAATTGGAAAAGCCGTCGGGTTGAATTCGCGCACGGTTCTGCTCCCTCAAACCCTCACTCGCGGGGGCGGCAAACTCCTTCTCTCCTACTTTGGAAAATTTGATTCGCTTCTGAGTTTGGCCATACGCCCTGCAAGGGAAGATACGCTCGCAGTCATCGGCGAGCGTCAATCTCCGGTCCTCATCGATGGGAATTTGCAAGTGTTCGAGGATGGCGAAGTCAATGGCACCCGCCCGATTCCTCTGGCTGGCGATATCCGAAACGGCTCGGTCATCGAAGCCGAACTCTCCGCCCGTGTTGAAGAACTCTCGGAGCCGCTGGAGTTCATCATTCCCATCCAGGGAAAACCCGAGGCCGGGATGTTGCGATTGGAATCCCTCGGTTTGGACCCCGAAGCGAAAATCGAAGTTTCGGTGAATGGGCATGAGCTCGGCACCGTGAATTTCCCCTCGTTCCAACTCGACGATCCCTCGCTGGTGACGGATTGGAACGGCAATCTCATTCTGGCAGGCTGGCGTAAAGGCTCCCTGTTCATCGCCGCGCGTCACCTGATTGAAGGGGAAAACTCCATCGCGCTCACTCTCAAGCGGTCCAGCGCGGAGACCGGGCGCGAGGTGTTTCTCCGAAACTCGGGAATCCATCTTCGCTTCGGCACTCCAGCATGGCCTCAGGAGGGCACCAGCCAACCCATGGAAACAAAAATCGACGGCCTGATGACCGAGCCGGATTTCTCCATTAGTGAACCGGCCTTGCCGGATTTTCCAGCAACTGAGCCCGTGACGCCCTGATTTTTCAGCCCACCTGATGTTCTCATTTCGAAGCCTTCTGATTGGTTTATTTGTCACCCTGATTCTGGTCTCCACCGGATCGGTGACTTGGCTCAGCCACTCGGGAACGAACTTGGCGATTCGCGAGTTGGCGATCGGGCAAATCAATGCCTCACTGGACTCCGCCAGCAATCAGGTCAGGGAATTTTTCGATCCGGCGAGCCGTATTCTTTCCACGCTCTCCGAGAACCTCCAATTTGGTGGTCTGGGGACCGCTGATCCCGTGACGCTGGCGACCAAAATCGCCCGCCTTTTGCCATTTGAGCGTGGGATTTCCTGGATCAGTTTTGGATTTGCCGACGGCCGATTTGCCGGAGCGCAAAATGGCCGGGAGCACCAATCCATCCATGTCTCCTCCACCGAATCTGGCGGGCCGCTTGTCGAGTATCGCCTCAATCGTGAAGGCCTGCCAATCCAACCCCCGAAGCAAGTGCGCAACGAGAGGTTTGACGCGAGGAGCCGCCCTTGGTTTGTCGCAGCGGAGGATTCCAATGCGATCTGCTGGACGGAGCCGTATGAGTTCTATGGAGGCGGTCGTGGCGTTGCGGCCTCACTCGCAGTCAGAAATTGGCTCGGAGATTTGACCGGGGTTTTCACCGTCGATTTTTTGCTGAGCGATATTTCGGCCTTTTTGACCCGGATGCAGAAGGTCACTCAGTCGGGGATTGTCATTTTTCTGGAAGACGGGAAGTTGCTCGCCGCCTCCGAGGAAATGGCAGACGCCACCTATCTCTGGGAAATCCAGAAAATCGCCGTCGATAATGCGTCCAATCTCGTCGAAAGCGGAGCGAGTGTGGTTAAGGAAATCCAGAGCGATGGCGAGGCCTACATCGTCGGCATGCAGGCCACAAAAATTGTCGGGGGCGTTCATGGCATCAGTGCGGTTGTATTAAACCGCGAGAAAACTTTCGGAGCGATTGAGCAAACTCTCCGCATCAGCACCTATGCCGCAGGTTTTGCGATCGTTCTCTCCCTGGTCGTCGCCATCATTCTGGCGCGCCGGGTCGCGAGTCCTCTCCGACTCGTGACGGAAGAACTTCGCCGAATCGAGCGCTTCGAGTTGGCTCCTGTGGCATTGCCCCGTTCCTCAATTCGTGAGGTTCAAATTCTTTCTGAGGCTGTGACTCGCATGCGAGACAGCCTCCAGTCCTTCTCGCATTATGTGCCTGTCGATATTGTTCGCGACCTTTTGCAAAGCGGCTCGGTTGCTACCCCAGGGGGTCTCCGGCAACAAGTGAGCGTCTTATTTTGCGATGTCGAAGGCTTCACCGGTTACGCAGAAAAAGTTTCGCCAGAGGTTTCCGTGAAAACGCTCACCGAGTATTTCGAAATCTTCGGCCGCGCGATTCACAATCACGGCGGGGTAATTGATAAATTTCTAGGTGACGGAATGATGGCTCTTTTCAATGCCCCATCTCGTATCGATCACCATCCCGCAGAAGCCTGTCGCGCGGCTCTCCAAGCCAGACGCGGCTTGGCGGGGCTCATGCCAGTGGAGGGCGACTTTGTGCCACGAGTCCGAGTGGGAATCCACACCTGCGAAGCGCTCGTGGGAAATGTCGGGACGGCTGAGCGATTCAGCTATACCGCGATCGGTGACGGCGTGAATCTCTGCAGCCGACTGGAAGGGCTGAATAAAGTTTATGGGACTTGGATCATCGCCAGTTCCGCCACAGCCCAAGCCGCTTCGGGAGGGGGATTCCTCTGGAGACTTCTCGACCGCGTTGCAGTCGTGGGACGCGAAGAGCCCTTGGAGATTTATGAACTCATGGGCTTCGCCACCGAGGCGGGCACTGATCAGCAAATGATCTCCAGAAATTACCAGGAGGCTCTGGATTTCTATTTCCGCAGGGAATTCACAAAGGCCGCCTCACTTTTTGAGGCTTTGGTTGCGATCGACCCTCCCTCACGTGTCATGCTTCAGCGGATTCGTTCTATGGAGGTGATCCCGCCGAATCTGGATTGGAACGGGGTTTTCAAACCTTCCACAAAGTGACTTCTATCACCCTTTTGATTTTTCCGAATGAGCACTGGCATGATTGATTCTCAACGAACGACTGAGGTGGATCTCAGTTCCTCGGAAGTTGCCCGCTACGCCCGACACTTGTCTCTTCCCGGTGTCGGATTGGATGGTCAGAAACGGCTCAAAGCCTCCCGCGTTCTCTGCATTGGTGCTGGTGGTCTGGGGTCTCCTGCAAGTCTCTATCTCGCTGCCGCCGGAGTCGGCGTGCTGGGCGTGGTCGACTTTGATGTGGTCGATCCCTCCAACCTCCAACGCCAAATCCTCCACGGAACTGGCGATGTGGGTCGAAAAAAAATCGACAGTGCTCGCGACCGCCTGCAGGAAGCGAATCCCCATGTCCGCGTCGAACTTCACGATGCGCGGTTCGATTCCTCCACGGCGATGTCGATCGTCGAATCCTTCGATCTGGTGATTGATGGAACCGATAATTTTCCGACCCGCTACCTGAGCAATGATGTCTGTGTGTTTTTGAAAAAACCTCTCGTTTACGGCGCGATTTCGCGTTTCGAGGGTCAGTGCACGGTCTTCGCACCACACCTTGGTGGCCCCTGCTACCGGTGCCTCTATCCCGAGCCGCCCCTGCCAGGCATGGTTGCGAATTGCTCGGAGGCCGGTGTTTTTGGCGTGCTTCCAGGAATCATCGGGGTGCTCCAAGCCATCGAAGCGATCAAACTTCTCGTCGGCACCGGGGATCCTCTTCTCGGCCGTCTGATTCATTTCGATGCCCTCAAAGCGAAGTTTCGTGAATTCCAGCTCCAAAGAGACCCTGATTGTCCTGTATGCTCTGCTTCGCCGAAAATCACAGAGCCCATCGACTACGAGGGGTTCTGTTCACACCCTACAAATTCTCAAACCATGTCCACAAACATTCCCGAAATCACTGTTGAAGATCTCAAGGCCCGTTTCGACCGAAATGACCGCTTCGTTCTTTTGGACGTGCGCGAACCTTTCGAGTGGGAGATTGCCAAAATTCCCGGTGCCATTTTGATTCCGCTTGGCGATCTGCCAGCCCGCCTCGGCGAGCTCAACGCTTCGGATGACATCGTGGTCCACTGCAAATCGGGAGGCCGCAGCGCGAATGCCGTCGAATTCCTGCAGGACCACGGGTTTTCGAAGGTCTGCAATCTCGCGGGGGGAATTCATGCTTGGTCCGATCGAATTGATCCGACTGTTCCGAGATACTGAGAAAAAATGCACGCCAACGAATACAGCGAAATCCTGATTTGCCCGACCACGCGGCAAAAACTTCGCCTCGCCACCGATCGCGAGATCGAGGCCCTGCATCACCGTGAGGGGCTCGAAAAAATCCAATCCGCATGGATTCGTGCCGACCGCGCCGTTGCCTATCCTGTGATCCGGGGGATCCCGCTCTTGGTTGCCGCCAACGCCATTCCCCTCCGCAAATCGCCCCCAGCGAAAGACTCTTCCAATCCATGACTGAACTCGAACGCATCCGCCACTCCGCCGCCCATGTCCTCGCCACGGCTATTCTGAAAATCTGGCCTGAGGCCCAATTTGCCGCCGGTCCGCCGGTCGAGAATGGCTTCTATTACGATGTCGAATTGCCTCACCGCATCTCGCCCGAGGATTTCGCCCGGATCGAGGAGGAGATGAAAAAAGAGATCAAGGCGAACCATGTTTTTGAGCGTGTGGAAATCTCCCGCGCCGACGCGATCGCTATGGCGGAGCGTGGGGAACTCGCCGCCCTCGCCACGCGGGGCACCCCTTCCAAATTCAAACTCGATATCGTCCAAAATATCCCCGATGGCGAAACGATCACCCTGTTCCGCAACGGCGAATTCACCGATCTCTGCGCCGGGCCTCATGTGATGCGCACCGGCAACATCGGAGCGTTCAAACTCACCCATGTCGCCAGCGCCTACTACAAAGGCGATGAGCGCAACCCCCAACTCCAGCGCATCTACGGCACCGCCTTCAAAAACAAGACCGCGATGGAGGAATACTTCACGATGCTCGAAGAGGCCAAAAAGCGGGACCATCGCAAAATCGGTGCCGAGATGGGCCTCTACGCCATCGATTCCGAATATGTCGGGCCCGGAATGCCGCTCTGGTTGCCGAAGGGCACCGTGCTTGTGGAGGAACTCGAAAAACTCGCCAAGGAGACCGAATTCGCCGGCGGCTATGTGCGCGTTCGCACCCCGCACCTCGCCAAAGAGAAAATGTATAAAACCTCCGGCCATCTGCCTTACTACGCCGAGAGCATGTTTCCGCCGATGGAGTTGAAGGAAAGCGGAGAAGGCGAGGGGAGTGAGCCCGAGCGCTATTACCTGAAGGCCATGAATTGCCCGCACCACCATCGCATTTTCGCAGCGGAACCGCGCAGCTACCGCGACCTCCCGTTGCGCCTTGCGGAATACGGCTGCTGCTACCGCTACGAGCAATCGGGCGAGCTTTTCGGTCTCATGCGCGTGCGTTCCCTCAACATGAACGACGCGCACATCTATTGCACCGAGGAGCAATTCGCCGAGGAGTTCCGCGCGGTGAATGAGATGTATCTCCAATACTTCAAGGTCTTCGGGCTCGAGAAATACCAGATGCGATTCTCGACCCATGACCCCGAAAAGCTCGGTCAGAAATTCGTCGACGAGCCGGAGCTTTGGAAAAAAACCGAAGACATGGTCCGTCGTGTGCTCGTCGAGAGCGGCATCAATTTCATCGAGGTGCCAAACGAGGCAGCGTTTTATGGCCCCAAGATCGATGTCCAAGTTTGGAGCGCGATCGGACGCGAGTTCACCATCGCCACGAACCAGGTGGACTTTGCCGTCCCCGCCAAGTTTGGCCTCCATTACCGCGATCGGGACAATACGGAGAAGACTCCGCTCTGCATCCACCGGGCCCCGCTGGGAACCCACGAGCGATTCATTGGATTCCTCATCGAGCATTACGCCGGAAATTTCCCGCTCTGGCTCGCGCCCGAGCAAGTCCGTGTGATCACTCTCAATGACGACCCCGCATTGCTCGACTACGCGACCCCGATCCTCTCAAAACTTCGCGCTGGCATGGTTCGCGCCGAGGCAGACTTTGGATCGGAGCCGGTCAAAGCCAAAATCGCCGCTGCAGAAAAAGCCCGCGTCCATACGATGCTCGTGATCGGCCATCGTGATGTGGAAAATGGTCAGGTTAGCGTGCGACTTCACGGTCAGGGAAGTGTCGGTGCCAAGTCGGCATCCGAAGTCGTGGCGGACATTCTCGAAAAAATCCGTCTCCGCGCCTGAGGGGGCGATCAGCGCGAGGAGGGCTTTTGAGCCTTCCCGCCGGGGAGGAGTTGGATTTTGGGAATGATTTTCGGTCGCCAATGGGGATCGGAGATCGTCCCGTCGGAGTGATATTCCAGCAGCTTGCTGACTGGGAAAAATACAAAACCAGGAATGCCCTGAGCATTGATTCGCATGCTCATGTCGAGACCCCCGTTGAGGAAATAGATGTCGCCATATCCGAGCATCGAGAATCCAGTTCCCGCGATCTCGATATTTGGCGTGCTGACTTTTTTATTAGCAACCGTGAAGTCTGCCGTGGCGAAGCGAGCGGTGTTGTAAACGACGCCGGGAATAATGCTCCCGAGGATCGCCGAGAAGGGCCCAAATACAGGAATCGCAAAAACATTTCCATCCTCGATCCGGAGATTTCCCCTTCCCACCATGTTTTCCTCGTCGCCCATGCGGGCCTCGAATCCGTATTCGCCGCTGATCACGCCCTTCGAGTCATCGTAGTCGAAATAAAGATTGGTGAGCTTCGCGAAATTGACACGGGAAAGCGTGGCGTTCGTGCTGAAGACACGATTTGTGGGGTCCAAGGAAACGATAGCCTTCACGCCCACTTCGCCTCCGAACAGTTCCGCATCTTTGATGTTCGCCACAACCTTGTTCGCGATCACATCGACCTTGGCGTTGGTATTTCCAAAGGGGAGAGTTTTACCGAGGAGTTCGTAGCTCATTCCGCCCGGCGCCGAGATGTTGATTTTCAGATCGTTTTTTAAGGGATCCTTCATGTGGACCTTGCCTTGGACCTTCACTTGGGGAGCGCTTCGGAACCGGTAGGGGCGAATGGTTTCGGCGATTCGAGGGTCGATCCACATCAGCACATCCACAGGGACCAAAGTGGAAACGATATCCTTCAATCGAACCTCCTTGCGGCCGACATCGTAGTCGAACGAGCCGGTGCCGCGTCCTTTGCCTGTGTTGATGATCAGGTTTTTGTAAGTCAGGCACTCATCGGCGATCACGACATCAGCGACTCCCGAGTCGATCCACGCGCCACGGTTGGCGGTGCGGCCGAGCTTGAGGTGGGCATTTCCCGAGATCGAGGGAAAGTCCAACCGCGCCCCGCGCAGCGAAGCGGAGATCTGCGGCAGATCCTCGAATTCCATATTCACCAGAAACGCGCGGGTGTTCTTGTCAAAGAGGTCGGCAAGATCACTCGGGGGAATCGTCGTGTGGGCATTCAGCCTGTAATCTCCCGGGCCTGCCCAAAGGATTGCCGAAAGCTCTCCGCGCTTGGCCGTGGCATGGATGTCGCGTGCGTAAAAGAGTCCATTCCTCCAAGAGAAGTGGAGACCAAGATCGGCAAGTTCCAGTTTTCCAAATTCCAATGTGGGGGCAAAAAACTCTCCTGTGGCCGAGATTCCGCTTGGGTCGGTGAGGGTATTGCCTTTGATATCGATGCTCAGGCGAGGCGCTGATGGGAATTTCAACTTGGACATCGCCCCTCCGTCACCCGCGATGGATGTCAGCAACGGCGTGATGCTGAGGCTCGAAAGGAGGGAGGCGTTGAGGTTGCCATGGGTTTTGTCCCATTCCGCCGAAACCTGCAAAGCCCCCTTCGCATCGTTGATTCGAAAAACAGGGATGCGCAGGCGGTTGTCTGTGTATTTCCCGCGAATTTCCACGCTCTGGATTTCGAGGTCTTGGTTTCGAATCGCCGGAGAGGTGAGTTCAAAACTTGGAATTTGGAACGCCGAGGGATTGGCGGCATCGATTTCAAAGTGCGCACTAAGAAGCGGTAGACCCGATGGAAACGAGGGTTTCCTTAGGGCGGCTAGGATTTTTTCAAGGAGTTCTTTTGGCAACAACGGCCCTTTGGCGGGATCGGCTACGGGCGGCTTGAACTCGAGCGGATTCCGAATCTCACCGGTCAACTGGATGCGCAGGCACTCTACTGTGGCGTCGAGTTGGCTCAGGCGAAGCCGGTCACCGAGAACGATGATGCTCGCAAAAATCTCCCTCACCTCAAGGCGTGGGGAGTTTTCCTCTTGGGCAAGTGGAATGGAGGCGTCGGCTCTCACCAACGTCAGGGTATCGACAACAATCTGGCGGTTCATCAGGGCGCTGAGATTGAGCGAAATCTCGAATCGATTGATTTTCGCCAGGAGCCGATCGGGATTGTCCTTTTGGCGAAGGGAGACATTCGTCGCAACCAAGCCGTTGAAGGGATCGAGGAGGAGTTTGCCGATGCGCACTTCGAGAGCCGGCGTGCTCAAGGCCTGCTCCAAAGCCTCCCTCGCGCCGAAGCCGATACCGGTCGTGCGAAGAATGTAGAGGGAGAGGGGAACTCCCGCAAAAACGAGGACGATCCCGAGGCGGACCGCGAATTGAAAAAGATGGTAGATGGCTGGATGAACCCTCATCGGCAAGGTCACATAAGATGCAGGGGATCGATATCCACCGCGACAAAAACATCCTCGGGCATCGGCAAGGCATCCAAAACGCCGCGTGCCAATCGAGCGAGTCGCACCGAGGAGGAGCCACGAAGCGAGACTTGAAAGCGATAGTAGGTCTTGGCTTTTTCGAGTGGGGCGGGAACTCCCTCGCCGACGAGAATTCCCTCCGGGGCGGCGGCTTTGAGTTTTCTCGAAAGCGTGATGGCGGAAAACTCGACCCGTTCGAGCATCGTTCCCCGGAGTGTGATCATGGCCATTTTGCCGAAGGGCGGGTAGCCGAAGCTCCGGCGAAATTCCATTTCCTGCTCCATGAAACCCTCGAAGTCATGGTGACGCGCGAATTGAATCGAGGGGCTGAACGGCGTGAAGGTTTGAACATACACCTCGCCTTCCATCTCACCGCGCCCGGCGCGTCCGGCGACTTGGGTGAGGAGTTGGAATGTTCGTTCGCCTGCCCGGAAGTCGGGGATGTGCAGACCGAGGTCGGCATTGACGATCCCGACGAGTGTGACATTTGGAAAATGCAGGCCCTTGGCGATCATTTGGGTGCCGACAAGAATGTCGATGCGGCCTTCCTTGAAGGCCCCGAGGGTCTCTCGATAAGCCTCTTTGCGTGTCATCGAATCGGCATCCATGCGGGCGATTCGAGCTTTTGGAAAAATCCGCTGGAGCGCCTCCTCGACTTTTTGAGTGCCAGTGCCCGCGTGGCGAATTCGGGGATCCGAGCATTTGGGGCAGGACTTGGGGGCGCGTTGGTTGTGGCCGCAGATGTGGCAGACGAGTCGTTCCGCCGCACGGTGGTAAGTGAGCGAGACACTACAGTTGTTGCATTCGCAGACATGGCCGCAGGCTTCGCAAATCATCGAGGTGGAAAATCCCCGGCGGTTCAGAAAAAGGATCGTTTGCTCGCCCTTCTGGATTCTCCCCTCGATCGCTTCGCGCAGGGGTTTGGATAAAATCCCACCTCCTGGATCGTTGCGGGCCGGACGCCGGAGATCGACGACTCGCACGACGGGCATGCTTTTGTCATCGACTCGCTGGTTGAGTCGCACGAGTCGGTATTTTCCAGATTGGGCATTGTGCCAACTCTCGAGCGAAGGGGTGGCGCTGCCGAGGATGACGGCGGCTTTTTCCCGACTGGCGCGAAGGACGGCCATGTCGCGGGCATTGTAGCGGGGGGCTTCGTCCTGCTTGTAAGACGACTCGTGTTCTTCATCGATGATGATCACTCCGGGATTTTCCACCGGCGCAAAAATCGAACTTCTCGCGCCGATCACCACTCGGGCATGGCCGGTGTGGATTTTGTGCCACTCGTCATGGCGCTCCCCCTCGGAAAGGTGGCTGTGCAAAACCGCGATCCGGTCTTGGATATCGGCAAAGCGGGATTTGAAACGCTCCACGGTTTGAGGGGTCAGGGCGATTTCAGGAACGAGGACCAAGGCGGTTTTGCCTGCATCCAGCGAGTGCCGGATAGCGCGGAGGTAAATTTCCGTTTTTCCCGAGCCAGTCACCCCAAAGAGCAAAATGGGTCGGCTGGGATTCGTCATTTCCTCGACGACGACTTTCATGGCCTCTTCCTGCTCCGTGTTGAGCGTCAACTCGGCGCCAGACACATATTGCTCCGCATGGGGATTCCGAGCCACCACGGAGGCCTCGATCGTTACGAAACCATGTTTTTCCAGTGTTCGAAAAACCGCCTCGCTGACTCCTGAAAGATTCGCGGCCTTGGTGACGGCGAGAGGTTTTCCGGCATCGATCAATACCCGCAAGGCGTCGGCCTGCCTCGGCGCGCGGATGGCGATTTTCTCGAGATCCGATTCGGTGAACTCCCGGGCGAGGCGGACGGTGTTTTGTTTTTTGGCTGTGACGCGTCCATCCCGCACGGCCACTGGCAGCACGCTGCAGACGGCCGTTTCCAGCGGACAGCAGTAGTAGTCGGCCATCCAGTAAGCCAACTCCAGCAGGGCTGGGCGGATCATGGGGCGCTCGTCCACGAGATCGGTGATGTCTTTGACGCTGCTGAATTCACACGCATCGAGCAATTCGATCACGGTGCCAGCGAGCAGGCGGGTGCGGACGGGGATTTTGACACGGGAGCCGACGGCGATTTTCGAACTCATCGCCTCCGGCACTCGGTAATCCAGTATTTTTCCAGCCGCCTGATCAGGCAGCACACGCGCAAACATCCGAGGACTATTCCCCTCATCGGGCGTGGCCTCAAGCCCCGTCGCAGGGCTTGACTGTGATTCATGCGACTCGGATAAATGCTGGTCCATGACTGCTATTGAGATCTTTGGACGCCTGTCCGTTCCTCGTGCGACGGGAATTTTAAATTGGCTCTACGAAAACGACCGAGAAGCTTACCGCAGCTGCGCTGGCATGCTCGCCACGCGACGCAAGTTGCGTCCGGTCTTTGTGGAGCGCAAACCCCGCGATGAGCGGAATCTTTGGATCCGCGAGGCCCTAACCAAGTCATCCAACGCCGATCTCGCTCTCGAGACTCTGCAAATTTGGGTTCTTGGAAAAAATGAACGCTTGGTTTGTGATTTTCTAGATGCTCTTGCGATCAAGCACGACGGGAAAGGTCTGATCGACGATTTGCCCGCCGAGCCAGACGCAAAGAAGGTTTCGGCGGCTGTCGAGGCCATCCTGGCCAAATACTCGCCCGAGGATGTCTGGATTTATCTCCACCTCTTCGCCGGGATGGATATGCCGTGGCCGCATCTCAAGGGTCTTCTGATGACTCATTCGGCCTTTGCTCCCGAAGCTCTCGCTGCCTGATTCATGAGTCCGTTTTCCGAATCCCTGCGAGATGCCTTGGTGGTTTTCGAGTCTCTTCGTCCGCTCGAACCCAAAGTCGTTGAAGCAGCCGAACTGGTTCTCGCGTGCCTGAAGTCGGGTAGAAAATTGCTCCTCTGCGGCAATGGCGGGAGCGCGGCGGATAGTTCGCACATCGCCACGGAATTCACCTGCCGTTTTCAAAATGACCGCCGCCCCTATCCAGCCATCTCGCTGGTTTCCGATGGCGGTCTGCTCACTGCGATCGGGAACGACTATGTTTTTCAGGACATCTTCGCGCGTCAGGTTCAGGCCTTCGGAAAAGCCGGCGATGTTCTCATCGCGCTCTCAACGAGCGGCAAATCGCGAAATGTTCTTTCAGCGATCGAGGAGGCGAAACGACTCGGGGTTAAAAGTATCGTTCTTCTCGGCAAGGGTGGGGGATTCACCAAAGGCGCAGGCGATATCGAACTTCTCGTTCAAGGCACCGTGACGGCGAGGATTCAGGAAGCTCACAAATTCCTCCTCCACGCGATTTGTGAACTGGTCGAGCCCGGCCTCGAAAAAGCATGACCATTCTTCTCGCGGTTTTCGCCGCCGTGCTGGGCGCGGTGGCGGGATCGTTTCTGAATGCCTGCATCCATCGGATGCCGCGCGGGGTGAGCCTGCTGAATCCGAAAAGATCGTTCTGCCCCGCCTGCGAAAAAACCATCCCGTGGTATGAAAACCTCCCCGTGGTGAGCTGGGTTTTTCTTCGTGGCAAATGCTCGGGATGCGGCGCGCCAATTTCCTTCCGATACCCACTGGTCGAGCTTTTGACTGCGGGCGTCTTTCTGGCTCTGTGGCTGAAATTCGGTTTTCCCCTGGGAATGGCCTATTTCGCCTTCGCCGCGCTTCTGCTGGCGGCGACTTTCATCGACTTCGAGCATTTCATTATTCCTGATGAAATCACCCTGGGCGGGGCGGCGCTGGGAGTTTTTCTGTGCGCGCTGATCCCTGAGTTGATGGGAACGGCCTCTCGATGGACGGCTGTGGGTTGGTCCCTGCTCGGGGCGCTGGCGGGGTTTGCCGCCGTTTTTCTGATTGTGGAATTGGGGAAGATCGCCTTTGGCCGAATCCGGCACCGGTTTGCCGAGCCCGAGCCATTTCGCTGGGTGTGTGATGGCGAGTCCGTAACGATTTCGATCGCTGGAGAAACGATGGATTGGCGGGATGTTTTTTCGCGCAAGCGGGACAAACTGGTCGTGGCTCTCGAAGGCCCTGCGTTGCTCGACGGAGAGACGATTTCCCCGCGTCGGCTGGAGTTTTTTTATGACCGTGTCTTGTTGGATGGACAGCCGCGAAGCTTGGAATCCATCTCGCACATTGAGGGGCAAATGTCCTCCGTTGTCATTCCGCGAGAGGCGATGGGTTTTGGGGATGTGAAATTCATGGCGTGTATCGGGGCGTTCCTCGGTTGGCAGGGGGCGCTATTCGCGCTCTTTGCTGGGTCGATCGTTGGCTCCCTCGCCGGGGTGGCCGGGCTGTTTCTCGCGAAGGACCGGGCGGGTGTGCGCTTGCCGTTCGGGCCGTTCTTGGCGATTGGGGCCCTGATTTGGCTCTTTGGAGGCGCGCTGGTTTTTGATTGGTATTTACTGCTAATCGCGGGGTTTGTGGGTTCGTTTTTTTGAGTCCCACTGCGTCCCAAGCTGTGTAGTTTGAATCCGTATGCCCAAGCCGCCGAAATTGCCCTTTCCTCAACTCGTCCGTGCGTTCTGGCGTCCCTATTTGAGGTTGCTTTCCTACATGCTTCCCTACCGGAAACGGTTTTTCCTCGGCATCGCCTGCGGTGTGGTTGGGGGCATGCTCAATGGCGTCATTCCGCTAGTTATCCAAAAAGCCGGTGAGCCGCTGATGGGCGGGGCGCTGAAATTTCCGGACAAATCGGCCCTTTTTGGCAGTGGAGTTTCCAATGATGGCCCGGGGATTGAGAGCGTAATTTGGATCAGCCTTCTGATCCCGCTTGTGATGGTGGCCCGTGGAATTTTTTCTTACCTGAATGTCTACTCGCTCGCGTGGGTGAGTCTCCGGGTGCTCCGCGACATTCGCTCTGAACTTTTTGCCCACTTGATGTCGCAGTCGCTGGATTTCTTCAGCCGCGAAAAGGCTGGGAAACTCATGTCTCGTGTGATGAGCGACACCCGAGTCGCCCAAAACGCCCTCACTTCGGTCTCCGGCGACATCATTAAAGACCCCATTGCGGTTCTGACAGGCGTCGTCGTCCTGGTGGCGATTGATTGGAAATTCAGTCTCACGACGCTCGTCCTCTTCCCGATTTGCATAATTCCCGTGGTAGTTTTCGGCCGAAAAGTCCGCCAAGCCGGAAAAGCCGAGGAGAGCGAGGCGGCGCAGATGTCCGTCATCCTTCAAGAAACCTTCGCCGGGGTGCGTGTAATCAAGAGTTTCGCCCGCGAGGATTATCAAACCGCGCAATTCTCGAAGTCCAGTGACACGCAATGCCGAAACAGCATGCGTGTGCGCCGGAGTTCGGACATCGTTCAACCGCTGATCGAGTCCGTGTCCGCCCTCGGGGTCGTTTTGGCGATGGTCTATGTTTACTACTACGGGATCGGCTTCGCCAAATTTGCCGCCCTCTGCGCGGGAATCTTTCTCCTCTACAACCCGGTGAAAAACCTGAGCCGGATTCCGATGCTCATTCAAAAGTGCATGGTTTCGGCCAACAACATCTTCGAGTTGATGGAGACCAAGTCGACCATCGCCGACCTGCCCGCCGCCCGCCCCCTTGAGGAATGCAAGGGATCGATCGAACTTCAAAATGTGAGCTTCGGTTACGGCTCCGAGAAACTCGCCCTTCGCGAGGCTTCGCTCCACATCGAACCGGGGAAAAAATATGCACTGGTGGGTGCCAGTGGCGCTGGAAAGAGCACGATCCACTCGCTCATTCTTCGCTTCTACGATCCGCAGTCGGGCGTGGTGAAAATCGATGGACGCGATGTGCGCGAAATCACCCAGCATTCCCTGCGTCGTCACATCGGCACCGTCACTCAAGAGACATTTCTTTTCCACGACACGATTGCCGAGAACATCCGTTACGGAAATCTCGATGCCACCCGCGAGCAAATCGAGTCCGCCGCCAAGTTTGCCTATGCCCATGATTTCATCCTCGCCCAGCCGAATGGCTACGAGACGATCGTTGGTGATAAAGGTTGTATGCTCTCCGGTGGTCAGCAACAGCGCCTCGCCATTGCTCGCGCCATTCTCAAAGGCGCGCCGATTCTTCTGCTCGACGAGGCGACTTCCGCGCTCGACTCCGAGTCCGAACGCATGATCCAAGATGCCATCGAGAGGCTTTCGGAAGGCCGCACGGTGGTCGCCATCGCCCATCGACTTTCCACCATTCTCAAATCGGATTGCATCGTGGTGATGGATCATGGCCGGATTGTGGACACTGGGACTCATGCGGAGTTGCTGGAGAAATCCGAACTTTACCGCAGCCTCTACGAACTGCAGTTCCACCACGGGGATCTCGTGTGAGCCGCCTGCAACCATGGATGATTCCCGGCCACCTCGCGCCTGGGGATACAAAAAGCCTCGAGGGCGATTGGTCGGAAATCGAACTCCATCGCATCGCCAACGCCACGGATCCTTTTTTTGAAATGGCCTTCGGGGCTCTTTGGGAGGAATTCGGTTTCAAGGGAGAAATGGAGCAAGCCGATGTGATTGCCGACCGCTTGAATTGGCACCCACTGGAACCCCGCAACGGGGCGGCATTGCGATACGCTCTCGTTCTTCTGACCCACCGCGGCGAGTTTGTCGCGGTGCGTGACCATACCGTCATCGTGATGAGCGAACACCCCGGCGCGGTGGTTCACATGTCGCACAATCTGGTGGCCAAAGATTGGCGCCGTTCCGGGATCGCGGGCTGGTCCAGGGCTCTGCCGATTTCAACCGCTCTCGAGTGTCTCGCGGATTTGAATTACCCAGCCGGCTCACCGATCACCTTGGTTGGCGAGATGGAGGCATTGGATAAAACAAAGCCGGATACTCAAGTCCGGCTGACGGCCTACGAGAAAGCTGGATTCAAAATGGTCGATCCTGCTCGCGTGAATTATCTCCAGCCGGATTTCCGCCATCCTGTGGAGATCGACAAAACTTTTGGCCCAATGCCCGTGCCGCTTTGTTTGATGCTGCGACGCGTGGGGCGTGAACTTGAGACCGCTTTAAGCGGTGATGAATTGCTTCGGGTGGTTCACTCCCTTTACCGGATGTATGGAGTGGGATTCCGCGAGTCGGATATGAAAGTCGTGATGGACTCGCTGGCAGGTTACCCGGCCGCGAGTGACACCCTCGACCTCCTGCCTCCGACGCTCGCATGAAAATATTCCACCACCCCGGATTTGCCGCTCCATTGGGCGAGCACATCATGCCGATTTCGAAGTTCGCGCTCGTGGCGGATCGGATTCGCGAGGTTTTGCCGGATGTCGCGATCGACCCTCCTGCGCCGATCTCCGAAGAGGATTTGGCGAGGGTTCATTCGCCGGAATACATCGCAGCAATCAAAACGGGGGAACCTCGCGAACTCGCCGAGTCCCAGAAATTCCCATGGTCACCCGAGCTTTTCCCGAGCGTTTGTCTGACCAATGGTGGGGTTTTCGCTGCAGCCCGGTTGGCTTTGGAGGAGGGGACATCCGCCGCTCTGGCGAGCGGGTTTCACCATTCCTGCATGGACCACGGCGAGGGCTTTTGCACTTTCAACGGCTTGGTGGTTGCTCTCGAAGCCTTGAGGGCCGAGGGAAAAATCCGCACGGCGGCTGTGCTGGATTTGGACCTGCACTATGGAAATGGCACGGCTTCCCTTGCGACGAGCCGTCCATGGCTTCGCGCCTTGTCGATTTACGGGAACGACTACTGGCTCAATGCCTGTTACCGCGATGTGAGGGAACGGCACCATGAAGATGGGACGAATCATTTTTCAGTTCCCTTGATTCCCTCGGGCGGCAGTGATCGTGGCATTTTGATGGATTCCTTGGATCAAAACCTCGGTTGGCTTTTGGAAGGTGGTCGCCCGGATATTTTGCTTTATCAGGCTGGGGCGGATCCACTGCGGGATGATCCCTACTCGCCCTTGGATTTGACTCATGAGGATTTGATGGAGCGGGACCGAATGGTTTTTGAATTCGCCAAGGCCAATGCTTTGCCGGTGGCGTGGGTTCTGGCGGGGGGATACTCCAAGGACATCCGCAAGGTGGTGGATGTGCATGTGAACACCGCCATTGTCTGGCGCGAGGTTTTGGGCTGATCAGGCTCCGACGCCTGTCAGGCGAGCGAGCGCATCGCGACGGGTGGTCTGGATTTCCTTTTCCACAGCGGCGCGGGCGGCCTGGCGCGCTTCGAGTTCTTTCATGCGGGCGGCCTTGAGTTCGTCACGTCGGGACTTCAAGGCGATGACCTGTTGTAAGGCCTGACTGATCGTCTCCTCGAGTTTTTGGGACTCCGGGGATTCTGGATTTCGAGCGAACTCGGGAGCGAGAGGTTTTACGGCGTCTCCGATCCAGCGGATGTAGCACTCGGTGCGATGGAATTCCGCCATGTTGTCAGCCAAGGCGACATCACTGGCTGCGATGGCTTTTAAGTAATCAACCGCCTCGGTGGTTGTCGGAGTCAGAACCGCGACTTGGTAACGATTGGAGGAAGAGGGGGAGGTTGATGGCTCGGCGGGAGTTCCCGAAGAATGGGATTCGGCGCTGTCAGTGGGAGGTTCGACCGCGATGGCTTTCGCGACTTTGATGGTTTCTTGAGGCGAAGGAGTTGGCGTTGGGGTGGTCGCAACCTGAGGCACTTGGTCTTTGGCTTGCACCGTGACAATTGCTGATGGGACGCGAGGTTTTGGCGAAGGAGTGGGCTGAGAGACTAAAACAGGATCCGGCTCCTCAACGGCTGTAGGCGTTGGCTCGGGCGTTGGCTCGGGCGTTGGCTCGGGCGTTGGCTCGGGCGTTGGCTCGGGCGTTGGCTCGGGCGTTGGCTCGGGCGTTGGCT
>JBILML010000057.1:0-7224 GCA_044375555.1 Terrimicrobiaceae bacterium
GCATCCGGGCAAGTTCCTTCCGAGACCCTTGATGCACTGGACCGCGCGCAAGCCGCCGACACCCCTCCGCCCAACCGATGGAATCCCTGATTTTTGACACCACATTTTTGATCGATTTCCAGCGCGAACGCAGAACCAGCCCCGGGGCGGCCCATTCATTTTTGGAAGTCCACGCGGAGGCGATTGCCTATCTGCCCATCACTGCCTACGGGGAGTTTGCGGAGGGCTTTGCGAGTCGAACGGATTCCACCTTTCTATCCATGGTCGAATCCTTCGAGTTGGTGCCAATCACTCGCGCCATCGCTGATACCTATGCCCAAATCACCCGAAGGCTAAGAGCCAAGGGCCGACTCATCGGGGCCAATGACCTCTGGATCGCTGCATCAGCCCTTCAAAAAAACATCCCGCTCGTCACACGCAACGCCGCGGAGTTTTCTCGAATTGAGGGTCTTGAAGTCCGCTTTTACTGAACGCAGACGGCACGCTCGGAAAAAATAAGCAAAGGCTCGGCGGATTTTCGGATTCATGGCCATGGGCTCTGATTACAAGAAGAGCGAGGGGTGTGCATGGCAATTTTGTCTGATCCCGCTAATCAGTCGAAACGCCGTCGAGTTTTCTCGTATGTTCGGTCAGGGTTCTGAACTGCGGGCAAGCCGGAGTCCGTAGCTGGGGTTGCGGTTGTCCGGGGAGATGATGAAGAGGTAGGAGAAAGCGCAGCTGACTGCGCTGTAGCTGCTCCAGCTTCCGCCGCGGAGGCGGCGGTAGGGGCTATTAAGATCCCAACACCACTCCCACACATTTCCACTCATATCAGAAAGCTCGAGTTCGTTTCTTCCTTTTTGCCCAACAGGCCATGTGCCAAGACCTGCCAGTGTTTGGTGAACTAGGCTGCCAAGATCCTCCACAGCTCCCTTCGAGTTTCCTTGAAACCATCCCACCTCGTTCAGGTCATCGCTCCCGCTAAATAGATAGCCACGGCTTTCCACCCCTCCTCGTTCAGCCCACTCCCACTCCGCTTCCGTCGGCAGGCGACACCCATTTGCACTTGCACTTTGCGTCACCGCACTCGATCCCTCCGGGCCGAACTCTCCGCTTCGATACGCTTGGCCTTTGGCTTGATAAACCGGCTCCAGCCCCGCCATCTCGCTCCGCGCATTGCACCACTTCACGCAGTCATACCAACTCACATCCCGCACAGGATGGTCGTTGCCGCTGCCCTCGCCCACATTTCCGATATCATAGCCGTGATCGCTGGCCCAGTTCCTCACCTTTTTCCACTCCAGCCAAGTCACCTCCGTCCGACCGATCCAGAACGACTTCACGCTCTTTCCTGCCAACTCTGAAGCATCCGGCAGCGTTCCACCCTCCACGAAAACCATATCGTCATTTATGGTCGGTTGAGGCGTTATCGCTGGCGGAGGTTTGGGGGCGAAGATCGCTTGAGCAGTGGTATTGTCCCCACCCACTTCGCCGAGGAACAGCTCCTCGAAAAGTTGGTTGTATTCGCCGGGAGTCTGCTGACCGTTGGAGCGGGCGTAGACCTCGCCTCGGACGGCTTTCATGACTTGGTCAATGGTTCGGCCCTTGGTTTCCAGGGCGGCGGCGAAGATCGGGGTGAAGAGGCCGTCCACCGCGACACTGCCAGCTTCGGCCGCGTAGATGACGATCGAGTTTTTCGGCTTGGCACCGATGACGGAGAGGCCGCGCAGGGACTCGCGACCAGCGACGACAGGAAGCGGGTTGTTACGGCAAGCATCGATGACGACCACATTGGCCCGGGCATTGGCTGACTCGAGGGCGCCCATGATTTCGTCGAGTTCCACCGAGCGGGTGGCTACCCGGCGTTCGTCGGGAATGTCGGCATCGGCTGGCAGGAGGTAGTTTTTCCCGCCCACCTGAACCCCATGGCCCCCGTAGTGGAAAAACGCGATCGCGCCGGTGCCGCGCAGGCTTTTTTCGAAGTCCTGGATGGCTTCGAGCATTTGCTCGCGACTGCCATTGCGGACAACCCGCACGCGGAAACCAATATTCTGGAGAACGGCGGCGAGTTTTTCGGAATCCGGCACGGGATAGGCCAATCCAGGGAAGTGCGAGTATTTGCCATTCGCGATCAGCAAAGCCTCTTTCGGCGAAGTCGTCGCGGCTTGACTCGGCGAGGTCATCAACGACCAAGACAAACCAGCAAGCAGCCAAAGGACTGCCCATTGAGGCATTATTTTACCGACCATAGGCGCATTGTTTATACTTTTTCGGGAAGCGCCAGAATTTCCTCTTAAAACTTAAGGCGCGGGCGTCTGAATCGTGCGCTCGATGCGGGCGCGGGAGTAGCCTTGGGATTCGGCGAGGGCGATGATGGATTCGTAGGTGGCGTCGTTCAGGCGGGGTTCGCGGGCGAGGATCCAGAGGAATTGGCGCCAGGGGTCGCCGACGAGGGCCCAGGAGTAGTTTTTTTCGTCGAGTCCGATAATCCAGTAATCGCCGGCGATCGGGCTGCGGCCGAAGCGGACCTTGAGCTTGGCGTTTCCGGAATCGGGAACGACGGTGGCGACGGCGCGGGCTTCGCGGAATTCGCCGTCGGCCTGCTTGCAGCGGTTCATGACCTGGATCGCGCCGTCAGGCAGCGGGGAGTATTGCGCGACGGTGTCGGAGGCACAGCCGCGCTGGAACCAATTCGGGTATTTCGCGATTTCGAACCAACGGCCCTCGTAGCGTTTGAGGTCCACCGAAGGCACGGTCGCCAGCGGAGGACGCGAGGCGCAGCCGACGAGAAACAAGGCGATCAGCATTGCAGCGATTCGGATTCCGGCTTTCATGGTGGCGGTGAATTTACGCGGAACACGACTGGTTTGCATGGCAATTCTCGCCCTCGCGTTGGCCTCTTGCGGCGAAGATTCCTCGCGAGGGGATTTGGTTTTTGTGAATGGCGCGGAGCCGGAAACGCTGGACCCGTCGATCATCACAGGCCAACCGGAGGGCCGCGTCGTGAATGCGCTTTTCGAGGGACTCTGCGCCTACGACGAGAATGGACAGGCGGTGCCTGGCGTGGCGGAGCGTTGGGAGGTTTCGCCGGATGGAAAAACCTACTCGTTCCACTTGCGGGCGGATGCGAAGTGGAGCGATGGCTCGCCGCTCACGGCCGAGGATTTTGTTCGCAGTTGGCAACGCACCCTCACGCCCTCGACCGGCTCACAATACAACTACCAACTCTACCCGATCAAAAACGCCCAGGCCTTTGGCGAGGGGAAGATCACCGATTTCAGCCGGGTGGGAGTTCGCGCCGCCGATCCGCGCACGCTGGTGGTGGAACTGGACAATCCGACGCCGTATTTCATCCAGCTCTGTGCGTTTCCGACCCTGCACCCCCTCCCCGTGAGCCTGATCGAAAAACTCGGCGACGATTGGGTGAAGGCCGGCAACCTCGTTGGCAACGGCGCGTATGCCCTCGAGAGCTGGCGGATCAACGACAAGATCCGTCTCCGAAAAAACCCGCATTACTGGGACCGCGCCAATGTCGCGCTCGAAACGATCGATGTGCTGCCGATCTCGGATGCGAATGTGGCGTTCAATTTCTACGCAAGCGGACTCGCGGACCTGCTGATGGACAAAGGCCTCGCGCCCCCCGCGCTGCTGGAGGACTTGAAGAAGCGCGAGGATTTCCACGCCGCGCCGTTCCTCGGAATCTACTTCCTGCGCTACAACTGCGCAAAGGGACCATTCACCGACGAACGCGTGCGCCGGGCCTTCTCGCAGGCGGTGAACAAGACCCGAATCGTCGAAAAAATCACACGCGCAGGCGAGTTGGCCGCACCGGGGTTTGTGCCTCCGGGCATCCCCGGCTACGAGGGAACGGAGGGGCTGGGCTTTGATCCAGCCGAGGCGAAACGCCTGCTCGCCGAGGCGGGTTATCCCGATGGAAAGGGATTTCCCAACGCCTCCTACCTCTACAGCAAAAGCGAACTGAACGAGGCGATCGCCGTGGAGCTGCAAAGCATGTGGCGCGAGACGCTGGGCGTGAATGTGAACCTCGCCCGCCAGGAGTGGAAAGTGTATCTGAACTCCCTCTCGCTCCTCGACTACGACATCGCCCGCTCGAGCTGGGTCGGCGACTACCCCGACCCGAACACCTTTCTCGACATGTTCCTCACCGGCGGCGGCAACAACCGCACGGGCTGGAGCAGCGCCGAATACGACCGCTTGATCGCCGAGGCCGCACGCGAACTCGACCCCGCCAAGCGCTTCGCGATTCTGCGGCAGGCCGAGGATTTGCTGGTTCAAAAAGCCGTGCCCGTCTGCCCGATCTACTACTATGTCGGCATTCAGCTCTACGACCCGGCGAAACTCGGGGGCATCAAGGCCAATGTCCTCGACGAACATCCGCTCCGCCGCATTTATAGAAAAAACTAGGCACCCGGAACCAAGGCCGCTTGAAACGGCATCTGGCCGAGCTTGCGGAAGGTTATCTCAAACGCCGTCTGCACATTTTCGCGGCCGTCATCCCAGGGGTTTTCCCTCCAGCCAACGCGAGTGAGATCGCGCATTTCTAGGAAGTAAGGCTCGTCGTCAGTCATCAAGCGAAGAACACCATCTTGTCCAAGAACACGCCGGATTTCCGCGAGGAAAGATTTTTGAAAAACCCGGCGCGAGGCGTGGCGGCGCTTGGGCCAGGGATCAGGAAAATAGAGGTGGAAAACCGACACGCAGCCTGCGGAGAGTTCCTTCAGCGACTCGGCTCCGATGCCCTGAATGGCGCGGGCATTGGGGAGGCCAAGGCGCTCGGCACGGGCGTTGCATTTCTCGACGCGGTCGATCTGTTTTTCGATCCCGAGAAAATTCACGCCCGGATGCAAAGCCGCCATGCCGAGGAGGAACGCCCCGCGGTGACAGCCAAAATCAATCTCCAGCGGCGCAGCCGCCGCGAAACCTAAACCTCGCAAAACCTCATCCGAATCTTTCTTCATTACGCCGACCTTTTTACATCCTTGGCGTGGGCCATGAAGTAAAGAACAGGAACGGCCATACGGCTGATGAGGAGCGAGGCGATTTCGCCAGCCATGAGGGAAATGGCGAGGCCTTGGAAGATCGGATCGGCCAAAATCACCGCGCCGCCGACCACCACCGCCAGCGCCGTGAGGAGCATCGGACGGAAACGCACCGCGCCGGCGTCGATCACCGCCTCGTCCACCGGCATCCCCTCGCGGAGACGCTGCTCGATGAAGTCGACGAGGATGATGGAATTCCTCACCACAATTCCCGCTCCAGCCATGAAGCCGATCATCGAGGTGGCGGTGAAAAAGGCATCCATCGCCGCATGCGCAGGAAGAATTCCGACCAAGGAAAACGGAATCGCCGCCATCACAATCACTGGAGTGAGGAACGAGCGAAACCAACCGACCATGAGGGCGTAGATCAGCACCAGCACAGCGGCAAAGGCAAGGCCGAGGTCGCGGAAAACCTCGATCGTGATGTGCCACTCGCCATCCCACTTCATCGCAGGCTTGGCGTCAGAGAAGGGAATCGCGGCGTTGTAGATTTCCAACGGTGACCCGTCGCCACCGAACTTCGAGGTGTCGATTTTCGCGAGCGCCTTGTTCATTTGCAGGATGGCGTAGACAGGGCTTTCGACCACTCCGGCGACATCGCCGATCACATAGGTCACAGGCATGAGATTTTTGTGGTAGATGCTCTTGTCGGTGATCGTTTCTTCGATGGTGACGAGTTCGCGCAGGGGAATGAGCGGCGCACTGGAGGCTGAGGATCCCGGCTCAGGGAGAGCGTTGGCGTCGCCCGAGCGGACGCGGAGCGCAAGCAATTCACCGGGCGTGGTGCGCATGGATCGCGGGAGTTCGAGAACGATGTCGATGTCCTCCTTCTCGCGGGGCGCATGGAGCAGGTCGATCGCTTGTCCACCGACGGCGAGGCGGAGCGTTTGGGAAATCGTTTCGGCGCTGATGCCGTGGAGTGCGGCCTTTTCCTTGTCGATGATGAAGCGCGCCTTCGGTTGGTCGGCCTCGATATACCAATCCACATCCACCACGCCGGGGGTGCCCTTGAAAACCTGGATGACCTCCTTGGCTAGCGCGTGGCGGGCTTCCTCGTTCGGGCCGTAGATTTCGGCGACGAGAGTTTGGAGAACCGGCGGGCCCGGCGGAACCTCCGCGATGGCAACGCGGGCGTTGTATTTTTCCGCAATCGCGGCGACGGCGGGGCGAACGCGCTTGGCGATGTCATGGCTTGAGGCTTTTCGGTTGTGGCGGTCTTGGAGGTTCACCTGGATGTCGGCGACATTCGCGCCGCGCCGCAGGAAGTAGTGGCGAACGAGTCCGTTGAAATTGAACGGCGAGGAGGTGCCCGCATAGACCTGCGCATCGACGACCTCGGGTTCCACTTTCACCACCGCAGCCATCTCGCGGGCGACCGCGGCAGTGCGCTCGAGTGAGGTGCCCTCGGGCATATTGAGGATGATCTGGAACTCGCTCTTGTTGTCGAACGGCAGCATTTTCACCTTCACCCAACCGATCCCCACCATGGCCATCGAGCCAAGGAGAAGCAGGATAATGCCGACGAGGAATCCCATGCGCGCGGTCTTTTGATGCAGGAGCGGACCCATGATGCGGCGGTAGAACCTCGTGAAAAAATCCTCCTCGTGTGCCGCGCTGCCGGTGCCATGAATTTCGCCGTGTTTGGCGAGGCGCTTCTCGCCATTGCGCCAGCGAAGCATCCGGATCGCCGCCCAGGGAGTGACGACGAACGCAATGATGAGTGAGAAAAACATCGCCGCACTTGCTCCAATCGGGATCGGAAGCATGTAGGGGCCCATGAGACCACCGACGAAGGCCATCGGCAGCACCGCAAAAATCACTGCGAAAGTTGCGAGGATGGTGGGATTTCCAACCTCCCCCACGGCCTCCACTGCGATGCGCGACCAGTTTTTGTCTTTGTTTCCGGGCAAGTGGAAGTGGCGGACGATGTTTTCCACAACCACGATGGCGTCATCGACCAGAATACCGATTGAGAAAATCAGGGCGAACAGCGTGATGCGGTTCAGCGTGAATCCGAGCAGGTAAAAAACGAGCAGCGTCAGGGCGAGGGTCGAGGGGATCGCGATGGCCACAATCAGCGACTCGCGCCAGCCGAGAGCGAAGAGGATCAGCAGCGAAACGCTCACCACAGCGATCGCCATGTGGAATAGGAGTTCGTTGGATTTCTCCGCAGCAGTCTCGCCGT